>NZ_CP071409.1:3422825-4107390 GCF_022647505.1 [Pantoea] beijingensis
CCGCTCACCAACGGTGCTGATAAACGCTGTTTGACTGAAGTCAATCACCGCGGGCTGGTTTTCCAGCGTCAGCACTGACGGGTTAGCCACAATAGAGGCGTTACCGTTGCCTTCCAGCGCCTGTACCTGCGCAAAAAAACGCTGGAAGTCGGTGACAAACAGCGTGCTGCTACCGTCGAGCAGCGTCGAACCGGCGGTGATATTACCGAACCGGCCCCCCAGGTTAGCCGACAGCGCCGACATGGCGTGGCGGTCAACATCAACAATCAACGCGTCAATCTCAACCAGTTTTTGCGGCACGTCGATTTGCGAGATCAGCGCCTGATACTGCTCACGCTTGTTCGGCTCATCACGCACCAGCAGGGCGTTGTTACGCACATCGGCGGACACCAGCGGATTCAAACCGCTTTTGCCCTCATCAAATTCGTCATGTCCCCCAGTCGGTTTCTGGCCCTCTAACATCGAGGAAAGAATGCTATCGGGGTCTGCATTCTGGGTAAATGGTCTCGCTTCGGAAATATCATCAGAACCACTTGCTTTAAGTCCCTGCGTACTCTTGTTACTTTTCTTGCCCAATAACTCGTTCAGGATAGTCGCCACCCCAGGTACGGTCAGGGTTTTGTCCCGGTAGTGAATTTCACGGTCAGAGACAGAAGCGTATTTCAGCGGAAAACTCATCATCTCTTTACCGGATTTATAGTCTTTCTGTTGTTCGCTGAACTTGCTAATCAACGCCACATACTCCGGCGGTCCCGTCACTAAGATCACACTATCATCGGGCAATTCACCAAAACCAAATTTTGGTTCAAGCAGGCCAATACCATCAAGGGCGTTTTTTAAATCCGGGGCAGCCTCGGAAGAGACATGAATGCGTCTGGAGACTTGCTCCGACTGCGGGCTGATATACAGCGTATCGTTGTAGACAAACCACTGAAATTGATACTCTAACGCCAGACGGTCAAGGAAAGTCGCCGCGCTGTTGGCACGTAAACGTCCATTGATCATAGCGTCCGTTACATTGCCCAGCCGCAGCGTCACGCCATGGCTGTTGGCGAAGTCGTTAAGTACGGTACGCAGTGGGGTGCTTTGGGCTGAATAGGCATAAGCGCCATTGTTCCACCCTTCCGGCACTTGCGCTGACGCGCTAAAAGAGAGGCTACTTAGACTTAAGGCCAGCGAGGTGGCCATCAGCGTATGCGTTAATTTGGTTGAAAAAGTCTTCACAGCGATTTTCTCCCTTGAAGGAAGATACCGCTCTTCAATAAAGATCCCAGCCCCGCTGAAGCGATCAAAAGCATCGTTGTACGCATCATTGCCCTGATTTTTGTGGAGTTTTAATGAGTGTGTAATATCAAAAAACGGCTCTGAAGCGTTCAAGTCAGCCAGAAGCCGCTGCCAACATTAGTTAATTGAATCGATAATATTTTTGCTCAATGAATGCGTGAGCGAACTCAACTGGCCAGACGCGTAGTTAGCGGTAGACTCACGCATAACTGCTTTCTGGAAATCTATTACATCATATGGATTGGGCGTATCGTGGTTTAAAATACCAGAAACCACGTCATTAATATGTGAATCACTGGTTACCAGCGCCGAATCGAGACGGCGCTGTAACTTATCGAAACTGCTCATACTCATCTCCTGCTTTGATTAATGGTGATCATGAGTAGCACCAGGAGGGAATTGGTTCCCGAGAACGGCGGATTTTACTCACTGTTTTGAGTTCATCGGTAGGTATGACGGATAATCCCGTCGACTTAGTCAATCGCGCGCAACAGCTGACTCTTCAGCGCCTGCCAGCCAATGCGCAATTCTCCGCTGGCCGTCTCCAGCAGCAGTTGGTCGGTATGGAGAGATTCATCAAACTGGCATTCCCAGGTGATATGCGACCGAACCTCAAGCCAATGGGTAATATGTTCTTTCTGATCGGGATGACACCATAATGTCGCCTGCTGACCGCGCGGCTGAGCCTGCAGCAATTGCCGCAGTAGTGCATTAAGTTGCTGGGCTGGAGTGGTGTCGTCCAGAAGACGGGTCATCACCTGATTAAGCAGCTCGCTGGCGCGATCGACAATCCTCGCCTCCTGCGTCATTTGCTGCTCCTGCCAGCCATGAAACAGTACGTCTGCCCGGTTCAAAAATTCGGCTTCACTGTTCGCCAGGAGATTAGCCAGTTGCCGATCCGCCTCGAAACGCGCCTGTTCAATCAACCGCTCAGCCTCCGTTTCTGCCTGTTGCAATAACAGGGCAGCCTGCTGGCGGGCGCGTTCAATCAGACCAATACTGTGTTGGTGGCGTTGCAAAACAGCCTGTGACAGAACGACATCGTCCGTAGCCTGTGATGAGGCCACGAGTTCAACGATTTTAAGCTGCCACATATTCAGTTTCCTGCAGCGAATCGGATGTGTCAGTACGCGCCAGTGAAGCACGCCAGAAAGCGGCTTGCCACAGAGGAGATAACTTATTGATCAACATAATATTTTTCGCCCATTCATCATCCCTTATTTCTTCACTGGCGACGACCCACGCAGAAGGAAATAAGAAACGCACCCGCTGCCAGCATCCCTGCGGTAAAGCATGACGTAACAGCATCAGTGACGTGATCTGCCACGGCAAAGTGAGGTCTTCAGGCAGCCACACGCCGGGGCGCAACGCACGAGCAATCCGTTTACACCACTGCAGCATTTCTTCATC
This sequence comes from [Pantoea] beijingensis, assembly GCF_022647505.1. Classification (NCBI taxonomy): domain Bacteria; kingdom Pseudomonadati; phylum Pseudomonadota; class Gammaproteobacteria; order Enterobacterales; family Erwiniaceae; genus Erwinia; species [Pantoea] beijingensis. Next base: position 3,425,520 of record NZ_CP071409.1, read on the forward strand.
CAGGGGGGGGGCAGCGGCATCTGCGGGATAGAAACTACCTATCCCGGCGGTCAGGCGCAACGCAACAGTTCGCTGCTCCGCGCTTAACGCTAATAGAGCACGGGTCAAGCCATGCGGTGCGGTAGGCAGGCGGGTATCAATACCCAGTTGCCCGGCAATCAACTGGGGATTCATCGCAAGAAGGCGCGAGATTAACGATTGCGGCTGGTGAAAGAAGGCAAGCGAGTGCCAACTCTCTTCTACCTGTTGCCAGTAACCTTCCGTCCACCAGACCACCCATGCTTGTGCGTCATTCATCGGTTATCCCATATGCATATCACGCATTTTCTGACGTGACGGTTATTGCCCTTTCTTCGCTGCAAGGCGACGCTGGATTTTCGATTTCGCTACCAATCCACTGGCAGCCAATATCAGTGTCACCAACAACGTCAGAAACACCATTTTCACCGTGCCATACTGATTCATGGTCAGTTGGAAAGGCCCCAGATTAACCATATCGATGTGATCCTGATAGATTCCGACAGGGACGAAGACAACAGACAAGGCGCTGCTTTCTTTGCCCGCCAGCCCCGGAATACTGGTGGAGACCAGCCGGCGAATTTGCGGCTCAATACTGTCAGGATCAAGATCCGGCTGATATTTGATAAATACCGAAGCCGAAGCCGGTTGGATCGGTTCACCCGGCGCTACGCGCTCGGGTAACACCACATTAACGCGGGCAACAATAACGCCATCAATCTGCGCCAGCGTAGATTCCACCTCTTGCGATAAAGCGTAGATATAGCGAGCCCTCTCCTCCAGCGGGCTGGAGATAATGCCGCTCTTCTGAAACACTTCACCTAAGTTGGTTCGCGCTTTATGAGGTAAACCCGCTGTATTAAGGATCTGAACGGCTCGCTCAATGGTGTCTTGCTCCACCAGCACCGTAACCCCGGTTTTATCGATCAGCTTTTCGGCTGGAATCTTGTATCTGGACAGTTCAGCGATAATATCATTGGCGTCGTTTTCGGTTAGGCCGGTGTTGAGAATCACTTGTTGCCCACACCCGGATAACATCAAAACAATCAGCAGAGTTGAAAAGATCTTCAGCGCAATGTTAACCATATTCATTATTGCATGTTGGTCAGTTTATCCAGCCCCTGAACGGACTTAGAAATAATTTTTGCGTTCATCAAATTTTCCAAATCGTACTTCGACAGTTCCCCGCCGACTTTATTAAGCACCATCGGATCTGTTGTGCCTGCGGCTTTGGTTAGCACACTACTGATATGGCGACTGTCAACGTCGAGCTGTTTAAACATGTCGGAAACATGATTCAGCAGGCCACCGCTTACGTGGCTATCGGCATCGCTACTCTGGCCGATTTCTGAAGCAAAAAAATGTGCATCAGCAGAGGTGATTGCGCTTGCTTCACTGCCGGAGATACCGGGGGAAACCAGCGACTGGAACACCGGGGGTTGATTGATTTTCATGATGTCACTCCACTACCGGACAGGGGAAGTAATACGGGAACCGTTATCGGTTCCCTTTCACTCTAGAACTGAATTTTTGGCTGTGTAAGAGCACTGATAAGCTTCACTATGCTATCAATACGTCCTGAGAGCGCAGCATTTTGCTGGTCAGTTTCCATTTTTAACAAGGAGTCCCGTACCATCTGTGCCTGAATCGCTGCCATACCGCCTTCCATAGCAACATTTGAACCGGCATTAACGGCCGCGCCAGGAAGACCTGCTGCAGCTCCCGGCAGGCTAGGCATATGAGGTATATTCATAAGATTACTCCCAAGTAAGTTAAGAAAAGTGAATGAACATTCATTCCCTTGTTAAGTGGTTATGCCGCACGATAGGTTCCATCCGTAACGCCTATTTTTATGAATTTTCGCAACGCATTCATTTACAGAATAAATCATTCACTGTTGCTCAAAGATTTAATGCGTTGATACAGCGTACGACGTGGGATACCCAGCTCATGTGCAGCGTTAACAATTTTATTCTGATGGCGCATCAGGCAGTCTTCAATCAGGCAGTGTTCGATCCGCCGCATACGATCTTTCAGTCGAAATGAACCGCTGTCTATGCGCATCGCGTTACCCAGCGGGGGGATTCCCAGAACGAAACGCTCGGCGGCCCCTTTCAGTTCACGAATATTACCTGGCCAGTCGTGCATGATCAGTGACTCGCTAAGATTGGCAGTGATAGCGGGTAATGCGCAATTTAAACGTAATGCCGCCTCTTGCGAGAAACGCGCGAACATTGGAATGATATATTTAATACGCGAACGCAGTGCGGGTAGCGTAATTTTAATAGTGGTCAGGCGGAAATAGAGATCCTGGCGAAACAGCTTCTGTTCAACCAGCATTGCCAGCGGTTTTTGAGAGGCCACCACGATGCGTAAATCTAAAGAGATTTGCTGCGTGCTCCCTAGACGGCTGACACTGCGTGATTCCAGCACGCGCAGTAGCTTGGCTTGCAGGCTCAACGGCATACTGTCGATTTCATCAAGAAATAAAATCCCACCGTTCGCACTTTCGATATAACCCGCACGTGCATGCGTCGCACCGGTGTAAGCCCCGGCCATAATACCGAATAGCTCACTCTCAGCCAGCGACTCGGGGATCGCTGCACAATTAATCGGCACAAACGCGCCTTTGCAACCGGAGCGCTCATACAGGCGGCGAGCAAAAGTGTCTTTACCCGTGCCGGTTTCTCCCTCCAGAGTCAGGTCAACTTTCAGCGGAGCTAAAGTTTGTAGCATGGAATCAAAGTCGCTATGGATATCCCACGCTTCATGCACCGTTAGCTGTTCAGGAATATCCTCTTCCGGGAGATCTTCGTTAATGTCACGGCTTATTTTAGCCGGCCTTATCGAGTTAGGAAGATTGTCTCTCATACTTTCCTCGCATCCATTTCCATCCATAAAATAATAATGTTGTGATTATTAGAATAAAATAATGAATTTATAATGAATTAGCGTCAGGCAGCTTTAAAAGCTAACACGCAGGAACGATACGCATTTAATTTTGTCTACCAGCGCCAATCTGCGGATAAATTAGCATCAGAAACTCGACAGGCAATCAGGAAACAGGAATGGGGTATGTAGGGAAATCCTTACATCACGTTCAACATGAACAGGCCCGCTACTCAATATGGTTTTACCTGTTACAATATTTAAGCTTCAGCGAATAAACACCATAATCTGTGTATTTGGGATAATTTTACCTTTTGGTAAAAAAGAGTTTAGCTACGCCATCGGTAAAGCAGAAAAAAAACTCCCAACAAAAAAAACATAAAAATCAATAATATAAATGTAAATTTTATTTTTTTACTTAATTTAACGTATCAAAAATATAACAAAGTAGTGTTATTTCCAGCCATTTAAAGACTCACTAAAAAAGTGCGTATCCTTGTATACATATAGTGTGACACACCTCTACTTTTAACAAAACCTTAATATAAATGCGGCTAAAACCGCCTAAAAAAACACAAACTGACATCAAATTTACAATTAGACATCTTTATCCGATATCTAAAAAAATCGAATTTAAGATTATTCCTAATAAATAGCAGCTAATTTTATTCATCTCAAGAGCAGAGGATATTTCACTAAAGTTACACCACACTAAAAAACAACCTTAAAAAAATCCGATAATGAAATTTATTCATTATCGGATGATGTAAACCACGTCGACACATACAACATATTACTTATTAAGCCGGCAGTTTCCCCTGCCCTGAAGAAATAATTTTAGCATAGCTTAATACATTATCTACATACGGCGAAGCACCTGTACCGGTTTTCGAAATATCAGACAGGTTGGATAAATTAACGTTATCCGGGCCAGAGTTGTACGCGCGTAAACCAGCACCAATATTGCCATTAAAGGCATGCGTTTGCTGCTTAAGATACAACGCACCGGCCATAATATTATTCTCTGCACTGTTTGGGTTGCCCGACAGCAGTCCAGGGTTCTCATTTTTCATTTCATTGTAGGTATCCGGGTTTACCTGCATCAGGCCCGAGTCAGTTTTGCCATTACCGCCATTGGTTGAGGCGGCTGACAAGTTACCGCGGGACTCAGCCCAAATCTGAGCGGCGATCACGCTGGCTGGCATACCGGTGACTTTCGCCGCGTGGTTGATCGACTGACGATAAGGCTCAAGCTGCGGTGGTAAATGTAAATCACCAGAACCACTAAGGCCTGACGCACCCGATGTTGCGCCGGCACTGTCCGCACCTTTAGCGCCCCCAGACGAACCTGGCTGTACCAGCATGCTATGCCCCACCGACGGGCCACCGCCGCCATTTACGATGGGTGGTGTTGGTGAACCGTTGCCACCTGATGGAGCCGCGGGCGTATTGCTTGTCTGGCCTGAATGGTCGCCGATACTGAACTTTTTCTTCATGTCCTCAATCAGTTTGCTCAACTGATTCAGGATATCGGAAATAACGCTTTCTAAACTCCCACCACTCTTCTCCGGCCCTGGCTGAGTCGGGCTGCCCGCCGCATTATTTGGCGCAGGAGCATTCACACTGAAAACTGGCGGGGAGTCGAAATTGATAGGGCCACTCCCCGTGGCACCGCTCAGGGCGGTTGTGATATGTGGGGAAGCCGTCGCGTCTCCTGGATTATTGTTATTACTCACCGCACCACTATGATTACCGCCACCATCTGCTTGACCATGATCCGCAAGGGGGATATTGTGAGTCTGAGCGCCCAACCCGTTAATATTCATCGTTATTCCTCATAATAAGTGTTGCTTGCCCTCGCATATATCGCACGACACCAGGCAACCTGTTAGATAAATTCACTTGGGGGAGCTCCATCGGCGTAACATATTCATCGCCTCAGCAAACAGCCCACCGCCTTCGCCAGCACCATTCTGCTTCTTCACCGACGGCCCTGGCGTTACCTGCGGCACTCTTTTTCGTTGAAACGTGAACGACAGACCGGCGTTGATCCGGCCTGTCGTCCAAAATATGACTTAAAAACCCACGGCACGATGCCCATGAGCCGGGCCAGTACCCTGGTTCCCACTATGGTTACCCGGAGCCGTACCCTGGTTCCCACTATGGTTACCCGGAGCCGTACCCTGGTTCCCACTATGGTTACCCGGAGCCGTACCCTGGTTTCCACTATGATTACCCGGCGCAGTTCCCTGGGTTCCACCATGGATTCCGTGCATCATATCGCCTAAAGGTCCAGAAACATTCATGATTAGCCCTCATTGTGAACAATACATTGATTTGTCTGTTGCTCTACACCGTCAATGCATTAACCCGCTCATTCCCACAGCCAGCAACAATGGAGAACCGCGGTGTACAGCAGTACAGCGGTATTAGCAAACCGGCATGCCACGGCGTTCGTTAAAAGTGAACAGGCGCCCCATGCTCTTTACCCGCAGCCTTGTGCAGGGTATCCCATAACGCGCCATGCGGCATGTTGCCCGGTATGGTGCCATGTGTAGGGTGTCCTGGATCTCTGGGGATCATTCCTCCCTGCGGCTGAGTGCCCGGTACTGTGCCATGTATATGGCCAGGTTTTGCATCGTGCATGGCATGTCCAAACACCCCTGCCGCCCCGTTGTGATGGGATAAAAAATCGTTAAGCATTGAACTTAAGCTATTGATATTCATGACTTATCCTTGTAGGTAATAAGGTTTTTATTTGTGCATCATACTGCAATCATATTCTTCGCCTGGTCGATTCTGTTGCGAAAAAGAAGACAACACGTATCACGTTACGTCTTCGCCTCTTGTGTGCGTTCTGCTCCCCGGTTAGTTCCAGGCTTTTTAGTAAAAGTTATGTCGCGTGGAACTCCTCTCCCCTCTGCACCACATAAAAGGATTCGAATTTCAGCGGTTATTATGGAGCTCCGGCGATGAATCGATACTGGCTAGCGTTAACTCTCTGCCTCAGCGCAAGCTGTCAGGCAAATTGCTTTAATCGCGCAGGGGAAGCTTTTGGAATTCCACCCGTCCTATTGCTTTCGATTGCCATTAAAGAGTCCAGGCTGAACCTTTCGGCGGTGAACAACGCGAATCACAATCACACCGAAGACGTTTGTATGATGCAGGTAAACAGCACGCACTTTGCACATCTTGCAAGCCTTGGTATATCGCGCAGTAAACTGTTGAGTGACCCCTGTACTTGCGTAAATACCGGTGCGTGGGTGTTGCATGGTATGTTCCGGCAGTATGGAAAATCCTGGAATACGGTCGGTATGTATAATGCGGGAGCTTCGCCTTCACGTCAGCCGCAGCGCGACCGCTATGCTGGCGAGGTACGCCGGATTTATCAGCGCCTGCTACACAACGTCAGCGAGGATGCCTTACTGACGCTGGAGCAAATGCCATCACGACAGGAGAGTGCGGACGTACTCGCGAAGAAATGACTGAACGTCGTTGGCTTGCTGAATAAATCCATCCAGCAGGATGATAAAACTGTGGTTATCGAGAGAAGAGAGCTTCTGCTGAGTACACAGGCGGAGGTTCTCTTCTTCCAGCGCCAGCCAACAACCACGCATGGCATCCATCTCAAAATTCAGGGTTAAAAGGCTACGTAACAACGACGCTGACGCATCATGCCTGAGCGCCATAACCTGACAATGCAGCACCACCACGTCACTGGCTGGCGGTAACTCAATAATTGCGGCTTCCTGCTTTTGTGCGGTGAACAGTGCGCAAGTGCCATTTTCCAATCTCAGCGAAGTATTTAATCGGCGTCCATAGTGACTCAATAAATTCTGCAGGTGTGCGCTTTCGTTCACCGTGTTCTCCTGTCATTCACATTCCAGTCATTCATTACTGTTCAACATATTGATGACTCACATGCCTTACCCTTTGGTAACAAAACCCTGTTTTTGCGTGGCTGCAAGCGCCTTATATATATCCTCATTTGGACGGGTGATTTTCCCTTCCAACGTAAACCCTGTCGGATCGAGTTGGTTTTCTCCATAGGCGAAATTGATTTTTCCGAGATTAACGCTCATGGCAACGGATGCACTGTTCGAGCCGCCCAGCAAGAAAGCCGGCGTGGCAAACCCATCACCTTTGCTTTGTGAACGGGTGAAACCGATAGACTTAATACGCAAGTTGTCACTGTTACTGAGCGTTTCAAAAATCTCTTGCGGTGTAATATCACCACCTTGCCAGGCATCAGCTACCTTATTCTTCTGAGCTTCACTGAGTTCCAGCGTCACCACCGCTTCGGTGCTGCTGTTTTGCTGTAACTCGCGCACGATCTGCTTGAGACGCGGATCATCATCCATCATTTTAGCGATGCGATCGGCGTTACTGTCAGAAGGACGCGGGTTGACCATATGGAACAGATTATGGAAGAAACTGTTGCTGTCGAGCTTATTGAGGTTGCCATAGGTAGAGCGATATTCGGCCGTGCCAATTTCTTTACCTTTACGCTCGGCCAATATTTGCTGGCGATTGCTTTGCCGTAGCTGCAATATCGCATCGCGCTGAGCATTACCACGCATTGTCGTGCCGGGTGCAAACGGCTTGCTGAGCTGAGGTTTAAAATGTTCCACCAACGCTTTCAACTTATCAGCAGGCAGCTTTTCCTCATCTTTTTTCAATTCATCAATTAATTTATTGGTCAGCGGATCGGTAAATTGATCCCCCAGCGATTTGATCAGCTTGTCAATATGCACATCGGCCAGCGGCTGCGCGTCTTTCAACTGTAGGTTGATATTCTGCCGAGTACGGTTATCCACCGAGGCTTGAATACTGGTACCCGCTCCAACAAACAGTGGCAGGCGACTGTCTTCACCCACTTGCTTACTGACACCGACAGGAATAGCGACGTTAGCGCCAGTATTAAACTGGTTAAAGGCACGCAGGCGGTTATCACTTTGCGCCTGCTGCTGGCTAACCTCACGACGGGTAACGTTGCGTTCACGGCTACCGTTCAACACGTTCGCACCGGCATAGACTCCGCCCCCAAAACGTGCACTGGCCGACGCGTTTTTCTCATGCCTGTCAGTGATCGGCAGACCGACGCTGGCTACCGCTGCCACATTGACGTCCACACTAATGCGCATCGTATTACCACTCTTCACACTATGGTCCATCCCTTTATCCATTAATGCCCGAGGGTCGAGATTGCCTTCGGTCAGCGCATCCAGGAATGCTGGCAGTTCCGCCTCACTGAGGCTAAAGGTGAGGCCGTTTTGCATTTGGCGCTGTAACATCGCCGATACGGTGCCCCCCAGACGGAAGCCGGGAGCAAGCGTACGATCGCTACCCAGTGCGATTCGGTGATCCCGGATGTAGTCGGTCAACAGATTATATCCTGCCGCACCGAATACCGTTCCTGAACCTCCGCCGTTACGGCCAAAACTGACATTAATCCCGGTTTCGCTACGTGAGAAGTTCAGGCTATAGCTACGATCGGCATTCAGCCGCACACCCGGGCTAACAAAACTTTGCGCGCCAGGGAGGATCGTGCCGGTACCCGCCACGCCATAGGCACGGTTGAAGGTGATCTCTTCGCCGCTTTCCAGCGATAAAATCGTTTCCTTCATGCGGCTGTTCAGCTCAGTTTTATCTTTGGCGCTCATGACGTTACGGCTGGTAACATGCACGCCGTGGTCTTCTTTTGAAAATGCCTTAGTCATCGACTTAATCGCATCGTAGTTAGCTTCTAATCCACGATGATTAACAAAACCCATGGAGGTGGCTTTTTTAATTGGACTCTCACTCCAGGTAACGTCACGCAGCGCATTGAACGTTGAGCGCAGGCTTTGCATCGCCTCCTCTTTCTCCGGCCCCTTCTTCGCCATCGCCTGCTGCATTTCACCCAATAAATTGTGCATATCGGCCTGCGTCAGTGACGTCAGAATAAGCTGCGATTTCACCAAACCGACTTCATCATGAGTATCGCGCTGCTTACCGAGCGGCACCTCCGATTTCTGATGATTGAGCACCACGTTTCTCTCTTTCATCAGTGCCAGAATAGTATTGGCCGGATTGTCAGTACTGGATGGGTAGTGATGCATCATGCGGTTCAAGCTTTCAGTCAGCTCACCCTCGCGGCTACTGGCAGGGTTGAAGCGGCCACTGTGGCTATTTTTGGTTTTACTCTCGGCAGGCGTCGGTCGACCGCGGCTGTCCAGCACACCGTAGTGCTGGCCCAGCAGACTGGCGTGATGGCTGGCAGAATCGGTAAGATCCTGACTAAAGTGCAACAAGGCACTTTTTAGATCCTCATTTCCCGTCCAGTCCATACTGTCGATACGATTGCTTAATGGCATTCGCGCGGCGGTAATCCTTTCCTGGCGGGCAGGGTCGGCGTCGCGTAGGCGATTGAGCAGCACTCCTTGCTCTTGATACACTGGCTGTAACCCTTCACGTCCCGCATAGCTATGTTGTAGATGGTAACCGGCGTTTTTTAGCGGCCGCGGCGTTTCCAGCGTCGGCTTAAACAGAAAGGCACGTATCCGGGACTTAAACGGCGTCTGCACTTTGAGGCCATCCTGACCGGTTGACCCCATGATATTCACCTCACGTTTCACGGTGATGCGTGTACCGGGCAATTGCCTGTCCTTAGTGGCGGTTTCCAGGCGCTGGAAGACTTCTTCTGCCACCCGCTTTTCCGGACGCCCCTCGAAATCTACCAGGCCTTTTTCCCATTTTCCGTCATGCAGCGTGGCCAGATCGCCCTCGCCATTACTGAGCAGGAGATTATTCGGGCCGCGTTGGGTAAGAGAGGTGTATTTCGGTCCCTCACGTAGTACTTCAATAATCTCAGGTTCAGGTGTTCCGGGTGACGTGGCGGCTTCTTTCGGCTCGGTAGCGGGGATGTTTTCACGCATCAGTGACGTGGTCTGGCCTTTTTGCCAGGAGGTCGCTGGCAGGCTAAACACGCCGCCCTCTTCGCTGAGCAGATACATTTTCTGATTTGTTCCCAGCGCCATATCGACGATTTTTCCCGCCTTGCCACCGTCATTCAAACTTTTGATAGCGCTATTAAGCATGTCGGCTTTGAGCGTCTGAGTACTACGATTTTCGCGGCGATATTCTTTATTAACCTGATGATATTGTACTTCGCCGTCTTCATTGAGGGCGACGAATCGTCCCTCGGAGAGCGCATCAATCGCCACGGTTTTCTGTTTTTTATCCAGACCACCTACCGGTAAGTCGGCCTTAACGCTATTCTTAACCCGGCCTAACGTAAACAAGCTACTGTCATGACGAATTTCATCGCTCGCCAGATTGACTTTCAGGCGGCGTAACTCCCCATCATTAAGGATCCACGGTTGACCGTCCTGCCCACGTCGCAGCTGTTTTGCCGACTCTTTCGACGCGATCCAACTGTTAGTGGCATGGTCGAGATAGTGTACTTTGCCATCATGTAACGCCAACTGGCCGAGCGGGCCAAAATCCATAATATGATGACTTTCAGGCGTTATACGCGGCAACCCTTTCTGGTTGTCAAGCACCATGCTATCGCTAATACTCCAGCTCGATGTCACATTATTACCGCTAAGGGTGACAGCATGTTGCTGATTCTGCATATCTTTTAATTTGGCGTGCATCTGCTGCCGATCATCGGTGAATAGAGACTCCACCCGCACACCCTGGCCGAACTGCGCCGCCAGGTTCGCTTTAAGCGCCGCCGCCGGTTCGAAGGTTATACTCTGACTGCCTTCGGCCGGTAACCGCGCCTGAAACAGTTCACCGGTGTTATCCGTGGTATAGAGCGTATCCTTATGTAAGCCCAGAATGCCGGGAGCAAAACCCTCGGGCTTGATTGTTATTTGCTGTGGCTCAGTCTCTGACGCATCGATCCGCGGATAAAAACTTAACTGCTGCTGGAAAGTCGTTTCGTCGGTGGAGAGAATCACCGCTCGTCCGTCGGTATCCATCGCTACCTGTGAAATTTTCCCCGCGACCTGTAACGATTTCCCGCTGGTGAGATCCAACAGCTTTTTCTCATCCGCAACGGCATAAAGATGACCATCGTTCTGTTGACTTAGCTTAGCGATTTTCCCGCTGACGGCATCATGTACTTTCCACTCTCCACTTGTTGCATCATGGCGATAAATCTTTTTTTCGTGTAAACGCAGAGCCTCTTCACCACTGGCGGTGCGGTGGCGATACACGCCGGTCAGCTCACTTTGAATGGCGGCATCGGGCAAGCTGGCTTTTGAGATAGCCCGCCCGCCGGGCGAGAAGATATCAGCCTGCTTGTTATCGTTACTCAAACGAACCTGATGATTCTCGGTCGAGGTGGTGCGCAAAACCGGCATGCGGCCGTTGTGGGTTTCGATAGGCTGCTCATAGGTTTTACTGTTCACCATACCGAGCAAATATAGTGGCGACTGCTGTAATGACACCAGCCGTCCGCGCGTGTCGAGCAGTACCTGCTGACCATCGCTTACATCATGTCCCTGATATTTTTGCCCGGAACGGCCTAACGTGACATTAAGCAGTCGGTCAAAAGGAGGGTTGCCATCAGGCACGCTAAAGTGTGCCTGGCCTTTATCATTAAGCGCAACATTGACGCGTAGTTGCGGAGGATTATCAACCGTACGCGCCTGGGCTTCAGGTTGTCCTGCCCTTCCGCCACTGCCCGACACTCCGGGAACGGAGATGAGGTCAGCAAGTTTAATGTAGTTCGAAGACGTTCCCAGTAACGCCATTCTTGTTGGTTCGTGCCTGGAACGTAAAAAACGCCCAAATACCCCCCCGTGCGACAGCTTCCCCTGAGCGCTTTGCTGCTGTATGTCATTACGCGGCATTCCAGCGTGAGCCAGTGTTCCTCCCCCCGTTTGACGGGGTCGTGAGGACTGCTGAGTCAGGTGGCTGGTAGATGTCGCCTCCTGTTGCTGACGCGTTATTTCCGCATGGTTAATTATGCTGTCGGGTTTAAGCGCTACGGAAAAATTAAGTGCCATTGTGCTAATCCTTATACAACAACGTGGGGAAGCATTAATTTATCTACACATAAGAAGCATTAATTTATCTAAGCAATATGTGTAAAGGGCGATCGATTGGTTCCAGCGCAAAATACGTTCCTGGGTTTTTTTAGGCACTAAAAGCAAATAAAACCTCATCCATCCCTATGATTATTAATAAAAAATGCTCAATTGTTAAATTTTTAAGACATTTTCTCTGGCGTCGTATGGCCTCATGTGCCTGCATTAAGATTTACAGTATGAACACATAAGCAGATATAGTTCAACGGCAGAAAACTATTACCCTGTCAGGCATTTAACAATACGTTAGGGTTTAGCATGTTTCCCACACAGGGAACGGCCGATTCGCCGACCTAACAGCAATAATGGAAGCCCTACTGCTCCCCAGCCTTTAACGCTTTTCAATTATAGCGGGCGTGCTTTTCTGCCGATGACACCGCGCATCATCTCCTGGTGTTAAAGGCAGTGACGTAAAGGTCAGGGGAGCGAGACAAGTAAACCTACAGACTGCCCGCAACGGTGATGTAGTCGGTATAAAGCTGTGGCGCGCCCGAGAAAGATGCCAGTTCTCGCCACTCGTCATACATCCGCTCACTTTCCTGGTGCTCCCGGACAAACTGTAGCGATTTCTCCGTTGAAACATCCAGCTCAGGGTGGAAGGCGTTAAGCGACGTCAGGCTTTCAATTTCCAGCATCACCATATATTGCTCACTACGGCTCCCTCCCGTACCTTTAAGCATATGGAATTTCCAGCCCGGGTAGTCATCAATCCGGTGAACGTTGTTGATAATAAAATTATCGAAAGTCTGTGGTGAAACACCTGAGCGGAGCGCCAAATTATGCAGCCCGACGACACGCTTCACCGTTGCCTGTCCCGGTTGCTGCTGATAATTGGCGCCCTCAGGTAGAGAACTGTTGCTGTTTTCTGCCAACAGCGACCAGGTTGAGAAAATCGTGGGTAGCTCGCCGAACGTGGCAAACGTTTTCCAGTTATTGATGAGTGCAACGGCAGCCGGACGATCACGCCAGAATGCCTGGGCCAGTTCCGTCTGCTCCCCGTTGCTGTCAACATAGCGTGCATAACACTCAGCGTTCTCTGCTTCATACATCATTAAATACTGATTCTGTCGCTCACCACGCAGACCTTTTAACAAGGTCCATCGCCAGCCAGGATAAGCAGGAATCTCCACTCCCTGCTGCTGAACAAAGGCCTCAAATGTGTCGTCGGTAACACCTTTTTTCAGGTTGAGACCAACATAGTGAAGACTAAAGACTGACGGTGATAATTGATGCATAGAAACTCCTGTTTAGTTAACGCGGGTGGGAAATAAACGGCGAACCGAAAACAACACATAAAAGCAATAAGAGAGTGCCGCTGAAAGTCAGCGTAAGCCCGATATGATGAGCGATAAAACCGATAAGCGCGGGGCCGACCAGCAGTCCGGCGTAACCAAAAAGAGTGACAGCAGGAATGGCAAAATCAGCCGGGATGCCGGGTTGGTTACCTGCGGCAGTGAAGAGAATCGGAACGATATTCGAAAGGCCCGCGCCAATAAGGATAAAACCTGGCAGCGTACCTGCGGACGTTGTGACAAGCAGAACAATACCGGCTGCGGCGACAACGCAACCCAACAGCAGCATGTATCTTCTGCCGAAGACGCCGACTAATCTGTCCCCGGCGAGTCTGCCAAGAGTAACGGTGACGGAATAAAGGGTGTAGCCGAGCCCCGCCAGTGAAGCGCTCATACCACGTTCCGAGGTCATAAAAACGGCTGACCAATCGAGCATCGCGCCTTCGAGAATAAAAACAAAAAAACATAAAACAGCGATAAGCAGGATTGGTGGATGATTAAGGACACGCCGTGTTTCACTTTTACGGCCCTGCCCGGCCCTGTTTTTGGGCAGGATGTAGCGAGAAGCGAAGGCCAAAAGTACGATAAGAAAAACGGTGATTGCCGCTACGGAAAACAGCGGTGAAACGCCTAGCCACAGAAAAAGGCTGACGCTCCCGGCGCCGGTAATACTGCCGATGCTATAAAAACCGTGAAAGCCCGACATTTTAGCCTGCCCACTTTCTTGTTCGATAAGAATCGCATGCGCGTTCATCGCAACATCCAGCGTGCCGTTAAACACACCGAACAGTAGCAGCGATAGCGCCATCGTGCTGCGCACGTCAAAAAACATCAATAAAGGTAAATCAATACCCAGCCCCAGTGCAGAAATAATAATTAATTGGCGGCACCCTATTTTTTTAATAAGGCTTCCGGTAAACGGCATAATTAACATTGAACCTGCGGCAATGCAAAATAATAGCAAACCCAAAGAGTCATCATTAATATTAAGCCGAAGCTTAGCAAACGGGATCAGCGGCGCCCATGATGACATCGCTAATCCGGCGATAAAGAATATGGCACGGGTCGCATGCTGTTCGCGTAATGGTGTAACAGCCTGGCTGTTGATTGCGTTTATTGTCATGTTAGCTTAATGGCCTATTTATACTCGCCAGATGTCGAGTCGCATGCAGGCGGAACGTTCTCGCGCTATTTAGTCGCACAGTCAACTATGCTCTCAGCGTTTCCCGGCCCGTCTTTTATCTGCAACTCAAATTATTTAGCGTCTCTCCCCCCGATCCATGACCGGGGATGAGTGTCTACAGAATAGTGCCTGTTCCATCAGGCACATGGTTCGTGAAATTAACGCAAACTTTCAGCTACCGAGATATAGTCGGTGTATATCTGGGGTGAGCCAGAAAATGAAGCAAGTTTTTTCCACTCCTCATACATCTGCTTGGTATCACGATGAGCCCTCGCAAATTTAGCCGCCTCATCCGTCGCCATATCTGGTTCGGGATAGAAAACATCCAGAGCCTCAAGGCTGGCGATTTCCATCAATACCACATACTGATCCAGACGATTTCCACGCTCTCCTTTTAACAACCGAAATTTCCAATCCGGATAATCTTCAATGCGGTGATGATTATCCGCAATAAAGGTTTCGAACTGTTCCTCGCTAACATTGGGACGCAGCGCCAGATTATGAATACCTATCACCCTTGCAACAGCAGGCTGATCGGGACGCGCCTGGTAGCGAGGTCCCGGGAGAACGGTACTTTTTTTGTTCTCGGCCAAGAGTCGATAGTCCGTGAATAGCGTCGGAAGCTCACTGAAAGTACCGTATCTGCGCCATTCGGACAGCAATGCTTCAGCCTCAGGGTGTTGCTGCCAGAATTGATGCGCGTACGTGGTTTGGTTGCCATCTGCGGTAACATAGCGATCCCGGAACTCAGCGCTTTCAATTTCAAACATCATCAAATATTGTCCGCCGCGCTCTCCACGTAACCCGCGTAAAAGCGTCCAGCGCCAGCCCGGGTAACAGGGAATATGAATACCTTTATTTCTGACGAATGCTTCAAATGACTGCGGGGTAACACCCGCTTCGGTATCAATTGCAATGTAATACAGGCTGAATACGGGTGTAGCTGGATTATTATTCATATATTACGCCTGTTCATCATTATTTAAGGTGAACTGAGTATTAATAATCGCTTCAACCAGCGTCACACCAATAGATGTCAGTGTTACAATATCTTTCTCAATAACAATGAGTTCCTTTTGAGTCAATTTTTCCAGCGTGTTCTTTATAATGCTGTTATCAAAAAAACTCTTCCCTTTAAAACGTTTTGAAAAAACCGTATCATCTACCGGGATCAACGTAGAGAGAGCCATTTTAAAAGCATTAACTTCACGCTGCTCAGGCGATATACCGTGACTCTCTTCGATAGGTAGCCGATCTTCGTCAAGAAATTGCTTATATTGCTTATAGCCAGTGATATTAATTGCTTCTGAGCGGGTACATTTCGAACTTCCACCCAGGCCAATTGCGACTTCGGGATATTGCTTATCGAGATCGGTAATCAGGCCTTTCCATTTTTCTGGTTCCAGATGATTCTGGTGGAAATACATAGTCGGATGTTCGCAATAGCCTTCTTTAAGGTATGTTTCGACCAACTCGCGCATTTGATATTGCTTTCCCAGCCCGGGGAAGGTCATGTTATTCATATTGATCAGACCTTTTTTCTGCCACAAACTTTCACGTTCGCCGGAAACTCCGGTTCGCGTTTTCATAAACTCTTCCATATGCAGTTTGGTACAAACCACATGTGAAAGATCGAGTGCCAGCGTTCTCTCCATGTCATATTTAACATCATCGACGGTCTGACCCAGCATGCCGTAGATAAGATCAACGCTAACCCAATCAATGCCCTGTTCACGCGCACTGTGGATCGTCTCTTCACATTCTTCGGCGGTATGCATACGGCCACAGGCTGCAATGATTTCATCGTTAAATGACTGAGTACCAAAACTAATTTTGCTAAAACCAAGCTCTTTTAAAATGCCAATATACTCCCGATTTAGCGTACCGGGCTCGCCTTCGAAGCGTAATGTCGCAGCTGAAAAATTAAAATGGGTGTAATAGAAGTCCATTAGCCGACGCAACTCCGGCTCAGGCAACAATGAAGGGGTTCCACCGAAGATATTGAATTCACCAATTTCGGCCGTTGACAGACTTGGAACTTTTTCCAACCACATCAATGCTTCTTTAATGTTGTAATCAACCAAATCGCGGAACACGCCCTCAGCGGAGGGAGATTTAGGATTGAGGATCACCGTTGGATACTGGCAGAAGTGGCAGCGATAACGGCACGTCGGAATATAAGCCCATAAATGGATCTGCTTCGCCTCCTGAATATCGTGTTCCATATCAGCAAAGAACGAAGAAAGGGGGTAATTATCTATATCACCCGGAAAAACGTGGCAACCAAAGGGGTCTCTATGGACGTAGTCTAAAAATGTATGGTTCTCCGGTTGCGAAAGAAAATCATATACCGCGGGCACAGGATAGCCTGGATCGAGATCCTTTAATGATGCAAGAGCTTCAGTATTCATTAAAATACGCCTCCATTAGCAAAGTAGTTATGGGCTTCGCCTGACTCACGATCCTCACAGAAGTACCAGACAAAGCGTTCAAAATCTTTTTCAGCAACGTTATCAAAGCAACTCGGTAGAGGTGGTGCGAAACCTATATCCTCACCAACGGCATTACGCAGCGCGGTAAATATTTCGTGACGAAACTCAAAATAGAGCCGATAGGCCGGCGTTTTATAGCTATGGATAGGTTTAAAATCGATAATACTCATTTCTCTTTTAATGGTATGGATACGTTGATATAGCCTCTCAGCAACGCTCGGTGAAAAAAATGCCCGCACTCGCTCACATTCCAGAAGAATATGTGGATTGAGAAGTACAGGAAGAATGATATTTTTAGGAATATAATCCTTTATTGAATACTCCCAACCTTGCTTTGCTTGCTCGTCATTGAGATCGGTTAGCGTATTTTTTTGTGCCGATACATCAGGGCGAACATCTTTCATAATAATGATGCCGTCACTGCCATAGGCAATACCGTTAATCACATCATCAATAATGGTATCTACTCGGCGACTATTAATTTCTACGCAGGACTCTTTGGCATAAACAGGCTTACCACCGAAGGCAATGACTTTGATACCAAAATCCCAGTCGTCGGATAGATGTTCAACAAAACGTCCTTTCTCCAGTTGGTAAAAAATTTCGATCCCCCCCATTTTTTCATACAGACCGCGCTCAACAGCAAAACCTTTGCCATCCGGGAATCCACCAAACAATGAGAAGGAAACGTCACGGCAGCGCAGCGTTTTCTGAATTTCTCTGAAAAGGTTTGGCCGTTGATGAAAAGCTTCATGATTGTAGTAATAGTTACAAGTACCCAGATCGCCATTATCGGAAATCATTTTCTCTATCAAGGTATGTAACCAGTAGGGATCAACGGTGCAATCTGCATCGGCCGAAACAATATAATGTTTGTTATTTTTTCCCAATCTTGCATCACGAACACGGGAGCGCAGAGCGGCATAATCCATACCGCATTTACGGGCGGAGGATACACCCTGTGTTTTTTCATTTATAATGTGAATATCCATCGTTGGATTTTTTTCTTTAAATAAATTTATTTTATCCACTGATTCATCACGGGAATTATTATCGACGATGATTACCTCATAAGAATTATGTGTTATGAGATGCCCCTGTGTTTTTTGATTAAACAGTGACGTCAAAACCTCATCAATTCTGTCACTTTCGTTATAAACAGGTAGCACTACCGAGACGAAAATGTTATCGCGCATATCTACTCCTGGGGGGTTAATATTTAGAATATCCATAACGTTGTTCGAAAGAATGTCTTTGCCAATGGCAAAATTTTTCTCTGCAATAAGATTCATATGCGATTTATTGGTGAGCAGTAAAAAAACTTCATTAATAAATGCATCGTCCGGGAGATCGCCTTGACTTCCTGAAATAGGCATAACGGGTGCCTCAAAACCGTGTTGGCCATAGACCTCCTGATAATATTCATAACTGGTTGTGAGGTAACAGCGCTGGCTACTGATTGCTTCACCGATTGGATTTCCGTAGCTATCATAATCCCAGGAGGTCAGAAACGAGACCAGATCGCAGGAATGATATAAATCTTCTATGGTGATTTTCCCTTTGCTCATCGGCATAAAATTATGGTGCAACGGGCCAAGAAACTTCACATAGGGCATGACATCCAGGTGTATGGCCAACTGCTCCAGCTCAGTGGCATGGTCTGCATGTTCTTTGGTATCACCTGCGATAAGTAGCCAGACCGTTTTATCAATATTATGTTTTCTGAAAAGATGATTAAGGTGATGAATTAAGACCACATCCCGGTCTATCCGCTTTTGTGGAATAATGCGCGTCGTTCTGGCAATAACGATATCCTGCAGAGGAATATTTAGTGAATCGCGTATATTATTAAGATCATGCTGCCTGTCAAAACTGTAGGTGTTTTTCACAACATGAATATTAACTTGATGATCGCACCATTCTTCCAGTTTATCTTTAAGGTCGTGATTAAGGGTGACATAGCTAATATAATTGGACTTTACCGGTTTGATAGCATGGCTATACGGAGGTAAGCCATACTTCATGATATTTTTTTCGCTATTCCACATCAGATCATGATCGCGCCAGATAACGTAGTTCCCAAGGTTATTACTCTTTCCGTAACGTTCAATCGCAATATAGAGGGCTTTAGTGTAGATAATGTTTTCAGGAAGCGTACCATTTTCGATAATGACAGTACTAATATGGAGACTTTGCCACTGCTGAATAATTCTCTCAGCAAGTGCCTGTGCGGACTCTTCAACAGCGCTCTTAACCTGTTCTTTTTCCGCTGGAGAAACAGCGAGTTTTTCACTGATGAGCACCGCATGTGCTTTATCGATAAACTCGGGAGAATAATATGGAATGGTAGTGATATCGCTAATACGCGTTAATGTAAATGCATTGCGATAAATTTCGAGTTCGCTATTGTAAGGCTTATTAAAATTACCTTTATCAACTTTTATATCGTAGCCAAGGTCGAGGTAAGAATTGATCCCCTTTGCTTTAAGACTCTGCGATACTTTCAATGCCTCTACCGTAATACCTGATACAGCAACAGCATCAAAAGAAATGAACATGGCATATCTTTGTCCATAAACATCCATGGTGGCGCCCCCTTTCAAACAGAGTGACTCTGTTTGTTTTTTATAAGCAAATGATACGTTCTAAAAACACTGTGTTTACATTTCCTCAGTGTCATCAGAACCTGCAAAGTAAGAAATGATGATCGGCGATCCTTCAGGATCCAACTTTCTTATGCTGTATGTATCAAAAATGCCTGCAAGAATTAGCTTGCGGGATAGTCTACCAATGATGTTTTCTGATTATTTTTTTATTCATATCCGGCCGGCCCTTTTATTAAAAGGCAACAGCGCTTTTTCAGGATAAATACTTATCACTCACCTGATTTTGGCTCATTTAGCAAAATAAAAAATTAAAGATATTTTTATTACAACCCTCACGACAATGGAGGCTTAAAAGACGGCGTAATCTTAGTCATTTCTTTTTTTTTACGTAAAGTGGGAACGTTCCGATTGGTGAGCGCGATCACACATTACATTTTATTTACAGGGGATAAATTTTTAATAAGAAAGAGGACATTAATATTAAATATCTGTCTTTGGTAATTATTTATTATTCAAAAGTTATGATGGTCATTTTATACACAGCAAAAATGAGTGGGAACGTTCCCGGACAGTGCGGCTTCGCTTAGTTTCATTCGATTTCACCGCGAGGAATACGCCCTGCTTTCGATGGGTTTTTCAGGCGCTTTTTACCCCCAAAGATAGAAATGATATTCACGTAGTTGATGAAGCACGTAGCTTTAACCTGGAAGGGTCAAAATTGACACCTTCATAAGGTAAACCCATATAAAAGCTATTTTTTTTAACATGTCTTTTTACAACTGCCTTCGGCCAGGTCGTGCTGAATAAAACTATCGACTATTTTTCAATGGATTGACCTTTGGACCATTAAAACTCCACGCCATATCATCTTTTTCTATAAGGTTATTGTTTAAAAAACAAGCCACAAACAGGCGAATTCCTCTGCAGATCATCATGGAACAGCGCGTTGAGGCATTTCCAATGCGGTTTTTATGTCATGTGCCAACCTGACACGCGTTATTTTTAACGTATATCGCCTGGATAAATTCGAGCTGCATGAAGGCAACGATGCAGTAAATCATTGAGGTTTATCGGAGTAAATGCGCAAGAGGAAAGAAGAGAGCCAACGCACATGTCACTGAAGTATGGCGGATTAGCTTTAAATGGTGCAGGAATTGGCAACCGTGCCGAATCGATAAACAACTCAGCGCCAGCCCGACAGGAATGAGTTACAGGAGATGTATTGCCCGCTGATCACTTATTTATGAATGAATGATCCCCGTTCGTCATTTTTATATTAATAATCTTTTTATTGTATCTGGGCTACGTTCCCCTGTTCTGCGGAAAAGCGCTTTTGATCGTTGAAGGTATGGTGAAGAAACCAGATAGCGGTGAACAAAATGGCAGTGCGCTAACGCCTGCCATCACAGGCGTTAGCGGTCAGTCACGTTTAGCCATTAGGCGTCCGGATGGTTTTTACCTTCTTCGATAAAATCCTCATCAATCTCATCGCTATTATCCTGATTATCACGACCGGAAAGCAGGTTCCAGCAGGCAATAAACAGGGCGGCAATAAGCGGGCCAATAACAAAACCATTTATCCCGTAAATTTCCATTCCACCCAAGGTGGTTATCAGAATGAGATAATCCGGCATTTTGGTATCTTTTCCCACCAGCAGCGGACGAAGAATATTATCAACCAACCCGATAACAATAACAAAGAAGCCCACCAGGAACAGGCCTTTCCACAACATACCTGCACCGAAAAAATAGATGGCGGCAGGCACCCAGATAATCGCTGAACCAACGGCAGGGATGATGGATAAAAAAGCCATCAGTGCGCCCCATAATAGACTGCCGTCAATGCCCGTAAAGTAAAAAGCCAATCCACCAAGTGCACCCTGTACGATAGCCACCACGACGGTGCCTTTAACGGTCGCGCGGGCAACTGCGGCAAATTTAACGAACAGATGGTGCTTAACAAATTTCGATAGCGGTAGTGCCTCAAGCGTTAGATTCACCAAATAAGAACCATCTTTCAGCAGAAAGAACAGCAGATAAAGCATTACGCCGAAACCAACAACAAAGCTGAAGGTGCTTTTACCTATCATAAAGACGCTGCCGGCCAAATATTGCCCACCTTTCAGCGCCACTTCGGATAATTTCTGCTGTATCTCCGTGGTGCTATCCAGATTGTGTTCGGCAAGAAAATGACGTGCCCATCCAGGCAGATGCTGCATTATGTCGGCCAGAATGACGGGTAATTGCGTATCGTTGTTCTGCAGTTTGGTGTAAACGACGTTGAATTCAATCGCCAGCGAAGAGACGATAATTCCCAAAGGGGTAAAGACAATTAAACAGATGACGATAACGGTCAAAAATGAAGCCAGACCGTTTCTATCGCCCAGTGAATCTCTGAGTCGTGTTTTCATTGGATGGAAAATCACGGCCAGGATGGTAGCCCATAATACCGATGAGTAATAAGGCCCTAATACATCCAAAAACGCGATGCTAACAATGAAAAGGATCAGAATAAAAAATCCTTTAGAAATGCCGTTAAACCTCATTTGAATCCCTCTGATTGTACTTTTGCCAGCGAATCATAGAACGTAACGGCGGTTTTGCAAGGTTGTCTAACGCCATAAATGCATGGCGTCAGAGAAAGGGCAACTAAATGCCTGCGAATCGCCCAGTTGTCCTCTTGCAACGGTAAGATTTCGGGCATCTCAATGCGGTTAAAGCAAGGCATGGAAGCGGTCCCACCTGAATCGATACGCCTGAGACCGCAGGGATAACAGGATCGGTTTTCAGGCTTTATAAATCATCCAGGACATCCTCATGTATCCTTCCACGCTTTTTCTTTAGGCATCACGGCCTCGTCTGCAAGGTATGCAATATGGCCCTATTTTCATTTTTCTTATTTTATCGCTAAAAAATATATCATCGCGAAAAGTGTTACCCGTATCAAAATAATATTATCGCAAAAAAATTACACTAACCTGTTTTTTAAATGGGAGAGTAAACATGGAGTTAAAATATATAGTTGGAGCTGTATCCCTTGTTGTTATGTCTTCGGTTACTTTTGCAGCCGATCTTGTTGACACGCAATATACAAGCACACCCAATAAAATCTACAACGCTGGCGATAAATCTCCGCTGATAAAAATTGCGAATTATAATATCGCGGGCGGGTTGAGAAACCATAAAGTCGATTTAGACAAAGTGGCCGCTGCAATCAAAAAACTTGATCCTGATATCATTACGCTTGAAGAGGTTGATCAAAATACGCTCCGCAGCGATGGGTTGGATCAGGCAAAAGAGCTGGCCAATCGCACCGGTATGCACTATGCCTATGGTAAAGCGACTGAATTAAAAGGTGGAAATTACGGCAATGCTATTTTGTCTAAATTTCCGATTGAAAAAACAGTGGTTTTCAAACTCCCGTCCGGGAGTTATGAGCCGCGTGCATTAATGCTCAGTAAAATTAACGTTCCCGGATTTGATGCACCACTCTATGTTTACAACACACATTTTGACTGGCATGAGGAAGATGAAATCAGGATGAGTCAGGCACGATTTATCAATAGTATTGTGTTTGATGATTTAGATCTTGATAAAGAATTTCCGAATCTTGCCACTGGTATTACGATACTTATGGGAGATTTCAATTCAGTTAAGGAAGATCGCGTAATTAAGGAGATAAAAAAATACTGGAACATGGTTGAGGTTCCCGGAAAAGATGTCAGAACATGGCCTGCGGGCAATCCGGGATTGGATCTTGATCATATCTTCACGGGCAAGGGGCAAAAATGGGCAATAGAAAAATTGACCATTCCCAATGACGGCAAAGAAGAAATGGGCATTAAATGGCAGACAACCAGCGATCATATTCCTGTAATGGCAACACTGAAGCTTATTGAGCAGTAATCTGCTTATTACGTAGCTTATCGAGCCTCGGGATCTGAGTCATATCAGATCCCTGAATAACAGTTGCTGATATCGCCTCGCTTTTGCCCCAACCACTTATATTCCCTGCTCGCTCTCTACATACAGATAACCAATACCCAAAATCTGGCTGGCGCGATCCAACTGGCCAAACTGGATATTTGTTGCTTTGCTTTTCGGGCTGTCGTTCTGGTCAAAGGGATTAAATGCGATCTGATGTACCAGCGTTTCACGCCAGCTCTCTCCAAACGCACAGCTGCGACCATAGAGCCATATTTGATTAATGTTCAAAATATTGAGGAAGTTATATAAACTCATACCAATAGCTTTTGCGGCCCGATCGACCCATTCCAGAACCCACGGCTCACCAGCTTGCCAGTGCCGTAATAGCTGAGCCGTGCTCAGCGAATGCTCACTCTGTTCATGTAACCGTGACTGTCTTTTCAGCGCAGAAAGCGAGGCTACGGTTTCCAGACATCCCTGACGCCCACAGCTACAATGCGCGCCGTTGGGATCAATAATTGTATGGCCAATCTGGCCGCTACCATTGAGACTGCCCCGATAAATCAGCCCGTTAATGACAAAGGACGAACCAATACCATAGTCTACATTAATCACACAGAAATCGGCCTGATGACTGCTATTCAGCCACTTCTCCGCCAGTGCTAACATCACGCAATCATTATCTACCCGAACCTGAATCCCCAATTTCTCTTCCAGCAGGTATTTTAATTCAATCGGCTTCTTCCATGCCGCTTGCGGCATGTGCTGCGAGACACCGGTCACCGGATCCACCTGCCCATGTATCGCCAGTGCAAGGTTGATGGTGCGTTCCGGCCAACGTTTTCGCTGCTGCTGCCAAATCTTTTCAATTTCGTTCAGCAGCGCTTCAGGTTCAGCAACCTCAATGGCAAAATGCTGGTACGCGCCCTGCGCCACCAGCCTCGCATCTGCAATCACGCTCTCAATCCGGGTCGGTGTAATGTTCATACATAGCGTCCAGTCCCCGACGTCAGGCAACTGGAAGCTCCCGCTATTCTGCCCGCGATTACTGAGTTTGATACATGAGTGCCATACCCGCCCTTCATCCACCAGTTCCTGCAGGATTTTACTGGCGGCAGGAATCGATAATCCTGTAAGTTGCGAAAGCCGGGATTTGCTCAGCCGTTTATGCCGCCACATTAAACGCATAAATAGCTGTTTATTACGCTGGCGTACCTGCTGATTATTAAGTCCGGTGTTAAGCATAAATCGATTTCTCCTGAGACCTCCGGGCAGAATGAACACGTCCGCCCTCCCCTGCAAGTGATGGCTACAGCTTACTAAACATTGTTAACTATGTTCTGTGACCCGCGCGCCACCCCGGCCAATAGGTTTCCTCTAAAGTTCAGCCTGCCGAGAAAAAACAGCAACGAGGTATCCGACTGATGCATTTCTTCCTCCGCTCCCCGCTGCAGTTAGCTGACGAACTGTCCACCACCCGCGTCCCCGAGGATTCACTGGCAATTTGGAGTCTCGGACAGGCGGGTGCGATCGTGAAAAATGAAGCGGGCAATCTGCTGGCGATCGATCCCTACTTAAGCGATGCCATTGAGAAAAATCATCCGGATACTGAATTCGTTCGCCGCTTTCCTCCGGTGTTATCGCCGGCAGCGTTGAAAGTCTGTGATGCCGTGCTGATCAGTCACTTTCATGATGACCATATGGATATGGGAACGCTGGAACCTCTGGCCGCGCAGGCACCTCACCTGCCGTTCTGGATCCCATCACAGGACGCAACGACACTACAGCGTGATAATCCGCACCTGCGTCAAAATATAAGGCCAGCTATCACCGGCAATGTATTTCGGGTGGGTGAATTCCAGGTTCAGCCTATTGCAGCAGCGCACAGCGAGTATGAGAAAAATGCCGCCGGGCACGATCGCTACCTCGGCTATTTCATTACCAGTGGCAACATCAGCTTTTGGCACAGTGGCGATACGCTGGTCACACCGGAATTAATGGCTGAAATGCAATTACTGGCACCGGATATCGCCATGCTTCCTATTAACGGCGGTGATTACGCGCGCGGCATACGCGGCATTTTACCTAATATGAATTTCCGCGATGCTGCCGATCTAAATCACGCCATTGGCTGCGATCTCTTACTCCCCTGCCATTACGACATGTTCAGTTGTAATAGCGACAACCCAAGCTATTTCGTGGATTACATCATGGCCCATTATCCCGGCGATAAATTCCACATGCTGATGCCAGGCGAACGTTTGCTTTATATGAAATCAATATCGCACCACCCCACGCGCTAACCAGGGCGCTGATATGGGGAAGTGCATTGCCTGCCCATGGCAAAGCGCAGTGGCTGAACGCATCGAGGCCACGCGGATGTCTTGCCGTATAACCATAATGACATAATGGAAACACCTGCGATGACAACGGCTTCTCACCATCCACTGCTAAGTAAACTCGGCATCCCACCAAGCCTTGCATGGGGCTATATTGCGGTTCTGATTTTTATGGTTGGCGACGGCGTCGAATCCAACTACCTGGCTCCTTATCTGAGCCAAAATGGCTTCACGCTGGATATCGCCGCAACGGTTATCGCTTTCTATGGGATTACCGTCACCATCGGTTCCTGGCTGGCGGGTTCGCTCTCAACCTTAATCGGTCCACGCCGCGTTATGATACTGGGTGCCGCTATCTGGATTGTGTTTGAAATTCTGTTTCTGAGTTTCGCGTTACCCGGTAAAAGCGTCCTGCTCACCGCATTGACCTACGGTCTGCGCGGTGTTGCTTACCCGATGTTTGCTTATGCGTTTCTGGTCTGGATTCAGGCAGCCGCTCCCGCGGATATGCGCGGTTCAGCAACCGGCTGGTTCTGGCTGGCTTTTACTGGCGGGCTACCGACACTCGGTTCCCTTGTCGCGATTTTCTCCATCAAACTGATTGGTGAATATGCGACTTTCTGGCTGTCACTAGGCCTGGTTGCATTGGGTGCAATCATTATGCTGGTTGCCGTCAAAGAGCGAACCGGTTGCAAGCCACTGCTCGATCCCTCTATGCAAGATCAAAGTACGCTACGTACTTTGATGGGCGGTATCGACATTCTCTGGCGGCGTCCTCGTATCGCGGCGGCGGCGGTAGTACGCATTATCAATACCACACCTTATTTTGGCTTCTTTATTTTCCTGCCGGGTTTCTTTACCTCTATCGGCTTCTCCCAAACCGAATATTTAACGCTGATCACCATCATGGGACTGGTCGGCATGAGCTTTAATCCGGTTATCGGCAAACTGAGCGATAAAATTGGCTGGCGGCGTGTACTCACTTTTATCGGCGGTATCGGTTCAGCCCTCTCCATGCTGCTGATGTATTTTGTTCCACAATGGAGCCACGGCAATTTTATTCTCAGTGTGATCTTCGCCTGCCTGTACGGTATTACGCTCTGCGGTTATGTTCCCGCAGCCGCACTGTTCTCCTCGTTATGCGATAAAAAAGACAAGGGTAACTCAATGGCGATTTACTGTTTTGCCGCAGGGCTTTCGACCTTTTTTGGTCCGGCGTTGTACGGCATTCTCAATGCACTGTTGGGTACTGAAGGGGTCATCTGGGTCTACGCCTCACTGTATATCGTCAGCGCGCTGCTCTCCTGGTTTTTCCTGCTCAGTCCGCTGGATCCTGGCGAACAAAATAACCCGGCAGCCGCGCGTCTGCGCATACTGGACTCAGTGGTATCCGAATAAAGGAGTACGATGAAAAACTACGATTACATCATTGTCGGTGGTGGCAGTTCCGGCTGTATTGTCGCCTCAAGGCTGGTACGAGAGCAGAATGCGCGCGTGTTACTGCTGGAAGCAGGCAGCGGACATTATAATCCGGTACTTAAAATGCCGGCAGGTTACATGAAATACCTTGCCAGCGATGCTTATCTGACTATGCATCAGACCGAACCTCAGCCACAGTTGAACGGACGCGGCGTGATTGTGCCGCAGGCGAAAGTTTTGGGCGGCGGTTCAACGGTAAATGCAATGGTTTACATGCGCGGCCATGAACAAGACTACGCAGACTGGAACCGAGCCATCAGCGGTAGCAATATTGACTGGTCCTGGTCGGCGCTGCTCCCCCATTTTATGGCGATCGAAGACAATGATCATCTCGGCACCCCTTTCCACGGCGTCGACGGTCCGATGAAGGTTTCACACCTGGGGCATTTCAGCCCACTGAGCCGGGCTTATGTCAAAACCATGCAGGCACTTGGCATTCCCTACACACCCGATTTTAATAGGGGTAATCCCTACGGTGTTGGTTTTATGCAGCACACTATCGACGGGCAAACGCGTAAGCGCTGTAGCGTAGTCGATGCTTTTATCACGCCCCTGCGCGACGACCCTAATCTCACTATCGAAACAGAGGCCAGCGTCACTGAGCTACTGTTTGAAGACAATCGCGCGGTGGGTGTCGCCTGGCAGCATAAAGGTCAAGTGAAGCAGGCCCGTGCCGACCGCGAAATTATCCTGGCCGCAGGCGCTTACCAAACACCAAAAATACTGATGCTTTCGGGGATTGGCCCGGAAGATGAGCTTGCCGCTCACGGTATTCCGCGGCGGCATGTGCTGCCGGGTGTGGGCAAAAACCTCCAGGATCATTACGAAGTCCCTGTCGTTGCCAGCACCAATGGTGCATTCGGCTATTACGGCCAGGATAAAGGCTGGCCAATGGTAAAAGCCGGTTTGCAGTATCTGCTGTTCAAAAGCGGGCCGGTCACCACGACAGGCGTGGAAACCTGTGCTTTCTTTAACCCGCTTGATTTTAACGCCACGCCAACTATTCAAATGTTTTGTGTACCTACCGTCTATCTGGATCGCGATGTGATGGGCGCCGATCCGGGCCATGGCGTAACGATTAATTCACTGCTGCTACGTCCTAAGGCGACCGGTTACGTAACGTTACGTAATACCGATCCCACCGCGTTACCACGCATTGATACGCAAATTTTCGGTCACCCGGACGATCTGGCAACCACCATGGCCGGATTACAATTTGCACGTAAAGTGATC
The DNA here is from genome assembly GCF_022647505.1 of [Pantoea] beijingensis. Classification (NCBI taxonomy): domain Bacteria; kingdom Pseudomonadati; phylum Pseudomonadota; class Gammaproteobacteria; order Enterobacterales; family Erwiniaceae; genus Erwinia; species [Pantoea] beijingensis. Next base: position 3,454,061 of record NZ_CP071409.1, read on the forward strand.
GCCACGATGCCTATTCAGAACATGGTTGAAGGAGAGATCTTCCCGGGCTCAGCGATCGCTTCTGATGAGGAGATCGCCGCACACTGCAAGCGTATGGTTAAAACCGGCTACCATCCGGTGGGCACTTGCCGCATGGGAAATGATGACGATCCAATGGCCGTCTTGCATGCCGATCTGCGGGTACGCGGCGTGCAAAATCTGCGTGTGGTTGATGCGTCCATGATGCCTAATATCATCAGCGGTAATACTAACGCCACCGTCATGGCCGTTGCGCACCGGGCTGCCGATTTGATTATGGGTAATGCCCCTTCATTACATCAGACACAACCACAGGAAGGGCTGGCATGACGGAAAAATTGCAGCGGGTTCGGCAGCTATTACGCGAGCAACAGCTTGACGCGGTATTGATTACCCGCCGGGATAATATAGCGTGGCTAACCGAGGGTAAGACCTTTTATGTGGTAGATCGCGCAGAAGCTGGGGTCGCGAGTTTATTGGTCAGTACACATGACGTCCTGCTTATCGCTCCCGATAATGAGATGCCGCGCATTCTGGCGGAAGAACCGCTGCCGTTCGCCATCACACCACGGAGCTATCCCTGGTATCAATCACTGGACAACGTACTGCCAACGCTTGCGCTATCGCGTATTGGTAGCGATATTTGCAGGGCAAATAGCCAGGATGTACAAACTGATTTCGTTCACTTGCGTACCCGCATGACGCCAGCGGAATGCGATCGTTTCCTGCAGCTTGGCAGACAGACGGCAGCCGTTATCGAAAAGGTCGCACGTAGCGTACGTCCAGGTCTCACCGAGCGTGAGGTGGAAGCAAGAATTTATGCCGCCTGTCTGCCGCTTGGAATACGTCCCGTCTGCACACTGATTGCCGTCGATACGCGGATCAGCGCGTTCAAACACCCCATCCCCGGAACGACGCAAATGCGCAAAAAAATGTTACTTACGCTGGGCGCAGAACGTGAGGGGCTGAACGTCAGCATGACCCGTATGGTCCACGCGGGTCCGCCTTCAGATGCCAGCCGCCAGTTGCTCCGCTCGGTGGCTGAAATCCACGCAGATATATTGATGGCATCGCGTCCCGCTCGTCCATGGCAGGACATTTTCAGCGATATACAGGCAAGTTATGCGCGGCATGGTTTCCCCGAGGGCTGGAAAGCACACCATCAGGGGGGGCCTGCGGGTTATGGCTGTCGCGATTTTATTGTCACGCCCGAAACGCCCGGTGTGCTGGCGCTAAATCAGGCAATGGCGTGGAACCCCACCTTGTCCGGAGTCAAAAGTGAAGATACGTCATTGCTGACGGAAGATGGCCCGCAATGGCTGACACGCACCGGCGACTGGCCGATGATGAACATCCATAGAGGCGATAAAACATGGCAGTTTGCTGACTGGCTAATGATTGAGCCGTAAAAAAACAGGAAAAAAGTATGTCACAACGACTGGAAGGAAAAACGGCGATCGTGACCGGCGCAGCCAGCGGTATTGGCAGCGCGATTGCGGAACTGTTTGCACAGCAAGGCGCAAAACTGGCGCTGCTGGATCTCAATGCAGAGGCGTGTGAGACATTAGCCTCTCGGCTGGCGCGCGAAACCGGCCTACCCTGCCTGCCATTACAGGCTGATGTTACCGACAGTACGCAGATGAATAACTGTGTCGCTCAGATTGAAGCGCAGTTAGGCATCCCTGATATTCTGATCAATTGCGCGGGCATTAATGTGTTTCGCGATCCGCTCACCATGAGTGATACAGACTGGCAACGCTGCCTGGCGGTGAACTTACAGGGGCCGCTTAACGGCATTCGCGCGGTATTACCCGGCATGCTGAAACGGCAGTACGGTAACATCGTGAATATCGCATCGGTGCATGGGCATAAAATTATTCCAGGTACATTCCCTTATCCCGTTGCAAAGCATGGCCTTATTGGACTGACCCGTTCGCTAGGCGTTGAGTATGCCAGCCAGGGAATACGCATGAATAGTGTTTCACCGGGACTGATTATGACACCGTCAGCAGAGGCCTGGCTTGCCAGTTGCCCCGATCCCGCACGGGAACGCCAGCGCCAGCAGGATCTTTTACCCTGTAAGCGGATCGGAGAGCCGCAAGAAGTGGCCTATACAGCGCTGTTCCTGGCCACCGACGAAGCTCGCTTTATTAACGCGGCCGATATCATTATGGATGGAGGGCGCAGCCAACTGTATCACGACTAAATAGCGGCTCCCCCGCGTTTAGGTGGAGCCATACAGCACGCAGATATCGGCTGCCCCGCTTCCGGTTCCCGATTCGTGCATCCCTGCACTTGATATCCGGCATATTCGTATGGCGCAGCCTACCTGATTACTTCGCCGCCGCGGGCCATTGATCTAAAGTAATACCGCGTTGGATCGCATTTTCACTGAAGTCTTTCAGTAATGCGTTAACGTCTGGATCAATGTATTCAGCGTTATCGTGGTCGACTATTACCACGCTATTTTCCGGGATCTCGCCCAGTAAGCGCTGTAACCGCAGATTATGCATAAACGTCAGGTTCTGCTGGAAACGCAATACGTAGTGATCGTCATAGCGTGTCAGCTGAAACGCATTACGGTGGCTTTTATAGATGCTATAGATGATCTGCGTGGCAATTCCCAGACCAATCCCCGCCAGCATGCCAAAAGCAATGATGCCGATAATAGTGGTCAGGAAAGGAACCGATTGCTGAGCACCAAGGCGGATCTGATCGATAAACAACCGAGGGGTTGCCAGCTTATAACCGGTATAGAGTAGCACCGCTGCCAGGCTCGCCAGCGGTATCGCATTAAGTAAGTCGCTGAAATAAAGGCCGCAGACTAATAGCAACACACCATGAATCATGACTGATACTTTACTTTGTGCTCCCACGCTGACGTTAACAGAGCTTCGCACGATCACCGCGGTCACGGGTAACCCTCCCAGCAAACCTGCCAGCATGTTGCCCACGCCTTGCGCACGCATCTCTTTATCCGGAGAGGGCGCAGGAAACTGTGGCCGCAATTTTTTTAGCGCTTCCTGGCTCAGGAGAGTTTCCAGACTCGCCACAAGCGCCAGTGTAATTGCAACCACATATACCGATGGATTACGCCAGGCCTGCCAGTCAGGTCTTTCCAGTTCCCCCATCACTTCGCTCATATTTTCAAATTCCGGTAATGATATGCGTGGCAAACCGCTAACAAATTCCGGGTAAATACTATCGCCAAAACCGGTCGCCATGCTGCCAAACAGTACCGCAATTAACGGGCCAGGGATCCAGTTTAATATTTTAACGCGCTTAACGGTTGGCGTGGTCCAGAACCATAAGATAAACACGCCCACGACGGCCACAATGATGGCCGATGACGAGAAAGCAAAGTTCCCGTTAAAAAGTGTTGAAAGTTTACTCTCGCCGGCTGCACCCAGCGCTACCGGAATTTGCTGCATAATCAATAAAATACCTATCGCAGCCAACATACCTTTTATCACACTGCCGGGAACCAGATTGATAAAGCGTCCGGCACGGACCAGGCCAAACACCAGTTGGAGGGCCCCCGCCAGGATCAGCGCCAACAGAAACGCGGAGAAAGAGCCGAGCGTAGAAATGGCACTGACAACAATGGTTACCAATCCTGCAGCTGGACCACTCACTGCATAACGTGACGGGCTAAGCGAGGTGACAACCAGCCCCCCAATAACCCCCGTCAATAAACCAACAAACGGCGGTAATCCACTGGCTTGGGCGATACCAAGACATAACGGTAGCGCCACAAGGAACACGACCAAACCGGCAGGAATATCCTGACGCAATGTTTTCAGATTCATGGTGCAGGTTCCTCCGCCGATTGTTGAATTAATGCTTTAAGATGTCCCGACTGTAAATCATAGACACAACCAAATACTTCCAGCACGCGCCCTTCGCGCCAGGCGTTCACCACTGGTGCCGTACTGATAAGCGCGGCAAACTGCGCAAAAACATTGGCTTCAACCAGCCGGTCATGACGTTCATTTTCATCCTCATCTGCGGCATTAAACACCGACAGGCCCGAGGATAACGATTGCCTTAATTGCGCAATACGGCGAGCCAGCGGCGAGTCTTCAGTCACCAGTGGGCTGTCCAGCCGCGCAGTGGCAGCTCGAACGCCACCGCAACCATAATGACCACATAAAACAATGCGTGAAACGTTGAGGTACTCCAGCGCGTACTGCAATACGCTCATAAAATTATCATCCGTTGCGATCACCATATTGGCAATATTACGGTGCACAAACAGCTCCCCCGGATGTGCACCGGTTAACACTTCTGCCGGGACCCGGCTGTCGGAACAGCCAATCCATAATGAATGCGGCTTCTGTTGATGCAGATCTTTATCAAAATATTGCGGGTTACGTTGGCGACGCTGTAATGCCCAACTACGGTTCCTGGCTAACAGTGATTTTAATGTCGTCAAAATATTCGTCTCTTTTCGGGAATAAACAGCTTTTATCCGGACAGCGGATAAACCGCCTCTATTCAAAATTGAAAGTACAGACTAACAGTAGAAGCTTCTTCGCGAGGACACGTTCTAACACTTTAGATGAATTTATATAACCAGGATTAATCCTATAAGTTATTTTAAAATAAAAATGTAATTTTTTTAAAATTAATTGTATTTTTTCAGTAAATTAATAATTCTTCACTTGCCATTAAAAAAATGAATAACACCGCCAGCTCCCTTTCAAAGCAAACCCAACAAAACCATTTAAAATCATTTACATAAAAATAAAACTTCGTCTGAAAGACATGTCAGATATTCCCAACAACCATCCCTGGCCAGCATAAAAAATGACGTAATTAAATACGCATTTACGTTGCAGGCAGTGATCGCTGGCATCAGTAATAATGATTAAGAATAAGGAGAAATACACAAAACCAACTGTAGTTATCGTAATGATTGCTAGCAACCAGTCAGGAACCCATAAAAGGAAACAAAAATATGGAAGAATTTATGGTGCACTTTTCGGATAAAAAGAAAAATAAAATAGAGATGATATGGTGAAATATTAATATATTAATCTGCCTTTATTACCAGTTTCAGATTAAATAATAAGTTATTACCAGGCGGAACCTGTTGTCTCCGGAAATTTGGCGATGACATAACCTCACCACCAACCAAATCCGGCCTCTCTCATTGATTGCACCGATAAGTGGAAACTGTCGATGATCCAAAGGCAGAGAAGCCATAATGCGGACACGTTGTGAACGGCAGCAGTTTGCATATAAAACAAACGTGTCACATCAACCGGCACCGCCAAACATGTTCAATCGTTCAGAAGATTTCGCCTGCTGATAGCCACATTAACGACATTGCTATGCTGAGGTTGTTGATCATAAGTGAGAAACTCCGGGTGAACCGACAGGCTCTCTTCAAGCATGAGGCAGGGCGACATACAGATAAGATTTGCGATAAATCTTATTGCCTTTGCATTACTCTTCTTTTTGTTTCATTTTATGAAATAGTAAAAAGACAATATGTAAAATTTATTTATCAAACCCATATCTTAACCAATAAAAAAACACAAGATAAAAAACCATTAAAAACAACAAAAAAACGTGAATCAAAGCACACTTCCTTCAATGATTGCTGCAAGTTATTCCATGGATAGGTGTAATTAACTATGTTTTAAGTGTGGTTTTCCTTATATATGGCAATCCTACAAGTTGAAAGGAATAACAGGATATAACATGTTTAAGAAAATACTCCCGCTCTTAATCACACTGGCAATGACCAATGGAATGTCTGCGGCATGGGCCGATGAGAAATCACCCTCAACAAACTTTTACCAACCCAATACACTGGATCTCTCCCCCCTTCGTTTACACAGTGCAGAATCAAATCCTTATGGCAGTGACTTTAACTATGCAAAAGAATTCAACTCGCTGGATTTAGCAGCGGTTAAAAAAGATATACAGGCCGTACTGACGACCTCGCAAGATTGGTGGCCTGCAGATTACGGTAATTATGGCCCGTTCTTTATTCGTATGGCATGGCATGGCGCAGGGACTTATCGAACCTATGACGGCCGGGGCGGTGCATCTGGCGGACAACAACGATTTGAGCCACTTAACAGCTGGCCTGATAACGTTAACCTTGATAAGGCTCGCAGGTTACTATTGCCGATCAAAATGAAATATGGCGCGCAGATATCATGGGGAGACCTGATGGTGCTGACCGGTAACGTTGCGCTTGAATCCATGGGATTTAAAACACTGGGCTTTGCCGGTGGACGCGAAGACGACTGGCAGTCTGATTTAGTTTACTGGGGCGCGGGGAATAAAATTCTCTCCAGCAACCGTGATAAAAATGGCCATCTCCCGAAACCGCTAGCGGCCACCCAGCGGGGACTTATTTATGTTAATCCGGAAGGCCCGAATGGAAAACCGGACCCACTTGCTTCTGCGAAAGATATCCGGGAAGCCTTTGGAAGAATGGCCATGGATGATGAAGAAACCGTCGCATTAATTGCCGGAGGACACACATTTGGTAAAGCACATGGTGCAGCTTCCCCTGAAAAATGCGTAGGTCCGGCACCTGACGGCGCGGCAATTGAAGACCAGGGATTAGGCTGGAAAAATAAGTGCGGAACGGGTAACGGAAAAGACACTATCGGAAGTGGACTGGAAGGGGCATGGACAAGTTCTCCAACGCATTTTACCCTACAGTATCTGAACAACTTATATAAATATGACTGGGTGCTCAATAAGAGTCCTGCTGGCGCATGGCAATGGGTTCCCAAAAATGCCAAAAATGTCGTACCGGATGCACATGACCCTTCAGAACTGCATCCGCTCATGATGTTTACCACCGATATCGCATTGAAAGTTGACCCTGAATATAAGAAAGTCACCACGCGTTTTCTTGATAATCCAGAAGAGTTCGAGCTGGCATTTGCCAGGGCCTGGTTCAAACTAACGCATCGTGATATGGGGCCGAAAGCTCGCTACCTTGGCAATGAAATTCCGAAAGATAACTTTATCTGGCAGGATCCTATCCCGGCGGCGGATTATAAAACCATTGAAAGTGCCGATATCACCACCCTCAAAGAGACGATTTTAAAAGCAGGTCTCTCTGATTCAGATCTGATCAGAACGGCCTGGGCTTCAGCCTCTTCATTCCGGGTTACGGATTACAGAGGCGGCGATAACGGGGCCCGTATTCGTTTATTACCGCAGAAAAATTGGGAAGTAAACGACCCGGCAAAACTGGATAGCATTCTGACGTCGTTAGCGGATATCCAGAACGGCTTTAATAAAGACCGTACTGATGGGAAAAAGGTTTCTCTCTCCGACCTGATTGTTCTGGCCGGAAATACGGCAGTCGAAGATGCAGCCAAAAAAGCCGGATATACAATTACCCTGCCCTTTACGCCAGGCCGGACAGATGCCGCACAGAGTGATACCGATATAGAATCTTTCGGCGCGCTGGAACCCGTAGCTGATGGTTTCAGAAACTACTATGCGAAGGATAAAAATACCGTATCGCCTGTCGAAGCGCTCATTGATAAGTCCGGTAAGCTTGATTTGACCGTTCCGGAAATGACCGTACTGCTTGGTGGGCTTCGCGTGTTGGATGCCAATACCGGAGGCGCGAAAGAGGGGGTCCTGACGGCTACGCCAGGACAGCTTAACAACAGTTTCTTTGTTAATCTGCTGGATATGTCAACCCGCTGGTCCGCATCGCCCAAATCTGCCGGGCTATATGACGGCGTTGAGCGCAAGTCGGGGCAACACAAATGGACAGCCAGTTCCGTTGATTTAATCTTCGGGTCCAACCCTGAGTTACGTGCCGTTGCTGAAGTCTATGCGTCGGATGATGCAAAAGAGAAGTTTGTTAATGACTTTGCGAAAGCATGGACGAAGGTCATGAACCTTGACCGTTTCGATCTGAAAAAAGGGTAACAACGTCAATAAGGGCCTGGTAAACCAGGCCCTTAATAAAGGGCATGAAATGTTTTCATGCCCTTTATGCTCTTAGTCAGTCATAGTGGACAAACACCCTTACCGCCACTCATGATATAACCTCAAAACCCGTCTTATATTTCAGTTTTAACGCATTAGTGGCGCCATCTTCCGGATAGACATAAGGATAACGCTATGCAAAATACCTGGCCCGAACACACGCTTTTTTCTCCCCTGCTTACCTCATTGGGATGGGTTGAACATGCGTTTTATCCAGCCGGGCATAATCCCCCCGCCGCAAGCGCCTATGCCCATCAACGGCATAGCCCTGATATCATTCTGGATCATGAAGCTATTCCGCCAAAGCAACGGGATGCGGACGGCGTAATAGCTCTGAGCGATCGCCCCGTCGCAATCTATACCGCGGATTGTCTGCCCGTGTTAATTGCAGACGAGCGTCAGCACCATGTTGCTGCCGTGCATGCCGGGTTAAAAGGCGCGCTTGCCGGAGTGTTACTCACGGCGGTCAGCCGTCTGATTGAGCAGGGCGCGATACCAAATAGCCTGTACATTGCCATCGGCCCTGCCATTGGCCCCTGCTGCTATGAGCTGGGAAGTGAGGTATTGGGTGAGATACAGCGAAACCCGCTGCTGCATCACACGCCGCTGTGGCAACGTAAACAGCCCGTCAATCCTGACGCCATCCGCCCTCAGGCACAGGCTACGCGCGACAGCGTATGGTTTGATTTACCTGCTCTGGCCCAACAGATGCTGCAACAACTGGGCGTACCGGCGACTCAAATCGACCGGGTACCGGTCTGTACCTATTGCACAGCAGAAGCGAACTCCAGCTATCGCCGGAACACCCATTTTTCACAGGGCTACCGGCAGCGTTTTTCCTGGATCCGGCGGCGCGATTAATACCGCGCCTGCGTTGATGATGTCCCGCCAGGAACGCAGGGGCGCACAAGGCGGGAGGATCCCGCCGGATAGGTCAATGAATGATCGCGTTTAATATCAGCACCCCGGCTAAACCCAGTATAGAGATCAGCGTTTCCAGTACCGTCCATGTTTTCAGCGTTTCAACCACGGTTAAATTAAAGTAGCCTTTAAACAACCAGAAACCCGGATCGTTAACATGTGAAGCGATCACGCTACCGGCACCGACAGCCAGTACCATCAACGCCGGATCGGTATGCGTTACGGCAATAATTGGCGTGACAATGCCGGCGGTCGTAATCGCCGCTACGGTCGCGGACCCTAGCGCCACACGCAACATTGCAGCAACCGTCCAGCACATCAACAAAGGCGACAATGAAGAACCTTTCATCATATTCGCGATATAGTCGCCCACGCCGCTATCTACCAACACCTGTTTAAATGCACCCCCCCCGGCAATAATAAAGACAATCATTGCAATAGCGGCAATCGAAGCACCGCACATATCCATGACGTCTTCCATTTTACGTCCGTTACGCAATCCTAGCGTCAGCACGGCAATCACGACCGAGATAAACAGCGCAACCGCTGGATTACCCACAAATTCAAAGAACTGACGCAGCGGGTTTGCTTCTGGCAACGTTAACTCGCATACCGCAGCAACAGCCATCAGGATCACCGGCGTGATCGCCGCAAAAATACTGACCCAAAAACCAGGCATTTCGTGTTCTTCAAAGATTTTTGGATTAAACAGCCCTTCCGGCGGTTCCCGCTCAAAACTTTTCAGAAACCGTGAGAAAACCGGGCCGGAGATAATGACGGTGGGAATAGTAATAATCAGCCCGTAAAGCAGCGTGGTGCCAAGGTTTGCGCCAAATATGGTGGCGATCGCCGTTGGGCCGGGATGCGGCGGCAAGAAACAGTGAGTCACCGACAGTGCGGCAACCATCGGCACCCCCACGTACAACAGCGGCATCTGTGCTGCGGCAACAATAGTAAACACCAGCGGCAACAGCAGGACAAAACCAACTTCGTAAAACATCGCCAAACCGACAATCAGCCCGGTTATGACAAGCGCCCACTGCAACCGCTCTTTACCGAATGCTGCTATCAAGGTCGTCGCGACGCGTTGCGCCGCGCCGGTATCGGAGACAAGGCGCCCGAGCATGGCACCAAACCCCAGGATCATCGCCAGCCCACCCAGCGTTCCGCCAATCCCTTTTTGAATCGAGGCGACTGCTTCAAGCGGCGTCATACCTTCCGCAATACCTACCAGTGCGGACACCAGCACCAATGCAATAAAACCATTGAGCTTAAATACAATCATCAGGACCAATAATAAAATCACGCCTATCGCAATTATTGTAATCGGCATATCAGTTTCCTTATCAGAATCGGTGTGAGATGCAGCTTCAAGTATGGCGGGTAACGCCTATACCGCCACGCGCATCCCTCCATCGACAAAAAGCAGATGGCCATTTACAAAATCTGCCGCTTTTGACGCGAGAAATACGGCAGCACCAATCAACTCTTCTGGGTTCCCCCAACGTGCTGCCGGGGTGCGCTTAGTCAGCCATGCGTTAAAGGCTTCATCGTCGACCAGCGCCTGTGTCATTTCCGTTTTGAAATAACCCGGCGCAATGCCGTTGATCTGAATATTGTGCCGCGCGAGTTCGACACACATTCCACGTGTTAACATGGTAACGGCGCCTTTTGACGCGGCATAAGGCGTAATTGTCTCGCGCCCTAGTTCGCTCTGCATCGAGCCAATATTGATAATTTTACCCTGCTGGCGTGGCACCATCCTGCGCGCCACCGCCTGTGAAACCAGAAACACCGCCGTTTGATTCACGGCAATGACTTCATTCCACTCTTGTTCAGAGAATTCAAGGAACGGACGGCGACGCTGAATACCAGCGTTGTTCACCAGCACATCAATAGCGCCGATCTGGTTTTCTATCTGCTCAATGGCTGCATTCACCTGGGCAGATTGCGTGACATCAAACGCCAGTGCATGGGCGGTGTGCCCCCGCGCGCTTAACTGTGCAGCCGCTCTTTCTGCACCGGCTTGCGTTGTGGCGTTCAGAATCACTTCGCCCCCCGCCTCAGCCAAACCTTTCGCCAGCAGAAAACCGATGCCCCGTCCGGAACCGGTGATTAATACTCGTTTGTTTTCTAAAGAGAAAAGTGTGTTCATGATCGGTTCCTTAATCAAAAATCAACTGAACTTTGGCAGCTTTTTGCTTGTCTCCGGCGAAAATGAGCGCCGCATCAATATCATCCAAATGGTACTCAGCGCTGAATAACGGCAGCGGATCCACTGTCCCATGACTCAACCACTCAACGGCAGTGTTAAATTCTTCAGTAAAGCGAAAAGATCCAACCAAATTTATCTCTTTCGCAATCAGTGTCATGATGGGGAAGTGGGGAATGGTGCCGCCCATACCAACCTGTACCAGCGTCCCTCTGGCACGGGTGACGTCAAGGCAACGTTGTAACGAAGAGGGGTGGCCAGATGCTTCAAAAGAGACATCAAAGTAGCCTTTTCCTGCCAGATAAGAACTAAAATCCCCGCTGGCAGCGTCCAGTGTATGCGTTGCGCCCATTTTTTCTGACAGCATCAGTGAACGCGCACTCACATCAGTGCAGATGATCTCATTCGCGCCTTTAGCTTTCACCGCTGCCGCAATCAGGCAACCAATCGGCCCTACGCCAGAAATAAACACGTTCTTACCGGTGAGATCGCCCGCCTGGTTTGCCGCATGGATACAGACAGCTAGCGGCTCGGCAAACACCATCACCGAATCATTTGCATCATTCGCAAACGGAATACACTGCGATGTATCAACGATTTTATATTGAGTAAAACCACCGTCAACGTGTGGAAAATACATGGCGCTACCGAAAAAACGCATGCCAACACACTGGTTTTCTTCATGGTTAAGGCAATATTTGCACTGCCCGCAAGGTTTGGCAGGGTTAATCGCCACCTTTTGCTGCGGCAGTAACGCCGGATCGTCGCTCTGCACCACATGACCAATAACCTCATGCCCCAGTATCATCGGCATTTTGATATCGAAACTGCCCACTTTGCCATGTTGGTAATAGTGCAGATCGGAACCACAAATACCGCCGCGGGTAATGCGCACCAGCGTTCCCTCTCCCTGATAATTCACCTGCTGGGTGATGACTTTAACGTCTTCTTTACCGTTGATCATGCAGGACTGGGTATTCAAGCTCATGTAAACCTCACACATTGTTCGCTCAGGAGCACATTAACCCGATTTAATGAATGCAATACTGTGAAACAGGTCACTTAAAAGGGTGTTACAGAACGCATGTTACGCATAACGTGACCCCGCTAGCGCTTACGCAATGTTGTCACGATTTTCCATAAATCGGTGGCAAGGCGATTTGATATCAACACCTGACGTAATTTTTTGACTCGCTTCACAGCTTGTTTGTTCACACTTTCCCTTTGTGCAACTCCGCGCTACAGTCAACTCATCCGACCACACAATATTTCTGCAACATTACCCTGGTGGACATCCCCATGCAGCCATCCCCTTCTCTTTTCGATTCACTGGACCTTGGCTTTACGCAGTTAAAGAACCGCGTGTTAATGGGCTCCATGCATACCGGTCTTGAGGAGCATCCCGATGGTAGCGCGCGACTGGCGGCCTTTTATGCCGAACGAGCCAAAGCGGGCGTAGCACTGATTGTCACTGGCGGGATCGCCCCCTCACCGGAAGGCGTCGTGACGGCAGGCGGATCGGTACTTAATCAGTCAGAACAACTTGAACACCATAGGGTAGTCACACAAGCCGTACATAATGCAGGTGGAAAAATCGCGCTACAGATCCTGCACGCAGGGCGCTATAGCTATCAGCCGTCGCTGGTTGCTCCCTCGGTGCTGCGGGCACCGATTAATCCGTTTACGCCCCATATGCTGAGCCATGCTGCTATTTTAAAACTGATCGATGATTTCGCTCGCTGTGCCACCCTTGCACAGCGGGCGAATTACGATGGTGTAGAGATCATGGGTTCCGAAGGGTATTTGATTAACCAATTTCTCACCGCGCGAACTAACCGACGTGACGACCAATGGGGGGGTGATTTTCATCGTAGGATGCGTTTCGCCGTCGAGATTGTTTACGCGATTCGCAAAGCAGTTGGCCCTGAATTTATTATTATTTATCGCCTGTCAATGCTGGATCTGGTGGAACAGGGCAATACGCTGGAACAAACCATCATGCTGGCACAGGCAATTGAAGGCGCTGGTGCAACATTGATCAATACCGGCATCGGCTGGCATGAAGCGCGGGTGCCAACCATAGCAACCGCAGTGCCTCGGGCCGCTTTCGGCTGGGTCACCCGACAGCTAAAACAGCATGTCAACCTACCGCTCATTGCCACCAACCGCATTAACCACCCCGACGTGGCGCAAAGGCTCTTGGATGAAGGATGCGCCGATATGATTTCGATGGCGCGGCCTTTTCTGGCCGATGCTGAGTTTGTGCTAAAAGCACAGCAGGGGCGAGCCGATGAGATCAATACTTGTATCGGCTGTAATCAAGCCTGCCTCGATCGAATTTTTGTCGGCAAAATCACCTCCTGTCTGGTAAATCCTCGCGCCTGCCATGAAACGTTGATGCCCATCGTTCCTGCGGTAAAAGTGAAGACGCTGGCGGTCATCGGTGCCGGTCCGGCCGGCATGGCATTTGCGGTAAATGCTGCCGCTCGCGGCCACCAGGTGACACTGTTTGACGCCGCCAACGATATCGGCGGTCAGTTCACCATTGCCCGGCAGATCCCCGGAAAGGAAGAGTTCAACGAGACATTGCGCTATTTCCGTCGACGGCTGGCGCTAACCGGCGTCACGGTTCAACTGGGCCAGTATGTTGATGCCCGGCATCTGAGGGATTTTGACGAGGTCATTCTGGCCAGCGGTATTGCACCGCGACGGCCGGCGATCGACGGTATCACTCATCCGATGGTGCTCACCTATCTTGATGTTATCCAACAAAAAAAACCGGTTGGAAAGCGGGTGGCGATTATTGGTGCGGGCGGCATCGGTTTTGATACCGCAACATTCCTCAGCGCTGAGGGCCTTTCTCCCAGTCTGGACATCACTGCATTCTGCCGTGAATGGGGGATCGATCAAACGTTGCAGCATGCCGGTGGATTATTGCCGCAGAGAGCGAAAGCGGCCTCGACTCCACGCGATATCACGCTGTTACAGCGTAAACCCGGGAAACCGGGTGCAACGTTGGGAAAAACCACCGGCTGGATTCATCGTACCAGCCTGCAGGCACGCGGTGTGAAAATGTGGGGGGGCGTGCAGTATCTGCGGATCGATGATGACGGATTACATCTACTACGGGATGGGCAGCCGATCACACTTGCGGTAGACAACGTCGTGATTTGTGCCGGTCAGGAACCTCGCCGTGAACTGGCACGACCGCTGGAAGCGATGAGCAAAGTCGTGCATATCATCGGTGGTGCGGACGTGGCGGCAGAATTAGACGCGCGCCGCGCGATAGCACAGGGAACGGCGCTGGCACTGACAATATAGCGCGGCCGCCGCCAGGCCTAACGCAGCTTTACCGAACGTAAAATAACGAATTTCTGGTTTGAGGCCACGGTAACGCAGTTACCAAAAAGTTTTTTCATCTTCTGGTAATAACCAAGATGGCGATTCCCCACAAGGTGCAGCTCTCCGCCATATTGCAGGCAACGACGTGCATCACGCAGCATTTGCCAGGCGATCTGATCGGTAATCGCACTTTGCTGATGGAAAGGAGGATTACAGAGCACGGCGTGCAGGCGATCGGACGGGAATCCACTCAACGAATTGTTCACGGCAAAATGGCTACGTGCCATGTCTTCCGGGCGGTTAGTTTCCACATTAAGCTGGCTGGACGCTACGGCCATCCAGGACTCATCCACGAAGTGGACTTCTGCCTGCGGGTTCTGCTCCAGCGCCAGTAAACCGATCACACCGTTGCCACAGCCAAGATCGACAATTTCACCTTCAATGTTGCCCGGCAAATGTGCCATAAAAAAGCGAGCGCCAATATCCAACGCGCTACGTGAGAAAACGTTAGGATGATTGTGGATGTGGTAATCCGTGCCATCCAGCGGCCAAACGGTCGTCAGGGGGGCATCCTTTAGCGGCGGGTTGCCGAAGCGGCTGTAAACCAGACGCGCTTTTTTCCAGGCGAGTGATGTTTTGGTTTCCCCTAGCGTGCGTTCAAACAGCTGTAGTGTCGAGGTATGAATATCCTTCGCTTTAGCCGCGGCGATGATCACCGTTTCAGGTGTCAAAACCTCACGCATGGCTCGCAATTGGTGCTCTAACAACGCCAGCGTTTTAGGAATCTTGATCACTACGCAAGAGGGTGCTTTCGGCAACGCCGCCAGGCTGTCGAGGAAGATTACGCTCGACTCATCCAGGCCGTTCAGGCTGAGATTGTTACGAGTTGCCTGATGAGCAAGCCAGGAGTCGCCAATGCTGTAAACAGCACGGTCGCTAAGCGCACAGGCCAATACACCAAAGCTATCGTTAAAAATGAGTGTGGGACCGCTATCGTTCGAAGGCAGTTGTTGCTGCAGCAAATATTCATCGGCAGCGTCCCAGGCCTGCAGCGGACCCTCATCCTCCGTTTGCGGAAAACGATGCAGTGTCAGCGTGCGGTTGCTCAATTCGAGTTGGCTCATGGGATCTCCGGCATGGTAATATTGCGCATCTTATATCCGGCCAACAAACCTGCAACGTTAAGCCTGACGGATATCGCGGGCGCGCAGTATATATCAAAGTCTGCTGGACTTAGCCAAAATAATTCAACGCGTACAGGAACGATGATGTCATCATTAATTTATCTTCAGGGCTATCCTGAAACGCTGCTGGCACAGGTGCGCACGCTTATCGAACAACAGCGGCTGGGAGAGGTATTACAAAAACGTTACCCTGACAGCCACAGCATCACCAGCGATAAGGCGCTGTACGCCTACGCGCTGGACCTGAAAAACAGTTATCTGCGTAACGCCGCACCACTGAACAAAGTAGCTTATGACAGTAAAATAAAGGTGATGAAGCACGCTCTCGGTCTGCATACCGCCGTATCACGCGTTCAGGGCGGAAAACTGAAAGCCAAAGCCGAAATTCGCGTCGCCACTATTTTCAAAAATGCGCCCGAAGCCTTTTTACGCATGATTGTGGTGCATGAGCTGGCGCATATCAAAGAGAAAGATCATAACAAGGCTTTCTATCAGCTCTGCTGTCATATGGAGCCGCAGTATCATCAGTTAGAGTTTGATACCCGGTTATGGCTAACCGAGCAGGCAATTCGGGGTAACGCTGCTTAGGCTCAGATAAAATCTTTCGCCTTCTGAATCAAGCTGGTTTTTGTGAGGGCCCCGAGAAATTTTTTCTCAACCGCATTGTTGAGGACCGGTAAGCGCTCAAGCGTGACCTGGGCAAACGCCTCCCACCCTTCTCGAATGGTTTGGTTCTCATACACATAAGGGAAATCCTCATCCATCACCACGCTGACCGGTGAATCAAGGGTAATGTCGTGGTTAAGTACCTTACGTGAGATATCATGTATTGAAACCACACCAAGAAACTGGCCGTGCGGGTTAACGATATAAACAAAACGTTCACGCTTAAGCGAACTGACCGCCAGCGCTTTACCCACCGACTCTTCTGGCTGCAGGGCGGCGCCCGCCACAATAAATTGCGCGATAATTCCATTATCGAAATCGAATTTGGCATCCGAGCGGCTAAAATGGCGACTAATCACCGGATAGGTGCTGGATGATTGCAAACGATATACCGTCATTGATGCCAGTACTGACGCAATCATAATAGGGAAAAGCAGGCTGCTGTTTAGCGTCATTTCCAGCACCATTAGCATCGCCATCAGAGGTGCCTGACTCACCGACGCCAACACGGCCGCCATTCCCACCGCCGCAAATAACAGGGCATTCCCCACAGGGAGGCCTACCCACGCGGCCATGCTGGCAATGATGACGCCAAGCACCGCACCAATCAGCAACGACGGCGTAAACAACCCGCCAACCGCACTGGATCCCACGGACAAAGCGGTCGCCAGCATTTTCAATACCAGCAGTACCAGCAGTGCTTTCAGCATCAAACTTCCCGACATCACAGCAATAATGACTTCATAACCATTGCCAAGGATATCGGTTGAAGCGATTGCCAGAACGCCTACGGCAAAACCCCCTAATCCCAGCCGCAGCGGCAAATTGTTGATCCGTGCGAACCCTCGTTTACTTTTACCGATCATAAAGATCATGAGCCAGCCAGCTAATCCTGCGACCAGTCCGATTAAAATCGTCACCGTAATAGTGGTAGGATTAAGATCAAATTGCGCATCGGCAAAGGGATAGATCGCGGAACGATAGCCAAGCGTCCACATCGTCATTACCGCCGTTGCGGCAGCAATAATCAAGGGAATTAAGCGCTGGAGCGCGGAGATACCAAACGCAATTTCTGCGACGAAGATAGCCGAGGCTAATGGCGCATGATAAACCGACGCGAGGCCTGCTGCTGCTGCCATCGCCACCACATCGCTGTTTTTTAACGCCCGCAATTTAATGCAATAACGGCCCATGATGCTGCCACACAACGCGGCAAGCTGCACCATTGGCCCCTCTTTACCAATGGATGCGCCACTCCCAATGCTGGCAATAGAAGATAGCGCCCGAAACAGCGAGGTTCGCGTTGGCACGCTATCCAGCCGTGCATTAATCACCTCCAGATAGTCCGTCTGTACCGTCTTTGCTCGCTCGATGGTCGCCGCATAGTTGAGAAAAAAACCGGCGATTACGCCCCCTAACCCAACGATTAACGGCCAACACAACCATGAATACGCCGCCATCGCGCGGGTGATATCCTGATCGCCGCCAAAAAACAGGTTGTTGATCAGTGTAATAATTCCGCGAAAACCCAGCGTCACCAGTGAAGCCGCGCACCCTATCGGGATCGCCACCAGAATACTGGTCCAGTTCAACGCATGTTTTCCACCCACCGATATCGTACTCACCCATCACCCTTTTAATTGAGGCTTCTTTGCAACAGAAGACGCGGTATATCATCATATTGGAATGCCGATCTCAGGATCAATTGTTGGCACATTTTCCCCATTGCTCTCTGTTTCACGCGTGCTACTCTGCCCTTTCAATTCAGGTACGTGGAGCCAGAAAAACGATGATTCGCTTCGCAGTAATTGGCACAAACTGGATCACTCGTCAGTTTGTCGATGCCGCTCATGAAACCGGTAAAATGAAGCTGACTGCAGTCTATTCCCGCTCGCTTCAACAGGCTCAGACCTTCAGCAACGATTATCCTGTTGAGCACCTGTTTGTGTCGCTCGAACAAATGGCACAATCGGATGCGATCGATGCTGTCTATATCGCCAGCCCAAATGCCCTGCACTGCTCACAAGCGCTGTTATTCCTGTCACATAAAAAACATGTCATCTGTGAGAAGCCTCTGGCATCTCATCTTACGGAAGTGGAACAGATGATACGCTGTGCGCGTGACAATCAGGTGGTGCTGTTTGAGGCGTTTAAAACCGCCAGCCTGCCCAACTTCATCACACTACAGCAATCACTACCTAAAGTGGGCAAGCTGCGCAAAGCGTTTTTCAATTACTGTCAGTATTCTTCGCGCTACCAGCGTTATCTTGACGGTGAAAATCCTAATACTTTCAACCCAGCATGGTCCAATGGTTCCATCATGGATATCGGCTATTACTGCCTTGCGGCAGCGGTATCACTATGGGGTGAACCTTCGGCCCTCCAGGCACAGGCGTCTCTGCTCGCGAGCGGCGTGGACGCGCATGGTTCGGTGATCATGCACTATGGCGACTTTGACGTCACACTTTTGCACTCCAAGGTCAGTGATTCGTTGATCCCCAGTGAGATCCAAGGTGAAGCAGGCTCGCTGATGATTGAAAAGATCGCCGAATGTCAGCGGCTGATATTGACCTCTCGCGGTAGCAAAGCACAGGATCTCAGCCAGCCGCAGCATATCAACACCATGCTGTATGAAGCACAACATTTTGCCAGCCTGGTAGAAAACAATGAAGTAAACCATCACGGTCTGGCCACGTCGCGTATCACGGCAAAACTGCTAACGGAAATTCGCCGCCAAACCGGTGTTATTTTTCCGTCCGATGCGTAAGTAATGATACGACTGTGTAAATATTGCTAAATATTTCAACCTGCCATTGATTCTCCTCTTTGCTGAACGTATCGTGCTTTCAGCAAAGGGGAGTAACTTGTTAGCCAGTTAATCGTCATTACGGCATTCATCAATCGAACACTCGGCAGGTCTGATAACACGTTGCCAGAAGCGGCCAATTCGGCATACCCACAGCGTACTGACACTGCTGAGGTTAAGAATAAACGCTAACGGCTGTGGAACGCATAGCCTGTCAGATTGATGTTCGCCCGGTTACTGGGCAACACGGAATCAGGTGCACAATCTATCCTGTACCCAAAATAATTCGAGTTGTAGGGCAATATTAACGTTGCCCTGCAGGGCAGGCGAAAGCTCACCCCGCCAGTAAAGCAACATCCACAACGGGTGTTTCCGGGCGTCGTGAAATATGACGGGTATATATTCTGCGTTGTAAGTGAGACCTTGCCGGAAGGCGAGGTTTGCTTGCATGCAACATAAAGCAGCCGTCTTCTGATATCAGCCGCTTTATTGTTATCAGGACAGGTTATGAATACTGTAGGCACACCGTTACTCTGGGGCAGTTTTGCCGTCGTCGTCGCAATTATGCTGGCGATCGATCTTTTTCTGCAGGGCCGTCGTGGTTCGCATACCATGTCACTCAGGCAGGCCGCCATTTGGTCGCTGGTTTGGGTTTCTCTCTCACTGCTGTTTAGTGCCGCATTTTGGTGGTATCTCGATGATAGCCTTGGACGCGAAGTCGCCAACTCGCAAACCATGGCTTTCCTGACCGGCTACGTGCTTGAAAAAGCGCTGGCCGTAGACAATGTTTTCGTCTGGCTTATGCTGTTCAGCTATTTTTCTGTTCCCCCCAACCTGCAGCGCCGCGTATTAATCTATGGCGTATTAGGTGCGATCGTTCTGCGCACGGTGATGATTTTTGCCGGTAGCTGGCTGGTGACCCAATTTAGCTGGATCCTCTATCTGTTCGGTGCATTTCTGCTTTTCACCGGTATCAAAATGGCGCTGGCGAAAGAAAATGAAGAGGGTACGATCGGCGATAAACCCATAGTTCGCTGGTTACGCAGCCATCTGCGGATGACCGAAAACATGGACGGTGAAAAATTCTTCACACGGCAAAACGGCATTCTGTTCGCGACGCCTTTGTTATTAGTGCTCATCATGGTTGAACTGAGCGATGTCATTTTCGCGGTTGACAGCATCCCGGCTATTTTTGCCGTCACCACCGACCCTTTCATCGTTTTAACCTCAAACCTATTCGCTATTCTTGGCCTGCGTGCTATGTATTTTCTGCTGGCTAACGTAGCCGAACGTTTCACCATGCTGAAATACGGACTTTCCATCGTGCTGGTATTTATCGGCGTGAAAATGCTGATTGTTGATTTCTGGCATATTCCCGTGTCGGTTTCACTGGGCGTGATCGGCAGTATTCTGGGACTGACCCTGCTTATTAACGCATGGGTAAATCACAGGAACGATCGTACGGCATCCTCACGCTAATCTGTTCCGGACCGCTCCTCTCAAGGAGCGGTCCGGATATTTCAGACATTCAGATAGCGCAGCTATCAACCTTCATGTACACGATGCGGCTTTTTATATTGACCAAATCGGCCGTTGCCCTACTTGAATAACTGTCACACAAACGTTATCGAACCGTTAGAAAAGTTGATCACGGTTAAATTGCCAGAATTATCTCTTTTCCTGACAACACATTTCCTTATACTTCATCTGCAAACACGCCATCCACAGCTGCGGGTTCTGACGCAGGATGCGCGCCACTTATAACTATTATTGGTTCTGAATAATGACTATGGAAAAGAAGCCTTCAGGGTTGATCGGCCGACTTCTGGGTGGCAGCCTGGTAACACAAATCATGATTGGTTTAGTTGCCGGCGTGCTGTTAGCCTGGCTATCAAAAGAGACAGCGGTTACCGTCGGGTTGCTGGGCTCGTTGTTCGTTAGTGCACTGAAAGCGGTGGCGCCGCTGCTGGTTTTGGTGCTGGTTATTGCGTCCATTGCCAACCACCGGCACGGACAGAAAACAAATATTCGCCCTATTGTCGCCCTCTATTTACTGAGCACGTTTTTTGCCGCCGTTGTTGCCGTGGTTTTCAGTCATTTAGTGCCTCAAACGCTAACGCTTGATGCTACAAACACTGACATTACGCCGCCGTCAGGTATTGTCGAGGTCCTGCGTGGACTATTGATGAGTATGGTCGCCAATCCGATTACCGCGCTGATGGAGGCAAACTATATCGGCATTCTGGTATGGGGTATTGGTTTAGGTCTCGCTTTTCGCCACAGCAGTGAAACCACGAAAAATCTACTCAACGATGCTTCCAATGCGGTAACTTGGGTCGTACGTATTGTTATCCGCTGTGCGCCCATCGGTATTTTTGGGTTGGTGGCATCGATTCTGGCATCAACCGGCTTTAATGTGCTCTGGAGTTATGCTCACCTGCTAACCCTGCTGATTGGTTGCATGCTGCTGATGGCGTTAGTCTTCAACCCAATGCTGGTCTTCTGGAAAACCCGACGTAATCCCTATCCACTGGTGTTTACCTGCCTGAGAGAAAGCGGCGTTACCGCATTTTTTACCCGCAGCTCGGCGGCGAATATTCCGGTTAATATGGCGTTGGCAAAACGTATGAATCTGGATGAGGATACCTATTCAGTTTCTATCCCACTGGGTGCAACCATCAGTATGGCCGGAGCATCAATTACCATCACCGTACTGACTCTTGCAGCAGTAAATACGCTGGGTATCAGCATAGATGTGCCGACGGCGATTTTGCTGAGCCTGGTCGCATCGCTGTGTGCCTGCGGCGCATCTGGCGTGGCGGGCGGCTCACTGTTATTGATCCCGGTAGCCTGCAATATGTTTGGGATTCCAAACGATGTGGCGATGCAGGTGGTTGCCGTCGGCTTTATTATCGGAGTACTGCAGGACTCGGCAGAAACTGCACTGAATTCTTCAACAGATATTCTGTTTACTGCCGCAGTATGTCTGGCAGAAGAGAACCGCCTGGCGGAAAAAGCCTGATCTCATGACTAACAGGCGGTCTGTGCCGCCTGTTACAAGGTGACACCGCTTTTAAAGATAGCCAGCTCACGAAAATCATTGCGCTCATTGTTCACAGGTCTGCCGTTGGCGACGTCAACAATGAAATCGACAAACTCGTGAAGCAAGGTCGGCATCTCTTTTCCCGCAATTAATTCACCCGCATCAAAATCAATCCAGTGTGGCTTTTTCACGGCCAGCTCATGGTGAGTAGAAATTTTCACCGTAGGAACACATCCCCCATAGGGTGTTCCACGCCCGGTAGTGAATAGCACCATGTGACAGCCAGCAGCAGCCAGTGCGCTGGTTGCCACAGCATCATTGCCCGGCGCACTCAATAAATTCAAACCACGCCGCGTAAGGCGTTCACCATACTTAAGCACGTCGACAACCTGACTCCGACCCGATTTTTGCGTACATCCCAGCGACTTTTCTTCCAACGTTGTAATTCCTCCCGCCTTATTACCGGGCGAAGGATTTTCATAAATGGGCTGCTGATGAGCAATAAAATAGCGCTTGAAGTCATTAATCATGCTGACGGTTTTCCCGAATATCTCTTCATCGCAGCAGCGATCCATCAACAGATGCTCAGCACCAAACATTTCCGGCACTTCGGTCAGGACGGTGGTACCGCCATTAGCGATCGTATAATCAGAAAAATGGCCAAGCAACGGATTGGCGGTAATACCCGAAAGGCCGTCAGAACCACCGCACTCCAGGCCAAAGTTGAGTTCGCTCAGTTTTCCTGGCCGCCGGCGATCCTTACGCATCACCTGATAAAGTTGCCGCAATTGCTCAAGCCCCGCAGCTACTTCATCATCTTGTTGCTGGCACACCATAAAGCTCACACGATCTTGTTCAATTTTGCCTAAAGTATCGCGAAAAACCTCGACCTGGTTATTTTCACAACCCAGACCAATAACCAGTACCGCCCCCGCATTAGGATGTCGCACCATGCTTTGCAATATCGTGCGGGTATTCTCATGATCCTGTCCCAATTGTGAGCAGCCAAACGGATGGCTGAAGAGATGTACGCCGTCAATATCAGCAGCATCATCACTCTCCTCCAGAAAACGTTGCTGAATTTGACGGGCGATGCCGTTCACACAGCCGACAGTCGGCAGGATCCATAATTCATTACGGATACCAACGTCACCGCTGGCACGACGAAACAGCTGTACCTCGCGATCGTCAGCATGGGGGGGCAACAGCACCTGCGCCGGCCGGTAAATATAATCCTCAATTCTGTTCAGGTTGGTCTGAGCATTATGTGAATGGACACGCTCTCCCGGACGCACACTACAAGTAGCATGTGCGATCGGCTGACCATATTTGACGATCGTTGATCCCCGCACCATCGGCTGAAGGGCAAATTTATGGCCACGCGTCACCGCCTGTAGCAACTGAATTTGCAAATTATCCAGGATGAATATCTCACCTTCCGCCAGGTCGACCAATGCCACCGCAACATTGTCATCCGCGGCTAGTTTGATAAATCGTTGCATAAGCGATCTCTCCCACTGTCACGCACGATCCGCATTGATCCGCTGCAGTGATTACAGTTCAATGGCGAAATACTCCCGAGCATTGTTGAAGCAGATATTTTTCACCATGTTTCCCAATAGCGTGATATCCGCAGGGGCTTCTCCTTTTTCCACCCAACGCCCTATCATCTGGCATAACAGACGCCGAAAGTATTCATGGCGAGTATAAGAGAGAAAACTACGGCTATCGGTTAACATGCCGACGAAGCGACTCAGTAAACCAATCTGTGCCAGTTGAGTTAGTTGTCGCTGCATGCCATCAAGCTGATCGTTAAACCACCACGCAGAACCGAACTGCATTTTCCCCGGGGTCCCTTCGCACTGAAAATTACCGGCCATCGTGGCAACGACTTCGTTATCGCGCGGGTTAAGGCAGTAAAGAATCGTTTTTGGCAATGCATTATCACGGTTTTGTGCATCCAGCAGACGCGAAAGCGGCTCGGCTATTGGACGATCATTGATCGAATCAAACCCCACATCAGCGCCCAATAAGCGAAGCTGTCGGCGATTATTGTTTCTCAATGCACCGATATGATACTGCTGCGCCCAGCCACGATGTGTATATTCCGCTGCCAGCCAAATCAGAACGGCAGTTTTGAACTGTGCAATTTCATTTTCCGTTAGACTTGCACCCTGCAAACGACGCGCGAGAATCGCATCCAGCGTTGGCTCATCCGCTTCGGCAAACAGCACGACGTCCAGTGCATGGTCGGCAATTTTACATCCGTGTTCTGCAAAGTAATCAAGACGCTTAGTCAGCGCGCTGCAAAGATGGCTAAAGCGGGAAATGGCGACATCCGCTACGCTACCTAACCGCTGCATATACTCTGCAAATCCTTCCGATTCGATGTTGAAGGCTTTATCAGGCCGCCAGCTTGGCAATACTTTTGTCTGAAAATCCTCAGCCTGCGCCAACCTGGCATGATGACGCAGGTCATCAATGGGATCGTCGGTCGTTCCCACCATTTTCACATTCATCTGTTTCATAATACCGCGAGCGGTAAAGTCATCCTGCTCCAGCAGCGCGTTACACTGATTCCAGATTTGTTCTGCCGTTGTTTCTGACAAGAGCGTACCGGTGATACCAAACGGCCTACGTAGCTCCAGGTGTGTCCAGTGATAAAGAGGGTTTCCCAACGTATGTGGCACGGTACGCGCCCAGGCATCAAACTTTGCACGATCGCTGGCATCACCAGTGCAGAGCGATTCGGCTACCCCGTTCGCACGCATCGCTCGCCATTTATAATGGTCGCCCTTTAGCCAGATATCGTAGAGGTTTTTAAAATGCGTATTTTCCGCAATTTGTTGCGGTGGCAAATGACAGTGATAATCAAAGATAGGCTGGTCGGCTGCGTAATCATGAAATAGTCGACGGGAAAACTCACTTTCCAGTAAAAAATCTTCAGTCATAAAATGGGCCATGCCAGCTTCCTCTCTTTTAAGTCAGGACGGTGCGCCTTAATGACCAAAGTTATCATACCAATTACGGGGAGCACTGCGGTAATTTTGCGCAGTGACTCACAATAGTCGTATTTTTCGACACTATTATCGCGTTAACATCGGTTACAGCACCGATAAAGAGCGCTGGGATACGAAGATTAACAGTTACCCTCTAATCGACAGCGCAAGCTATCTCCCTGCCTCGGCAAGTGGTATAACAACTTATCATTACCGCATGCATTTATGGAGGAACATCATGGGACGGATCGAGCCACCCCGCCTTTATCAGCAACTGGCTGCCGAGTTGAGGTTGCGTCTTGAAGCGGGCCACTATTCTATCGGCGATAAGTTGCCTG
Organism: [Pantoea] beijingensis; assembly: GCF_022647505.1. NCBI lineage: Bacteria > Pseudomonadati > Pseudomonadota > Gammaproteobacteria > Enterobacterales > Erwiniaceae > Erwinia > [Pantoea] beijingensis. The sequence goes on from NZ_CP071409.1 coordinate 3,479,573, forward strand.
CTGAGCGTCTCCTCGCTGAGGAGAAAAACGTTAGTCGTACGGTAGTTCGTGAAGCAATGATTATGCTTGAGGTAGAAGGTTACATCGCGGTACGCAAGGGCTCAGGTATTCACGTGGTTTCCCTTCAGCAAAAAAATCGCACCGTCCCCCCGGAACAACTGGAGTTTGCACAGTTTGGCCCATTCGAATTACTGCAGGCACGTCAGCTGATTGAAAGCAATGTGGCAGAGTTTGCGGCTACCCAAATTACGCGTGAAGATATTGAACAATTGATGGATATTCAGTCGCATGCGCGTCGCGAGGACCGCTTTCGCGACTCAGAATGGGATATGAAATTCCATGTTCTGATCGCCCATGCTACGCGGAATAGCGCGCTGGCAACGATAGTGGAAAAACTTTGGCTACACCGCCTCTCTAACCCTTATTGGCTCAAACTGCATGAGCATATTGATGAGCGATCAATGATGAGCTGGTGCGACGATCACGATGCCATATTGAAGTCGTTGATACGTAAAGACCCTGCTGCCAGCAAATTGGCTATGTGGCAACATCTGGAGAACACCCGACAGATGTTATTCAACGCCACGAGCGAAGATTTTGACTTTAATGTTGATCGCTATATGTTCAGCGAAAATCCGGTAATTTCTCTGAATAAAGCGCCCGTTACGGAATAATTTGACATGCCTGCCTGCAAGGTAGCACCTTAATAACAGGCTACGTGGCAGCCGTATAAAACTGAAATGGCCGCACAAAAGCCGCACTTTTCAAAGTCAATAAACTGCTAATAGTGTCAGCCTGTGTAAAACCTCTTTCTGCGAGACCCCCCTAACGGTAAAACTCCTATGTTATCGTAAGTTTCCCCTGTCTCAGACAGGCGAATTTTGTTACAGTTATCTGTCTTTTTTTACCCTTTGCCACAGGGTGAGAATTCCCTGCTTTTTTTCTGCTCGGATTCTGAAAACTCCCCCAGGCTAGCATTGAGCTGCGCCATTCATAATGATTAAAAACCGCGCTGTTCTTCGCCCTGGCCTGTTTTCGGCAAGAGTATTTAACATTGATGTTCAGGAATAGACTTAATGGATATTATGAGAGCGTTGTTGCACGCACTGTGGCAACAAGATTTTGAAACTCTGGCCGACCCCACCCTTGTCTGGGCAATTTACGGCGTATTATTTATGATCCTGTTTCTGGAAAATGGGCTGCTTCCTGCGGCTTTTTTACCCGGAGATAGCTTGTTGATTCTGGTGGGTGTTTTGATCGCCAAAGGCACCATGAATTTCCCCCTCACTATTTTCATTCTGACGACAGCGGCAAGTCTGGGCTGCTGGGTTAGTTATATCCAGGGTAAATGGCTGGGCAATACCGATACGGTGCAAAAATGGTTATCACACCTGCCTGCGCAGTATCATCAGCGCGCCCACAGCCTGTTTCACCGACATGGGTTATCGGCACTGCTCATTGGCCGCTTTATCGCCTTCGTGCGTACCCTGCTGCCTACGATTGCCGGTCTTTCAGGCCTTAGCAATGCGCGTTTTCAGTTTTTTAATTGGGTCAGTGCTCTGCTGTGGGTTGTGATTCTGACGGTTCTGGGCTTTGCGCTGGGCAAAACCCCTATTTTTCGTAAGTACGAAGATGAGTTGATGCTTTGCCTGATGCTTCTACCATTGGTGTTGTTGGTATTTGGCCTGATAGGCTCACTGTATGTTCTTTGGCGCAAAAAACACGGTTCGGGTAGTGAGAAAGGGAATTCATAATGACCGGGCAATTAAAATCTGCAGCAGGACGCCGCTATTTGTTACCGGGGCTGTTTCTTGCCGCGCTGGTGTTACTGGCGCTGACGATGATACCGACGCTGTTTCGCACAGAAACAGCCGTACAAATTCGTACCTCGCATGAGGGCATTGCCTTACCGGACGGCTTCTATATTTACCAGCGCCTTAATGCCCAGGGCATTCAAATCAAGAGTATTACGCCTGATGATGATAATGCGCTTGTGATCAAATTTGATTCAGAAGAAGAGAGTCTGGCGGCTCAGAAGTTTCTGCATACTATTTTTCCTAATGGTTTTGTCATTGCGCAAATCGATTCTCCATCATCCAAATACTGGATTACGCGCCTCGGACGCCATCATCAATCGGTTGGCTAACGTCCAAACGGGCATCCCTTTCGCTTATAAAGAAGAAGATTTCTGCATCTTTGAGATTTTGCTGGTTTCTGACTATTCTTACAAAGCATGCAGTTTTTCATTTCTGACTGATAGCCGATTCAGGACGTTAGTGCCGCTGTCCAATCACTTGCGCAGCTTTTCAACAAAGGAAGGTAAAGTTACATGAAAGTTCTTTTCACTCTCTGTTTTGGCCTTTTCTCTCTCTCCAGTTTTGTTCAGGCAGCTGAGCCGCTCTGTGCACAGAAGGAACAGCGTATCCAGCAAGAAATTGATTTTGCTAAACAGCATAATAATCAACGCCGTGTTACGGGTCTGGAGCGCGCGCTCACGGAGGCTCGCGCGGGTTGTACCGATGCAGGGCTGACCGCCGCACATCAGGAAAAGATCAAAGAGCACCAGCAGGAAGTGGCGAGACGGGAACGTGACTTGAAAGAAGCTCAGGATAAAGGTGACAGCGATAAAATCGCTAAACGAGAGAAGAAGCTGACTGAAGCACGCAAGGAATTGAAAACAATAGAAGCAGCACCATATTAAACCGTTTACTGGATACCATTTTACTGACTTTAAAGGAGTATTTTCATGTCAAAAGATACCACTTCAGAACATTTGCGCGCTGAATTAAAAAATCTGGCAGATACGCTGGAAGAGGTGCTGAGCACATCAACGGATAAGTCTAAATCAGAGCTGGATAAGCTACGCAGCAAAGCGCGTGCCGCGCTGGATGAGTCGCGTCACCGTCTAGGCGAGTCTGGTGAACGCATTGCCCAGGGTACCCGTGAAGCAGCCGATCGGGCGGATGATTACGTTCGTCAGAATCCATGGCACGGTGTAGGTATCGGAGCCGCCGTTGGCGTGGTGTTAGGCATCCTGCTGACGCGTCGTTAATTATGGCGAATACTCAGCAGAGCCACGGCCCCGGCAAAGGGGTCATTAATACCGGGCAACGCATCATTACCACACTCGTTGGTATGGTTGAAACTCGCGTACGGCTGGCAGTGGTCGAGCTTGAGGAAGAAAAGGCCAATCTGATTCAGATGTTGATGATGGTTGGTCTGACGATGCTGTTTACCGCTTTTGGCTTGATGAGTCTGATGGTGTTGATCATCTGGGCGGTAGATGTACAGTATCGTTTAATGGCGATTGCCATCACCACTGGCGTGCTCTTTGCGCTGGCGTTGATTTTCGGCCTGTGGACGCTTGGTAAATCACGGAAGTCAACGTTATTACGAGCAACACGCAAAGAGCTGGAGACAGACCGTCAATTGCTTGAGGGCGATGACGCATGAGCCGCCGCGAACGCGAGCAGCGTAAAGCCGAACTGTTAGGCATTGTTCAACAACAGCGGCTGGACATGACTGCGGCTCGCCGCGATTGGCTGACGACAACCGCACGCTACGATCATGGCTGGCTTACGTTGCTGAGTTTGCGGCGTTATCTGGTTATTGGTAGCAGCGCAATGGCCATCTGGTCTGTGCGTAACCCCAGTTTTCTACTGCGCTGGGCAAAACGTGGTTTTGGAGCCTGGAGCACGTGGCGACTGATCAAAAAAAATCTACCTCAACGATAGCTTCCTTCCCCCAATGACGCGAGAGTGCATCGTTCCTTGGCGATGCACCTCTTTTATCCGTCAAACAAGCACGACTTTCCTTTTGGCTGTTCATGCTGCATCCCGGAGGCAATCCGAGCGCCCCGCGCCATGTGACCTTCACCCAGTCACAACCCAAATAGAGCTGACGTGAAGGATTACGTGCATATTCAGAAATACTGACAGATAACGACAGTTTAACTTACTTACAACCCTTGCAATTCGCGTTTATCATCTCCTCCAACTCGAGGCTTACACACACTTTGATCCTTTTGAGCCTTGTTACTTAAGCGGTTAGTTTATTCTGCACACGATGAAAGAGAGATGGAGATGATGATGAAAAAATTAGAAGACACTGGATTGTTGATTGCACGTATTTTGCTGCCCATTCTGTTTATTACTGCTGGCTGGGGGAAAATTACCGGTTATGCAGGAACACAACAGTATATGGAATCCATGGGTGTTCCCGGCTTTTTTCTGCCACTAACTATTCTGCTTGAGTTTGGTGGCGGCCTGGCCGTACTGTTTGGCTTCCTGACACGCACGACTGCACTCTTTACCGCTGGCTTCACACTGCTCACTGCACTGATTTTTCACAGTAACTTCACTGAAGGCATGAATCAGCTGATGTTTATGAAAAATTTGAGCATTGCGGGCGGCTTCCTGCTGCTGGCCGTTAGCGGCCCTGGTGCTTTCAGCATTGACCGCGCTCTGAATAAAAAATGGTAAGCTGCGCAACATATATCCTGCCACAGGCGTAATCGTGGAGGTTAACAAACCAGCAGCCTGCGGTGTGATGGGGTATATACTAAATGATTAAAGGGCGAGGATAACCGCATCCCCGCCCGCATCATTTTGGAGGCGTTATGGGACAACTGATCGACGGAGTCTGGCACGATAAATGGTACGATACGGCCGCGAACGGAGGGCACTTCAAGCGTTCAGAATCGAAGTTCCGCCATTGGATCACACCAGAGGGCGACGCTGGCCCTGAGGGTAACAGCGGCTTTCGTGCCGAACGTGACCGTTACCATTTATACGTCTCGCTGGCGTGCCCCTGGGCACACCGCACGTTACTGATGCGTAAGCTCAAAGGGCTTGAAAATATCGTTCCCGTTTCCGTTGTACACCCATTGATGTTAGAACATGGCTGGACGTTTGAAGACGACTTTCCCGGCACCACTGGCGATAGCTTGTACCAGAATGAGTTCCTGTATCAGCTCTATCTGCATGCTGATAAAAGCTATTCTGGTCGAGTGACGGTGCCGGTACTGTGGGATAAACAGCAAAATACCATCGTCAGTAATGAATCCGCCGATATCATGCGCATGTTTAATTCTGCCTTTGACGCGGTGGGCGCTCGGGCCGGGGATTACTATCCTGCTGAGCTGCGCGAACAGATTGATGAGATCAATCACTGGGTCTACGATTGCGTCAATAACGGGGTTTATAAAAGCGGCTTTGCCACCTCACAGGAAGCCTATGACGAAGCGGTTAGCGTTCTGTTTAACGCGCTGGATCGGCTGGAAAAAATCCTGGGGCAGCAGCGTTATCTCACTGGCGATCGCTTAACTGAAGCCGATTTACGCTTGTGGACCACGTTGGTGCGTTTCGATCCCGTCTACGTTACACATTTTAAATGCGATAAACACCGAATCGGCGACTCTCTGAATTTACATGGTTTTCTGCGTGAGATTTATCAGATACCGGGCATCGCTGAAACGGTCAATCTCGAACACATCCGCCATCACTATTATCGAAGCCACAAAACCATCAATCCCAGCGGGGTGATTTCGCTTGGTCCGGCCTTCAACTGGAATGAACCGCACGGGCGCGATCGTCTCTAAACCTAACACGATAATTTTACCCCGCGGGCGAATAGCGCTTCGCTCCCGGGAATTATTTTTGCTTCGCTAATAAACGCGGTATTTCCCGCAGACACCAGGCTTTTGCTTCTCCCATACTGTCACGCCTCCAGGCCATAATGATATTGATTTCACGCGTGTATTCCGGGCTCACTACACGCAACCGGCCTTCCGCAATGTCTTGTTCTACGAGTGGATAAGGCATGCTGGCTACGCCCAAACCAGCCAGTAATGCGCGACGTTTATCATCCATCGAACTAACCGTTAATCGCTGTTGTTTATCCAGCAGCTGCACAGTGAGCACAGGACGCTCACGCGCGGTATCAGCAACGGCGATACCCCGATATTTTACTCGTGTAGTTTCAGATAACGGTTCTGGTTCAAGGTGGATTGGATGATCGTGACTGGCAACATAGACGCTCATCAAGCTGTAAAGCTTACGCGTATTAATTTCAGATGAGGCACGAAAGTGAAGATCAGGGGCGATAACGATATCTGCCCTTCCCTGCTCTAAACGCTCCCAAGAACCTGCCAACACTTCGGTCATCAGGGCAATCTGGGTATTCGCTTTTTCCGCCAATTTGTCGACCAACGGAAACAGCAACGAGCCCGGCACCAGTGCTTCTATCACAATGGTCAAATGCGTTTCCCAACCGCGAGCCAGCGCTTCAGCATCGGTGGTTAGCTTATCAGCAGCTTCGAGCAGGACACGTCCCCGCTCCAGCAGCATCCTACCAACGTTAGTGAACTTGGTACGATGGCCCGAACGATCAAATAACACGACATCCAGCTCTTCTTCCAGCTTTTGCATGGTATAGCTTAACGCTGAGGGCACACGCCCCAGCTCATCCGCCGCCGCAGCAAAGCTACCGCGTCGATCAATGGCATCCATCACTCGTAAGGCTTCCAGCGTTAGTGCCCTGTCTTTCGCCATAGCGGTTCTCTGTCAGGAAATTTGAATATACTCAGCAGATTAACTGGCTAACAATCCGCCGTCCACAAACTTACCATGGAAACATGACAATATCCGGCGATCCGGTGCCACTACAAGGGCCGAGGAAATAACGATGATCACATCTCGTGCTGCGGGCGCCTGCGGCAAAGCTGATTACGGTTGGCTGCAAGCTCGTTATACATTTTCATTTGGACACTATTTTGACCCAACGTTGCTTGGTTATGCTTCGTTGAGGGTGCTTAACCAGGAAGTTCTGGCGCCTGCATCGTCCTTTCAACCACGAATCTATCCGCAGGTTGACGTGCTGAATATTATCCTGCGGGGAGAGGCCGAATATCGCGATAGCGAAGGTAATCATATCCATGCCTGCGAAGGTGAAGCGTTATTGCTGTCGACACAGCCTGGTGTGAGCTGGAGCGAACATAATCTCAGTAAAGAACTGCCGCTAACGCGGATGCAACTATGGTTGGACGCCTGTCCTGAACGTGAGAACGCGCTGATCCAACACGTCAAGTTGGCCACGCATCAGCCCTGGTCACTGCTGGCATCACCCGATGGCGCTGAAGGTAGCTTGCAACTGCGTCAGCAGGTGTGGCTGCACCATCTTGAACTCCAGCCAGGTGAGAGCTGGGCGCTGAAACTACATGGTCCACGCGCCTATCTACAATCGATTCATGGCGCGTTGCGTGCTGAAGCCCACTCGAAACAACACGTGGCACTGATCTGCGGTGACGGCGCTTTTATCAAAGAAGAGGAGAGCGTGAGACTGACTGCAGAATCGCCACTCCGCGCGCTGGTGATTGATTTACCGGTGTAAAAAAGGCGGATAACGATCCGCCTTTTTACAGTAGCGCGGCTGTCGATTACTTAAGGATAGTAAACGCCGTGGTGACGTGCTTCACACCACTTACGCGACTGGCCGTGTCTGCCGCCGCTTTCGCTTCAGCATCCGTTACCATGCCGAGCAAAAATACCTCTCCGTCTTCGGTTGTCACTTTCACGTTGGATGATTTAACCTGGTCGCTGGCCAGCAGTTGGGAGCGGACCTTAGTGGTGATCCAGGTATCTGAAGAGGCGGTACCTATCGAGACTTTATTACCCTGACGGATTTCGTTATAGACCTCATTTGCGCCATCTACACCCATGGCAATTTGCTTCACACGATTAGCAATATCGCTGTTCGGCGCCTGGCCCGTCAGCAAAACTTTGCCCTGATAGGCCGTTGCCACAATATGGGTATCATTTTTAATTTGCTGATCTTTGCCCAGCGCATTACTGACGCGCAGCTCTAAGGTGCCATCATCAACCTGTGTGCCAACGGTACGCGGATCCGTTGCGCTCTTGGTGGCTACGGCCGCACTGCCTACAACCACTGCTGCACACCCCTGCAACAACAGCGTGCAGAGAATCACGGCTACTAAAGATAAATCCTTCATTTATGCTCCTTCAATCATCCTGGTGGGGAAATAAGGTGTTATCTATTAAGTCACACAGGCAATTCACGGTTAACATGTGCATTTCCTGTATCCTTGAGCTCCTGTGTGAGGGAATGCGAATTTCCACATCCTGCGGCCCCAACAAACCGGCGAGCTCACCGCCGTCATAACCCGTCAACGCAATGATGGTCATATCACGCGTTACTGCCGCCTCAACGGCTTTGACAATATCACGGCTATTACCGCGCGTAGAAATCGCCAGCAACACATCCCCGGTATGACCCAACGCACGTACCTGCTTAGCATAAATTTCATCGTGTAACCGGTCATTACCTATGGCAGTTAACAGCACATTATCAGCACTGAGCGCCACAGCGGGCAGACTGGGCCTTTCAGTTTCAAAACGGTTAATCATACTGGCCGCAAAATGCTGGGCATTGGCCGCGGAGGTTCCGTTGCCACAACTCAGGATTTTGTTGCCATTAAGCAGAGACTGCACCATGGTCATCGCCGCTCGTGAAATCGCGTCCGGCAGCGCCTCTGCAGCTGCTATCTGCGTTTGAATACTCTCGGTAAAACACTCTTTGATTCTTTCCAGCACGCTATCACCTGGCTTTAAACATCTGCATTAAACGCATCGGGCAACCACTCAAGCTGATCCCCGGTGATGGCGACTACGTCAAAACGGCAGTCGACCGTATCAAAACTGGCCCCGCGCGCTGCCAGCCAGAGCGCCGCCGCACGCAGCAACCGTTGCTGCTTTTGTGGCGTCACACTGGCGGCAGCCCCCCCAAAATGTGCATGACGGCGGTAGCGAACCTCAACAAATACCCATCGCCGCTTATCACGCATAATGAGATCAAGTTCGCCGCCACGAAAGCGCACATTAGCGGCTTCAAAAATCAATCCGGCCTGCTGCAGATAACGGCGAGCGATTAATTCATAGTCCGCCCCTTTCTGCACCGTGCTTAACGCGCCGAAACGATTTGTCCCTGACGATACTGGCTCCATGTCAACTTCCTGTTGATAACACAGTCCTGAGTCGCGCTCAAATTACCGGTATTGCCATTCATCTGGAAACCGGGTAGTTGGCGCATTTCGCTAAAGTGATTCGCCAACGTCCAGGCATCAATGCCCATCGCATACAGACGCACCAGCGAGTAATCATTATTGAAGCTACGCGCTGCCTGCTGCATCAGTGACGGATTCGCACCGGTAAGCAGAGGAATATCGCTAAACTGTAATCCTTCCATCTCCAGACGATAATCCGGACCTGCGCCCGCCTGGAAACTGCGAGAACTGGCGTATAACGAGACGTTACTGCGACTGCTGACACGCATGGCGATCATCGGTTTGATCAGTTGCAGTTCGTCCTGGGTCGCCACAATATAGGTCGCATCGACGCTACCACTGGATGCCGGAGCTGGTTCACTGCTTTGCGGAGCCGGGATCGTCAGACCAGCAATGCTGACATCCTGAGACTGCGCAGATTGAACATTAACGGGCGTGCCGTTCAGGCTGATACCCGCTCCACTGTTAATTCCCTGCTTGAGTTCGGCAGTTGAACCAAATTTCTGTTGCTGAACCATACTGCCTCCAAGCTTCTGCCACTCTTGTGCAAAGGCTGTGCTAACACGATCGCCTAATGAACTGCGCGGCACCAGCAATAGTGGAACTCGCTTACCCTGCTCCCAGATATGATGCGCAGCATCACGTGCTTCGTCTTCAGGCGAAAGTGCAAAATAGCAGAAATTCGGATGGTTCTGGATATTTCCTGGCTCATTCAGCGCCAGCACGTTGAGAGGTGTCTGGCTTGCGGCCAGTTGCTCAACATCGTTTTTCAGCAATGGTCCCACGACCAGCGTGGCCCCCTCTTGTTGCGCCTGGGCCAATAGCTGGGGTAATGGCTGTGCGCTGGTATCATAAACTTTGACATCTAGATTGCTGGCCGGTGCGGTAGCGATTTCGCTGACGCCGGGCTCAGTCCGCTCGGTCGGCGTATCGACATTTTGCTGATTGCCGATATCGGCTGCTGCAGGGCTGACCACCACGTTAGGATCATTTCCGGCGTTGCCGTCCGGTGGTGTACTCTGCGACGCTGACGTCGCTTGTGCAGCCGTTGGCTGAGGCGCTGCATTAAGCACCCCATTTTTAGCGTCGTTAAAGCCTTTTTGAATTGCATTTGCAAAAACCTGCGCCTGACCATTTAGCGGCAGAAACAGGGCAATTTTTCCTGCAGCACCTGGCTGAAGATTCTGAATCTGGCCAAGCGTCCGAGGCAAATTCTTCGCCGCCGGATTCTGCGGGTAGCGTTTTTGCCAGTCGGCAATCCCCGCCTTTAACATGTCTGGATCGTTACGGTTCGCCATATAGACCCCGAAAAGGTCCAACCAGCCTTGCAGCGTATTTTCATCGGCATTGATCACCAGATTATTCGCCTGCTCCTGCGTCATCTGCGCCAGTGACTGCCATGTCGCATCAATATTTTTCTGATGTTCTTCACCTTTGAGCAGTGGTTCCTGTGCAATATAAGCACGCAGAACTTCCAGCGATGGACGCCCCTGACTGGCAACAATGAGCAAACTGTAGTAGCGCGCCTGCTGATCTTTCGACAACGAAGAGAGGTCCAGATTATCAAGCGTGCCTTGTGCGCTGCCTGTATCATTACCGGCAAGTTGCAGCTGCGCGGTCAATAGTTGTAGTTCTTGTCGCTGGGTATCACTCAGATTTTGTGATAACTGACCTAGTTGCTGATTAGCCTGTGGGATTTTCCCTTCATTCAGCAAGGCACGTATGGCAAGTAATTGCCAGTCAGCCTTGCTATCATTTGAGCTTTGTTGCACCTGCTGCAAATAGTAGTCGGATGTGCCTGTGGCAGGTCCCTGAATATTTACCTGCGGCGTTTGGGGGGCCTGACCGGTACAAGCTGCTAAGATTAGCGCGGCCAGGAGAACAGGCACGAAGCGTCCTGCTTTATTACGAACGACTTTTGAAGGAAGCATACTGTATCCAGTGATGTTTTTTTCAAGATGCTCAATATTAAATCGGCAATTCGGATGAAACAATGAAACAACTCGATCGGACAGATATTTCTGCCAGCACGCTCTACATCGTCCCGACACCGATTGGTAATCTGGGTGACATCACCCAACGTGCATTAACGGTGCTTACGAGCGTTGATCTGATCGCTGCGGAAGATACACGTCATACCGGACTGTTGCTACAACATTTCGCCATCAATGCGCGCCTGTTCGCACTCCACGATCATAACGAACAACAGAAAGCCGAGCAGTTGTTAACCAGGCTGCAGGAAGGTCAAAGCATAGCGCTAGTTTCTGATGCTGGCACGCCCTTAATTAACGATCCCGGCTACCATTTGGTGCGACGCTGTCGCGAGGCCGGTATTCGCGTAGTGCCACTGCCCGGGGCCTGTGCTGCAATTACGGCGCTAAGCGCGGCAGGATTACCATCGGATCGCTTCTGCTATGAAGGGTTCCTCCCAGCAAAAAGTAAAGGTCGTTGTGATGCATTACGCGCACTGGAGCAGGAACCGCGCACGCTTATTTTTTACGAATCTACCCATCGCCTGCTCGACAGTTTGCAGGATATCGAGACGGTTCTCGGCCGCGATCGTTATGTCGTACTGGCCCGTGAAATGACCAAAACCTGGGAATCCATTCAGGGAGCGCCGATTGGTGAACTACTGGCTTGGGTAAAAGAGGACGAAAATCGTCGTAAAGGTGAAATGGTATTAATTATTGAGGGCTTTAAAGCGCAAGAAAACGCTCTCCCACCTGAAGCATTACGCACGCTGGCAATGCTTCAGGCGGAGTTGCCGTTAAAAAAAGCCGCCGCGCTGGCAGCGGAAATTCACGGCGTGAAAAAAAATGCGCTGTATAAATATGCGCTGGAGCAGCAAGAGGGGTGACAAAGCGCACTGAATACCCTATTATCCGCGCCGAAGCTGACCAGACAATCGCCGCTTTATTGCCGTCCTCCTTCGGGGGAGACAGATAAAGGGGAGGAAAGTCCGGGCTCCATAGGGCAGGGTGCCAGGTAACGCCTGGGAGGCGCAAGCCTACGACCAGTGCAACAGAGAGCAAACCGCCGATGGCCTCTCTTTGAGAGGATCAGGTAAGGGTGAAAGGGTGCGGTAAGAGCGCACCGCGCGACTGGTAACAGTTCGTGGCACGGTAAACTCCACCCGGAGCAAGGCCAAATAGGGGTTCACCAGGTACGGCCCGTACTGAACCCGGGTAGGCTGCTTGAGCCAGTGAGCGATTGCTGGCCTAGATGAATGATTGTCCTCGACAGAACCCGGCTTACCGGTCAGCTTCAACTCATTCACAGAACCCCGCTCCGGCGGGGTTTTTGTTATCTGAGCATCAGGCAGTGAAATCATTGTCCACCACGCTCCTGACAAAAGTACGCGCCTTACCGGCCACCCTCTCTCATTCAGCACAGAACACCACACATGGCATGGCGAAAACCTTGCGGGCGTTTTGCTATAACAAACAATATTAAGGATCATTACCGCTTAATGCTGCTGACAATAAATTGAAATACATTAAAATAACTGCAACTAAAGACAAAAAAACGTAACAATAGCTTTCAATTTGTTAAATAAATAAAAACATTAAAAAATGTTAATATGCAGTAATCCAGTATAATTATTCATCAATATTTTTAAGCATATCCGCGTCATTCAGATTTTTTCTCAAAAAAAAACCAGAATTCTTCACCGATGCATATTTAATGGATTCTTATGCAAACTAGCTATAACAATAAAACACATCTCTCTCCCAAAATAACATTACAATTAGCAACAAAATAAAGATAAGCAACTTTTATAAATAAATTTTATTATTTCATAACCAAGTAAGTCAGTGTGTTTAACTCATTAAAACATTCACTGCAGGTGTAAAACAGTGAGTATTTCAGTGGTCATTGGCATTTCACGAGACTAAGCCATTAGTATTAGTGTGGTTTTAACTCAAAGTTAAAGCTGCAGAAGTTCAATTTATATCTTCTTGATGTCACATATCATTATAACTTTTAGTCAGTTATTTATTAGCATTTAAACCAAAAAAACACTTTATATAATGTCAGCCAGGTTGGCGAGAAACATGAGCAAGGATTTTTATGGCTAAATAACCCTGACACTTGTATGCCGAACCAGCATTACCATGAGAGAGTTTATGTGTGCAGTTATGAGACGAGTTAGACGTCGCCGCGGTGCGGCCGAATATTTTGACCCTTCATCCAGCCAGATTACCCCTCCTTTTGTTGATCAATTTGAGCATCTACAGCAGCAGTTAACAGGAGGCCACAAGCAAAAAAAAGCGGACACCGTCCTGGTATCGCGTGATAATTTTCTCAGCAATACGATTACCGATCTGATTTTTTCTCATTTACATATTCAGGTTTTCCCATCGTTGAGTGAAGCCATGAAACATCCGACAACGTCTTCCAATACGCGTCTGATTATCGATCTCGATAGCCTTGAAACCCCTACGCTTCGTATGCTGAATGATATCCGGCAACAGCGAAATGCCATTCCTCAATATCAGATAACATTGCTCACTGCCGGGCGGAAACCCGAGATCGTGCGATTTATTCAGTTGGCCGTTGAGTGCCAGGTCATTGAACGTCGTGTACCACCAGTTGTATTAAAGAAGGCACTGAGTAGCCTCAATGACAATCATACGCCCCAAGTTAACAACGTTCCGCGTTTCTCATCCAAAGAATGGGCGATCTTATTGGCGTTCAGTCGGGGAGAATCATTAAAATCTATCGCGGCTTTTTTAGATAAACCTTACCATCACATCATATATATCTTTAATGCGCTGTTAGCTCGCCTGTTGCTGGATAATCGGCATAAGCTTGTTCACCTGCTTTATGAAATTTCCTTTGCGAGTGCAACTCTGCCTTGAATAAATTAACACGATTTATACCAGGGTTATTATTGAGCTTACTGAATTTGCACATTTAAAACGAGTTAAAAACAGCCAACTTGCTGACAGGTAGAACTATTCCTGGAAACCACACCTCGTTTAGCGGCTTTTAACGCCCGATTGTGAACTATTTTATAACATTTAGCATTAAATATCATTTAAAATCAAAGGAATAAATCTTAACACTCAAAAAATGCAAAAAAAAGATATTAACCCTTTAAATGACTAATTTAAAACAAAAAAACAGCATTTAATATTTAAATGGTTCTTTAGTCGTTATACAGGACTGTTCCTACCGGATATCAACTGTATAATCCTTTTATGACACTAATTTCTCAAGACTCTCATAGAATTCATATTCAAATCTTTATGAGATATCTTAAAAATTGAAGTAGTCATTTAAACATGGAGGTTTCCGCAACAAGGTCGGTAACCACAGCTCACTGTTTATTACTTGCATTGCGCAAAGCAATGTTTTATCAAACAATCGAGAAAAAAAATGAAACCGGCATCAGTTATTATTATGGATGAACACCCAATTGTCAGAATGTCGATAGAAATCCTGTTGCAAGAAAACCACAACATCAATGTTGTGTTGAAAACAGATAATGGCAGGGATGTCATCGACTATATGAGAGGCAATCTGGTTGATCTGGTGATTCTCAATATTGAATTACCCGACACTGATGTTTTCACTTTAATAAAAAGAATCAAAACCAACCAGGAAGAGACAAAAATCCTTTTCTTAGCGTCTAAATCTGAAACATTTTACGCAAAACGTGCTATCCAAGCCGGTGCGGATGGTTTTGTGAGTAAGCGTAAAAAACAGGAAGATATCTATGACGCAGTAAAAATGCTGCTGGCTGGTTATTCTTTTTTTCCATCGAAAATGCTGAAACTTATCAATAATCACAAACTCCGGAATGCTTCGCCGGATGATATGCTGTTATCCAATCGTGAAGTGACCGTACTACGTTACCTGGCACAGGGTATGTCAAATAAAAAAATTGCCGAGCAATTATTACTCAGCAACAAGACGATAAGCGCCCATAAGGCCAATATATTTTCCAAGCTAGGGATCAAATCAATTGTAGAGCTTATTGATTACGCCAAGGCGAACGAAATGTTGTAGGGTAAAACGGGTCAGACGATGCAAAAAGTCGGGAATCTCTCCCGTTTTTTTGCAAAAACAGCGGGCGATTTAATTGTAATTGATGACGAAAGTCGCATCTGCATCGGCTCTGCCAGGAGATGCATTACCGCTATCGTAATGTAGTTGGCCCAGAAATTTAGTGTTGCATCTCCCAGGGCATCAATCTGTACCTCATTACAGGCAGTATTCAGCAAAAGATGTGTCTTCCCCTCATTAAGCAGTTTGATGGCAATGTTCATGGCAGTACAGCAGTACATGCACTACTTACTAAGTGCAAAAAATCCGCCCTCGGTACTGAAGGTAGCGGATGCGGTTCCACTGGCGGGCATCCCACTATATTGAGGCTAAATGACCTGGCTGGAATCCGGCTATCGGTGATGCGTAATTGTTTCGTCGGCCAAATTACCTACTGAACCATCTTGCCAGTGTTGTTGGTTTCCACCACACAAGTAAGGTCAACAATGTTGTATACAATTCAATGTTAATCGCCCCTAATAGGAAAACGCTACCGGCCCCGACGCTATAGAATAGCGTGCTTAGCATAAGTCATCTTATTCATTGCCAGCCCCTTTAATTAAATCCACACGCACATAACACTGGGCGTTAAATGGCCCCCGTGAGCTTATTTCCTGGAGTGCCCACCGGCCTCTACTTCCGCAGCAGCTGAATCATCCCGTTGGAAATTAGGGAAGCAGATTTTTCGGGACAATCACTTAATGCAAGTTCTTAACGTCAGGTCGTTACGCTCAATACGGTGGGTAAATATTTTACCTGTCAGATGGTTATCTTTCGGGAATTCTCTGGCATAACTTTCCCGGTTGACGCTCATTAGCAAGGATTATACCTCCATTCAGCTAAATAGAGGCATTGCCATCTATTCATTGATATGAATATGTTATCCCGATAACTGCTTTTGCTGTACCTGCCTTAACTTCTTGCTCGGGTTTACGAACATAACTGAAACCAAATCGCGCATTGACAATGTTATCTTTCGAGGGAATAGTACCTGAATATTGAAGATAGTACTTTTGCTGACCTGGAACATTAGCAGCGGAACCATCCGGACCGAATCGTAAACGTGTTCCATTCTCGCTAGTTACAGCAAACCCCACACCCGTGGCTGTTGAATCAGGGGTTAGGCTGGCAGTATCTGATATATTTTTCGTGTCAGACAAGTCAACAATCGACATATAAACCCTGACATCAGGATCACATTTTAAAGAAAATGTGGATTGTTTGGTTCCTAAAAGCGTTGAAGGATCTGCATTTTCAACGGTTCCTTGCGCTATTTTATCCATATCAAGGATAACCGCACCTTTGTCAGGTGTACAACCGCGCACAATGCTATTAATGTATATAGGCCGAGTGACATAATTATATATCTCTTGTGTGGCACCTCTGTCATCTTTGCACAAATATCGATACATTCGCTTTACCGGTATTATATTTACACCATCAATTCGATGTTCATCTTTGTAAAGATTCATTCCTGAAACCATTCCGAAACCTTTTTCAACTCGGGCTGCATTTTCAATATAGCCGCTCCAGACGGTTGTAGGAGCGGTGGGTAAAGGGTAAAAATTGAAGGGAGCTGGATCTCGGGCATTTCCGCCTTTCTGTGAGAAGTAAAATCCGGTAACACCAGATTCAAATAAGGGAATAGGAACGTGCGCTGGAGTCGCCTGATAGGTACGTCCAGTCCACGTTGCGATAGGCTCATAAACGATACTACCAAGTGTATAATTTACATCGCTACTTCGACATAACGGCTCAGTCCACATACCTGTGGCCCAGACGACAGTACCGTAATCCATGTTATCTACAGGACCAGCAATATCAATCGATTGAATAGAGACAAATATTGGTTTTTCGAATTCAGGATAAGCTGATGCCTGATTAATATTAATCATGGTAAGAACTAGAAAAGATAATATTTTTTTATCTATATACATATAGGATTCCTTACTGTTTTCTTGATATATTTACAGTTTCAATAATATCGTTATCTTCATTATAAAAACTTACCCAAGCATTACAACTTGAATCTAATTTTTCATTATCCAGTTGAGTTTTACTATATGGACTTATATTAAATAACCTCGATTTAAAATCATTTTTTTTCACAGACAATGAAAGCGTGAGGACAAAATCTGAATTATTAACAATCGAGCACCTATCATTTTCATTTACTAATTTAATTTTATCCAATGGTATGTTATGAAGTTCTTTATGACGATAAATTATCTTAAAGTGACTCCTCACAGCCATTGAAATTGAATCGACATCATTATTTGCCGATGATCTTGGTATGGCGGTAATTGTTAAATTAATTATCTTATCTTCATCATACTGTTTTTTTTCCTTAGGAAGAATAGTAATCAGATTGCTAGTATTCTTTTTCTGTAAAAAAAGAGGGGGCGAGACAAAATAATCGTTATCATCTAAAGTACTTTTTATCAAGTAATCGCTCTCGTTGTCATTGACAACTTTGATATTCAGATGACTCATCTCACTGTTTATCATAAAACGCGTACCAACGACAGATATGCCACAGGATGCGTTATTAGCATAAAAAAGAAAAAATAATATTAAGAGCCTCTTAATCATAAGCCAACTCAAAATCAACAATACTTAATACTTTTCCCGCAGAAAAAACATCACTTACTCTTACATAGTAGGCAAGAAAACCGAATGTGTTTTTTATCAGACCATGATTTATAGTTAATATTTCTTTATTATTTCTTATATCAATATTATTATATGCTAAATTATATAACCCTAATGCAACACCATTGGCTGAAACATCAGTTTCAGCCATATTTTTCAATAAGTTACCCATCACTGGATCACTCGCGCCTGCAAACGTTACATATGCCGTAGAAATATTTTCAGGGCAATCCTCCAGACTAATTGAAAACGCAGAGCCAGCAAATGGGATGCCTATTTTACTTCCTTTTAAATTGCCAGCTTGTAAATCAACATTCGCATTTATAGAGTCATTTGAAATGGCGCAACTGCGTTCAATGACATTGGCATTGATGTTGATAGTGACTTCTTCACTAAAGCTTATTACTGGTACTGTCATTGTCAGGACAAGAAGAAGGAGCGATATTTTATTCATAATAAATATCCAGATAGACTATTGAAGATGCGTCTCCAGGACCTATACTGCTGCTGGTTGATTTATATCTAAGATAAAAATTCAACGTATAAGTTGCACTGGTAATTACTTCATTTAAAGCCTGAACCGTATTTAAAGCTATCGTCTTTTTCTTTTCATTAAGAATCTCAATCGCCAACCCGGTTGCCAGAACACCTTCGGTCGCACCACCTTTGCCTATGACTTTTAACAACGAAGAATCAGAATCATCTGCCTCTCCTGAAAACTTATACGTGATGTTATTAAGATTACCAGTGCAATTTTCCAGGTGTATTGAAACAGATTCCTCAGCACTGACAGCACCTTTTTGACTAAAATCTTTAGGATCCAAATCAGGGAAGTTAACATTTTTAATCAGATCCTGGCCAGAGACATTACAGCTCTGTGTCAGGATACCACCATTCACGTGAACTGTAACATCTACAGCAAAGGCTGAAAAAGAAAACAGATAAGTCAAAAAAAACTTGGTAACTTTATCCATGATGCATCCTTAATTATTGACATGTCAAGCTTACATTATTAATTCTTTCCATATCTTTTTTCTCATCATAACTAATTGTAAACTTACATTTATTATTATTATCTACTTTTACTGTGTACTGAGTTCCAGCTCGAACACCGGTTAAGTATACCGTGTGGTCATCATTAACAATTGACGTTGAACTGTCAGCATCAGATGTAACAATAGTGCCAAACTTGAGCGGTGTGCCTTTATAACTGACAGAGGCTAAAAAGTTATAACCTTTACGTACATCAAATACAACTTTGCTAATTGCTCCTCGTGTTGGGGCAACTTTCAGTATTTTCCCATCAACATCATAACCTGTGCCAAATGATTCTGGTGACAAGGCAACATCATTATAGTGATAAGCCGTTGCATAAGGAATAAGCGCATAGCCAAAACGGTCTATTGATATATTCTCTCCTACTCTATCGAGCTGTGCTCCTACGGCACCTTTAGCCTCAACTAAAATTGCTGTATCATTTGCTTCTCTGGCAAAAACTACTCCGCCCTGATGGATCACCATAGAACCTGTCACACCATAGTCAAACTCTTTAGAATTGCCCGTGAATGATGTACCTGTGCTTATGTCAGCAGCATTTGCTTTATAATGTGCATTTAAATTAGATCTATCTTGATTGTTATTGCTGACAGACTGATAAATATTATAATTAAATTTATTATCTAACGCATTTCCATACAAGCTAGTGTTATTGCTATATTTCGAATTGTTATAGCTAGTACTGCTTGACAAATACATTCTATTTTTCTCAATGCCATTAGTTAATGGCATTGAGAATGACAGATAAAACATATTATCGCTCAGGCTTCGAAATTTGGTTTTGGTATAATTAGCAGATAAACTTACATTATTTAACTGTGTAAATGTTTTATTCCAACCAATCTGGGTGTTCTGAGATTTTGTGTCTGTTCCCCAGTAAGAATTCACATTACCCCATAAATATAACTGTCCATAATCACCCAGACTCTGAGAAACATTGATCTGGAAACTATTTTTCTTCCTCTCGCTTCTTGAATAGAAGAAGTAATCACCGGCATCATATTTAACACTGTCTTGATAATTAGCTTCACTCAGGCTGTAGTAATTAGACGTCGAATAGCGGTACCCCGTTAACTGAATGTTTGTTCCAGTATCACTGAAAGATTTTGCATATAAAACTCGATAAGAATTTCCGACGTAATTTTTACCTTTAATTGTTGCCTTAGCCTGAATCGAATCTAAAGATAGAGCACCAATATTACCCATATCTTTTCCTAAACCTAAGCCAAAAGCGGCATAGTCATCTGCAATCTGGTATCCGGTATACACAGTTGTGTCAAGGGGTAAACCATAGCCAAATGTACCCTGGAGAAATTTACTTTTCTCTGCATATGAGATATCGAGTTGCCCTGCGGAAACTGAATAATTATATCTTCGATGACGTAATAAGTTCGGCAGTGAAGAATAAGGGACGATATACCTCGTTACCAAACCTTGATCCGAGGTTAATTCTACCTCATAGTCGCCACTGGATCCTACCGAGTTCAAGTTATCTATATTATAAGGTCCAGGATTGATATACTCCTGATAAAGAATGTTATCATTTTGTTTAATTGTTATTTTTGATCGTGTTTCAGCAACACCTTTAATAACTGGGCTATAGCCTCTTTCACTTTCAGGCAGCATCTCATTAGATGTGGCAAGTGACACGCCAATATAGGTATTTGAGTCAAATAACATTGATCCCAGAACACTTTGTCCGATGGTTAACGTTGATCTGATAGAATTAATGTTTTTTGTGGCAAAAAAGTTATTAGAATTCCATTCATGGCTAGATTTGTTACCTGTTTTACTTTGATTGTAATACGTACTTGAATTAAATCGCCATGAACCAAGATTCAATCTATTAGAAACACTAAAAAATGTGGATGAATAATCTTCCATTTTTTTGTTTTTCGTGTAGGAACCATTAACGTTATAATTAGTTACTAGTGCAGGTATACCATCATCCCAGTCCGCTTCATTCGCTAATGTTGAGCGAATCGATTTAAGGTAAACTTGCGGTATTTGTAGTGTCAATGTAAGTTTTGATAAGTTAACATCATAATTAAAGTCATCAATATAATCTGAAATATTAATACATGTATTTTCATCAGACACTGCATCAAATTTGGCAGATGCATCCTTATTTAGAGGAATGATGTCAATAATTTTCTTTGTAAAACATGCTGAAACTTTCTTTTTTTTATCTTCTTTGAAGATCACATCCATACTGCCTAAGAAACTATCCCCGACATTTATACTCAAGAAATACTTACCCGGTGTTACATTGTTTCCTGCAGCAATATAAGAAAGATCCTCGATAGAATCGACATCAGACCCCAGGAAGAGAGGATTAAAATAATCCTGCGAATATGAATAATTTACATTTAAAAAAAAAGTAAAAAACAGGAATCCTTTCATCATTCGCATTAGATCATTTCCAGATTAATTAAAGTTGCATTGTTTATCTTTAATCTGAACACCATAATCATTGATAAAGTTAAATTTTAATTTTTTACTTTTATCGCTTGTGTTCAGCATGAACTCAGTCATCGGGGCAATAGTTGCAGCAGGTAGCACTTCCTTTCCATTTATACTTAATGAAGATAAGTTCATATAAAATGGCGTTGGGTTTTTAATTTTCAAATTATTATTTTCATAGCTACACCTTAATTTTTCGTATGACGTAAATGAATCTCCATCAATATTGGTTGGCCTGGTAAATAATTTTATTTTAGTGGTAGTGGAAATTAACAGCGCATTGTCTATCTTTTTTTCTTCCTCCGTTAGCGATGGAATGACTTTAGTGTTCAGGTAATATAACTTCTCTTTGTTCTTGTAGAGTTTATTTTTATCTCCTGTGTATACTACATTTAGTAAACTGTCAGTATTTGCCTGAATGACAAAAAGGGGCGGCGTGATGATAAAATCTGACACCTTTTTATCATTCTCATCTGTTACCCATGACTGAACAAGATAGTTTGAATCCTTGTCACTGTTATAAACTTTCAGGGTCGCTTGATTTTTATCAATCGGATAGATCAACCGAGTGGCTCCTAATGAAACGCCACCTGCATTTACCGAATGACAGCATAATAATAAAGGAGTGATTAACGCTATTTTTTTTAACATATTTACCCCAAACAGGTAATTGGTCATGTCTGACCAATTACCTTTAATTTAAAGAGTTAACATTAATTGTAGGTCAGCATGAAGTTTGCAGCAGATTGAACCTTACCTGCAGTTACTGTGGCTGCTGTTGATTTGTAATCTACAGATAGTGGGATAGTAGTACTGCCTGTCACAGCCACTGGATTACTGATCGTGCCAACATTTAATGCAGTACCATTTGGATTAAATAACTGCAGGCCTACATTCTCTGCAGAACCAGCACCTGCGTTATTGGATAACACACCTGGTTTACCTTCGACAGTCTGGCCGCTAAAAGTAATTTGTACTGTTTTAGCAATTTCGGTATTACAATCAACCAGACTGATGGTGAATGGTTTTTTAGCATTAGCCAGCTGATCCGCTGCTTTAAAAACACTTGTTTTTACAGTATCCAGAGTAACGATTTTATCGGTATCTGATCCAGAAACAGCACAAGCTCCTGCAGTTACTTCTCCGTTAAATGTAACCTTACCGCCATTCACGCTCACTGGAGTTGGTTCTGGATCAGCTGCATTTGCTGCGCCGCAGATCAGTGTAGCCAGTACAGCAGAAAGTAATGTGATTTTTTTGTTAATAAACATGTTTATATCCTTATATATGAATGATAATAGCGATTGTGGGCGACCCCATCACATGTGACAACTGGTATAATTCCCACATGTCATGATGTAACATCAATTATCAACACAATAATCCGTTGGTTGTAATTAAACGCGCAATGCCTATTTTTAAATTATTTAAAATTTATTTCACAAACACCTCATCGCTTAACGAGGTGGATAATTTAAGTGAAATCCTAATTAAGTGATAGCTAAAGCCTTCCCATATATCTAAGGAAACTTCTTAATAATTCCTAAGAAAAATCTATAAAATTTATTAATAAAAAAGATTATTTCCAGATAAGAAGCCTTAATTATCATAAGGTTACAACAAATAACACCAACAAGAATATTGTTTTTTTCATGTTAAGATTGTTTTTTCCTTGTTGAAAAAAGGCATAAAAGTAAACCTTCGGTAAAAACACTTAATATATGTCGTGAAAATTAATGCCAACCCCTTCGTTTTATTCCACCTTTTGCATAGACATCCCACATGAAAATAAATTCCGGCTTATATCAGGATTAATTTACCGATGGTTAAATTAAGTCACCCTTAATGCTAATGATGTAACGGCACCATGCTTTCGATGAAAACAACCATCATTTTTCTCCTCGGCTGTACAAACGTGGGAAAAGGTATGAACATCATCAGTATTATTAATCCACTCAATAACGTATCTGATTGCGATTTATTACAATCGATTTTAACGTTGTTCAAATTATCCATTCCGGAAGTAATCGTGTTGCCTTTTTTCAGTATATCGACTTAACCTGTGGGTTAATCGGTGTAAACTCAGCATACTGCGGCACCTTTATCTGATACCACGGTGCCCAAAAGCCCCCAAGGGAGCGTAATATGAATACCGGACCACTGACCGAAGAAGAACTGGAATGGCTGGATGATGTGTTGATGGAATGCGGTAATGATGATTCAGTGCTGGATGTGTCAGAGCTTGACGGCCTGCTCACTGCGATTCTCTCTGGTCCCAATATGATCCCGCCCTCTCAATGGCTGCCAGTAATTTGGGGAGGTGAAAAGCATGATCCCGGTTGGTCTGATGAAAGTGAGATGACCCGCTTTATGAACCTGACATTCCAGCATATGAATGATATTGCTGAGAGGCTGTGCTATGTACCGGACCAGTTTGCACCGCTATTTGGCTATCGGACTATCAAGGGTAAAGAGTATACCGTGGTGGAAGAGTGGTGCTTTGGTTACATGCGCGGCGTGGCGCTGGATGACTGGTCGGCGCTACCAAAGAGTATGCAGTCCGAACTGGATGCTATTGCGCTACATGGACGAGAAGAAAATTTTTCAAAACTCGAGCAAATGACGGAGGATGCGTTTGAACAGAGCCAAATGGCTATCGGCCCGGCGGCGCTACAGCTGCATCACCACTGGCTGACATTGCGCGCACCGACATCTGAACCCCGGCAAGCTACACCGGTGAGCGCTCAGCTTAAAGTCGGTCGCAACGACCCTTGCCCTTGCGGGAGTGGGAAAAAATTCAAACACTGTTGCCTGCACTGACAGATATGCGCCCGAAACAGGCTCAGCGACGATTATTGTTGTCGCGCCTGCGGGCTTTAACCGTAACTAACCCGACTCAAAGCCGGCTCAGGCAATCCATCGCGACGGCCTTAAAGCTGGCAAAGTTCTCGCTTTCACGCAGGCGTATCATCGCCCTTTCTCGCATAAAGGTAACGAACAGGTCGTAAATGGCCATTGCCTCTTCGTATTCAGTTTTACTGATCGCCAGCAAGAAGATGACATATGCCACCTCATCCCCCCAGACAATGCCCTGCGGTGCCAGAACGGTATAGACCACGGTCTTTTTCGCCAGTAATCCCAATGAGTGCGGTAGCGCGATCCCTTCCCCCAGCATGGTGCTGACAATGGCTTCACGCTCTTCTACCGAAGGATAAAACTGCTCATCAACATAGCCTTCCAACTCCAGATGACCGCACAACTGACGAAATAGCTGTGAACGCTCGATCGGCTGGTCAATCACGAGAAAATGGCTCTCATCAAAAAATTTTTCCAGCATATAAGGTTTGGTACGATCAACCAGCACCAGCTTACCAATTTGTTCCAGTTGGTATTCAGTAGGAAAAGGTGACATCACCACGCTGGGTTTACCCTTCTCACTCAAGCGCGCAGTGGAAATGACAAAATCTTCATCAATACTCTGCATCTCTTCATACTCACGCAGCGAGACGATGTTCTTTACCTCGATTTGTGGATACTTGCGCATCAGCATCGCCTGGATCATCCTTACCGTTGAATTACCGGTATCACAAACCAACAGAACCTGTGGATGTCGTTGATAGCCCACGTTGTAGTGCCGTTCCAGCCCAACACCGATATGCAATACCAGAAAGCCGATCTCATTTTCACTGATCGCATAAGGGGTGTATTTCCCCCAACTCGATACCGCAGCCAGCGTGACATCATATGCCATGGGATAGTGCTGTTTGATATTGGCTAATAATGGATTAGGAATGTGTATCTGATAACGTACCCGCGTGATCATAGTTTTGATATGGGTAAGCAAATCAGCGCGCAGTTGGGGATCGTTCTGCAGATTGAAGTTGTAGTGGTTATTGATATAACTAAGGATATAGTCCACCAGCGACTCGCCGTCGTCCGGGCCGATGGCGCTGGGCGCAATCTCCTGCACACGGCGCGCGGCAATATTCACCCGCAGGTAGGCCTCTTCTGAAGGAGAGATTGCCTTTCCGGTGATAGGTCGCATCAAATTAATCATATGACGTGCAGCATCACGCACATCATCATCCACATCCTCAGCGCTGAAATCCGAAAGTGGGTACCCTTCACTGATCCGCCTCACTGCAACCGCGCAGTAGAGACGCAGATAATGTTCGCAGTCATCGGTCATTCTCACGTTAAAGCGCGAGAAACACTGATGCAGCAACGGCTGCAGCGTCATCAGCATCCCGCTGTTGAGTACTTCAAGATTCAACAGTGGGCTTTCGTTCTCTTCCTGTGAAATCTGGTATAGCAAATCGGTTAAACAGGTACGAATCGAGACTTCGCTACCAAACAACTTCATGCCATAACGCGGCTTGGTTTCAATTTCCAGGTTATACCGATTTAGCCATTCTCTCACTTCAGCCATATCACTTTGCAGCGTGGCACGACTGACAAACCACTCTTCCGCCAGGTCCTCAAGCTTAAGCGAAAAGGCTGAAGTAAGAAAACGGGTCAATAAATAGTGCACCCGCTCGGCCGAGGTCCGAGGAACGCGCAGATGCGTGCGAGCCTCCTGTAGTAAACGTCCATAGCGCGCAGCGTCATCAATTCTCAACTGGTAGCCTTCACCACGATTCAAAACAAAATGTGCTCCATGTTGGGCCAGCATTTCGTTCAACGCGATAATATCAGTCCGTACGGTACGTGTAGAAACGGCAAAACGCCGCGCCAGCTCATCCTGCGGCAGAGTTTCGTTTTGCAGCGTGTCAAACAGCTGCGCCAGTCGTTGATTGGGAAATCTCACATCACTCATCCATCATTGACGTTAGTTGTTATCAAAATAACACAGGGCGAATCGATCGCCCTGTTTTCATCTGTCCACTGACTGTGGTCGATACTAAGGAGTCAGGACCATCGCCGAAGGCGCGCCCACCGCAGTATATTCATCACTGAAGAGCAGCTCACCGCTGGCGCCGTCTACGCTAAAGCGCGTAATATTATCACTCCGCTGATTCATGACATAAATGGATTTTCCATCCGGCGATAAGGTAAGCGTGCGTGGGTAATCACCGCGCGTCCAGATATCATCCTTATGCGTCAGCGCACCACTCGCTTCGATAGCAAAATGTGCAATGCTGTTATGCAACCGATTGGCGATATACAAATTTTTACCCGCACTGTCGATAATTAGCCCTGCGGCAAAACTGGTGCCTTTATAACCCGCGGGCAGTGCTGAGACCGTTGCCCTCTCAGACAATGTCCCCTGCTTTTCATCAAGAGCATAATGCGTCAGCGTCGAAGCCTCTTCATTAATCAGATAGATCCCTTTTCCATCGTGCTGAAAAACAAAGTGCCGCGGACCGGCCCCCTCAGAAGAAGCGGGGATCCAGGCAGGTTTATTGGGCATCAGTTTGCCATCATCGCTCAGGCGATATTGATAAATACGATCCAGTCCTAAATCGGTCGCAAAAACAAATTTTCCGCTACGATCGCTGGCGATCATGTGAGCGTGCGGACCGTTATGGTCGCTTATGGCAAAGCTGCCTTCTACCGCAGCTACGGGTCTGCCTGCGCCCGCAGGACCTTCATCCTGCTTGCTGTCGCTGGCTTCACTCAAGCTACCGTCGGTATTCACCGGCAAAACCGCGACGGTTCCGCTGATATAGTTAGCAACCAGCAGGTGCTTGCCGTTTGGCGTCAGGGACAGATAAACCGGCCCCGCCCCCTTCGAACTCACCTGATTCAGTAACGTCAGGCCGCCATCCATGCCTATCTTATAAGCCGCAATCATGCCCGGCTGGCTTTCACTGCCGACATACAGCACCTTACCCTGCGTATCCATTGCCATCTGGGCCGCATTAGGTAACGTACTGACCAATTTTTTATCGCTCAATGCGCCGTCGGGACCAACCTGGAAGCGATAGACCCCTTCACCATTCGGGTTATAGGTTCCTACATAGGCATATTGCGCCTGGGCAAAAAAGGGTGTCATCGCCATCAGCCCCATAGAGAAAACAGAAATTAACGATTTACGCATATTTTCCTCACCCGGGGCCAATGTATGGCCCACGTTGTTATGCCAGCAGTTTTTTAGTGATTGCCAGCAGCGTAGCCACATCTTCCGGGCGCGTGTCGCCAGAAGCTTTATCGATGATAGAACTGTAGATATGCGGAATGATTTTGCTCACGCCCGCATCCAGCGCAATCTGCAGGATGGTTTCAAAATTTTCCAGATCGATGCCACCCGTAGGTTCCAACCAGAAATCATGACGTGCGCAGGCTTCAGCGACAGCCTTAAATTCGTCGATCGAGGCCAGGCCGCCCATCGGGAAATATTTGATCGAGCTGCCGCCCATATCTTTTAGCAACGCAATGGCTGTTTCGACCGGGACGATCCCCTCAGCCGCTTGCGAACTCAATGGGCCGGTAGAGATTTTGACCAGCCCCGGCTTACCCGTAGGCGAAACCAAACCGTTCACCACCGTCTCAGACTGTCCCAGCAGCGCACGGCTTGGACCAACACCGGTAAAAACCTGATTGACGTGTTGAGGCTGCACCTGCGCAGAAATGGCACTGACCATCGCTGACTGATTCGGGTCACCCGCTCCCAGTCCGACAGAAAGTGCATTGTCGATCAGCGCCGCGTACTCACGCATATCGGTCACCGCCTCGTCGACAGTGCCATAATTTTTCGACAATACGCCCACCAATACATGACCTTCAGCCGCCTGCCAGATCGCACGTGCGTTCTCCTTCGATCCCGCAAGTACATTCAGGCAGACGCGATTTTTATAAAAGTTAGGGGTAAGCGTCATGCGTTTTTCTCTCCGGCCAGTAAAGCGTTAATGCAAATATAAATGGTATTAAGTTGTTCCGGCGTTACGCTACGGACATCAACTTCAACAATCCCTTCATTGGCCTTATAGCCACGGAAATAGATCGCGATTTCGCCCGTTTTTAGCGCCTGCACCAGTTCGCCTGTCGTGCGGCCAATAATGGCTTCATCAAAATGGATCTCCGTTCGTGCGATGTCTCGTCCGGCGGCATCCCATACCACGCGTGCACTGACGCCCTTCAATGCGTTCAGACTGTCGATAAATGGCGTCATTTTTTCCACCATTTCAGCCCCGCTCACTTTTTCCCGGGTCAGGTAGTTTTCAATCGCCTGTGTCAGGCCCAGGATCCCCTCCTTACCAACTTTCATCGCACGACCAATGCCATTTGACTGACGTTTTACCCACTCAACGTACTGATGTTTACCGACCACCAGCCCGCTGGTAGGGCCTTCAATGGCCTTCGCGCCGCTGTAAATCACCAGATCGGCACCGAACTGGTAGTAACACTGTAAATCTTCTTCTGCCGCAGCATCGACGATCAGCGCGACGCCATGCTTACGTGCCACAACAGCCGCCTGTTCGACGCTGAGATGACTTTTCTGCACACAGTGATGGGATTTGATATAAAGAATCGCGGCCGTCTGCGGGGTGATCGCCGCAGAAAGCTGCTCGGCTGAACATTCGTTGGCATAGCCCGCTTCAACCAGGCGTCCCCCCCCCATCGTTACCATCGTGCCCACCGGGGCGCCAAAATTGACGTTATGCCCTTTCGGTACAACGATATCGTGTGGCACGGTCAGCGGCGCGGCGTGTAGGTTTTCCAGCAGCCAGTCGTCATCCTTCACGATGACTGCCGCTACCGACTGAGCGATCCCGGCAGAAGCGCAGGAAACCACTACGGCATTTTCCGCGTTCAGTAATTTCGCGATGTAAGCACCGGTTTTATTCACCAGGTCTTTCATTTCGAAATAGTGGTTCAGGCCATATTTGACGGTATCGACAACATCCGAGCTCGGGGTAGAAACGCCCAGGATAGTCATACGGCCGGATGCGTTAATAACTTGTTTTAAATTATATTTTTCATAAATTGAAGACATGATTGGCTTTCCCTTCATCAGTCACAACCCACTGGCCCGCGACAACGGACGCTACGGGTACCAGATGTTTCTCGCCCTGGAGGGTTGCCCCTTCGGAATCAACGAACGGACGAGTTTCTTCTTTGATGGTAAAAATAGTCAGGTCGGCATCAAAACCGGGCTCGATCCGGCCTTTGCTTTTCAGACGCAGACCTTCCGCTGCTTTATGGGTAACACAGTCGATCACCTGCGGCAGCGTCATACCCACGCTAAAGAATTTCGACATCACATGGGCCAGGTTATGCACCGGCCCATGAAGACGGTTACGGCAGTAAATATCCGAACTGATGGTGTCCGGTAAAATACCTTGCGCGATAGCCACGCGCGCCACCTCAAAGCTGAAACTGGCGCTCCCGTGCCCCACATCAAGCCGAACACCACGTTTTAACGCCTGATGGATGGAGGCCCGCAGCTCGCCAGCCGGCGTCAGAATGCGGTTGGGTTTACCGTTATAGCAGTGAGTGATGATGTCGCCTGAAGTGAGTAAATCAGCAATCTCATCCAGATTGGGGGGATTGTTGCCAATGTGTACCATCAGCGGCAGATTATCGTTTTCCTGCTGTATTTCTTTCGCACGTTGCAGTGGCTTAATACCATTTTGCCCCACCACGCTGCTGCTAATACGCGCTTTAATACCGACGATAAAGTGCGGCAAACGCTGTACTGCGTCCCGTACGCCGACCTTATCGATCTGCGTCATGTCCGCCAGTTCATTTTGCGTCACAATGCCCGTACGAGCGATATTCAGCAGTGCGTAAACCTGAGTTTTCGCACTACGCGTGAGCTGGTAAAAATCATCAATATCATCCGCGCCGGTACTGCCCGCATCCACAACGGTAGTAACGCCGGTGGTCACACCGATAGCATCGGCTTCGTCATGGTAGATCGGCGATTTCGGATAGCAATGGACATGGGAGTCGATCCAGCCGGCACTCAGGTAGTAACGCCCGGCCAGATCGCGTTCTTGTTTCGCTTTGTCTTGCAATTCGCCAATGGCGGCGATTTTGCCGTCGTGTAGTGCGATATCAACCACACGTTCATCGGTAAGACGCGCGCGGCGAATAATGAGATCGAACATGACAACTCCTTGAACGACGGCTCACCCTTATGAGCAAGCCGGGATCACCGTTAACTGATAGCAACCGGGAAAAGCGCGCCGAGGATCATCGCGCCGAGAATCGCGCCGCCGGTGATCGGTTTGTTCCAGAGATAGAACAGCAGTGCACCGACCAGTGAGCCAAGACCAATGGGAATGGATGCCGCCATTGCCGACAGGATAATCAGCGGCCCGAGAAAGCGACCAGACGCGTTACCTGCACCCATCATGACATCCGCACCGTAGGTTGAATCGCTTTGGTTGATCGTAAATTTACGCGCCAGAATGATGAGGTAGCCAATGGCCAGCCCAATCACCAGGCCGGTCACTATTGAGGCAGCAAAGTTAGCGACCGGAAAGACAATGCCTGCGCCTAACAGTAACGCAGGCACGCCCAGGCCAACGCCCGTTTGAATCGCCCCACCGATATCAAGGATCCCAACCAGCGACCCCTCAATAATGCGGGCAAACAGAAAGCTTGCACCGAAAGCCGCAACCGCACCATAAGCGCCGGTATCAATGCCCGCTCTCAGCATTGAGACGAAGGCCACTTCGTTAAATGCCCCGATACCGTAGAGATAGTACATATGCGTACCGGCAAACACGCCCGCAGAGAGCAATCCGACAAAGATCGGGAATGACCAGTCGGCATACCAAAAACCGCTTTTTGTTTCACTCATTTCCATCGTCCTCGTTACTTACCGCTCAAGGCGTTGTGAATCATATCCAGCCAGCCCGGGATACCCAGTTGGAAAGACTGCAACATTTTCATATCGAAGCCGCGGAAGAAACCACTCAGAACAAACAGCAACACAATGGCAAGCATCATGATTTTGGTCACTTTGTTCCAGCCACTCTCTTCAACCCCTTTACCGATCAGGATCCCCAGCACCAACCCCGGTACAGCGTTACCCATAATCAGCTGCGCCAGACCGCCAAAAATGGTGGCCCAGAAGCCAGATTTCTTACCGGCATCAATCGCGGCCAGCCAGAAAATCACCGGCATCACGGTATTGACCAGCAGGTTAGCAGCAGGGACCAGCACCTTCACTGCCGTCACTTGTAACGCGGCCGGAACGGCGGAGGCGGTAGAGTTGAGGAAAGCCACCACGATCATGCCGATAATGCCGCAGACAATGGCCATTTTTTTCGGATCGTGCAGCGTTTCAGCGACGTTGCGGTTCTTCACCATCAGTGCAGCCGCACCCCAGTTAGGAATAATGCGATGGTCAACGTCCTGGGTAAAAGCACCCGCCGCAACGGAGGAAGCCCAGGCGTTAAAGAAAAAGCCAAGGCCAAAGGAGAAGTGAGAAGCAGGATCGCCTTCACAGGAGTTCAGTTCACCCAGCGTTCGAAATGCGCCCATCCCCTGCGTGGTGGGCGCGTGAAACATACGTGCGGCACCCGCACCCACGCCGACCCCGACCAATCCGCCGATGATTAGCGATTTAAATAAAATAATTAAAAACATCAGTCTTTCCTTAAGGGCTTGCGCCAACGTTTTTTAATCATGATTATTCCCTGATGCATTAATCGCTCAGGGTATCTATGCCCCATTCGGAAATGCACCGTCATATGCCGTTCAGAACGTGCCCCACAGGTCAGCCGGTGTAAAACCATACGGCTTTTAGTGCACGCCACGCCGATACAGGCAGGTCAGGAACCCGAAGGAAACGTTCTTATTGCATCACTGTGAAGGTCACCTTATCGGTGTCAATCACGGTAACGTTGACGACAATTTCCAGCTCAACGCTGTAATGCCGTCTTTCTCGCGCCAGGAAAAAGAACAGGAATTTCTCTTTTCTGACGCTTTCCTGCGCACGAATGACTCGCACATCCTGTGGCTCAATGCGCAGCAGAATTTTGTTGGTGGAACGAAGTACCGCACTTTGTACGCGACTCAGGGCATCAGCAAACGCTTTACCTTTGGTGTCACCTTTACCGCTGACACTCACCGTGGTCGTGGACTGTTCTTTCATGGTTGACCATGCTTTTTGATCCAGGCCTGCACCAGTCGCTCTCCCAGTTCCTCTTTGTCCATAAAACCGAATCCGAGCACATTACAACCTTCATTGATTGCCGTTACGCCTTCATCAACAGAGCGCATACCGTATTTGGCTTTATAACCATATTTATTCTGCGCGGTAATAGCCCCTGCGCCGCCGCTTCCGCAGAAGGAGATACCGAAAGTGGCATTCTCTGCTTTCATCACATCGCCCAGTTTCATGTCAGCCGCCACACCGGGTACCACGACAGCGCGTCCGCCCGCTTTTTCAACACCGGCAGCCACTTTTTGGCCTTTACCTAAACGATCGCCAATTACTACGGTTACTTGTGACATGTTATTTTCCTTTAAATCATGTTATTACGAATTTTCTTTAGCGACTTCAAAGTGGACAGACAGCAGCCAGGCCTCTTCTTTCGGCAAATTGCCAAACAACTCAACCACCTGCCGGGCCAGTTGCATGGAATCTTCAGAGATATCTTCAAATAGCTCCTCCTCGACTTCCGGCAATGCTTCACCCGTCAAGGATCGCAGCGCCATCGCACTGACATGCGAAGCCAGCATCTGCTGCTGTACAGTGTTGGGGGTGATTGCCTTAACTGCAAACAGATCGCCTATCTGCATCATCACCTTGTCGGCCAGCGCGTGGATGGCTTCCGGGCTAGCTGCCGAATTCACCGTTACCGCTCCGTTATTCACGTTATTACCCCTTTCCTCTTCGGATAAACTTTTTCCTGTTGTCCTTCAAGCTCTGTCAGTCGCACCACACATCGTGGCTGAATTGTGAGCAGGTCCAGGCAGCAATATCCTGCGGCTTGAATACTTCAGGCTCTGTCGTTCGCGTTAAAATGAAATTACCCTACAGGAGGTGAGGTTTGTAGACCGACTTTTTCCATTTCGAAACGGAAATAGGGCAATGAATAGAGAGCGATGTCGCAAAACCGTTATTTCACGCAAAAAGAGCAGAAATTATGAGAGATTCGTCACTTTTTTAGCGAGGTAATGGCAGAGTCATGCATTAATCATGTGGGAATAAAAAATAAATACGCTGTTGTCGCACAGATATAAGGAAAGGTGATGGCATCCGGCCATACTAAATTACCGATGCAATCGAGTTGCTGAACAGCATGACCTGGCAGGCGATAAAGAAGAGAAAAGTGTTCCCGGACGGATGATTAAGCACGGAAAGCGATCTTAGCACGCAGGGTGGCTGCGAGCGATCCCACGTCAAATCCCTGACAAGCCGTTTATGGACCGGTAAATAATTCTGCATAAATAAGCTCAGTTCTATGTTAATAACAACCCGATAACCGAACTGACAGTAATATCACCGCTAAACTCTTTAAAAGCTTCGGTATTTTTCTCACGATGCATTTTAAGCTTCAGCTGCGCTAATTTCCCTTAAATCGACAGCGATGAAGCGACAGATGAGGAGTTATTTATCGTTTGGCACCGACATCGTCGTAACCACTGCCAATAGCCCCGTAGTGGTACACGTCAGAATGTCGTCAGGAAGCCGTGAAATAATGCGGACGACGGTATTTAATTATATCGAGTGTGATTAGTTGCAATTGGCTTCGTCGCCAGAGTGCCTATGGCGCGAAGAATGACGGGTAACAGGCCGGAATTTTCCGGCCTGTTAAATCTTAACGGAATTTTTTATGATTCTCGTTGCGCGTGTCCGCGAGTTTCTTCGCTTCCTCTTTTGCGCCCGCAACATTTCCTGCATCGACTAACTTGCTGGTCGCATCGATTTGCCCGATCAACGTGTCCAATCCGGCATGATAATCTTTGATTTCAGGACTATCTGGTGCTTTTCCTTCAAGTTTATCAGGCGTTTGTGTTTTCGCATCTTCAGCTGCAGCACGCATATCGGTTAACGCCTTTTTCATTTCAGCAGCGTCATTTGTGTTCATGACCGTCCGATAGCCGCCGCTAAGCGCATCCATATCGTCTGACAGATCTTTCGCCAGTGCCGATGCACTGCCACATAGTAGAGAAACAGCTAACATTGCAATCACATGCTTACGCATAAGTTTCATTCCTTATTGTTATGACAAATGAGTACCCGGCATTATTTGCTTTAAAACAACCGTATCTACCCTAAATCATTCAAGTTGCAGAGGGTAGCGGCAAGCTCCGGAGTCCCCCCGTTCGCTGACTCGGATAAACGATCGGGGTGATTGAGTGCAGCGAACAAACCCGCGATTTAAAATCATAACGGGTATATTTGCTTCATACTCTACACTGCTAACGTTACAGCTTAAATCAGGATATATAAACGCTCCACTTTTCCCGTTATCACGTTGCTTGTCTGATTACAGCATCCATCGCGATAGTCGGGCTGCCGGGATCCGACACCCCGTAAAGGTTTTTTTGTACGAGTAAAAAGGAGCGCCGCCCTGTTTATTGACCTGCGATTTTCATTTCAGGCAGCAATACTGAACCACACTGAATGTTGCTACGTGTTTCAATGTCGTTGCCGACGGTAACAAGATTACGCCACATGTCCTTCAGATTGCCAGCAATCGTAATCTCACTGACCGGATACTGAATCTCACCGTTTTCGACCCAGAAACCTGCCGCTCCGCGGGAATAATCGCCGGTAATGCCGCTCACACCTTGCCCCATCAGCTCCGTCACCACTAAACCGGTTCCCATCTGCTTCAGTAAGTCCGCAAAACTGGCCCCCTGTCCGTTAATACGCCAGTTATGGATGCCACCCGCATGTCCGGTGCTCTGTAGACCCAGCTTGCGTGCTGAATAACTGGTGAGTAGCCAGCTTTGCAGTATCCCTTCTTTTACGATGTCACGTTGCTGTGTGCGCACCCCTTCACTGTCAAAAGGCGAAGATGCCAACCCTTTTAACAGATGCGGCTGTTCTTCAATCGTGAGCCACTCTGGTAGGATCTGCTTGCCAAGTGCATCAAGCAGGAAGGTCGATTTACGATAAACACTCCCGCCACTGATAGCACCAACCAGATGTCCAAACAGGCCGGTAGCCACTTCAGCAGCAAAAATAACCGGCGCTTTCATTGTCGAAAGTTTACGCGGTGAGAGGCGTGACAGCGTACGTCGGGCGCACTCTTCACCCACCCACTCTGGCGACTGAAGATCGCTCATAGCCCGGCCGATTGAGTAGGCATAATCGCGCTCCATATCACCTTTTTCTTCAGCAATAACGCAGCTGGAAAGCGAATGGCGGCTGGAACAGTACCCCTGCATCATGCCATGGCTGTTGCCGAATACTTTAATGCCAACATGGCTGTTAAAGCTGCCACCTTCAGTATTCGTGATGCGTTTATCGACATTCAGCGAGGCCTGCTCAGCGCGAGCGGCCAGTTCAATCGCTTTATCAGCATCCAGATCTGACGGGTGAAACAGATCAAGATCCGGCGCTTCAAAAGCCAGCAGTTCGCGATCGGCAACGCCTGCATAGGGATCCGGTGAGGTGAAACGGGCAATATCAATTGCCGCCTGAACCGTGCGCTTGATGGCATCAGGGCTCAAATCGGTAGAAGAGGCGCTGCCTTTACGATTCTGGTGATAGACAGTAATGCCCAATGCACCATCGCTGTTAAATTCAACATTTTCCACTTCGCCATAGCGCGTACTGACGCTGATACCCGTCGATTTACTGACGGCGACTTCCGCGCCATCGGTACTGGCTTTCGCCAGTTCGAGTGCCTGCGCGACGGCCTGTTCCAATACCTTCCGTTGTTCTGCAACCTGAGTGAGTACTTTCATCGACCTGCCATATATAATTGATGGTGAATGATTTGAGTCTATCAGACTCAGAGAACAATTTCGCAGTAGCCACGTAACCTGATAGCATTAGCCTCTTTTTTAGGAGCCTAACAATGACCAAGCAGCCCGAAGACTGGCTCGATGACGTACCCGATAACGAAGAAGAAGAAGATGACGAGATTATCTGGGTCAGCAAAAGTGAAATTAAACGCGATGCAGAAGAGTTAAAACGCCTCGGCGCCGAGATGGTAGAGCTGAGCAAGAACTCACTCGATAAAATTCCGCTGGATGACGATCTGCGAGCAGCGATTGAGCTGGCACAGAAAATCAAGAAAGAGGGCCGTCGCCGCCAGTTGCAGCTTATCGGTAAGATGCTGCGTTCGCGCGACGAAGAACCGATTCGCCAGGCGCTGGATAAACTGAAGAATCGCCATAATCAGCAGGTCGCGTTATTTCATAAACTGGAAATGATGCGCGATCGCCTGTTGGAACAAGGTGACGATGCGATCCCGGATGTACTGAATCTTTATCCGCATGCCGATCGCCAGCAGCTTCGCTCGATGATCCGCAACGCGCAAAAAGAGAAAGCCGCGAATAAACCACCGAAAGCTTCCCGCCAGATTTTTCAGTATTTACGCGAACTGGCCGAAGCCTGAAACCACGGCAGGGACAACCCGCGCTAAGGACAGCATACTAAAGAGGGGCATCGCGCCCCTCTTGCGTTTAGCGTCCTAGTCTGTCCAGCAGTTTTTGATGGATCCCACCAAAGCCACCGTTACTCATGACCAGCACAGAATCACCAGGCTGGGCGGTTTTGGCAATCATCTCAACCAGCGTGTCCACATCAGCGCTCCAGTGCGCTGGCTGGATACAGGCATCCGCAACATCTGACACCTGCCACGGAATATGGTGGGGCTGGAAGAGGAAGACTTCATCGGCACGGCCCAACGCAGGCGCAAGGTCGCTTTTGCTGATCCCCATCTTCATCGTGTTGGAGCGAGGTTCCAGAACGGCCAGAATACGCGCAGTACCACCGACTTTGCCCCGCAGCGCGGCAAGCGTCGCCAGAATCGCGGTTGGATGATGGGCAAAATCATCGTAAACCTTGATTCGATTCACTTCACCCCGTAATTCAAGACGACGTCGGGCATTAATAAAGTCGTTTAGCGCACGTCCTGCCTCTTCGGGTTTCACGCCAACATGACGTGCCGCCGCGATCGCCATCAGGCCATTATGCATATTGTGCTCGCCCACCAGCGACCATTTTACTTCTGCGACGCGTTTACCCTCAAGCAGCACTTCCCAGTGTGATGCATCTGGGGAGAGCTTTTTCGCCTGCCACTGGCCGCCGTCTCCCATCCGCTCCTGCTCGCTCCAGCATCCCATCGATATCACCTGCTTCAGGTTAGTATCGTGTTCCGGCCAGAGAATTTTACCCTGACCTGGCACGATACGTATCAGATGATGGAACTGCTTCTGAATCGCACGCAGATCGTCAAAAATATCGGCATGATCGAACTCCAGATTATTCAAAATCAGGGTTCGCGGACAATAGTGGACAAATTTTGAACGCTTATCGAAGAAAGCACAGTCATATTCATCGGCTTCAATAACGAAGAATGGGCTTTTTCCTAAATGTGCCGATACCTCAAAATTTCCCGGTACGCCCCCAATAACAAAACCCGGTTCGAGACCGCAAGCCTGCAAAATCCACGCAGCCATCCCCGCGGTTGTTGTC
Source organism: [Pantoea] beijingensis (assembly GCF_022647505.1). NCBI lineage: Bacteria > Pseudomonadati > Pseudomonadota > Gammaproteobacteria > Enterobacterales > Erwiniaceae > Erwinia > [Pantoea] beijingensis. The sequence continues at coordinate 3,517,435 of NZ_CP071409.1, forward strand.
TTTCCGTGCGTTCCGGCAACCGCGATCACCCAGCGGTCGCGCAGTACAAAATCGTGTAGCCATTGCGGTCCGGAGAGGTAGGGAATATTGCGTTCCAGCACCGCTTCAACACAGGGGTTTCCACGTGTCATCGCATTTCCGATAATCACCAAATCGGGGGCTGGGTCAAGCTGTGAAGCGTCATAACCTTGAATTAAATCAATACCTTGTTTTTCCAGAAGCGTGCTCATCGGCGGATAAACGTTAGCGTCAGAGCCCGTTACCTCATGCCCAAGAGAACGTGCCAGCATAGCCAGTCCTCCCATGAAGGTACCGCAGATACCGAGAATATGAATGCGCATAAAAAGTCCATTACTTAAAAGTTCGGGGCACAGTTTAGCGCCGAGTCTCGCGGGAAGAAACGGATTTGGGCTATGGTCTTTACTATTCAATCAGCTAAACTGCGTACGTATATATTGGCAGTTTGTAAAAACCTTTGCTACTCAACCACAGATTCAGGGATTGTGTTATGAAAACGTTAGGCGAATTTATCGTCGAGAAACAGCAAGACTTTCCTCATGCGACTGGTGAACTGACAGCCCTTCTCTCCGCTATTAAACTCGGCGCCAAGATCATCCACCGCGATATCAATAAAGCCGGGTTGGTTGATATCCTTGGCGCCAGCGGTGTAGAGAATGTTCAGGGCGAGCAGCAAATGAAGCTCGACCTGTTTGCCAATGAAAAATTGAAAGCTGCACTGAAAGCACGCGGTATTGTGGCCGGTATCGCTTCTGAAGAAGAAGATGAGATTGTCATTTTCGAAGGTGTTGAAAATGGCAAGTATGTCGTGTTGATGGATCCGTTAGACGGTTCTTCAAACATTGACGTTAACGTCTCTGTCGGTACCATTTTCTCCATCTATCGCCGTATTACACCACCAGGTACACCAGTAACAGAGGAAGATTTCCTCCAGCCAGGTAGCCAACAAGTTGCGGCTGGCTACGTGGTTTACGGCTCTTCCACCATGCTGGTTTATACGACCGGCTATGGCGTGCATGCCTTTACCTACGATCCTTCCCTCGGTGTATTTTGCCTGAGCCAGGAGCACATGATGTTCCCGGCGAAAGGCTATACCTACTCGATTAACGAAGGGAACTATATACGCTTCCCGCAGGGTGTAAAAAAATACCTGAAGTTCTGCCAGGAAGAGGATAACAGCACCAACCGGCCTTATACGTCACGCTATATCGGTTCGCTGGTGGCTGATTTCCATCGTAACCTGCTGAAAGGCGGTATTTATCTCTATCCAAGCACTGCCAGCTATCCAAAAGGAAAATTGCGTCTGCTGTATGAATGCAATCCAATGGCGTTCCTTGCCGAGCAGGCGGGCGGTAAAGCCAGCGACGGTAAAAACCGGATTCTTGATATTCAACCGCAGTCGCTGCATGAACGCTCGCCGTTTTTTGTCGGGAATAATGAAATGGTCGATGATACGGAACGCTTTATCCGCGAATTCCCCGACGACTAATCACCCGATTCAAAATACCAGGATAAAGGCCGGGAGAGATATCCCGGCCGATTATTGTCTGCTGATTTTAAACAGTGACATGCTCTGCACCAGTTGCTGTGCCTGTTCTTCAAGTGACTGCGTAGCTACCGTTGCCTGCTCTACCAACGCGGCATTATGCTGCGCGACTTCATCCATCTGCGTTACCGCCTGATTCACCTGCTCAATTCCACGACTCTGTTCCTGGGATGCACTGGAAATCTCTTTCATCAATGCGGTTACCCGCATCACTTCGCTGGATATTTCATCCATGGTTTCACCGGCCCGGGTCGCCATCATGGTCCCTTCCCCGACCCGGCTTTGTGAATCGCTAATCAGGACGCGGATCTCTTTCGCTGCATTGGCGCTGCGCCAGATTGCGCACTTCATTGGCAACCACCGCAAATCCTCGCCCTTGCTCACCCGCGCGCGCAGCCTCCACTGAGGCATTAAGCGCTAATATATTGGTTTGAAATGCAATGCCATCAATGGCGCCCAGGATATCAGCGATGCGTGCTGAACTGCTGGAAATCTCTCGCATCTTTTCCATCACGTAACACACAACTTCAGCCCCACGATCGGCCGTTTCGGAGACGCTACGCGCCAACTGATGCGCCTGGTGCGCATTATCCGCGTTAAGCCTTACCGTTGCGGTAAGCTGTTCCATGCTGGCGGCGGTTTGCTCAAGTGAGGCTGCCGACTCTTCAGTACGCTGAGCAAGATTCTGGTTACCCGCAGAAAGCTCCCGGCTGCCGATATCAATTTGCAGACTGGCATCACGTACACGACTGACAGACTGCCGCAATGCCTGCTGCATACGCCCTAAAGCGCCATTAAGCCTTCCTGGCTCGTTATAGCCGCCTTGCGGCATCGCCTGGGTCAAATCGCCTGCAGCAATATGCTCTAAATGCCGAATAGCATTATTCAGCGGCTTAAGTAGCATGATGTTCAGAATAAACCAGGCGGATGCCGTCAGCATAAGTGTTAACAGGAAACAGATGGCTATCAGGGCTTTCATTCGCATTTCGTTTTGCGCAGCCTGCCTTAACTGCATGGCGCTAACCTGATTAGCGTAGAGGCTAAAATCATCCACGGCACGACCAAAACTGGCCGCGAGTTGAGAAATATTACCTTCGAGGATGTCATAATAATCATCCGGGCTTTGCCTGGAGAGCGCCCTCATCATCGGTGCGATTGCCCCCTCAAAATAACGTTGATAGCTGACACTAACCGCACGTGATAATTTTTTTCCCTGTGCGGTCACCGTATTCGCATCTATAAATTGTTTGAGCTGTAGCTGCGACCGAGCGGCATATTCCGCCGCACGCTTTGCATTTTCTGCGCCATCATCAATTAACCCTACCTCCATTTTTCGTACTGCCAATGCAGAAGTCGCCCGCATCCGTAGCAGGTTACTGCTGCTCAAATAAAGGTTATTTAATTCAATACCCTGTATCCGATTAATCGCCTCCAGGGATTTATTCCCTTTGTTGATCGCGATAATCCCCATAATACTGACAATCAGTAATAGCAACGTCATTAGTGCTAATAAAACCAACAATCCGGAACGTAGCGTTATTCGGTTATGCATGAAAACCCCGGGAAGCCATAGGTAAAGGGTCCTGAAACCAGGAAAACGCAGAATTTATCGGCAACGCGATGCGAAACTTTAATGAATGGCACAACATGGATTGACGAACATAAACGCATAAGCGAATCTTGTGGCCGCTAATAAACTCGTTATCGTTATCCTGAGGAAGTTCATGAAAAACACCCTGCTCGCGATTTGTTTGTTACTGCCCTTTGGTGCTATGGCTCAGAAAGCTCCGGCTGCCAGCACTCAAATTGATACTGCACTGCAAAGCTGCCTGAACAAGGAAACAACCACTAAAGACATGTCCCAGTGTTATGCCACAGCAACTCAGGCATGGGATAAAGAGATGAACACCCAGTACAATGCGTTAATAGCCAAACTGGATAGTAATCAACAGAAACTGATGCGCAATGCGCAACGCGACTGGCTTAAATATCGGGATAGCATGGCAAATGCGTCCACCACATGGCTTTCCCAGTCACAGGGTACGATTTCGTCAGTGACTGCGGCTTCACAGCAGTTAGTTGTTGTGAAAAGTCAGGCGTTGGTATTGAAGTCCCTGAAAGATGCAGGTTGCGTTGATCCCGATGGCTGTAAATAACAGTAAGTCCCAATAATTCTTCGCCTGACGTCGTCCCACCTTTTATATTTGTGGTGGGGTGATCAATGCAGACCTGGCGAGCCGGTTATATTCCGCCTCAATGCGTATTATCACGCGTTAATGGCTCGCTTATTTACAGCCGCCTGCAGATGATTTGACAGAATTGATGCTTATCCCATCCTTTATTTGTCCTGTTCAGTGATAATCAGGAGCCTGTTCAAGTAAGTGACCGGGGTGACTAAACGCAGCCAACAAACCTGCGGCTTGAAGTATGACGCGGCTATACCCTAAATAATTCGAGTTGCAGGGCGGCGGCAAGCGCAGGGATCCCCGGGAGCTTACTCAAGTAAGTGACCGGGGTGACTAAACGCAGCCAACAAACCTGCGGCTTGAAGTATGACGCGGCCATACCCTAAATAATTCGAGTTGCAGGGCGGCGGCAAGCGCAGGAATCCCCGGGAGCTTACTCAAGTAAGTGACCGGGGTGACTAAACGCAGCCAACAAACCTGCGGCTTGAAGTATGACGCGGCCATACCCTAAATAATTCGAGTTGCAGGGCGGCGGCAAGCGCAGGAATCCCCGGGAGCTTACTCAAGTAAGTGACCGGGGTGACTAAACGCAGCCAACAAACCTGCGGCTTGAAGTATGACGCGGCCATACCCTAAATAATTCGAGTTGCAGGGCGGCGGCAAGCGCAGGAATCCCCGGGAGCTTACTCAAGTAAGTGACCGGGGTGACTAAACGCAGCCAACAAGCCTGCGGCTTGAAGTATGACGGGTATCTATCAGGAGCTGTAAATGACCGCATATTCCTCATTAATTATTCTGGTTTTTCTGGGAGTGCTCAGTTTTTTCGTCCATAACACGGCGGTAACGATCTCTATCCTGATCCTCATTTTTATTAAAATAACGCCTCTCTCTCAGTTTTTCCCGGTGGTCGAAAAACAGGGCATTACCGTTGGCATTATCATTCTGACTATTGCGGTGATGGCCCCGCTGGCCAGTGGTTCATTACCTCCAAGTACACTGCTTAAATCTTTTTTTGACTGGAAATCCCTGCTGGCGATTGCGGTGGGTATTTTGGTTTCCTGGCTGGGCGGTCGTGGCGTCGCATTAATGAGCAGCCAGCCTACAATTGTTGGTGGCCTGCTGATTGGCACGATTATCGGTGTATCACTGTTTCGTGGTGTGCCGGTGGGACCTCTTATTGCAGCCGGTATCGTGTCGATGTTTATTATTAATAAATAACCGACGGGCCATCGGTTTGCCTGGCCTGTTTATCGACTATGAAGCCGGAAGGTACCTATTTCACTTAAGATCAGAGCACCACACTGGAGCATTCCGAAAGCCCAAAAAGAGGGAATACTTTCAGAGCCAGTTGGCTATAATAGCCGTCACTCGATTTAAGACAATTGAAGGAATGCGAGATGAGTTTGAACCATGTTCCTGCGGGTAAAGACCTGCCAGAAGATATCTATGTGATCATTGAGATCCCAGCAAATGCCGATCCCATCAAATATGAAGTAGATAAAGAGTCTGGCGCCCTGTTCGTTGACCGCTTTATGTCTACCGCAATGTTCTATCCATGCAACTATGGTTATATCAACCATACGCTGTCACTGGATGGCGACCCGGTTGATGTGTTGGTCCCTACGCCTTATCCGCTTCAGCCTGGTTCCGTGATCCGCTGCCGTCCGGTTGGCGTACTGAAAATGACTGATGAGTCAGGCGAAGACGCAAAACTGGTTGCAGTTCCACATACCAAGCTCTCTAAAGAGTACGATCACATTAAAGATGTGAACGACCTGCCAGAACTGCTGCGTGCGCAAATCACTCACTTCTTCGAGCAATACAAAGCGCTGGAGAAAGGTAAGTGGGTCAAAGTTGAAGGATGGGATAACGCTGAAGCTGCAAAAGCTGAGATCGTGACATCTTTCGAACGTGCGAAAAACAAATAAGCCACGTCATTCGTAGTAAAAACGCCGTCCACTGGACGGCGTTTTTTTATCTCTGAAACTTAAGTGTCACTGTCGCGCTGTAGCCAGTCGCCGCTATCAATGCGCTGTCGTCCATCGATGGAGCGTTGATAAACATAAATCCATGCTGTGCCGTAAGGCGTCTGCAGCAGTTCACGTTTATACTCTCCGCCTTTAGTTCGTAACGCATCCAATTCGGCCATCGTACTGGCATCCACACGGTACACTTCGCAGTATACCTGACCTTCACCTCTCACAATGCCGGGATAATGGCCAAGGCTATAAAGTTCATAGCCCTCGATCTGATGATCGCCCAACCATTGCGCATTAGTCATCCAGTGACTGTTACCCTGCTTGCGCCGTAGACTGCCATAGACAATTATTCGCATTGCTAAAACTCAAACTGATAAAGCAAATCCAGTGCCTGATCGAGACCTGACACCGCTTCCAAATAGAGTTTGGGCATAAGGCGATAACGCAAGGTTAAGGTCGCCAGTGAATCAAATATGCCAACACCGTATTTTACTTGTAGACCCGGCAGTACGTAACCACTGACCTGCACCTGCTGGCTGTCGCCCACGCCGGTGGTATCAAGGGCAAGATTGCTGACGCCGAACGTCTCGCCGATTTTACCCACAACCTGACCGCTTTGTGCAACACCTAAACCGACTAACGCCGAGGTTACCGCATTACTGTCGCCGTCACTACCCAAACCTTGTCCACGCAGTAAATAAGAGAGGGCCTCCTGCTGAGACATAGCCGGGTCGGAGAATACTTCGACCTTTGGCTCATCCGCCAGCCCCGTTACGCGCAGCCCGGCGGTCACGTCATCTTCGGTTGCTTCCGGGTTACGAATCGCTTCAAGGTTCAGATAAGGCTGGTCAGGTGGACCAGCGAACTGTAGTTCGCCTTTACGCACAATCAAATCCTGGCCATAAGCATGGAAACGCCCCGAAGGGATATTGATTTGACCGTTCAGCCCCAGTCCACGCTTATCCTGAGCCAGCTTCAGATCGCCATTTAGCCTCGCTTTCAAACCAAAAGCGCTAAGCCGCACGTTATCACCAATATGAATCACCAGGTTACTGTTAATCGGAATCGCCGTGGATTTAGGTGCAATCGGCTGCAGATTCTGATCTAACATCACTTCGTCAGACGACACGCCCGTGGCACTCTCAGGAACATCCTGCACCGTAATCCGCGCCCAAGGGATATCAACCCGCCCATCAAGATTAAACAGACTCGGTGTTGCAACAAACTCCAGATCCGGAGACACGTCCATTCTCACCATCGGAGGGACGGTGATACGCACGCGATCGCCCTTCGCCGCCACACGAGCGCGCCAGTTATCCAGCTCGCTCCAGTCAGCATCGCCGTTCAGATTGAGTTGCCCCTGCGAGGTTTGAATTAAACCTTCCAGCGTCGAACTCATGCCGTTAAACACCATATTGAGATTCGCCGCGGTGAGATCGACCGGCATAAAGTCCGCATCAACATCAACATTACGTAAGCCAAGCTGGCCAAATACCTGCGGCTTCTGCAGATTGCCCCCCAGCCGTAAGTTACTGTTCAATTCTCCGGTAATTTTCTCTCCCTGCATTAATACAGGATTGAACATATTGAGGGAAAGCCGGGTAATATTCACGTTTCCGGATAGGTTACGCCGCCCTTGTGGATCGGCAATCTGTATGTTGCCGTCAAGTTGGCCGTTATTGGCAATACGAATGAGCCAGTCAAGTTGTGCACGTCCATTACGCATCGCCGCGTTAAGATTCAAAGTGTCAAAGGCCACCGGTAGACGGTTACCCTGCACATCCTGCACAACCTTAACACCGTTCCCTTTCAGTGAAACTCGTCCCTGCGGTAAACCACCGTCGGCGGTCCAGCTCACATCAGCATCGCCGTTAAATACGCCGGAAAGCTGAGTTTCATCGCCCAGGAACGGTTTGATCATCGCCAGATCGAAGCGATTTAATACGACTTGCGCATGACCACTCGGCCCAACCTCAATATTTTTCGGCACACACAGCTGCGCATTGGGGTTTTGCCAACAGTGCGGTCCAATGGTGGCCATCTGCTTCGCATTAAGATAGTCGATGCTCATTGCCCGAGACAGCCGCCATTCCCCAACAGGCGTGTCGAAGCGCGTATTATTAAGAGCGCCTTTCCAACGCTGTTCTTTGCGATCAAAGCTACCACTGAGTTGAAGCTGACCGGATACCGGTTCGCCCTGCACGTTGAGCGTCAACTGATGCTGTTGTTCGTCCCCACCCGCATTCAGCGTCAGCAACTTAATATCCAACGCATCCTGTTTGAGTTGCTCAACACGCAAGGCCAGCTTGCCCTGGATCCGATCGCTGGATCGCACATCGCCATCCAGTTTCACGCGCCCAATAAGCAGTTCCTGCCAGCGTAAACCACTGGCTGACAAATCGGCCAGTAACTGGGGAGCCTGCAAGTTACCCCGCGCTTTAAGCGTTCCTTTGACAATACCACCCAGCCCAGGTAATGCGTTGTCGAGGTGCTGCGCATCAATATCTGCATCAAGATTCAGCGTCTCGCCCAGCGATCCTTTGACATTAACATTGTTACGCCCCAGCACCAGTTTGATACCCGGAGTATCCCACTGGTTATAGCTATTGCCATACAGTGTCCCCTCTGCTGATACCGCATTCTGCTTCACATTCCCCTTCAGCCGTAGTTCTGGCACTCGGACCTGCCAGCTACCTCCGTACAGGCTGCCACGCGTGGTAATTTTGCCATCTAACTTTGCAGGCCAGTCCGGATACTGCTGCGCCGTATTGATACCGGAAAGCAGCAGTTCACTATGCCAGCTGATCGCTTTGCTCCAGTCCACTACGGCGGTAAGGTCAGTATTCCCCTGGAGGGTGGCGAGGCGCAGTTTATCAAGATGGAACTGTTCAATATTACCTTTACCATCCAGTAACAGATTCGCAGGGGGGATCGCTTCCCCTTTCAGCGCGGTACGCATAGACAAGGCATAATCTGTTGCTTTGCCATGGAATTTAAAATCAATGTTATCGGCCTGATACTGCACCGGACCGGTAAGTGGCCATCGTAGCTGAGGGCTGGTTAATGATATCGCGAGTGGCAGACCAATCTCTGCCAACTCGGTTTGCGCATTGAGCTGAACCTTAACAGGACCAGAAAGGTTTAGCGCCAGCTTCAGCTGTTCACGCATGCCACCGGAGAGATTCAGTTTGATCTTTTCGCCTTTGAGCGGGTCAATATTGAGCGCGCCGTTAACGTTGAAATCGACCGGCCAGCTGTCAGCCAGCGTTGCCTGTCCTCCCGCATTTAGCTGTCCCTGAGGAGAATCGACATCCAATGTCTCCAGATGCAGCAACTGATCCTGGGTTTTGGCTTTCAACAACAGGCGATTAACCGAAATATCGGTATCCCCGCTAATCCGCAGCTGCTCTCCGAGTATTTCCTGCACATCAATATCAATCGGCAGGCGGAAATCGGGCAGGTCAGGCAACAGCGGTTTTGCAAATATGTCCTGCAGCGTCTCGCCTAACGGTTTCTCTTCAGGCTGCGGCGGTTTGCTATCGGGACTGGCAATCTCTCCTTCCGCACTTTCAGCCGCTTTCGGCAAGGCCACCAGCACGTTCTGGATGCGTGTTGGCGTTAGCGTTAATGCACGCTCCTGCCAGTGCATCCCGGTGGAAAAATCCATCAGCGAAATGCGCGTATCGTCGACTTTTACGTTGACGTTATGCAACGCGAGCCGGCTTAGCGTGATCGGATACGGCGTTGAGATATCCCCTGTAGAGGTTTCCGCCTCCGGTGATGGTTCGCTGGCTGGCAGCATTTTTTTGCTGTCGACGACAATATCAACGTCTTTCAGTGATAAATCGTCGACACAAAGCGCCGAGTTTTTCAGGCAGCCCAGTTTAACGGCCAAATGAAACTCACCCGCATTTACCGTAACGCCCGGCATTTGATAGGCGATACCTTTTAGCGTCAGGTTACGCCACCCACCCTCGACCTGCTTAATTTCCAGTCCCGGTACCCAGCGCGATGCACCATTCAATACCAGGTGCAAGCCAGTGGTGGTGCCAATCAAAAATAGCGCGCTGCCGAGCAGCAACAGAATAAAAATCAGGATACCAATAAGGACCTTTTTCCAGAGACTCATAGTTCAGGCCCCAATCCAATGTAGAACTGCAATCCATGTTCCTCTTTATCACCCACAGGGCGGGCGAGGTCGAACTTGATCGGCCCGACAGGCGATTGCCACCGCACGCCAAAACCCGCACCGGTTTTCACGTTACTCTGTTTGATATCATTCACTGCTTCCCCGGAGTCCACAAATACCGCTCCCCACCATTTCCCTGTGACGTTGTATTGATACTCCAGCGAACCCGTTGCCAATTTTGAAGCACCGGTTAACTTACCCTCTTCGTCACGCGGCGAAATATCCTTATATTTGTAACCACGAATACTGCGGTCACCACCGGCAAAAAATCGCAGGTCCGGCGGGACACTTTTAAAATCATTGGTTTCAATCCACCCCAGGTTGCCACGCACGACAAAACGGTGTTTCTCTGCCAGTGTTCGGATCCAGACGTTTTGTGCCTGCAATACCAGGAAATCAACATCCGATCCCCACGTTGTATCCGAGATATCGGCCGAATAACGCTGCGAATCCCCCCATGTCGGCATCAACCCGCCACGTGAACGCGTACGATTAACGCTAACGCCAGGGTAGATCAGCATGGTGGTTTGGGTGGGATCGTTACCTTGGGTAAAGTGGTCCAGACTCCAGCGCAGATTAATCGCTTTCTGCCAACCGCTGCTGCTATCCCAGTAGCGCGAGGCTGCCAGCGTCGTGGTGTCCGCTTTTGTATCATTGAGATCGGTACGTTTCAGCCCCCCCTGCAGCAGATAATATTGTTCTAGTGGGCTCTTTAGTAACGGAATTTTATAGCTGAAATCAAGCTGCTGTTCAGGTGCTGAAATGTTGGCACTGGTGGACAAGCTTTGACCACGTGAATTGACCCATGGCTTTTTCCAGGTGGCTTTGACTCGCGGTCCCACATCTGTTGAATAACCTACACCGGTTTCAATCGTGTTTTCAGTTCGGGGGGAAACAACGCCGTGTAACGGCAAAACTTTACTTTTGCGCCCTTTATCAAACTCAGGAGCGACAACTACGGAGTTAAACCAGCCAGTTGCCGACAGACGGCGGTTTAATTCCGCAAGATCACGTGAGCTGTAATGGTCGCCCTTTTTAAACGGCACCAGGTTTTGCAGGTAGGCTTCGCGTATTTGAGAACCTTCAAAACTGACATCGCCAAAGCGATAGCGCACGCCGCTATCATAGTCGATGTCCCAGAACGCTTCGTGGCGCTCGGCAGAGACACCGAGCTGACTTTTGGTAAAATCACCATCGAAGTAGCCATTGCGCAGGGCAAGATTAGTAAAGTTGCTCTTGAAGCTGTCATACTGACCGTGATTAAGGATAGTCCCCTTGGCGGGCTGCCCCTCACGCAGCAAATGCTGATAATCTTTATCGTCACGCGCTTCACCACGCACCACTACCGTGGTCGCGGCAATTTTAACCGGCTCACCGGCTGATACTTTGGCAATCAGTACCGGCCGGCCACCAGCAGGCGGGGCCGGACGTGACTCGAAATCGATCTCCGGGTCATAATACCCCAGCGCGCGTAACCCTTCTTTTATTGCATTCGCAACACGCGCCCGAAAACGACCATCGGCAGTAACTTCATCAGTACTGATTGTGGAAAGACGCGCCCTGACGTTTTTTTGGAGATCTCCTGATAACCCTTCAACCTGTAAGCGAACATTCGCAGCCTCAACAGCAGGCGCGGCAATTAGCAGACAATAAATGCAATAAACATGAATTCGTGGCACGCTTACTCCTGTTAATCTTGCCAGCCCTTATTCCAGATGGGGCAATCTCGTGTTCTAAACCCGTAATGCCTGGCGCTACAACGTTATTGAAGGATAGCCAATACTCCGACATCCTGAATGACCTGGGATACAAAGCCAAATTTTGTCGGTTATTGTCGACAAAGACGCGCTCCGATACAACCCGCGATAGCTATCGCGCAGCAAGAGGATTGTAACGTGGTGTCACCATTAGACAAATTTCCATGCGAAGCTAAGCGCTAGCTGACTGATGGAGGCTGCTGCTATACTGCTCGTCGAAGGTCACTTTTAGGCCTTTTCGATGATTTCTGCCCCGCTATTACCACGTTGTTTATATCGAACGGGTGCAGACATTTTTGGCACGGATAGCTTTACCTCTGGATAGGTGTGCTTATGTTACCCTTGAGATGCAATACGCACCTTCAACGGTGGATGAAAATAGTATGCGAATGTCGCTCGCTGCCCAGGCCAAAAATGACAAGTGAAATAAAACTACGGAAAATCTATGCTAGATAGCCTGCTTGTCATATTACTGCTGATTGCGATCAGCTCCTTTTTTTCTCTTTCGGAAATTTCGCTGGCGGCCGCCCGCAAAATTAAGCTCAAATTGCTGGCTGATGAAGGTAATATCAATGCACAGCGCGTGTTGAAAATGCAGGAAACACCGGGCATGTTCTTCACCGTGGTGCAGATTGGTCTGAACGCCGTCGCCATTCTTGGCGGTATCGTGGGTGACTCGGCTTTTTCCCCCGCTTTTCGCAGCCTGTTTGAGCGTTTTACCGCGCCCGAATTGGCCGAGCAACTCAGTTTCATCTGTTCTTTTACCCTGGTAACCAGCTTCTTTATTTTATTTGCCGATTTAACGCCTAAACGTATCGGTATGATCGCCCCCGAAGCCATCGCTCTGCGCATTATCAATCCCATGCGCTTCTGCCTGTTCGTGTTACGACCAATGGTATGGTTTTTCAATGGCATGGCGAATATGATTTTCCGGTTATTCAAAATCCCCATGGTCCGCAAGGACGATATCACCTCCGATGATATTTATGCGGTTGTTGAGGCTGGTGCTCTGGCAGGTGTGTTGCGTAAACAAGAGCATGAGCTGATCGAGAATGTCTTCGAACTGGAATCGCGTACCGTACCGTCATCGATGACGTCCCGCGAGAATGTCGTTTGGTTTGATTTGCATGAGGATGAAACCAAACTGAAGGAGAAAATCGCCCGCCACCCGCACTCCAAGTTTTTAGTCTGTAACGAGGATATCGATCATATCGTCGGCTATGTCGACTCCAAGGAGCTGCTACTCCGCGTGTTGGGTAACCAAAGTATGGCACTGAGCAGCGGCGTGCAAATTCGCTCCGCACTGATTGTGCCGGATACGCTGACGTTGTCTGAAGCCTTAGAGAGTTTTAAAACTGCAGGTGAAGATTTCGCGGTGATCATGAACGAATATGCACTGGTCGTAGGAATTATTACTCTAAACGACGTGATGACCACCCTTATGGGAGATTTGGTCGGCCAGGGTATGGAGGAGCAGATTGTCGCTCGTGATGAGAACTCATGGCTGGTAGAAGGCGGCACGCCAATTGATGATGTTATGCGCGTACTGGATATTGATGATTTTCCCCAGTCCGGCAACTATGAAACCATCGGCGGGTTTATGATGTATATGCTGCGCAAGATCCCGAAACGCACCGATTTCGTGAAGTTTGCGGGCTATAAATTTGAAGTGGTGGATATCGACAGTTACCGTATTGATCAGTTGCTGGTCACGCGTATTGTCGAACGTCCAGCGGTTGCGCTAAATCTACCGAAAAGCAAAGAGAAAGAAACGGAAGAATAACCTTTCTTTCCTCGTCCCACAGAAATCACAAGGGCGCAATGCATGCGCCCTATCTTAAACATCGTTCGATTCTGATAACGCAGCCAGCAAACCTGCGGCTTGAAGTATGACGGGCTTACTCTAAATAATTCGAGTTGCAGGGCGGCGGCAAGTGCAGGGATCCCCGGGAGCTTACTCTGGTAAGTGACCGGGGTGACTAAACGCAGCCAACAAACCTGCGGCTTGAAGTATGACGAGTATACTAATTGAATTCAGTTTGAAGGCGTAACACCTGTCGGTTCACTTCCGACATTACGCTCAAATGCTGCTTATCTTTAACGCGCGGGATAAGAATTTTCCCCTTATCAAACTCAAACGCACCAACATCCTTGATATACAACCTTCCTCTAAACAGGGTCTTAACGTACTTTGCGACCTGCAGCGGGTTATAACGCTGGAAGATTTTCATTCTTTTCTTCGCTCCTGAAAGTTAACGACCTAACTACGCTTCGTCGTTACCAAAATCGGTACGAACCACTGAAGCGCAAATTGCTAATACACTATAGAACAACATTTTGATTACAAGTTCCAACAATTGAATTTTTTTACTGAGCTGACATATCCTTACAGAATAGTCTGTTACCACTCTCATTTTTCACAGTATAAACATTCAATATTCGTGGTTTTGTGCGGTTTGCCGCAAAGCCGATAGTTCCCGGCGACAGGCGCATCTTCCACGCTTATTATTGCAGAAACATGACCAGCTGGTCTGATCACTACAGATACGGAGTCACTATGACAACAGCACGCCAGCTAGCCCTCATTTTGTTCCTTACCACGCCCCTAACGGCTATGGCTCATAATTTTATTGTGGGGCAGCGCGTTGCGCCTGTAGGGATTGTCGATAACGGTGAGCTCATTTATGTGCAGGGTAAGTTTAGCTATGCACCCTGGAATAGTGCGCAACTGGTGGGAAAAGTCAGGGTCATCCAACATATTGCGGGCCGTTCTTCTGCAAAAGAGCAGAATGCGGCATTGATTGAGGCGATTAAAAAAGCACAGTTCCCTGGCGATCGCTATCAAACCACAACGCTGGTCAATACTGACGATGCCATCCCGGGAACCGGGATGTTTGTTCGCAGCAGTATTGAGAATAATAAAAAACAGTATCCATGGTCACAATTTATTGTGGACAGTAATGGAACCGCAAAAAAAACCTGGCAGCTAACAGAAGGTGGCTCGGCGATTGTAATTCTGGACAAGAAGGGGGATGTGCGCTTTGCTAAAGACGGTGCACTCACGCAGGAGGAGGTTAAGCAGGCGATTGCGTTATTACACACTCTGCTGGAGTAAGGTTTTACGCTATCGATATAAGGCGGTAACGCGCCCTGGTACCAGCAATAAAACTCATACCGAACATAGGGTAAGGCCGTAAGAAAAAGTTTAGGATGCTTTACTGCTCCCCGGAACCTATCAGGTACCGGGGCATGTTTCGTGATGCCATAAATTAAATATGTACACTGAAAAGGTCACTGCCGATTCGAATTAAAAGATCGAAACGCGGAAGCCTGGATTCAGAAAAGATTCTTTTGGTGCATAATCCAGCGAGTGTCCTTGCCAGTCATGGACATGTGCTCCCGCCGCTATCGCAACTGCATGGCCAGCTCCCGTGTCCCAGATATTCGTCGGCCCAAATCGAGGATAAAGCTGCGCTTTACCTTCGGCGACCAGGCAGAACTTGAGCGATGATCCTACCGCCACTGTCTGATGCTCCCCCATCTGATTCAAATATTCTTTTAATTCTTCATCAGAATCCGCATGGGAACGGCTGACTACCACCAGTGGAGGATGCGCATTCTGCACGGTTATTTGGCTTTTATGTCCGCCCTCTTCTTTCCAGGCCTTTCCGTCTGCAGCAGAATACATAACGTCAATTACCGGTGCATAGACTACGCCAAGTACCGGCTTACCCCGTTCAATCAAGGCGATATTAACCGTAAACTCACCGTTTCGCTTAATAAACTCTTTGGTTCCATCCAGTGGGTCAACCAGCCAGTAACGCTGCCAGTGTTGGCGAATTTCCCAGCTTTGTGGCGCTTCTTCAGAGAGGATCGGCGTATTTTCGTCAAGTGCGCTAAGTCCTATAATAATCACGTTATGCGCAGCAATATCGGCAGCTGTAACCGGAGAATCATCGGATTTGTGAGAAACGTTAAGCGGAGCCTCGCCCTCATAAATTTTCATGATGGCATCGCCCGCTTCGCGAGCTAGCTGGCAAATGTGCTCTAACATGCTTCACCTCGTTGTTGAGTTAGCCTGACGCTAAGAAACCACACTCTGTAAACATGCTCAGGCTTACTATGATCATAGCAGCTTGTAACCTGATAACCGATAAGACTGGGCAATGTCCGAACGGAGTAAGCTAACATATTTATTCATTATCAATAGCATAACCGAATATACTCCGCGGTATTCACTCTTTTTGATGTACTTTTTAGTGTTTCGATTTTCCCGGTAAGTAAAAACACCGCCTGACGATTTATCCGGCTAATTTCCTATTACAGATCACAATTTTGTGAGAATAAACATAACCTTTTCATAATATTTTGAGATGTTAATAAGCACAAAAGCGATTCCTTACATCATTCACAGGAGAGAATAATGATTAAGCCTTGTATCACGCTGCTGGCAATGCTGATAGCCAGTACGGTACATGCCGCAACGGTCGATTTGCGCATCATGGAAACCACCGATCTGCATAGTAATATGATGGATTTTGATTATTACAAGGATGTCCCTACCGAAAAATATGGTCTTGTCCGTACCGCCACGCTGATTGAGGCCGCGCGTAAAGAAGCGACAAACAGCGTACTTGTTGATAACGGCGATATAATTCAAGGTAGCCCGCTCGGTGATTATATGGCGGCCAGAGGGTTAAATGGCAAAGACATTCATCCCGTATATAAGGCAATGAATACGTTGGATTATACCGTCGGCAACTTCGGGAATCATGAATTTAACTACGGGCTTGATTATCTGAAGAAGGCGATCGGCGGCGCTCGTTTCCCCTACATAAATGCCAATATTATTGACGTAAAGAGCGGTAAGCCATTGTTTACGCCCTATCTGATTAAAGCAACAGATGTTAAAGATAGTGAGGGGAAAACACATCACCTGAAAATTGGTTATATTGGCTTTGTACCACCGCAAATTATGGTGTGGGACAAGAAGAATTTGCAGGGAAAAGTCACGGTTAACGACATTACTGAAACCGCCCGGAAATGGGTACCGGAAATGCGTAAGGACGGTGCCGATGTGGTTATCGCTATTGCTCACTCGGGCCTCTCCAGCGAGCCCTACCACGCGCTGGCGGAAAACTCCGTTTACTATCTTAGCCAGGTGAAAGGCATTGATGCCATCATGTTCGGCCATGCTCATGCAGTTTTCCCCAGCGAGGATTTTGCCGCAATTAAAGGCGCTGATATCAGCGCGGGTACGCTGAACGGTATTCCCGCGGTGATGCCTGGTATGTGGGGCGATCATCTCGGTATTGTTGATCTGCAACTGGAACAGCAGAATAATAAATGGCTGGTTATCCATGCCAAAGCGGAAGCACGCCCTATTTATGATGCTGCAGCGAAAAAACCACTGGCGGCCGAGGATCCGTCGCTGGTGAAGGTGCTGGCCGACGACCATCGCGCTACGCGTGAGTTTGTCAGTAAACCGATCGGTAAATCCGCTGATGTGATGTACAGCTATTTGTCACTGGTTCAGGACGATCCGACGGTGCAAATCGTCAATAATGCCCAACGCGATTACGTTGAACACTTTATCCAGGGCGATCCCGATCTGGCGAAGCTGCCGGTGCTTTCTGCCGCAGCTCCGTTTAAGGCTGGCGGGCGTAAAAATGATCCGGCAAGTTATGTGGAAGTTGAAAAAGGACAGTTAACGTTCCGCAATGCCGCCGATCTCTATCTGTATCCCAATACGCTGGTGGTGATGAAAGTGACCGGCAAAGAGGTAAAAGAGTGGTTAGAATGCTCCGCCGGGCAATTTAATCAGATCGATAAAAACAGCCGTAAACCACAAGCGCTGATTAACTGGGATTTTCGCACTTATAATTTTGACGTTATCGATGGTGTTAATTACCAAATCGATGTGACTCAGCCTGCACGGTATGACGCAGAATGTCAGTTAATTAACGATAAAGCATCGCGTATTACACAGTTAACATTTAACGGGAAAGCGATTGATGGGAATGCCACCTTCTTAATCGCGACCAACAACTATCGCGCCTACGGCGGTAAATTCGCCGGTACCGGAGATAAGCATATTGCTTTTGCCTCACCGGATGAAAATCGCTCTGTTGTCGCCGCTTATATTAGCGCACAAACCAGGACATATGGGGAAGTGAAACCGCAGGTAGATAATAACTGGCGACTGGCAACCATTAACAGCAGTACACCACTGGATATACGTTTTGAGACATCGCCGTCGGACAAGGCTGCTGCATTTATCCAGCAATATGCCCAATATCCGCTGAATAAATCAGGAACCGACAATATCGGTTTCCAGCTTTACCGGCTCAACCTTCAGCAAAACAAAGAGTAATCATGACGAAGGGCTGGTGCGAGATACACCCCAGCCCTGATGTCGATGCTTGTTAGCGTTACCGCATCAGATTATAAAATCTCTAACAGCTCAACTTCGAACACAAGTGTACTCATTGGTGGAATAGATGCGCCAGCACCACGCTCGCCATATGCCAGCTCATGTGGGATCACCAGTTCCCATTTAGAGCCTACCGGCATCAATGTCAACGCTTCGATCCAGCCAGCAATAACGCCGCTCACCGGAAATTCAGCCGGTTCACCACGTGCCACTGAACTATCAAATACCGTGCCGTCGATCAGCTTGCCAGTATAGTGAACGCGCACACGATCCTGCCGAGATGGGATCGCTCCGTCGCCCTGATTGATAACCCGGAACTGTAAGCCTGACTCGGTGCTGCTAACACCGTCTTGCTTAAGGTTCTCTTCAAGGAACGTCTGACCTTCTACAGCCATTTCCTGCTGGCGCTCACGACGTACGGTATCAGCACGTTCATGAACTTCACGTAGTGCACGATGAACAACGTCTACAGGAACAGCTGGTGCATTCCCTTCCAGCGCATCACGCAGGCCCGCCAACAATGCTTCTGGCTGCAGCCCCTGCAATCCAGACTCCAGCAATTGCTGGCCTACCTGTAAACCAATACCGTAACTTGCTTGCGCTTCGACACTGTCAAAAGAAGGGGTTGTCATGGGTTTTCCTTTCATCATTGATAAATTAAAGGCGAAGCATAACAGCGCAAGCCCTGAGCGTAAAATCTGGTGTAATGGTGGATGACTTTTCGTTCAGAAACAGAAACAATGAGCACTCCAATTATAAATAACCATGAAAGCACTACGTCGCAGACTTGTAGGCGTCCGCCAGAGGTAACACGAGTAAAGCGGACTACACTTAAAGCCTGTTAATTTTTGCTGACCAGACACAAGCGAAAGACGTGAGTTAATGAGGTGAGTAACATGGGGAAAATTACCCCGCGGCGAAGGAAACGCCTGCCGTTTTATCATCCGGTGGTAAAAATGTGGATGACAAATCGCAACCCATTCGTACGTGACGTGCAACAAGAGGAAGCCCCTATGCCAGAGGGAATATCATCTCATATCAAGGCAATACCGGGAAAAATTTGGCATTTACCAGATAGTATTCGCTGGATGGATCCCCTTCCCTATACACACCGACGCGGTATTATTCTGGCGCTGATTGTCATACTGCTGGCATTTTTGTGGCCCTCTCCTGCACCACGAGCTCCTGTATCGCCCCCTGTTTTACAGAGCGGTGCCAATAATGTACCTCTACAGGCTGAGCTGAACAATAATCGCCCCTCACCAGGCGATACAGTGGAAACGCGTCCACAGGATAACGCCTCATCCCCCGCTCAAGGGGAATGGCGCAGTTACCAAATTGCTGCAGGTCAGACGCTGGCCCAGCTATTTCGGGATAATAACCTGCAGGTCAATGATGTCTTTGCGATGGCCCGCGTTGAGGGCGATGATAAGCCATTAAGCAATCTGCATGCCGGACAAGACGTGAAAGTGCGCCAGGATGCGCAGGGGATGGTAAACGGACTCACAATTGAAACAGATAATGGTGAAATACTGTTTACCCGTCAGGCTGACGGATCTTTTATTCGCGCGCAATAAGCTCTAACAGGAAATCACGCAGAACGACAGCCTGATTGTGATGGATATCCTTACTGGCGAAGAGCAGGGTGACGGCATCCTGCTGTCGCATCGCGTCAAGAATAGGTTGCCAGGCGTCACTATTGGCCAGCTCGGCACGATAATGGGCCACAAACGTTTCCCAGCACATGTTTTGATGGAAGCTTTTACGCAGTACAGCCGTCGGCGCAACGTCTTTCAGCCAGATTACCTGCGCCAACTGCGCTTTCGCAATCCCCCGAGGCCAAAGGCGGTCGACTAAAAAAGTCGTGTGTAAGAAAGGGGGACTGGCCTCATAGACGCGTTGCAGATTAATAGTATGGTCCATCATGACCTCTTATCCATTAGCTCGATAACAATATACGCTAAATGGTACGAGGATAGCGGCGGGGATGTGTCTCAAAGAACGTGGCGGAGTTAACGCAGAGACACAACATGAGTCACTGTTCAGGGCAGGATGAAAAAATTAAACTTTAAAAACAAAAACGCCGACACAAGGTCGGCGTTTTTGCATTACTGAAACAATTAAGCTTCAGCAACAATGCTCACGATCAGTTTCGCGAACACTTCACTGTGTACCTGGAACTCAACTTCGTGTTCACCGGTAGTGCGCAGAACGCCGTTCGGCAGGCGAACTTCGCTCTTCGCAACGTCAACGCCAGCTGCAGAAACAGCGTCAGCGATATCACGGGTACCGATGGAACCGAACAATTTACCTTCGTCGCCTGCTTTAGACGCGATGGTAACGGTGCCCAGTGCATTGATTTTCTCAGCGCGAGCATTAGATGCTGCCAGAACGTCAGCCAGTTTAGCTTCCAGCTCTGCACGGCGTGCTTCGAAGAATTCAACGTTTTTCTTGGTAGCAGGAACAGCTTTACCCTGTGGAACCAGGAAGTTACGAGCATAGCCCGCTTTAACATTGACCTGATCACCCAGGCTGCCCAGGTTTGCTACTTTATCAAGCAGAATAACTTGCATTACCTTATCCTCTTAAAGTCGTTAATGGACAGTTGCCGTTACTGATGACGATCAGTGTACGGCAGCAGGGACAGGTAACGCGCGCGCTTGATTGCACGAGCCAGCTGACGCTGGTATTTTGCGCGAGTACCGGTGATACGGCTCGGTACAATCTTACCGCTTTCAGTGATGTAGTTTTTCAGCGTTGCGATATCTTTATAATCGATCTCTTGAACGCCTTCCGCGGTGAAACGGCAGAACTTGCGACGACGGAAATAACGTGCCATTTGGCTTGTCTCCAGAATCTATAATTCAATCTGCTCGGCATGTAACACAATCTTGCTGAGGCCATTGCGCCCTTGATGGCAACTAATGAAACCTTCAACTGTGAGTTGCGTGCCGACCGTTATACTTTGAGTAATCACCTGATGTGCTGCGCCACTAATAATGATGGGCATACGGCACCAGGCCTGCCGGTTAAATCCGGCCTCTTCCTGCTGCGAGCGGTGCTCTAGCACAAACTGGCAGTGTGGAATACCTGACGGGCTCACTTTTCGAACTGGTGCCTTGCACACAGTGCCAGACAAGCGCAGTCGGTTAGCCGTCACGGTTGATTACTCTTCAGAATCCCCAGCATCTGCATCATCAGAGGTTTCATTAGCAAAATCTTCACGACGCTCGCGGCGCTCGTCTTTCGCTTTAACCATCGGAGATGCTTCGGTAACCGCGTGCTTAACGCGCATAACCATGCTACGGATAACGGCGTCGTTGAAGCGGAAGTTAGTTTCCAGCTCGTCGATCACTTCTTGCGGTGCTTCAACGTTCAGCAGAACGTAGTGAGCTTTGTGCAGTTTGTTGATCGGGTAAGCCAGCTGACGGCGGCCCCAGTCTTCCAGACGGTGAATCGTGCCTGCTGCACCAGTGATAGCACCAGTGTAACGCTCGATCATGCCCGGAACCTGTTCGCTTTGGTCAGGATGAACCATAAAAACGATTTCGTAATGACGCATCGAATTTGCTCCTTACGGATTATTCAGCCTCCTGTCGGGGTCAACCGCGGCCCATGGAAGCAAGGAACGTTGTAGGCTGTGTCTCAAAATGGTCCTGCATACGAACAACTTTGAGACACAGCCTGTAAATGCGGCTGAAAAATTGACGCGTAATCATACTGGTGCGCCCCCTGAAACTCAAGGCTCAAAGAGAATTAAATCGTCAGCACAGTGCCAACACACTGAGCATTTTGTGCTATCACAGTGAAATCATTATATTAGCGCAAAGATTATTCAAAATTACTGATGACAGTAATCAGAAATGATTACTATTTAACCTTGATTAATGGCGTAAGCTAGGTCATGTGGTAAAAGGTTCTGGCTTTATTAGCCAGATTGTTTATCAGCGTTGTATTGTGGAGACGATTATGAGAACCATCGCAATCGCCACTTTACCTGCACTCTTCCTGCTCGTTCCCGCGTTTGCCAGCACCACCGACGACGCCCGACAAACAAGAAGTAGTCTCGCCAGCAAAGCGGCACCGGATTACACCTATATAAATCGGCTTACCACGCCAACGGGCGATCATACCCAGCGCACTATTACGGCGGCGCAAAACTTATCGCAACAGTTGTAGTGGGTTAATCAATTCGGGAAGAACCTTACCTACCCGAATTGATTAACGGGGGCATGACACCAAAAATATAACGATCGTCTCTGTCCCGGTTGTTTAAACCCCATCGGCTCGGTGGTTAACATTGCCCGTAATAGGCAGCAGGCCCATGTTTACGCAGAAAATGCTTATTTAACAGGCAGCGATCGATACGCTTAAGCTGCGGATTGATATTACGTGCGATCCAAGCCATATGGGCAACCTCTTCCATCACCACTGCATTGTGTACCGCATCACCCGCATCTTTTCCCCAGGCAAAGGGGCCATGCTGATACACCACGATACCTGGTATGTGCATAGGATTGGTCTCTCCCAGCGTTTCGATAATGACATTACCGGTATTTAACTCATAATCCCCTTCCACTTCTTCTACAGACAGCGGGCGGGTACAGAGAATATCCCCGGAAAAATAGTCCGCATGCGTTGTCCCCAGTGCAGGTATGGCTAACCCCGCCTGTGCCCACGCGGTAGCATGGGTGGAATGGGTATGTACTACACCGCCAATTTGCGGATAACGCCGATATAATGCCAGATGCGTTGCCGTATCAGAGGAGGGTTTATAGCGTCCATCGACCACCTCGCCCCGGAGATCCACCGTGACCATATCATCGGCAGTCATGTGCTCATAAGCCACCCCGCTGGGCTTAATTACGATAACCCCACGTTCACGATCTACTGCACTCACGTTCCCCCAGGTAAAGGTCACCAGTCCGTAGTGCGGCAGGGCCATATTTGCCTCAAATACCTGTTGTTTAAGCTGCTGCATGATTCCCTCCTACCTCCAGACCCGCGATAGCCATACGCTGCAGGACCCATTCGCGTGCAGCCTTTACCTCTGCAAGCGGATCTGCCGATGTTTCACTCCACATTTCAATCAGATATGGTCCGCTATATCCTCCTTGTTTCAAGGTCCGAAAGCAGGCTTCAAACTCAACGATCCCCGTGCCGAAAGGCACATCTTTAAAAACGCCAGGACGAGTATCTTTTACATGTACCGCAACAATATGCCCACGACCTGCCTGCAGCTCCATCTGCACATCATTCTCCCATGCAGACAGGTTGCCAATATCCGGATAGAGCTGGAACCAGGGGTTGTTCAGAAAATGGGCATAACCCATCGCTTTGCTGATTGAGTTCATCAACGGGTAATCCATAATTTCCATTGCCAGCATAACCTGTGCGCGACTGGCCATTTCAACAGCCTGCTGCAAGCCCTGACGGAAGCGACGGCGCGTTTTGTCATTCGCTTGTTGATAGTAAACATCATACCCCGCCAATTGGATAACCCGGATCCCCACGTCCTGTGCGAGCGCTATCGCCTTACGCATAATATCCAATCCGCGTTCACGTACTTCATCATCCTCACTGCCGAGGGGATATCGCCGATGAGCACTCAGACACATGGAGGGAACACGGACTCCAGTGTCGGCCACTGCAGCCACCAAAGCCATACGCTGCTCCCGGCTCCAATCCAGCCGGGACAACCGGGCATCCGTTTCATCAATGGACATCTCAACAAAATCAAAGTTAAGTTTGGCAGCAAGTGTCAGGCGCTCCCGCCAGCACTCCCCTGGAGGGAGTGCTTTTTCATAAATACCCAGTGGAACCTGCTTATTTATCATGCCAATTCCTTAGCCCCAGATCTGAGCAATGCTGCGTTTGAACTGTCGAGCGGCTTCAGCCGGGTTTTCGGCATCACGAATACTGCGCCCGGCAATGAAAACGTGAATCGGAATAGCTTTAAATAATGGCAGGTCCTCCAACACCAACCCACCGGTTACCGTCACTTTAAATCCCATTTCCGTCAGGCGCTTAATGGCGTTAATATCTTCCTCACGCCAGGTTACGCCCGCCGCTTGTGCATCGCGGCTCCGGTGGTAGACAACCTGACCGATCCCCGCAGTACGCCATGCCTCAGCTTGCTCCCACGTCCAGAATCCGGTGAGCTCAATCTGTACATCACCATCGAATTCCCGAGCTACATCCAGTGCCCCTTTAGCGGTATTAATATCTGCGCAACAAATAACCGTGACCCAGTCTGCGTGAGCCTCAAAGCACATACGTGAAAGAATTTTTCCGGCATCGGCAATTTTGGCATCGGCCAGAACGATTTTGTGAGGATAGAGCGCTTTCAGGTCACGTACAGCACGAACGCCTTCCCCCACGCAGAGAATGGTACCAACTTCAATAATATCGACCTCTTCAGCGATCTGCCTGGTCGTCAGGTAAGCATCGGCAAGGGTTTGATTATCCAGTGCAACCTGTAACATCGGTAATGAACACGCCATCATGATATTCCTTATGCTGCCGCGCCCGTTGCGCGGTCAATTAAATCCAGAACTTCCTGCTCTGAACGGCAGGCGCGTAGACGGTCAAAGTTAGCGTCATCCTCAAACAGATTAACGATCTGCATAATGCCCACTTGCTGGTGCGTATCTGCATCTACGGCTGCAAGCGTGATCAAAATATCGACCGGATCGTTGTCTTCGTGATGGAAAACTAACGGCGTTTTCAGCGTCACCAGCGCAAAGCCCGTTCTCTTTACACCTTCTTCTGGCCGTCCATGCGGCATTGCCAGGCCCGGCGCGATGACAAAATAGGGGCCAAATTGCGCAACGCCATCAAGAATCGCCTGGTAATAACGCGGTTCAACCACATCGGCTTCCACTAGCAGATCGACGCCTATTTTCACCGCATCTTGCCAGTTCAATGCATCTACCTGCAGCCGTACAGAGTGGTTCTGTGCCAGAGAATCACGTAATTTCACGATCGCTCCTTACGCCATATCCTGCGGAAAGTGTTCGCCAATTACCGCCATGAGCTTCGGGCCAAAATCATCAGCCGAAAGCATATTGCGCACACCGACTACATATTTATTGCCCGAAACGGTGATTTCACTGGCAACGTGAGTTGAGGCGATGATGATATCTGCCCCGCTTAACTCACTTTTATATTCCCCTACCGCGCAACTGTTCACAGTATGGCTAACTCCCTGCTGGGTAAGGAATTGATCCACCTTCATTTTCATAATCATTGAACTACCCTGTCCACAGCCACATACAGCAAGAATGCGTACGGTCATAATTTCTACTCCTTTAGTTAACTGATGTTTCGCCACACGGTTGCACATCTTCTTCCTTACGTAAGGTTCGTCCCGCAAAGAACATGTAAACCAGCGCGATCACGACAACGACACCCATAAACCCTATTCCCAGCGTCAACCCCTGCATCAACGGAGGCGCGAGAATCGACCAATCGGCCATCCCCATCCAGGCATTGAGGCCCGTCAGATGTACTGCCCAGACGCAACCGAAAATTTCAATCATGCCCATTACCAGGCAAATTTTGAGTGCGGCACGCCAGCCGCCAAAATGGTTAGCGAAGACACCAATGGTGGCATTGGAGAAAAACATCGGGATAAAACCAGGGATGATCATGATGGCAGAGCCGCAGGCGATCAGAATACCGACGGCGATCAGTTGACCAATGGTCCCCCACATAAAGCCCCAGACCACCGCATTCGGTGCGAAACTGTAAATTGCCGCGCAGTCGATAGCCAACACCGCCCCGGGAATCAGGCGTTGAGATATGCCGTTAAACGCCTCCGACAATTCGGCGACAAACATGCGAACGCCCTGTACGATAATAAAAATCGCCACCGCGAACTGAAAACCGGTTTGTAGGATATAAATCGTCCAGTGCGTTTTACCGGCCATTGCCTGAACGGTATCCAACCCGAATGAACAGAGGATAATGCCAAAGAAAAGAGTCATGACGATCGCAGTCGACACGATGTTGTCATGAAAGATATTTAACCAGCCTGGTAGTTTAAGGTCTTCAACGCTTTCTTCTTTTTTCCCGAGCCGGGGCGCAATTTTACAAGCGAGCCAGGAGGCGAACTGCTGTTGATGCCCAATGGAAAAGCCGCAATTATCGGTAACCGCCTGCGTCGGCTTATACATCATGTTGGACGTGATGCCCCAGTAAAGTGATACCAATACCGCGGTACAGATAATGGTGGTCCACATCGGGTAATGGAGGATGTAAAAAAAGACGGCGATCAGTCCGGCTTGTTGAAACATGATGTGCCCCGTCAGCATGATGGTACGAATGCCCGTCAGACGCCGCATAAGCACATAGACAATATTTAATGCCAGCGCGAGTAATACCGCGTAACCCACCCAGCTGTATGCCTCTCCCATTGTTTCAATGGTCGCCATCATTGACGCATAGGTGTCGGATATTGCCCCATTAATGCCATACACCTCCGACATTTTCTCCACCACGGGCTTAAAGGTATTGGTCAAAATACCCGCACCAGCCTGTAATAACATAAAACCAATAATCGTTTTGATCGTACCTTTTATAATGATGCTGGCACTTTTACGCAGCAGCAGGTAACCCAAACACGTCACAATCCCCAGTAACAATGGGGCATTGGTCATAACTTGATTAAAAAAAATAGTAAAGACGTAATAAAGTGTCTCCATAACGCTCTCCGTAGGGCTGTCGCTCCCTGATTGGCTCACAAACAGACGAGGGGAAATTTCACACTCACACTATGTTTTCAAAATAAATCATAACAAGATTAATTATGATTATTTGTGAAGTATGCCTCAATTTATTTCCCTCCGTCAGATAAATGTTCTCCCCATGCCTGAAAATTAACAAAAACAAATCAAAATCAATTATTTAAAATTATTTTAAATTTTACTTACCCGCAGCAGCGGTCAACGCTAACGCCTTAGCCTCATTTAAAAAAAGGAAAAATGTTTTTACATGATGATTTTTTGATGACAGTATAAATCAATAGTAATCACATAATGATTTAATACGACTAAATGGAGATATTTAATGAGTAAAGTTACCTCTATTACCCGCGAATCGTGGATTCTGAGCACTTTCCCTGAATGGGGAAGCTGGCTTAATGAAGAGATTGAACAAGAAAAGGTGGCAGCAGATACTTTCACTATGTGGTGGCTGGGTTGTACCGGGATCTGGTTAAAGTCTGAGGGCGGTGCCAATCTTTGTGTCGATTTCTGGTGCGGTACTGGCAAACAAAGCCACAGTAACCCGCTGATGAAAACAGGGCATCAAATGCAACGTATGGCGGGTGTAGAGAAACTTCAGCCGAATTTACGCACTACACCGTTCGTACTCGATCCTTTTGCCATCCGTCATATTGATGCCGTTTTAGCCACCCACGATCATAATGATCACATTGACGTTAACGTTGCCGCTGCCGTAATGCAGAATTGCACGAATGACGTGCCATTTATTGGCCCTCAAAGCTGCGTTGATATCTGGGTTGGCTGGGGGGTACCACGCGAGCGTTGCATCGTAGTGAAACCCGGTGATGTGGTGAAAATCAGAGATATCGAAATCCATGCGCTGGATGCTTTCGACCGTACCGCACTAATTACGCTGCCTGAAGGGCAAAAAGCCGCGGGTAAACTGCCAGACGATATGGACAGCCGCGCAGTAAATTATCTGTTTAAAACACCAGGCGGCAATCTTTATCACAGCGGTGATTCCCATTACTCTAATTACTATGCAAAACACGGTAACGATCATCGGATCGATGTTGCGCTGGGTTCCTATGGTGAGAACCCCCGCGGTATTACCGATAAAATGACCAGCGCCGATATTTTACGCATGGCTGAATCGCTGAACACCAAAGTGGTAATCCCTTTCCATCACGATATCTGGTCCAATTTTCAGGCCGATCCGCAGGAGATCCGCGTCCTGTGGGAAATGAAAAAAGACAGGTTGGCCTATGATTTTAAACCCTTTATCTGGCAGGTTGGGGGGAAATTTACCTGGCCGACAGATAAGGACCGGTTCGAATATCACTATCCTCGCGGATTTGAGGACTGTTTTACCCGCGAACCCGATTTACCTTTCAAATCTTTTCTGTGAAAGCCAGCCGGGCACTCGCCCGGCTTTGATCGCTATCCACCATAGTTATTTCAAACATTTTCAAATATCATCTTTCTCTATCATCTTGCACCGGAAATACGCATGACAGAAGCACAGCGCCATCAGATTCTGCTCGAACTCCTGCAACAATCGGGATTTATTACCGTCGAACAAGCAATCGCTCACTTGGGTATCTCTCCGGCTACTGCCCGGCGGGATATTAATAAACTCGATGAAAACGGGAAACTGAAAAAAATCCGTAATGGTGCCGAAGCGATAACACAGCAGCGTCTGCGCTGGACGCCAATGAATATTCATTTGGCGCAACACCACGATGAAAAGAGCCGCATCGCCGCCGCCGCTTCGCAGCTCGTCAGTCCAGGCCAAAGTGTGGTGATTAATTGTGGTTCAACGGCTTTCTTACTTGGCCAGCAGGTTTGCGGAAAACCCGTACAGATTATTACTAACTATCTACCTCTGGCGAATTATCTTATCGATCAAGATCATGAAAGCGTAGTGATCATGGGAGGTCAGTATAATAAAAGTCACGCAATCACTCTCGGCGCTCAGGAAAATGAAACCTCGCTGTACGCAGGGCACTGGATGTTTACCAGCGGAAAAGGGCTCACGCCTGAAGGACTGTATAAGACGGATATGCTAACCGCGATGGCAGAACAGAAAATGATGAGCGTTGTAGGTAAGCTCGTAGTACTGGTCGACAGCAGTAAAATTGGGCAACGTGCCGGAATGCTGTTCAGCCGTGCTGAGCAGATCGATATACTGATTACCGGCAAACAGGCCGCTCCACATGTCATAAAGGAACTTCAGGATCGGGGGGTGGAAGTCATGTTAGTTTAGGTGCTAAAGGTGGCACGCAAAAAAATCACTTGTCGCCTCTATCGCTAACGGCGTAATTCGATGTTTAACTCCGGACTCCCACAGACAAGTAAGTTGTCCGTCCAGCTTGTTAGCTATCAACGCCTGTTGCAAACGCCGCGTTTCAGTGGCAGGAACGACATCATCGTCTTCACCATGCCACAGCAGCAGCGGTCGATCGCCAAGTTGCTCAAGACGGTGGCTAATATCATACGGTGCCAGTGGAGCCATCAGCTTGTCAAATTCCACCTTACTGACTTCGCCGTTCATCACCAACGGTGGGAATAACGTTTGTGCCAGCGTCATGAAATAACCCGATCCCATTAAGCAGGCCACACTACGAACTTGTGGGTAACGCGCCATAATCCCCAACGCCGTCATTCCCCCCATTGATGCGCCACCC
Source organism: [Pantoea] beijingensis (assembly GCF_022647505.1). Classification (NCBI taxonomy): domain Bacteria; kingdom Pseudomonadati; phylum Pseudomonadota; class Gammaproteobacteria; order Enterobacterales; family Erwiniaceae; genus Erwinia; species [Pantoea] beijingensis. The sequence continues at coordinate 3,546,956 of NZ_CP071409.1, forward strand.
ACGCCCACTTTCCCATCCGCAATAAGGCAGTGCGCTATCAGCGCGTGATAGAGGCCGGCGAACTCATCAATACTGGTTTTTACAATAGGCCATAACCGACGTAAGCGAGCCCCCGTATCGCCGCCAAAACGCGCACCATGATCGTCCGCATCCGGCATAATAACTCGCATACCTGACTGCGCCAGCGCCACGGCAAAATAGCTGTAAACCAATTTTGACGAAGTAAATCCATGGTAAAAAATGACCGTGGGCAGCGGTTTATTTCGCTGGCCTGATGGCGTGGCGTGCAGGCATTCAATACCGTTAAAAAATTCCGTCGCGATCTCAATCATTGTGACTCCATACTCAGTCAGGAGAATTCTTACATAAAAAAGACACTATAATCGCGTAAATTACCTTCACCCCTTTACCGCGGGATACCCTTATGCGTACGCTTCTCATCTCAGGTTTAATGCTACTCCTTAGCGGCTGTTCTATCATGCATACCACACCACGGCCTGCTCCTGCGCCTACACAACAAGCACAAGAGATCGTTCGCGCGCAAAGTACCTCTTTACCCAGACTAGGTAATATCAGTGCTACAGAGCGCGGATCGCCCGATGATGTCCAGCGAGTCATCGCGGCAAGAGCGACAGCAATGGGTGCCAGTTACTATATGATTGTCGCTCTCAGTGAATCAGTCGCACCGGGAATGTGGTATGCAAGCGCGATCCTGTATGGCCCTTCAACCGCCACTGGCGCGCAGTAACAGACGCTCCGAGACATCCCAACTCAGCGTTGGGACACCTCGTGAATCAAGCTGATGGCGGCACCAGGCATCCGCTAACGGCGGTTCAAGCGACGTCAATACCTGCACGGCTGTCGCCAGCCTGACCAGCATTTCAGCAATCTCTCGCGCCTGCCCTTCCAGTGGCTGGCGCAAGCGGAGTTTAAGCTGGCGCCACCGGCTATCAAAATGACGATTTTGCCCCTTCACGGCATCAAATTCACGGTGAAGCATTTCAGGTACAGCAGATTGTCGATTCAGTACACGAATCACATCCAGACACATTACGTTGCCAGAGCCTTCCCAAATGCTGTTAACCGGCATTTCACGAAAAAGTCGGGGCAATTCGCTCTCTTCGCAATAACCTATCCCACCCAGCACTTCCATCGATTCCGCAACAAAAGGTGTCCCTGCCTTGCACAGCGTATACTTCGCGGCAGGTGTGAACAGTCGGCTAAAAGTACGCTCATATTCATCATGAGGCTGTGACCAGGCACGGGCAAGGCGCATCAAAAAAGCAGTCTGCCCCTCAAGTTGCAGTGCCTGCATGGCTAAAACATGGCGCATTAAGGGCTGATCAACCAGATTTTTCCCCATAACTTGCCGCTGATGAGCATGGTAAAGCGCAACTGAAAATGCACGTCGCATCAATCCGTGACTGCCTAGCGCGCAGTCAAAACGGGTAATACCCCCCATTTTAAGGATCTGTCTGACACCGTCCCCCTCATCGCCAAGCAGCCATCCTGATGCATCCAAAAATTCAACCTCTCCGCTGGCATTCGAACGGTTGCCGAGTTTCTCTTTTAGTCGTTCGATATGGACGGCATTACGCGTACCATCCGGTAATAGGCGGGGAAGAAAGAAGCAAGAAAGACCGCCTTTTGTTTGTGCCAGAATGACATGTGCATCACTTTGCGGCACAGAGAAAAACCACTTATGGCCGGTTATGCGGTAGATCTCACCATTACCGCGAGACGACAGAGGTTCCGCATACGTGGTGTTACTTAATATATCCGTTCCCCCTTGCTTTTCCGTCATGCCCATACCAATTAGCAGCCCCTGTTTACGATCGCCCGGCTGTAAATGCGCATCGTAGCGATCGGACAACAGTGCAGGAAGCCAGTTTTGCCATACCGTTGGCAGCGCTTGCTGCAGCAATGGAATAGCGCCGAATGTCATGGTGATAGGGCATAGCGTGCCCGCCTCAACTTGCGCATGAAGGATAAAGCGCGCTGCGCGCGCGATAAATGCGCCAGGTAACGCCTCTTTTTGCCAGCAGAGATTATGTACCCGATTTGCACACAACCCCTGCATTAACAGATGCCAGGCGGGATGAAAGCGCACATCATCAAGCCGTTCGCCGCAGGGATCGTAACGTAGCAACTCAGGCGGATGAGCATTGGCCAATCGCCCCAGTTCCAATGATTCTGCGCTGCCAAGTTGCTGACCAACCGACGCCAACAACGCGTTATCCCACTCAACGCCCTCACGCCCCAATGCTTCGCGCAGTGGGGTGTCAGAAAGAAATAAATTACTGTTACTTAGTGGACGTGGTTGATTAAAAACGGTGTGCGTTTTCCAGTGCATATGAACATCCCTCGTCATCGACACATGTTGTGAAGAACCTGCACGCTTAATTCTTGCAGGCTTTCTTTGAGTATGGGATGAAGCAGAGAATCTGTCCGGACAGGACAAAATTTTCGGGGCACAGGTCACGCCCCGGAGAAGATTACTTGCTGCTGCGTTGGCGTACCGCTTCAAACAGACAAATGCCAGTTGCGACCGAAACGTTCAGTGAAGAGACACTGCCGGCCATCGGAATACTGATCAATTCATCACAATGCTCGCGGGTCAGACGACGCATACCTTCGCCTTCCGCGCCCATAACCAGGGCCATTGGGCCAGTCATTTTACTCTGGAATACATTATGATCGGCCTCACCTGCGGTTCCAACGATCCATACGTTAGCTTCCTGGAGCAGACGCATAGTTCGCGCCAGATTGGTGACACGGATCAAGGGAATATTTTCTGCTGCCCCGCTAGCCACTTTCTTAGCCGTCGCATTCAACTGTGCAGAACGATCCTTCGGCACAATAACCGCATGTACACCCGCTGCATCCGCGCTACGCAAGCAGGCACCAAGGTTATGCGGATCGGTAACACCATCAAGGATCAGTAAAAATGGCTGCTCCAGGCTAGCAAGAAGATCGGGCAGATCATTTTCCTGATATTGCCGACCTGGCTTAACGTGCGCCACGATCCCCTGATGCACTGCACCTTCCACTTTGCTATCCAACCACTGACGGTTCGCCAGTTGAACGACAATGCCCTGCGCTTCCAGCGCTTTAATTAAAGGCTGCAGCCGACGATCATCACGCCCTTTGAGGATAAATACTTCCTGAAAGCGCTGCGGATCGGTGTCAAGCAGCGCCTGGACGGCGTGGATACCAAAAACAATTTCACTCATCGATCGGTTACTCACCAAGTTATTTTAAAACATCGGGCGAAGGTTATGCCGCCCTGTACGGCACGTGTACAGACCATACCGCACGTTACAGTTGATTAGCTACGCCAGTTATTCCTTCGGGCTAGCCGGCTTTTTCGCGGCACGCTTCGCTTTGGTTGCGGCGGCGATTTTACGGGTTTTCTCCGAAGGCGTTTTGGCTTTTTTCTCTTTTTTTGCCACTGGAGCCGCTTTGTTTTTTACGCCGCTCTCTTTTGCCGCCTTGAACGTACTATCCGGTTCGAAGTTTACCCCTTTGCGCTGCTCACGGCGGCGATGACCACTATTTTTCGGCGTTCTCTTCGCACGTTCGCGATCGGTTTTCCCGGCACCACGCGGTTTACGCTGACTTGAGATCAATGCAAAATCAATTTTTCTCTCATCCATGTGTACCGCTTCAACCCGTACTTCTACCGTATCGCCAAGGCGATACGTATGGCCGCCGGATTCACCAATCAATCGCTGTCCTACTGCGTCAAACCGATAGTAGTCATTGTCGAGAGTTGAAACGTGAACCAGGCCATCGATAAACAGATCGTTAAGACGCACAAAGAATCCGAAGCCGGTTACGCTGGAAATAACACCGGTAAAGGTTTCCCCCACCTGGTCCTGCATAAAATCACACTTCAGCCAGTCTGCAACGTCTCGGGTGGCTTCATCCGCACGACGTTCTGCCATTGAACAGTGTTGCCCAAGCTGTAGCATCTGGTTGAGATCATAGTGGTAACCACCGGTCGCCGATCCATTGCCCTCTAGCGTGCCCTGCTCCTGCGCCAATAAGTATTTGATGGCACGATGCAGCAGTAAATCAGGGTAACGACGGATCGGTGAGGTAAAGTGCGCATACGAAGCCAGCGCCAGACCAAAATGTCCCCGGTTTTCCGGATCGTAAACCGCTTGTTTCATGGAACGCAACAGCATAGTTTGCAGCATCTCATGGTCCGGGCGATCGGCAATTTGTTCCAGTAATGCAGAATAATCAATGGGTTGTGGCTTAGCGCCGCCCGGCAGAGTCAGGCCTAACTCGTTTAATACCGAGCGGAAACTGGTGATACTGTCATCGCTTGGACGATCATGATCGCGAAACAATGCGGGCTCATTGTGTTTTTCAACGAAACGCGCTGAGGCGATATTCGCCAGAATCATGCACTCTTCAATGAGCTTATGTGCCTCATTACGCACCGTTTGCTCTACACGCTCAATACGGCGATCGGCGTTAAAGATAAACTTCGCTTCCTCTGTTTCAAAGGAGATCCCACCACGCTGTGAACGCGCCTGTTCCAACACCTGATACATATTATGCAGTTCATGCAGATGCTTAACTAGCGGCTGGTACTGTTCGCGCAGTTCCGGATTTCCCTGCAGGATACTCCAGACTTTATTGTAGGTCAGACGCGCATGGGAGTTCATCACCGCTTCATAGTGCTTATAGCCCGTCAGTTTACCTTGGGCGGAAATGGTCATCTCACACACCATACACAGGCGATCCACCTGCGGGTTAAGTGAGCAAAGTCCGTTGGACAATACTTCAGGAAGCATCGGGATAACTTGTGAAGGGAAATAAACCGATGTTCCACGGTTAACCGCTTCGTTATCTAAAGCCGTCCCCGGACGCACATAATAGCTAACATCGGCGATAGCAACCCATAAGCGCCAGCCCCCACCGCGTTTCTTCTCACAATACACCGCATCGTCAAAGTCGCGCGCATCTTCACCATCAATGGTCACAAGTGGCAGTTGACGCAGGTCGATACGCCCTTTTTTCGCCGCCTCGGGCACATCTTCCTTCAGTTTCGCAACCTGTCTTTCCACCTCTGGCGGCCAGACATGCGGGATTTCATGGGTACGCAGCGCCATATCCACGGCTAAGCCAGTCCCCATATTATCACCCAGCACTTCGACAATTTTGCCAATCGCTTTCGTACGGCGCGTCGGGCGCTGGACCAGTTCAACCACTACCACTGACCCCATACGTGCACCCATCAGGGCTTCCGGCGGGATCAAAATATCAAAACTAAGGCGACTGTCATCGGGTACAACAAAGCCAGCACCAGCATCGGTAAAATAACGTCCCACTATCTGACTGTTACGTGGCTCAAGTACACGGACAACACGTGCTTCACGACGACCTTTACGATCGGCGCCCATCGCCTGGGCGAGGATCACATCGCCATGCATACACATTTTCATCTGCTCAGCAGAGAGATAAAGATCGTCTTTTTGTCCCTCAATACGCAGAAAGCCATAACCATCGCGGTGACCAATCACTTTTCCACGCAGCAGATCGAGGCGTTCAGGCAGCGCGTAGCACTGGCGACGAGTAAAGACTAATTGACCATCACGTTCCATAGCACGTAAGCGGCGACGCAGGGCTTCAAGTTGTTCTTCACCCGCAATACCCAGCTCGATTGCCAGCTCTTCGCGACTGGCCGGTTTTTCACGTTTGTCTAAATGTCCAAGGATAAATTCACGGCTGGGAATAGGGTTTTCGTATTTTTCAGCTTCTCGTTCCTGAAAAGGATCTTGTGACATATCGGTTCCTCCGTTGTCATCAATTGCGGATTGAAGGACGTTCAACCAACAATAATTTGTAGAGCGGGTGGTTATCTTCCACCAGATCAGCGAGGGTATATTTATCCAGCTCTCGCAAAAAACTCTGCACCGCATCATACAGTGCCTGTTTCAGTCGACAGGCGGAAGTAATGTGGCAGAACTCGCTGTTACAGTTAACCAACTGCAGCGGTTCCATTTCACGAACCACGGCACCAATGACGATCGTTTCTGCGGGCTTTCCTAAACGAATGCCACCATTTTTACCGCGAACCGCAGAGATATAACCCGAGCGACTCAGTTGATTTATAATTTTGACCATATGATGACGAGATACGCCGTACGTCTCTGTCACTTCAGAAATACTGGTCATTTGACCTGTAGGGAGCGACGCAAGATAGATTAACGCCCGCAGGCCATAGTCTGTAAAACTCGTTAGCTGCACAGTTACCTCAGTGAATCAATGGCATGACATCATCCGTTTACCCTGGATAATTGTAGTTGCATCACAGCAACACATGCGCGAAAAACCGATTTAGCGATTTAAACAACGCAGAAACGGGCTTATAACGTAAGCCATAAACTCATTATCCAGATAAGCTGCCATCAGAGCGGGTCAAATAAACACTCTCCGTTAACATATATTTAGCTTCAAGAATGACGGTTATAGGTGATGATAAACCAGCCCGACAACTTCAGGGCGAATTATTTAAGCATACGTCAATCGCGGAAAGAAAAAGGCAGGGATAAACAGTGAAAAACGCTATGACAAATCTCTACATCCTACAGAGCGGATGTTGCCGGGTGGCGGCAAACCCAGCCATCCCCGGGAAGCTTATTCAGGTAAGTGACCAAATACGGCCAACAAACCTGCAACGAGAAGTATGACGGCAAACATACTCTAAATAATTCACGTTGCAGGGCGGCGACATCTCCGAAAGCTTAATCAGGAAAGCGACCTGAATGACCGGAAACAATCAACAAACCTGCAACGCGACGTATGGCGGGCTCGGCCCGACCTAAGTTAAAACTACGCGTCAAACGGATCGCGCAGAATCATCGTCTCGCTGCGATCCGGGCCGGTAGATATAATATCGATCGGAACGCCAGTCACGTCTTCAACACGCTTGATGTAATCGCGCGCAGCCTGCGGTAGACCTTCCAGCGTCTTCACACCAAAGGTGCTTTCACTCCAGCCCGGCATTGATTCATAAATCGGTTCAATACCTTCCCAACCTTCTGCTGCCATCGGCGTAGTCGTCATTTCGCGACCATCTGGCATACGGTAGGCCACACAAATTTTCACCTCTTCCAGACCATCTAACACGTCCAGTTTGGTCATACAGAAACCGGAAAGTGAGTTGATCTGCACCGCACGGCGTACGGCTACTGCATCCAGCCAGCCGGTACGACGGCGACGTCCAGTGGTTGCGCCAAATTCGTTACCTTTAGCGCACAAAAACTCACCGGTTTCATCAAATAGTTCGGTAGGGAAAGGACCTGCACCCACGCGTGTTGAGTAGGCTTTAACAATACCGAGCACATAATCAACATAGCGAGGACCGATACCTGAGCCCGTTGCAACACCACCTGCTGTTGTATTTGAAGAGGTCACATAGGGATAAGTACCGTGATCGATATCAAGCAGCGTACCCTGTGCTCCTTCAAACATGATCAGGTCGCCACGCTTACGCGCCCCGTCCAGCAGCTCAGAAACATCAACGACCATGCCGGTTAGGATGTCAGCAATCGCCATCACATCATTCAGCACGGTATCATAGTCAACCGCTTCTTCTTTGTAGTAGTTCACCAGTTGGAAGTTGTGATAATCCATCACTTCTTTTAATTTGGCAGCAAAGGTTTCTTTGTTAAAGAGATCGCCAACGCGCAGACCACGACGGGCAACTTTATCTTCGTAAGCAGGACCAATACCACGTCCGGTGGTGCCGATGGCTTTTGCACCACGCGCTTTTTCGCGTGCGACATCCAACGCAACATGATATTGCAAAATCAGCGGGCAGGCTTCGGAAAGTAACAGGCGTTCACGTACCGGGATACCGCGTTCTTCCAGGCCTTTCATCTCTTTCATCAGCGCAGCCGGAGACAGCACAACACCGTTACCGATAATGCTAGTGACATTATCACGCAGGATGCCAGATGGAATTAAGTGGAGGACGGTTTTCTCACCGTTGATGACAAGCGTATGGCCGGCATTGTGCCCTCCCTGATAGCGCACAACGTATTTTGCGCGTTCAGTTAAAAGGTCAACAATTTTACCTTTACCTTCGTCACCCCATTGGGTGCCCAGTACGACGACGTTCTTACCCATTTCTCAAAATCACCGATTGCTTAAAAAAGGATTCTACCATCGTAATTTCCCTCTTTCAGCACTTTTAGCAGTCGTTTGCGCAGTTTTTTTGCTGCCAATTCATCCAGTGAATGGTTGTGCCCCACAGAAAAACGAATAGCACCTCAGGTTCAAAGTCAGACTATCCTGCGACTGAAAACAATCTTAGCGACTATGCCGCGCCATGCATGCTGAGCATGGTATATATCACTACGCCTGCAACGACCAAACCACCGCCAAAACGACGCAGCAGGTGGTCAGGTAATTGCGTCATGGTATAAATCATTCGGCGCCAAATACGGGGCCACAGCATTGGGCCGAGGCCTTCCAGCACAAGAACCAGCGCAAGCGCCATCCAAATTGTTGAGTTCATTAGGGTTACCAATAAAAAACGGGCCGGATATTGTCCGGCCCGCCGAGTGCTCAGTCAGCGATGTCAATGACAACTGATCATGAGCCTGGTCCGTAAAACGGATTAACGCGTCACGGTATTAGGTGATTTCATATAGCGGAAGAAATCGCTGTCCGGACTCAGCACCATCACGTCCCGGTTTGCTTCAAAGCTATTGTCATAGGCGCGCAGGCTACGGATAAACGAATAGAAATCCGGATCCTGACTGAACGCATCAGCAAATAGCTTAGCCGCTTCGGCATCACCTTCACCACGCGTGATCAATGCCTGACGTTGTGCTTCTGCCAGCGTACGCGTTACTTCATAATCTGACGTCGCACGCAATTTTTCCGCCTCTTCCTGACCCTGAGAACGCTGGCTACGCGCGACCGCCTCACGCTCAGCGCGCATACGGTTGTAAATTGCACCCGACACTTCGGTTGGCAGGTTGATCTGCTTAATACGCACATCCACTACCTGTATACCTAAGGCTGCCATGCTATTCGGGTTGATCGGTGGCTCTTTACTGTTTGTTTCACGCTCTACGCGTGCAGCTGCAGAAGCGATGGCATCATCCGCTGCCGGCGTAGCCACTTCATCATCGTTGCCAGCGCTACCTGTGTTCAATGCTTCACGCACATCTGTGGTTAAACGTCCGCGTGAATCAGTCACGATATCTTTGACATCAAGACGCCCCATTTCAGAACGTAAACGGTCACTGAATTTACGTTTCAGCAAAACTTCTGCCTGAGAAACATCACCACCACCGGTCGCCAGGTAATAACGACTAAAATCACTGATACGCCATTTGATGTAGGAATCGACGATCAGATCTTTCTTCTCTTTGGTGACGAAGCGATCAGCCTGGTTATCCATGGTCTGGATGCGCGCATCCAACATTTTAACGGATTCCAGGAATGGAATTTTAAAGTGCAGGCCTGGTGCAAATACCAACGGTTTGTTTTCATCATCGCGCAGAACTTTACCAAAGCGCAGCACGATACCGCGCTGGCCTTCCTGCACCACAAACAGTGACGCGTAAAGCACCACCAGCACAACAATCAATAATACGATTAATGGCTTACGCATCGCTTACTCTCTCCCTTCGCGCTGTGTATCGTTGCGTTGAGCGTTAGCACGACGCTGATCCATGATGTTGTCTGGACTGAACGACGAACTGCTACTGGCATTGCTGCTACTTTCCGACGCCGGTGGCAGGCGCAACAGGCTGTTACTACTGCTGTCCTGAGTATTATTTTTAGAGGACGCTCCGCTTTGCCCACTACGCATCAGCTGGTCAAGCGGCAACACCATCAGGTTGTTACCTTTATCATTTACCAATACCTTGCGGGTATGACTCAACACGCGCTCCATCGTCTCAATATAGAGACGTTCGCGGGTGATCTGTGGTGCTGCTTTGTACTCCGGCAAGATCTTCGCAAAACGAGCAACTTCACCCTGAGCTTCCAACACGGTACGCGCTTTGTACGCACGCGCCTCCTCAAGAATACGCTGTGCCTGCCCGTTAGCACGCGGCTGAACTTCGTTCGCATACGCTTCAGCTTCACGCACATACTGCTCGCGGTTTTCACGTGCGGCAATAGCATCATCAAACGCGGCTTTCACCTCTTCCGGCGGACGAGCTGCCTGGAAGTTGACGTCAAGTAACGTAATACCCATATCGTATGGACGAACGGTTTCTTCCAGCTCACGCTGCGTATCGCTACGCACTACGGTACGGCCTTCCGTCAGGATACGATCCATGGTTGAACGACCAATAACTCCGCGCAATGCGCTGTCGGTCGCCTGTCGCAAACTGTCATCGGCGCTGGTCACCGCAAAGAGATAACGTTCAGGGTTAGTCACGCGGTACTGCACGTTCATCTCAACACGTACGACGTTTTCATCCGAAGTCAGCATCACACCGGATGCCGCCAACTCGCGGACTGCCTCTACGTTCACCGCCCGGACCTGATCGATAAAGGTCGGTTTCCAGTTCAACCCCGGCTCAACCAAGTGACTAAATTTACCAAAGCGCATGACAACACCACGCTCAGCTTCTTTGATGGTGTAGAAGCCGCTGGCTGCCCAAATCACCACGGCAGCGACAACAACAATACCAATCAGCTTGCCACCGTTGCCGGAGGTACGCTGACCACCATTGTTGTCATTATTTTTACCACCGCCCAGTCCACCAAGCTTCTTGCTTAGCTTACGGAAGATATCATCGAGATCAGGAGGCCCCTTATCGCGCCCTCCCTTATTTCCCCCAGAGTTGCCGCCTTGATTGTTGCTGCTTCCCCACGGGTCGCGGTCCTGTCCGTTATTCCCGGGCTGATTCCACGCCATGTTTATACTCCATTAATTGTGTGTGCGGTGGTATCCCAAACCGGGATACGCGTTTCAGGCAAAATCAGTTAAACGATGTAATCAACTAATGCAGGTTCCTGTTTACACAGGCGCCGCCAGTCAATCACCGGCATGCGTACGTGTAAACCTACGCTGCCATCATCTTCATTCCACTCTTTTTCTATCGCCTGAAGCTGATAAAAACGGCTACGTAGCCGCCCTGCTTCTGGCGGCAGACGTAAGTCATACTGCGCGATCTCTCCCGAAAGTCGCTCCGTCAACGCCTGAAACAGTAAAGGAACGCCTTCACCGCTTTGGGCCGATAACCAAACTCGAATCGGTAAATTTTCATCGTTACGATCGATACGCGGTTCAAATCCTTCCAGCATGTCGATCTTATTCATCACCAACAGCGTTGGGATTTCGTTCGCGTCAATCTCATCCAGCACAATATCCACGGCTTCTATGTTCTCATCCACGCGAACATCAGCAGCATCAATGACATGAAGCAACAACGCAGCCTGCCGCGTTTCCTGCAAAGTCGCTTTAAATGCCGCAACCAGGTCATGTGGCAAGTGACGAATGAAACCAACGGTGTCTGCCAGTACCACTTCCCCAACGTCTGACACATCAATACGACGTAGCGTGGGATCCAACGTGGCAAAAAGTTGATCTGCCGCATACACCTCAGCAGCAGTAATACAGTTGAATAACGTGGATTTACCGGCATTGGTGTAGCCCACGAGCGATACCGTTGGCACATCGGCCTTAGCTCGCGCTTGTCTGCCCTGGTCTCGCTGTTTTTCTACACGTTCAAGGCGAGAAAGAATTTGGCTGATACGATTTCGCAACAATCGGCGGTCAGTCTCAAGCTGGGTTTCGCCTGGCCCACGCAACCCAATCCCGCCTTTTTGGCGTTCAAGGTGTGTCCAGCCGCGTACCAGGCGCGTAGCCAGATGACGTAACTGCGCCAACTCAACCTGTAGCTTACCCTCATGGGTACGCGCACGTTGAGCAAAAATATCCAAAATCAGCCCGGTGCGATCAATGACCCTACACTCACATAAACGCTCAAGATTACGCTCCTGGGCGGGCGTTAAGGCATGGTCGAAAAGTACCACCGATGCACCACTGGACTTCACCGCATCAGCGATTTCTACAGCCTTTCCTTCACCGACAAAATATTTAGGATGTGGTGCTTTGCGACTGCCCGTTACGACACGTAACGCTTCGACACCCGCGGAAGAAACCAGGTTTTCAAACTCCTGCAGATCTTCCATATCTTTGTCTTGCGAGAAATAGATGTGAACCAGAACGGCCTGCTCACCGGCATCATAGCGGTCAAACAACTTTAAACCTCTCAGAACCCTGTTATACCCGTCATACTTCACACTGCAGATTTACGATCTGCGCCGGAATTAGAGTAAAACCAAGTTCTCAAAAAAGAATGACCAGGACGGGGGCCTCAAAATAAAATGAACTCCCCGTCATGGAGGTGCGATAAAGACGCTTACTCAGCGCTATCACCGTCTTGTTGTGGCTGCGAAGACGCTGCCGGATTACTGCCGCCATGATGATAATTGCTGCTTCCACCGCTTGCATTGTTGCTATGGTGGGAGACCGGGCGGGATGGAACTACGGTTGAGATCGCATGCTTATATACCATCTGACTGACCGTGTTCTTCAATAAAATTACAAACTGATCAAAAGACTCAATCTGGCCCTGCAGTTTGATACCATTCACCAAATAAATCGAAACCGGAACACGTTCACGACGCAGCGCGTTCAAGAACGGATCTTGCAATGATTGCCCCTTAGCCATTCTATCTTTTCCTTATATGCTTGTTGTATGTTGCTTAAGAACCCTGTGGCTCTGAAATACTGCGTAAAAATTTGCGCACGTTAACGTGCCAATTGTACACAATCACCCATGCTTCGCACTAAGAACCTGTAATACAGTATTACGGGCTAATTCAGGCTGTTCACTATCCAGCCAGTGAACGCTTTGCCAGCCGCGTAACCAGGTTATTTGCCGTTTTGCCAGCTGACGAGTTGCGCAAATTCCCCGATAAACCATGTCGTCGTAATCGATCTCACCGTTAAGATATGACCACATTTGGCGATATCCAACACAACGAATGGAAGGCAAATCCGTATGCAAATCATCTCGTGCAAAGAGTGCCCGAGCCTCCGCTTCAAAACCTGACGCCAACATCTGCTTAAAACGCAGTTCAATACGCTGGTGCAACAATTCGCGATTTGCGGGGGCTATCGCAAACTGGAACACATCGTAAGGCAAAGCTTCGCCAGATGTTTTAGTCAGCTCTGTTAAAGTTTTACCCGAAATAAAAAAAACTTCCAGTGCTCGCGAAAGCCTCTGGGGATCATTCGGGTGAATACGACTGCCAGCAATGGGATCTATTTCACATAATTGACGGTGCAAAGCTTCCCAGCCCCGATCACTCGCCATTTGCTCAATACGCTGACGTACCTCTGGATCGGCCGAGGGCAGCGGCGACAATCCATCCAGTAACGCCTTGTAGTAGAGCATCGTTCCACCAACAAGCAACGGAATACGCCCCATCCGGGTAATATCCGCCATTTCAACCAGAGCATCGCGACGAAATTCAGCAGCCGAATAAGCCTGCGAAGGGTCACGAATATCCAGTAAACGATGAGGTGCCAACGCCAGTTCTTCCGCTGAAGGTTTGGCAGTGCCAATATCCATTCCGCGATAAATCAGCGCAGAGTCCACGCTGATCAGCTCAATCGGCAAATGCTTACGTAGCTCAATCGCTAACGCTGTTTTACCGGAAGCCGTTGGCCCCATCAAAAAAATTGCCTTAGGCCGGCTAGCCGTTGTTCTATCACTCATGCTTCAGGGCGTTCATCGCCGTATCAATATCGATCTGTTGCAATAATCCAGAAGGTGGCGACTTAATTAGCGACGGGCAGAGACGTTCAACTTCGGCCAATAACGCTATCGCCTGTGAGTGATTCCAGTGCGGATGTTCTGTCACTGCATGACGAGCCAGCCACTGTGCAACCAATGCCGGCGAAGCATCCTGCTGCCGGGCGAGATAGCCTAACAGTTCTGGAATCAAGTTTTGTAAATTTTGTTGGCGTAATGGTAAAGGAACACCGCGTAACGTCACATGATGCGCATCAGCCTGCAGATCAATCCCCATCAGAGCCAGTAAAGTCGCGCTGCGTCCAACAGTGTCTCGCTCTGATTTATCCATTTTTAAGCGAATAGGGATCAGCAATGGCTGAGATTTTAAACCCTCATTTCCCGGCTCCAGTTGAGCCTGCTTAAGCCAGCGCTCGGCAACCAGCAACGAAATCAACGCCAGACCGCTATCGCGCTCGACCACAGCAAAATGCGCATTTACAACGGTCAGCATCCGCCCGAAACTCTGTGCATGACCGCGTAAAGGCAGAGTGCTTTCGGCGGATACCGCCACTGGCACGCCTTGCGGCTCGCGTACATGCGGCGTATCAGGCGTTTGCAAAAGCTGCTGATAAACTGCACCTTCACGCTTTTGCCAGGCTGGTGTTGATGCGGGTGGCCTGCTTGCTGAACGCCCCCCCGTGACAGCCGACGTCTCAGGAAGCACTGGGGCTGGGGTTGCAAAATGATTGCCGCCCGCGGCCTGACGATTTTCGGGGGGCCGCCGTACAGGAGGTGCCTCAGGTTCTAACTCAGGAAGCGTCTCCGCCCCCGTATTCTGTAACGCACTGAGTACACCCTGATAGATAAAATCATGCACCAACCGCGATTGATGAAAACGCACTTCATGCTTAGCCGGGTGAACATTGACATCAACCTGATGCGGATCGATCTCCAGGTAAAGCACATACGCAGGCTGATGATCGTCTCCCAGCTTATCCTGGTAGGCCTGCCGAATTGCATGATTGATCAGCCGATCGCGCATCATGCGCCCATTGACATAGCAATATTGCAGTTCAGTTAGCTGACGGGAGCCTGCAGGATCGGCGACCCAACCGCGCAGATTGAGATCCCCATGTTGCCATTCGATCGCTAACGCATGGGTAATAAAAGCGCTACCGCATATCGTGCCGAGACGCCGCTCTTGCTGGCCCTTTTCGCTAACACCACGATACTGACGCACTAATTTACCGTTGTGGGTGAGTGAAACAGAAATATCAAAACGCGCCAACGCGATACGTCGGACCACTTCATCAATATGGGTAAATTCGGTCTTTTCCGTACGCATAAACTTACGACGAGCTGGCGTGTTATAAAACAAATCGAGCACTTCGAGTGTAGTGCCGGTAGGATGCGCCGCCGGTTTTACCGTTACCGCCATCTCACGCCCTTCAGCATAAGCAGCCCAGGCTTCGTTTTGCGTTTCCGTACGTGAGGTTAAGGTAAGGCGAGATACTGAACTGATACTGGCCAGCGCTTCGCCGCGAAAACCCAGGCTAACAATGGCCTCCAGGTCATCCAGCGAGGAAATTTTACTGGTGGCATGACGTGCCAGCGCCATCGCAAGTTCATCCTTACCGATGCCACAACCGTTATCACGGATGCGAATCAGTTTTGCGCCACCTTTTTCTATATCAATATCAATACGCGTCGCACCCGCATCCAGGCTATTTTCCACTAACTCCTTGACCACCGATGCCGGTCGCTCAACCACCTCACCTGCGGCGATTTGGTTAGCCAGTTGAGGAGGTAAAACCTGAATGGGCATAGGTAATCCTTGCATGAGTAAATGGACTGTGCCGCCACAAACATGATGGGCTCAGGATGTCAGCTTTTGCGCACTATAATTATGATGCAGGAATAGTTAACGTCTGTCCTAACATCACATTGGCGCTTTTCATATTATTCGCCTGCATAATGGCTTTGGAGCTAACGCCATAATGAGCCGCAATTTCCGTTAGCGAATCACCGCGCACCACTTTATGCGTCTGTTTTCGGCGAGCAATGGTGGTTGTTCCATTCCCACTGCCTGCAGGCACTTTCAAACGCTGCCCCACCCAAACGCTCTCTTTTTTCAAATTATTAAGTGAGCGCATGGCCGCCATGCTCATACCATATTTTGCGGCAATACCCGATAGCGTCTCGCCACGCTGAACGACATGCCGCTTTGTTGGCCCGGAATAATCCGGTGAAGAGGACGTTTGATTCGCTTCAACATTAACCGCCGCTGCGGATTCCAGCGGTCGGTTTTCCTCCTTTGGGGCAGATTGTAGCGGGTGTGACAGGAAGTAGCTGCGAAGTCCTCTATAAATGGACTCCGCAATCTTATCCTGGTACGCGCTACTGCCGAGCAGTCGCTCCTCCGAAGGGTTACTGATAAAGCCGGTTTCAACCAGCAAGGATGGAATATCCGGCGAGCGTAAAACCCCCAAACTGGCATGCTCCGGACGACGTTTGTGCAGTGAACCAACACGCTGCAATTGTGAAATCACTTTTGTCGCAACGTCATAGCCAACGCGTTGCGAATGACCAAACTGCAGGTCCAGCACAGCCTGGCTCAAATAGGGATCGGCCTGGCTATTTGCGAGCAGATCGCCGGCACCACCAAGCAACTCTGATTGCTTCTCATGCTGCTCCAGCCAGTTAGCCATTTCACTGTTAGCGCGACGGTTTGACAACACCCAGACCGACGCGCCTTTGGCGCTGCGGTTAGGTGCAGCATCAGCATGAATGGAAACCAACACATTGGCATTTTGTTTACGCGCTACATCAGAACGTCCCATCACGGAGATAAAATAATCACCGTCGCGCGTTAATACACCTTTAAACATCGGATCGGCATTGAGCAACGCCTTCAGCTTGCGGGCAATGCCGATAGTGACATTTTTTTCTTTCAAGCCGCCAGCACCAATCGCACCGGGATCCTGACCGCCATGACCAGCATCAATAGCCACCACCACCGTATCATTACTGGCGACGGGGCGGCCTGGTACAACCCGCGTATTACCGCTGCTTACCGCCGTCACGGGGTTCGCATTAAACGGGTTGCTACGTTCGGGCTGCACGGGAGGCGTCGTCGGGCGCGAGCGTGGAGTTGACGCAACCGGGGGAGATTGTGGAGTGCGTTTTACCGTCTGGCTACCGCTGATGGTAAACACCACGTTGTAGTCGTTACCATTGCGTTGCGTGACTGCACGCGTCTTACCCGCTTGGGTCAATTCGAAGACCAGCCGAATACTCTGGCTATCTTTTGGCGTACTACTGCGAATACGTTTAACGATATTGTTCCCACTAAAAGTCAGCGGTAACCCCTGAACCACACCACTTTGCCGGATATCCAGCACCACACGATCTGGATTATGCAACGGAAAAAAACCGTATACCGGCTGACCATTAAATCTCAGCGTCACCGTTGCTTTGCTGTCACCGTTAGAAACTTTGATATCAGACAGATTCGCCGCAAAAGAGGAAACCGTGGTCAAACAAAATGCCAATATCAGACCAAATGTAATACGAAATATCATGAGCGATCCTTGTTCGCGGTGAACAACTGCAACATACGTTCTCCCGTTGCGGAAAGTGCAACGATCTCAGCCTCGCGCGCCAGCGCACTGTATCGCAAATGCAAAGAGATATCCGGTGGCGGTAACACACCGTCTCCCTGCTGTGGCCACTCGATCAAACAGATTGTGTCACCCGAGAAATAGTCACGAATCCCCATAAATTCAAGTTCTTCAGGATCGGCCAGACGATAAAGGTCAAAATGATAAATTCGCCGCCCGGTAAGTTCATAAGGCTCGACCAGGGTATAGGTCGGACTTTTCACGTTGCCCTGGTGCCCCAATGCCTGAATAAACCCACGGCTAAACGTAGTTTTTCCGGCGCCTAAATCACCATAAAGATGGACGATCGCCGCGCTTTCGCAGGCGCGGGCCAGTTGGGCCCCCAATGCAAGGGTCGCTGCCTCATCGGGCAATGTGATAACACGGGTATTCATGCTTTATTTTTTGCAATCTCAGGATTGATAAACAGATACAGCTCGGAAAACAGATCGGTCGCCAACATTCCGCGTGTTCCGTAACGACGGGCAATAACATCCGCCGTCGCGCCATGCACCACACAGCCAGCACAGGCTGCATCATACAACGGGAGTTTTTGCCCTAACAACGCGCCGATGATGCCCGAAAGCACATCGCCCATGCCGCCAGAGGCCATTCCCGCATTCCCCACGTCAGCAAAAGCAACCTGCTGCTGGCTGGCAATAATCGTTCCCGCCCCTTTCAGCACCACTACGCCACCATAGCGCTTTAACAAGCGTTGCGCAGCGTGTAAGCGATCACTTTCAATTTCAGCCGTTTTCACATTCAGTAACGTAGCCGCTTCACCTGGATGTGGGGTAATTATCCGATTCTGACGCTTCTCTGGATTTATTGCCAGCAGGTTAAGCGCATCCGCGTCCCAAAGCATCGGTTTATGCGAGTTTTCAACTTTTTTCAGCGCCTTCTTACCCCATTCTCCTTGCCCCAGCCCAGGGCCAATCACAATGACATCAGCCCACGCCAGCCCCTCATCTATCGCTTTCATCGTTAATTCATGCACCATCAACTCGGGACGCGCCGTTAATAACGGTGCAACGTTATCTTTGTGAGTAAGCACTCGCACTAATCCTGCACCAGCGCGTAGAGCGGCTTCTCCGGTCATTCTGATTGCACCAGCAGTACCGTGATCGCCGCCAATAATCAGTAAACGCCCATGCTCACCTTTATGCGACGTTGGGCGTCGAGGTTTTAACCACTGGTTTAAGGATTGCGAATCGTAACGCATCATCGGTGCTGCTTGCCCACAGAGCCATGGCTCCAGTCCCAACGCGTGATAATGAAGCTGCCCAACATAATCGCGTGCCTTGCCGGTCAACAAACCGGGTTTAATAGCAATGAAAGTTAACGTCTGTTCAGCAACGATAGCTTCACCGCTAACGCTGCCGTTACTTGCCTGCAGCCCGGAAGGAATATCGACAGAAAATATTGGCGCTGTATGCTGATTCGCCTTAACGATAAGCGCATCATAAGGTGCTTTCGGCGGAGACTTCAGGCCGGTTCCCAGCAGCGCATCGACGATCACATCGACGTTTTCCGGCCATGCAGCATCAGGGGCATGGATCACGCCTCCCGCCGCCAGCCAGCTTTCGCGAGCAGTCTGCGCTTCCTCCGGTGAGGGACGTTTACCCTCACAGGCCAGCAGCGTCACCTCAATGCCCGCAGCTTTCGCCAGTCGCGCCACGACAAAGCCATCACCGCCGTTGTTGCCATGACCGCACAGTACCAGCCAGTGACGCGCGGTTGGCCAGCGCCGCGTAATCTGTTCAAATGCCGCTCCTCCAGCACGCTGCATTAATTCAAACAGGGTGATTCCCAGGCTGTCGGCCCCCTCCGCCTCAAGCTGACCCAGCATCTCTGCAGGCCAGACAGAATGTGGTAAACTGCGGGCGTTCTCTTTTTCGTTGTGGTCAGTCATGTCATACCCTCTCGATCTCCATCAGCTTGCCCAGGATATTAAATCGTGGGGGCTGTCGCTCGGTTTTCAGCAGGTTGGTATTTGTGATACCGATTTGACGGCGGAAGAGCCCCGTCTGCAAGCATGGCTGGACAAACAGTACCATGGTGAAATGGACTGGATGGCGCGTCATGGAATGATGCGTGCGCGCCCTCATGAACTGCTACCCGGCACGCTGCGCGTAATTAGCGTGCGCATGAATTATCTTCCTGCCAAAGCCGCTTTCGCCAGCACACTTAAAAATCCGCGGTTAGGCTATGTTAGTCGCTATGCACTGGGTCGTGATTATCATAAAGTATTACGCAATCGTCTGAAGAAACTTGGCGATATGATCCGGGAGCACTGTGCCGATAGCCATTATCGCCCATTTGTCGATTCTGCGCCGCTACTCGAACGTCCACTGGCGGCTAAAGCAGGCTTAGGCTGGACCGGCAAGCACTCTTTGATTCTTAACCGCGAAGCAGGTTCCTGGTTTTTTCTCGGCGAACTGCTGATCGATATTCCTCTGCCGGTCGATCGGCCTCAGGAAGAAAACTGCGGACGCTGCGTGGCCTGCATGACAACCTGCCCCACTGGCGCCATTGTCGAACCGTATGTGATTGATGCACGTCGCTGTATTTCCTACCTGACGATTGAGCTGGAAGGCGCTATCCCCGAGGAGTTCCGGCCGTTAATCGGTAACCGCATTTATGGTTGCGATGATTGCCAGCTAATTTGTCCATGGAATCGCTATGGCCAGTTAACCGACGAGGATGATTTTAGCCCACGTGCGGTTCTGCATGCCCCACCACTGACAACCCTGTTTGCCTGGGACGAAAAGACCTTTTTACGCGTAACGGAAGGCTCGGCGATCAGGCGCATTGGTCATTTACGCTGGTTGCGAAACGTTGCCGTTGCCATGGGCAATGCACCTTACGATCCTGATATCATTGCGGCGCTGCAGCAGCGTCAAGGGGAAAATAGCCTGCTTGATGAGCACATACATTGGGCCGTAAAACAGCAATTATCACGGCGTACGGAACACGCTGTAGATGTTCAATTATCGCAGCAGAAACGACTGGTAAGGGTGATTGAAAAAGGGTTGCCACGCGATGCATAGCGGTATCCCCCGATCTTTGCCGGTAAAAAAACGTTTTCCACACGCTGTGAATAAAATTAAAAAACCCTTGTCATTCAATTGTCACAGAAAGCTCAAGTGATCAGGATAACAATTTGAAATAAAATAATATCTAAATAATTCAATGGATTATGTTTTTTATATCACGGCATGATAATGGGATTGAAGAAAGGGCTCAGTCCGAAAGCTGTGGATAACTCTGTTAAGAACATTTTTGCAAACGCAGGATACAGCGAAGCGCAGGCGACTTATCGCTGTGGATAAAGGCATCTGAAATTTGAAGAAAAGATTTGGAGCGGGAAACGAGACTCGAACTCGCGACCCCGACCTTGGCAAGGTCGTGCTCTACCAACTGAGCTATTCCCGCTTAGGAGTTTGATGCTGTTAATCGTGATGCAATCTGGAGCGGGAAACGAGACTCGAACTCGCGACCCCGACCTTGGCAAGGTCGTGCTCTACCAACTGAGCTATTCCCGCTTAGGAGCTTGGTACTGATAATCGTAGTGCAATTTGGAGCGGGAAACGAGACTCGAACTCGCGACCCCGACCTTGGCAAGGTCGTGCTCTACCAACTGAGCTATTCCCGCTCTGCGTACCCATTTAAAATCTTCATCGGTACGGGGTGCGCATTATACGAGAAATCCTTTTTGCCGCAAGACTCTGAAAGCAAAATTTTTCTATTTTGGTTCAAGTGCTGCTTAAATCGGCAAAGTGATGTTTTAATATACGCACCCGATTAGGCTGGCTTACATTCGAACCGTGCCCACTCACCTCTAACATGAAATATGGCAATTACAACTGAATAAAGTGTTCACGGTAATAAGCAAGTTCAGCTACGGATTCGCGAATATCATCCAGCGCCTGATGCGTGCCTTGCTTTTTGAAGCCGGGCAAAATGTCCGGCTTCCAGCGACGTGCCAACTCTTTCAGTGTACTGACGTCAAGATAGCGATAGTGAAAATAGGCTTCCAGCTCCGGCATATATTTAAACAAAAACCGGCGATCCTGACCGACGCTGTTACCACAAATTGGTGAACTGTTAGCAGGCACCCACTGACTGAGGAATTCAATAGTGGCGCGCTCCGCCGCGCGATCGTCGTACTGACTGGCTTTCACGCGTTCAACCAAGCCACTACCAGTATGTGTCCGCACGTTCCAGTCATCCATCAGCGCTAACTGCGCATCAGTCTGATGTACCGCCAGCACAGGCCCCTCTGCCAGGATATTGAGATTTGCATCGGTAACTAAGGTCGCTATTTCGATAATACGATCGCGTTCCGGATTAAGCCCGGTCATTTCCAGATCGATCCAAATCAGGTTGTTTTCATTTCCGCTCATGGTTTTTCCCGTAGTTACCCAACTCGACAAATAAGCGTGTATCATAGACGTTTTGCCCTGTCAGGGCGAACAGCCGTAAGCCGTGTGAGGAAGAGTGAGCAAAAACAAACTGTCCAAAGGCCAGCAACGCCGCGTTAGCGCCAACCACGATCGCCGTCTGAAAACTCGGGCGGGTAAACCAGAACCGGACGATAGCCTGTTTGGCGAAGCCCGTGATGGTATCGCGATCAGTCGTTTTGGCATGCACGTCGACGTCGAAGATGCTGATGGTACGGTGCATCGTTGCAACATTCGTCGCACGATTCGGTCGCTGGTCACTGGCGATCGCGTTGTCTGGCGCCCCGGTAAAGAAGGCAGTGCGATGGTCAAAGGCATTGTTGAAGCGGTGCATGAACGCACATCCGTGCTAACGCGCCCCGACTTCTATGATGGTGTAAAGCCAATCGCAGCAAATATCGATCAAATTGTGATTGTCTCGGCAATATTGCCGGAGCTGTCACTGAATATCATCGATCGTTATCTTATCGCCAGTGAGACGCTGGAGGTTGAACCACTGTTGGTACTCAATAAAACCGACCTCCTTGATGAAGAAGGCCGCGCTTTTGTTGATGAGCAAATGGATATCTACCGTCATATCGGCTACCGCGTGCTGATGGTTTCCAGCCACGAAAAACAGGGGCTGGAAGAGCTGGAACAGGCATTAACTGGCCGAATCAGTATTTTTGCGGGCCAGTCTGGCGTAGGTAAATCAAGTCTGCTGAACGCCCTCCTCGGCTTGGATCCGGGCCAGGATGAAATTCTGACGAATGATGTTTCCGACGTTTCAGGCCTGGGGCAGCATACTACAACTGCCGCGCGTCTTTATCACTTCCCACAGGGGGGAGATGTGATTGACTCACCTGGCGTTCGCGAATTCGGCCTGTGGCATTTAGAACCGGAACAAATCACCCAAGGATTTGTCGAATTCCGTGAATTTTTAGGCGATTGCAAATTCCGCGACTGCAAACATGACACCGATCCCGGTTGTGCCATTCGTGAAGCCGTCGAGCGGGGCCAGATCGATGAATCCCGTTTTTATAACTATCATCGAATTCTGGAGAGTATGTCGCAGGTTAAGACGCGGAAAAACTTCGCTAACGAAGAATAACGTTACCGCTATGCCAACGAGGTTATTCAGATAGGTGATTTGTCCGTGGTACATGCAGCCAACGCAGCTTATCACCTGAAAAATAATGGCATACAAGCCGTAGTACACTTCCCGTAAAAGTTAATATTAATATTGTGTAATTAAGCCAGGAGGCTAACGTGTTGGACCGTATAAAACTCGGCCTGAATTATTTGCTGCCAAAAAAGTGGCTGACTGAATTAGCCGGCTGGGGCGCAAGTAAACGTGCAGGATGGTTGACCAAAGCTGTCATCGATCTGTTTGTACGCTACTACAAAGTTGATATGTCTGAAGCGCAAAAGCCGGATACTGCCACCTATCGGACATTTAATGACTTTTTCGTCCGTCCCCTGCGTGACGACGCACGTCCGATTGACGCAGACCCTAACCTATTGGTGTTGCCCGCTGATGGTGCCATCAGCCAGCTTGGTCGTATTGATGGTGACAGTATTTTTCAGGCAAAAGGCCATTTTTATTCACTGGAATCGCTATTGGCAGGAAACTATCAGTTGGCCGATAAATTCCGTGATGGTGAGTTTGCGACCACTTACCTCGCTCCTCGCGACTATCATCGCGTGCATATGCCCTGTAACGGTATCCTGCGTGAGATGATTTACGTTCCCGGCGATCTGTTCTCGGTAAACCCGTTGACTGCGCAAAACGTACCCAACCTGTTTGCCCGTAACGAACGCGTCATTTGTTACTTCGATACCGAATTTGGACCTATGGTGCAAATTTTAGTAGGTGCAACTATCGTTGGAAGTATCGAAACGGCCTGGTCCGGCACTGTTACTCCACCGCGTCAGGGCGTAATTAAACGCTGGACATGGCCCGGCGCAGAAGAAGAAGGCGCGGTAGTTCTGTTGAAAGGGCAGGAAATGGGACGTTTTAAACTCGGCTCGACCGTGATCAACCTGTTTGCTCCCGGGAAAGTTCAGTTGGTAGAAAGCCTGGCGGCGGGAAGTAAAACGCAGTTGGGACAACCTTTAGCGATCGCATTGCAGAAAACCGATGCGGATACCGTCTTACAACATCAATAGCAGGTTTCCTTACGTGCGCCTGATTCTCTCTGTTTTGCTGGCTTGCTGCCTGAGTGTCTCTTTCGTTTACGCTGCCAGCGTGCCTGATGCTGCCCAAATTAAGCAGGAGCTTGAGGAGGCAAAGGCGGGAAAAAATACGCCTAACCAGGCAGAGGTGATACAGTCCTTTGAAGCGGCGATAAACTGGCTTGATGAACAGCAAAGCTCGCTTGAGCTCACTCAGCAGTATCAGCAAGTTATCGACGGATTTCCGAAAATTTCACGCGAGCTAAGGCAGCAGATTGCTAGCGTGACCGATAACGAAAAAACCGTACGCAGTAGTATGAGCGGTGCTGAACTCGATCAGGAAATCCTGCAGGTCAGTAGCCAATTACTGGAAGAGGGACGTCAGGCGCAGCAGGAGCAAGATCGTGCACGGGAAATCAGCGACTCGCTTTCACAGCTACCACAGCAACAAACTGAAGCACGGCGAGCACTGAGTGATAATGAACGCCGCCTTCAGTCGCAGCCCTCCCCAGCTTCTCCACTGGCACAGGCGCAACTTTATGCCCGCCAGACAGAATCCGCCGCGCACAAGGCTCGGATTGATGAACTGGGGCTGGCGCAGCTATCAGCTAATAACCGTCAGGAACTGGCGCGCATGCGTGCCGAGCTGCATCAGAAAAAAGCAGAACAACTTGACGCATATTTGCAGGCGCTACGTAATCAGCTTAATAGCCAACGCCAGCGTGAAGCCGAGCTGGCGCTGGAACGCACAGAACAGTTAGCTGAAAACAGCAGCGATCTTCCCGAAGAGATAACGGCGCAGTTTCACGTTAATCGCGAGCTGTCAGCCGCACTCAATCAGCAAGCGCAGCATATGGATTTAGTCGCTTCACAGCAGCGCCAGGCGACAAACCAAACCATCCAGGTGCGCCAGGCATTGAGCACTATTCGCGAGCAATCTCAGTGGCTGGGCGCATCTAATCTACTCGGTGAAGCCCTGCGTGCTCAGGTCGCTCGTCTGCCTGAAATGCCAAAATCGCAGCAGCTTGATAATGATATGGGGCAGCTTCGCGTCCAGCGGCTGCATTACGAAGATCTGCTCGAACGGCAACAGCAGCTCCGCCAGTTGCGTCAAGCCAATGGCGAAGAACTCACCAGTAATCAAAAGCGTATTCTTGATGCCCAACTCCGCACACAGCGCGAATTACTGGGATCGCTGGTTGCCGGGAGTGACACCTTAATCCTTGAAGTAACCAAGCTGAAAGTGGCAAATAGTCAGTTGGAAGATGCTTTAAAGGAGATCAAAGAGGCGACGCATCGTTACCTGTTCTGGAGCGCTGATGTTAACCCCATTAATTTGAGCTATCCGCTTGACCTGGCTCGCGACCTGAATCGTCTGCTATCGCTGGACAGTTTAAGCCAGGTTGGTGGTGCCTTTGTCATGATGTTTACCAGCAAAGAAACCCTGCTCCCAATTATTGGTGCACTATTGTTGGTCGGTTTCAGCATCAGCTCCCGACGCCACTACAGTGCCTTTCTTGATCGCGCGTCAAGCCGCGTGGGGAAAGTGACCCAGGATCATTTTAGCCTGACGCTGCGTACCGTATTTTGGTCAATTCTGGTGGCCTTGCCACTGCCGGTATTGTGGGCCGCGCTGGGCTATGGTTTACAGCATGCCTGGCCTTATCCCATCGCGGTGGCCATCGGCGCGGGAGTCACGGCAACGTTGCCCGTACTGTGGGCCTTTATGATCAGTGCTTCCTTTGCCCGTCCACAGGGATTGTTTGTCGTACATTTTCGCTGGCCACAGCAACGGGTTGCCCGCGCGAAGCGTTACTATTCGTTGTCGATTGGCTTTATTGTGCCGCTGATTATGCTGCTTATTGCCTTTGATAACCTGGAAGATCGTCAATTTTCCGCATCGCTGGGACGGCTTTGCTTTATTTTTATCTGTGGTGCGCTGAGTCTGGTGACTGTAAGCCTGAAGCGCGCCGGTTTGCCGCTTTATCTCGATAAAGAGGGGAACGGCGATAACATTATTAATAAGATCCTGTGGAACCTGATGATCTGTATTCCACTGATCGCCGCGCTGGCTTCGGCTACGGGCTATCTGGCAACCGCCCAGGCGCTGCTGGCGCGTTTAGAAACGTCCGTCGCTATCTGGTTCCTGCTACTGATTATTTACCACATCATTCGCCGATGGATGCTTATTCAGCGCCGTCGTATTGCATTCGATCGCGCACGACAACGCCGTGCCGAAATGCTGGCCCATCGCGCGCGCAATGAAGAAGAAGTAACCTATAACGCAGATGGTGTAGAAATTGATGAACCGGTTATCGATCTTGATGCCATCAGTGCGCAATCCCTACGCCTGGTTCGCTCGCTGCTGACGCTCATAGCGCTAGTGTCGGTCATTGTTCTGTGGTCAGAAATCCATTCGGCGTTTAGCTTCCTCGAAAATATTACGCTTTGGGATGCCAGCACCACCGTGCAAGGCGTGGAAAGCATCCAGCCAATTACCCTCGGCTCGCTGCTGATCGCTATTTTGGTGATTATTATTACCACTCAACTGGTGCGCAATATGCCTGCCTTGCTCGAACTGGCATTGCTGCAGCACCTGAGCCTGACGCCTGGCACTGGTTACGCTATCACCACGCTGACCAAATATGTCTTATTACTGGTTGGCGGGCTGGTCGGTTTTTCCATGATTGGTATTGAGTGGTCGAAATTACAATGGCTGGTTGCTGCGCTGGGCGTAGGATTAGGATTCGGCCTGCAGGAGATTTTTGCTAACTTTATTTCAGGCTTGATTATCCTGTTTGAAAAACCGATTCGTATTGGCGATACCGTGACTATTCGCGATCTGACCGGCAGCATTACACGCATTAATACCCGGGCCACCACTATCACTGACTGGGATCGCAAAGAGATTATCGTGCCCAATAAAGCCTTTATTACCGAGCAGTTCGTTAACTGGTCACTTTCGGATTCGGTCACCCGTGTAGTTCTGACCATTCCGGCCCCCGCCTCGGCGAATAGCGAAGAGGTCAGTAATATTTTGTTGCAGGCCGCCGAGCGCTGCACCTACGTGCTGGACACACCGCAGCCAGAGTCCTTCCTTGTCGATTTGCAGCAGGGTATTCAACTGTTCGAGTTACGTATTCACGCCGCAGAGATGGGCCATCGTATGCCGTTGCGTAATGAACTACACCAGCTGATTTTGCATGGTTTTCGTGAGCACGGCATCGAGATGCCTTTCCCACCTTTCCAGGTGCGGATGGATACCCTCGGACGTAAGACGCCTACCAGTAACGATAATCCGGCGTCCAGAATTTTTAAGTCCGGTGGGTTATAACTGGCCCCGTTAGACCACTGGCAACGCCTGCATGAACCAGTGAAGGTTACTGGTCGGTGGGAGGCGTTGCAAATACGCGGATAACATGGCCGTAAAAATCAGGGGGCGACATCGAAAATGTCGCCCCCTGACGATCAATGCACGACCAAACAAACTGATGAATTAACAGCGATCCACAGAAAACGCGATGACCTCACTGAGCCGCTCAGCATTTAACGCCAGCATGATCAGCCGATCAACACCCAGCGCCACGCCGGAGCAGGCTGGCATACCGTGTGTTAACGCATCAAGCAGATAAGTATCGATCGGTTGCTGCGGTAAACCACGCGCCACACGACGGCGATTATCCTGTTCAAAACGCTGACGCTGCTCTCGACTATCGGTGAGTTCACAGAAACCGTTTGCCAGTTCAATACCTTTAAAATAGACCTCAAAGCGTTCCGCCACCCGATGGTCCTCAGTGCTGATCTCAGCAAGTGCAGCCTGTGTCGCCGGGAAATGGTAGACAAAGGTAGGTTTATCGATACCGATATTAGGTTCCACGCCCAGCATAAACAGCAGTTGTAACAGCGTATCGCGATCCTCTTCTGCATTCGCTAAATTACCTGCCCCCAACTTATCAGCCACTTCACGCAGTTGCGTTTTATCGGCCGACAGCGGATCCACTTCCAGATAACGGATAAACGCCTGCTGATAAGAGAGCGATTCAGACGTTTCACACTCCAGCGTCTGCTGAAGAAGATCGTCGACCTCATTCATCAGGCGATACATATCATAATGTGGGCGATACCATTCCAGCATCGTGAACTCGGGATTATGGTGTCTCCCGGCCTCTTCATTACGAAAACTACGGCACAGCTGGTAAATAGGCCCACTTCCAGCGGCCAGCAGCCGCTTCATATGATATTCCGGGCTGGTCATCAAATAGAGATCGCGTCCCTCTGCCGCACCGGGTCCGACAAAGCGCGTCTGAAACGGAAATAAATGAATATCGGTCACCGTTGCCTGACTCATCGCCGGCGTCTCTACTTCAAGTACGCCACGATCGGCAAAGAAACGTCTTATTTCAGCCATAATCGCTGCACGTTTCAACAAGTTAGCGATGGGGGCGCTCGGCTGCCAGCTTGCCGTATCGCTCATAGTTGTTACTCCTCAGTCAGACAAGGAATGAAGTCTACCTGCAACGTGATGAGCAGACAAATTTCTGCTCATGCTCACCCACTTTAATGCTTTTATTACGCGACGTTGTCATTGCTGTGGACAAAAAAATGCGGTCTGACCCGCAATCCTCCCCTGATTTTCCCGCCTAAATACCCGAACACATCAAAATTTCATCCTTTTTCCGGCCTTATACTGAACCACCTCTAAAGAGGTAGATCCTCACACTAAAAAAGAAAATTTTTAGTCTACACCTCCAATTACCATGACCAGTAGAGGGAGAAAGCCGTGCACATTTTTAATGCCGATTTGGTGATTGTCGGGGCTGGTGGCGCGGGGCTGCGCGCAGCCATCGCCGCAGCCGTTGCCAATCCTCAGCTCAACATTGCGCTGGTTTCAAAAGTCTATCCAATGCGCAGTCATACCGTAGCAGCAGAAGGCGGTGCTGCTGCCGTCACGCAACAACAGGACAGCTACGACTCGCATTTCCACGATACCGTTGCCGGCGGCGACTGGTTGTGCGAACAGGATATTGTCGATTACTTTGTTGAGCATTGTCCCCGGGAGATGACGCAATTAGATCTGTGGGGATGCCCATGGAGCCGCAAGGCCGATGGGGCGATTAACGTCCGTCGCTTCGGTGGCATGAAAATTGAACGGACTTGGTTTGCCGCCGATAAAACCGGCTTCCACATGCTACACACCCTATTCCAGACCTCCCTGAAATATCCAAAAATTAAACGGTTTGATGAACATTTTGTTCTTGATCTGCTGGTCGATGAAGGTCAGGCACGCGGCCTAATCGCGATGAACATGATGGAAGGCACGCTGGTACAAATCCGCGCAAATGCGGTAGTACTGGCAACCGGTGGCGCCGGGCGTGTTTATCGCTATAACACTAACGGCGGGATTGTTACCGGTGATGGCATGGGGATGGCGTTCCGCCATGGCGTTCCACTTCGAGATATGGAGTTCGTACAGTATCACCCAACGGGCCTGCCCGGTTCAGGTATCCTGATGACGGAAGGCTGCCGCGGTGAAGGAGGAATCCTGGTCAATAAAGAGGGCTACCGCTACCTGCAAGATTACGGCATGGGCCCGGAAACCCCGCTCGGCGAACCACGCAATAAATATATGGAACTCGGCCCACGTGACAAAGTTTCCCAGGCATTCTGGCATGAGTGGCAAAAAGGGCGCACGATTTCCACGCCCCGCGGTGAAGTGGTTTACCTCGACCTACGCCACTTAGGCGAAAAGAAATTGCGTGAACGCTTGCCGTTTATCTGTGAGCTAAGTAAGGCTTACGTCGGTGTTGATCCTCTCACCGCACCGATCCCGGTACGTCCAACCGCGCATTACACCATGGGCGGTATTGAAACCAACAACCAATGTGAAACGCGTATTGCGGGTCTGTTTGCCGTCGGCGAATGCTCCTCCGTTGGGCTACACGGCGCTAACCGTCTTGGTTCAAATTCGCTGGCAGAGCTAGTGGTATTTGGCAGACTGGCTGGTGAACAGGCCGCTGCACGAGCACAAATGGCTTCGCCGTCAAATGACGCTGCACTGAACGCGCAAAGTAAAGATATTGAGAAACGCTTACAGGCGCTGGTGAACCAGCAGGGAAGTGAAAACCTGGCGATATTGCGCGATGAAATGGGGATGTCGATGGAGGAAGGCTGTGGCATTTATCGCACGACAACGCTGATGCAAAACACCATAGACAAGCTCGCCGAGCTTAAAGAGCGTTTTAAACGGGTCCGTATCAACGACAGCTCCAGCGTATTTAATACAGAACTGCTCTACAACATTGAGCTGGGGCACGGGCTGGATGTCGCGGAGTGCATGGCATACTCTGCCTTTAACCGCAGAGAATCACGCGGTGCACATCAACGGCTGGATACAGGCTGTACCGAGCGTGACGATCAAAACTTCCTCAAGCACACCCTGACTTTTTATCGGGCCGAAGGCGCCCCGCATGTGACCTACGATGAGGTAAAAATCACCCGTTTACCGCCCGCTAAACGCGTTTATGGCGCAGAATCCGAGCACACAGCGGAAAAGGAGCAGCAGCATGACTGAGTTGAGCACGCTGAAAATAGAGGTTCAGCGTTACAATCCGGAAAAAGATGCAGCACCGTACGGTGAAAGGTATGAAGTGCCTTACGACGCGCAAACCTCATTGCTGGATGCGTTGGGCTACATCAAAGACAACCTGGCATTCGATCTCTCCTGGCGCTGGTCATGCCGTATGGCGATCTGCGGTTCCTGCGGGATGATGATCAACGGTGTCCCCAAGCTGGCCTGTAAAACATTTTTACGCGACTACCCAAATGGTATGAGCATTGCGCCGCTGGCTAATTTCCCCGTGGAGCGGGATTTAATCGTTGATATGACGCACTTTATTGAAAATCTCGCCGCGATTAAACCTTATATCATCGGAAATAATCGCCAGCCCGATGACGGTCCCAACCAACAAACCCCCTCTCAAATGGCGAAATATCATCAATTCTCGGGATGTATTAACTGCGGACTTTGCTATGCCGCCTGCCCGCAATTTGGTCTCAATCCTGAGTTTATCGGACCAGCCGCCATTACGCTGGCACACCGCTATAACCTTGATAATCGCGATCGTGGTAAAGCTCAGCGCATGCCGCTACTGAATGGCGAGAATGGCGTTTGGCGCTGTACTTTTGTTGGCTACTGCTCGGAAGTTTGCCCTAAACATGTCGATCCTGCCGCCGCTATCCAGCAGGGAAAAATAGAAAGTAGCAAAGATTTCATTATCGCGATGCTTTCCCCCCGCTAGTCGAATTTGTTCGTATTTCGCTTAGCGGGAGAATTAGCAGAACCCTCTATTTTGCGCAGTACGACATCGCAAGAAGGATGAAAAGATGAGTACCAAACGTAAACCTTATTTGCATAGCATGACCCCCGGTTGGTGGCAAAAACTGGGGTTTTATCGTTTTTATATGCTGCGCGAAGCGACCGCAGTCCCTTCGCTGTGGTTTAGCATTGAGTTGCTGGTCGGCCTGTTTGCGCTTAAGCACGGTGAGCAGAGCTGGTTGGGATTTGTCGGTTTTTTACAGCATCCCATCGTACTTGCAGTGAACTTTATCGCCCTGTTGGCCGCGTTATTACACAGCAAGACCTGGTTTGAACTGGCGCCTAAAGCAGTCAACCTGGTGATAAATGGCGAAAAGACAGGCGATAAAACAGTCGTGGATGCACTGTGGAGCGTCACGATTGTGGTTTCAATCGCGATCCTTTTTATTGCGCTTTTTGTATAGGAGAAGACAGATGAAACAACAACCTCGACGCTCCAACGAGCCAATTTTTTGGGGATTATTTGGCGCGGGTGGGATGTGGTCGGCTATGATTTCGCCGGTAATGATATTGCTGGTTGGAATACTATTGCCGCTTGGCATCTGGCCTGAAACCGCTCTTGATTTCAATCGTATTCTGGCCTTTGCTCACTCATGGGCAGGGCGACTGTTTATCCTGCTGGTCATCGTATTACCCCTATGGTGCAGCCTGCACCGTATACATCACAGTACGCATGATCTGCAGCTTCATATCCCCGCTGGAAAAGGGGTTTTTTATGGTTTGGCTGCCATATTGAGTTTAGTTACGCTGATGGGGATAGTAACAATGTAGCTTTGGCTGAAAGGTATCTCCGGTACGGAGGAAACCCCGTACCGGTTAAACTTTTAGTTCGTGCTGTTCTGAATAGCCTGACCACCAGCCTCAACATCCTCGCCAACACCCCGGGTGGTATTGCAGGCAGACAGGAGTGTAGAGAGGATTAGCACTGAAAAGATCGCAACAATACTTTTCTTTAACATGGCATTTCCTTTTAAGTAGAAGTAAAAGTACAGCGTTTTAAGCATAGCCGCTATTCAGCTAACCGTAGGGTGAACGCTGCTAAAAGGAAACTTTTCGGAGTAAGGGAAATTAATTCGCCGCGCGGGAAATGGCGCCACCAAGATGCTGAACATCTTGACCAAAGCCATGGAAGGTATTGCAGGCGCTAAGCGCGGAGGTCATCAGCAACGCGATGGCGACTCGTTTCGCAAGCTTAATCATCGTCCGGATCTCACATTAAAAGAAAAGCGACCTGACTCAATTATGCTAATCGAGCCAGGTTAAGCCCGCCCTCAGGCAAGCTTATTTGACGCGTGACACATATTCCGCTGAGCGGGTATCAACTTTAATCACTTCACCAATCTGCACGAACAATGGCACTTTAACCACTGCACCAGTGCTCAGTGTTGCTGGCTTACCACCGGTACCTGCAGTATCGCCTTTCAGGCCTGGATCGGTATCAACGATTTCCAACTCTACAAAGTTCGGTGGTAATACCTGAATTGGGCGACCATCCCATAGGGTGACGATACATTCAGCGTTATCCAGCAGCCATTTTGCCGCATCACCTACCGTTTTTGCATCAACCTGATGTTGTTCAAATGTTTCAGGATGCATGAAGTGGAAAAACTCACCGTCGTTATAAAGATAGTTCAGGTTAGTATCTACAACATCCGCACCTTCAGCAGAGTCGGTCGATTTGAAGGTTTTCTCAACACGGCTGCCGGTCAGCAGACGACGCATTTTTACGCGTGCAAATGCCTGGCCTTTGCCTGGTTTAACGAACTCGCTGGATTCGATAGCGTAGGGTTCGTTTTCGAACATGATTTTAAGACCGGGACGGAAATCGTTGCTAGAATAAGTCGCCATAAAGGCCCTCTAATATTAATACTGGTACTTAGCCAAAAAAATGGCACACATTGTAACCCTAAATACATCGTTCAGAGAAGATTGGTTACAGCAACTTGCTGATGTAATCACTGAACCGAATGAATTACTGAAACTTTTAGCACTCGACACGCATCAGGAACTGACTGAAGGCGGCGACGCGCGTCGACTTTTTGCTCTGCGCGTGCCCCGTGCATTCGTCAACAGAATGAAAAAAGGCGATCCGCACGATCCGCTACTGCTGCAGGTGCTCACATCACAGCAAGAATTTATCGACGCCCCGGGTTACAGCACCGACCCACTTGATGAACAAAGTAGCGTCGTTCCGGGGCTGCTACATAAATACACTAATCGGGCCCTATTGCTGGTCAAAGGCGGCTGTGCGGTAAATTGCCGCTACTGTTTCCGGCGCCATTTCCCCTATCAGGATAACCAGGGCAATAAACGCAACTGGCAGGCAGCGCTGGATTATATCCGACTACATCCCGAACTGGACGAAATCATTTTTTCCGGTGGCGATCCATTAATGGCGAAAGATCACGAACTGGACTGGCTTATCGGTCAGTTAGAGACTATTTCCCATTTAAAGCGCCTGCGGATACACAGCAGACTACCGGTGGTGATCCCTGCCCGCATTACCGATGCTTTATGCCAGCGCCTGGCACAATCGCCGCTGCAGGTTCTTATGGTGACGCATATTAACCATGCGCGTGAGATTGACGATGATCTGCGTCACGCGATGCAGCGATTAAAACAATCAGGCGTCACGCTGTTGAACCAAAGCGTGCTGCTGCGTGGTGTAAATGATAACGCCGCGACGCTGGCAGCCTTGAGTAATGCACTGTTTGATGCAGGCATCCTTCCCTACTATCTGCATGTGCTGGATAAAGTACAGGGTGCAGCGCACTTCTACGTCTCTGATGAGCAGGCACGCACCCTCGTGCGCGAGCTGTTGGCACAGGTGTCCGGTTACATGGTCCCCAGGCTGGCACGTGAAATCGGTGGAGAGCCCAGTAAAACGCCGCTGGATTTGCAGCTACGACAAGAATAGTCAGCACGGCACCATCAGACGGTAACCCCGGCCATAAGAACGACGTGGTCGAGGTTACACACTAACGAGCAGCCAACAAATCTGTCGCTTAAAGGATAACGGATATCACGGCAAGTTAGTTGCCCACCTGTGGATAAGGTAACTCATCAAAGCTGTGTAGCCCTCCCCGCTTATGCGGGTCGCCAATCCAGCGCGTCTCCGGCATAAATTGTGCATTGACCAGACTTTGCTGCGGTTTGTAGAGATCATACCGTAATCCCGCTAAATCAGACCAAGTCTGTATAAGATGTGCGCTGCTGTATTTTCTGTCCAGCATGGTTGAATAGTCTCGTGGATGATCTGCCGCCCAGCGCGGTGATGTCCACAGAATAAAAGGGATAGTATACATAGCGCGCGTAGGAGAATTTTCGTTGCGTCCCTGACGATCGTGAGGAGGTGTTTGGAATACCTCTTCACCATGGTCGGAGAGATAGAGCAGAAAGCCATTAGGATCGGTGGCTGAAAAGGTTTTAATCAGACGACTGAGCACATAATCATTAAAGCGGACCGCATTGTCATAATCATTACTTTCAGCAATCTGCTTCGCTGTTAATCCCGCAGGTAACCCCTGTGCATTGGTAAAATATTTATCACTGTTCGGGTAACGATAGCGATATTTAATGTGCGTTCCCAATAAATGCACCACGATAAATTTCCTGGTCGCAGGATCGGCTAGCACCTTTTGGAATGGGGACAGAACATGACTATCATAGCTTGGGGAATCCTGTGAGCGCTCCTGATTCAAATAAAACTGCTGGTCCGTTTGTCTGGAGAAAACCGTCAGCATGGTGTTGCGTTCGGTAATGGTTTGCTGATTAGTAATCCAGAACGTTTTATATCCAGCCTGTTTCATCAGGTTCAACATAGACGGTGCCGTCAAATAGCGATCGGGATCGTGCTCATCGCCAAAGGTCAGCGCCTGCTGCAGAATTTCAATAGTATAAGGGCGCGAGGTGACCACATGCTGGAATACACTGAGGTTCGCATCTGATTTTTTTAGCGCCATCAGATTTGGGTTGGTCTCCCGTCCATAACCATAAAGGCTCATACGGCTGCGTGTCGTTGATTCACCAATTACCAACACTAAGGTTCTGGGCGCATTTCCGCTGTCGTCCGTCAAATTGCTCAAAGGCGGCAATCGGTTGTTCTTCATCAGCAAAGCATCCATTTCCGTCAGTTGCTGTTGATAAAGCACATAGCTAAATATCAATTGCCAGGGCGCGGCAGGCACCATCCGTGAAATAAGATGATTACCTGCATTTGCCCAGCCCGAGCCACGTAAAACAGATTGTCCAACGGGAAAGAGCAACACAATCAGCACGATAACTGAACCCGTTAGCTGATTCAGAGGACTGAACGACAACGGTTTAATCCGGGTCCATAAGAACAACGCAATCAAGGTGTAAATCAGCAGCACTGCCGCCATCGTTGCTGAAAAATACTCGGTGAAGAACTCTCGTGCTTCATTGCTGTTGCTCTCAAAAAGAATAAACAACACGCTTTCAGAAAACTGTTGGTTATAGATCAGGTAATACCCCAACGCCCCCAGCGATCCTGCCCACAAAATTAGGCCTGTAACAGCCGCAATCACCCGACTGTAACGCGGCAACAGAAACACGGGGATTAACCACAGAAAGCTGTACAGAATGGAGTCACGCAGGCCGCTCATATCCGGGCGTCCTTTGATTAACAAATAAAGCTGAAATGATGTAGAAAAAAATTGGAAAAAAAGGACCAGCCAGAACAGGTTAGCGAATTTTCCCTGTTTCGCGGAATGCAGATTAATGGTCATTGTTATTCACAGTTCCCTCAGAAAATAGCCGCAGCAGATGCGCCACGGATTAACAGCGATGAGATCTACCGTTTTTTTCTTAAGAAAACCTTATTTCAGCCTGACATTACTGCGGGGATACCGCTTATCAATCCGAAAAAACGTTATGACGGGAAGGAAAATGTTGGGGAAACGTACGCGTGAGATTCGGCAGATGGGGGAAATCAGAGGAGGAAAGCGATAATCCCTTCCCTTACTAATGAAATGACCTTCTAACATCAGGTGAACCGGTAGTACGGCCACCTGATGTTAAAGCGGCTATCGAATAATCTCAAATACGAGGTTATCCGTATAACGTGAGCTTATGAGCATTTATAAACCTGGCCGCTCATTTTACTGTCCAGAGGAGCAAAGCTGGACCAGATGTTCTGCGTTGGACTGGTGGCACCATAAATCACGTTACCCCCCATTTCTGCCGCACGGTTGCGTAAATCATTTGCTGCACCACGCAATGAGCTCCCTTCGCCACCAGAGCCACTCAGCCAGTTACTCTGTGAACCTGTGATATTCCCCAATAGCTGGCAATTATTACCTGGCTGCTGGTCGGTGAAGGTGACGCTTTGACCTGCCGTACTCAGTTGCTTAGTACTGCTACATCCTGCCAGTAGCATCGCCGCGACTGAGAGACCCAGAAAGACGTTAATCCGCATTGTGTTCCCCATTTATTATCATCAGATTCCGGCAAAAGCGTACCAGAAAATCTTCGTTTTTCTTAGCTATCCCTTGCCACTATACCCTAAATAATTCGTATCGCCTGGAAGCGCCTGATTTTGGTGCAGGGCACCGGCAAACTTTCAAGCCCCCGGTAACTTAACTGCGGTAAGTGACCGGAATAACGGAGTGTAACCAATACACCTGCAACTTTAAGTATGGCGGAAATATACCCAAAATATCCGCGCCACTACTTATACTATTTTCGCTACAAAAAGAAAAACCCCCTGTCATCACTGACAGGGGGTTTGCATGAAGAGGGGGGAGGATTACATCATTCCGCCCATGCCGCCCATTCCACCCATGCCGCCGCCAGCACCTAAATCAGGCGCATCAGCTTTTGGCATATCGGTCACCATGCATTCGGTCGTGATCATCAGTCCTGCAACAGAAGCAGCGTACTGCAGCGCAGAACGGGTCACTTTAGTTGGGTCCAGGATACCGAAGTTGATCATGTCGCCATACTCTTCAGTCTGCGCGTTGTAACCGTAGTTACCTTCGCCAGCCTTAACGTTGTTAGCAACAACAGATGGTTCTTCACCCGCGTTAGAGACGATTTGACGCAGCGGCGCTTCCATAGCACGCAGGGCAACTTTGATACCCACATTCTGATCTTCGTTCTGGCCACGCAGTTCACCCAGTTTAGACGCTACGCGCACCAGCGCCACGCCACCACCAGCAACCACACCTTCTTCTACCGCAGCACGAGTTGCGTGCAGAGCATCTTCAACGCGGGCTTTTTTCTCTTTCATTTCAACTTCAGTTGCGGCACCCACTTTCAGTACGGCTACGCCGCCTGCCAGTTTTGCTACGCGCTCCTGCAGTTTCTCTTTATCGTAATCAGAGGTCGCTTCTTCGATCTGCTGACGGATCTGAGTGACACGGCCAGAAATGCTGGTTTCTTCACCCACGCCATCGATGATGGTGGTGGTGTCTTTGTTGATCACAACGCGTTTAGCCTGGCCCATATCTTCCAGGGTCGCTTTTTCCAGCTCCATACCAATCTCTTCAGAGATTACGGTACCGCCAGTCAGAGTAGCGATATCCTGCAGCATGGCTTTACGACGGTCACCAAAGCCTGGGGCTTTGACCGCAGCAACTTTAACGATGCCACGCATGGTGTTCACCACCAGCGTTGCCAGCGCTTCACCTTCAACATCTTCAGCGATGATCAGCAGAGGCTTACCGGCTTTCGCTACGGCTTCAAGCACTGGCAGCATTTCACGGATGTTGGAGATCTTTTTGTCAGCCAGCAGAATGAATGGGCTTTCCAGTTCTACAGCGCCAGTTTCTGGTTTATTGATGAAGTAAGGGGACAGATAACCGCGGTCAAACTGCATACCTTCAACAACGTCCAGCTCGTCCTGCAGGCCGGTGCCTTCTTCAACAGTGATAACGCCTTCTTTACCCACTTTTTCCATCGCCTGGGCGATCAGGGTACCAACGGTTTCGTCAGAGTTAGCAGAAATAGTCCCAACCTGAGCAATAGCCTTAGAATCTGAACAAGGGACAGACAGTTTTTTCAGCTCTTCAACCGCGGCGATAACCGCTTTGTCGATGCCGCGCTTCAGGTCCATTGGGTTCATACCAGCGGCAACGGCTTTCAGTCCTTCGTTAACGATAGACTGAGCCAGAACCGTAGCGGTGGTGGTACCGTCACCTGCTGCGTCGTTCGCTTTAGAGGCAACTTCTTTCACCATCTGTGCGCCCATGTTTTCGAACTTGTCTTCCAGTTCGATTTCACGCGCAACAGAAACGCCATCTTTAGTGATGGTCGGTGCACCAAAAGATTTATCCAGAACCACATTACGGCCTTTCGGGCCCAGGGTAACTTTTACTGCATCTGCCAGTACGTTTACGCCACGCAGCATTTTTACGCGTGCGTCATTACCGAATTTTACGTCTTTAGCTGCCATTTGAAATTTCCCTTAAATTCGTTTCGTTCAGTGAATAGCGCGTAAATTACGCTTCAACAATTGCCAGAATGTCGCTTTCAGAGATGATCAGCACTTCTTCATTGTCGATTTTTTCAGTTTTCGCGCCGTAGCCTTCGTTGAAAATAACAACATCGCCTACTTTCACGTCCAGCGGCTTCACATCACCACTTTCCAGGATGCGGCCATTGCCGACAGCCAGTACTTCCGCGCGGGTGGATTTGGCCGCAGCAGAGCCGGTCAGAACGATGCCGCCAGCAGATTTGGATTCAACTTCTTTACGTTTGACGATAACACGATCGTGCAACGGACGAATTTTCATGTGATAGCTCTCCTTTGAGAAGTCCAATCAGTCTTTGGGGTTGAATGCCAGACGCTGTTGGCGACTGGCCTCGTGACCAGAGAGATAGGGCCGCTTCCTCTCCCTTTCAAGGGTAAAAAAATATTTTTTTTCGATCGCGTAACATTTAGCCAGCGCGGGTACGGTAATCCTGATATCACCTGCGGGTTGCAGATGAATTATCACGTTATGACGTTTCGTCAGTGGCTGAAGCGCGCAAAGGTAGGCGGTAAGCGAAAAATGACGGGAAAAAAACGGGCGGAAGCTCTTCCACCCATTTTTATATGCTGGCGACATTAACGATCCTGACGATCGTCGTGGTGTTCAATACGATCGCGATCTTTACGCTCAAACTCACCGTCAAACGTCTGTCCGCTGTCGGGGCCAGCACCAGGGCCACGCCAGACACGCAGGTGTGGCATTAATTTAAGCGTTAAATGCTTCTGTACCGGCGGCAGTAATAACAGCAAACCAATAAAGTCGGTGAAAAAACCCGGCAGTAAAAGCAGGAATCCCGCCAGGATCAACGACACGCTTTTAATCATTTCAGCTGCAGGGCTCTCCCCCTTCGCCAGCTTCTGCTGCATCAGCATGAAATTTTTCACGCCCTGATTTTTTACTAGCGATACGCCAATGCAGGAGGTAAAGATCACCAGCAGCATAGTCAGCAAAACACCCAGTACATGTGCAACCTGGATAAATAGTGAAATTTCGATCCAGGCTAATAAAAAGAACACTAAAAACGGTAACCAGCGCACCGTATTCTCCTATCTGTAAGGCTACCCCGCATCATGCAGGGTGGCAGAAAATGACGATCGTCTATCCTGTTTGCCACTTATGGAAGTATAGAGATCGTAATAGAAGAGATGGGCATCCACCGCACCTTTTTCAACCGACCATTCTTAAATTCCCTTATGGCAACATATTTGCGATTATGATCACATATTGTTAACACCGCTCCGTTAAGAAATTCCGGTAAAGTGATCTATGTTCAGGCTTTTGCGGTGTAACAACATATGATCGTGCTCGTCTTACTGAACACGGATAAAATGTCGGTTCTGAAAGGCGATGACAAAATAATCACAAGATGAGTGATGGTATAGATTACAGCCGTAGTAAAAGTGAGGGAGCACCTCCGGTAAACCAGTTAACGTCTGCTGTCAGAGCAGAACCGTGCGGTTAATGTCGCTGCGGCTGTAAAAAAGTTAGATAACCGGTAGTAACAACAAGAAGGTTCCCATGGCAAATAACATTCGTATCGAAGAAGACCTGCTAGGTATGCGCGAAGTCCCGGCTGATGCCTATTATGGTGTTCATACTCTACGTGCGATTGAGAATTTCTATATCAGTAACAGCAAAATCAGCGATATTCCTGAGTTTGTACGCGGCATGGTAATGGTGAAAAAAGCCGCAGCGCTCGCGAACAAAGAGCTGCAAACCATTCCACGCAATGTTGCTAACGCCATTATTCAAGCCTGTGATGAAGTGCTGAATAACGGCAAATGCATGGATCAATTTCCAGTTGATGTCTACCAGGGCGGTGCGGGTACCTCGGTTAATATGAATACCAACGAAGTACTGGCAAATATTGGTCTGGAACTGATGGGGCACCAGAAAGGTGAGTATCAGTATCTTAATCCTAACGATCATGTGAACAAGTGTCAGTCGACCAATGACGCCTACCCCACTGGCTTTCGTATCGCGGTCTATAGCTCCATCCTGAAACTGCTGGACGCGATCAGCCAGTTGAGCGAAGGTTTTCAACGCAAATCAGTGGAGTTCGAAAATATCCTGAAAATGGGTCGGACTCAGCTGCAGGATGCGGTACCAATGTCGTTGGGACAAGAGTTCCACGCTTTTAACGTGCTGCTGAATGAAGAGATAAAAAGTATTCTGCGTACTGCTGAGCTGCTGTTGGAAGTTAACCTTGGTGCAACCGCTATCGGTACGCGCCTTAATACGCCTGACGGTTATCAGCAATTAGCAGTGCAACGGCTGGCAGAAGTCAGTAACCTGCCCTGCGTGCCAGCTGAAGATTTGATCGAAGCCACCTCAGACTGCGGTGCCTATGTTATGGTGCACTCTTCTTTGAAACGGTTGGCGGTTAAGCTGTCGAAAATCTGCAACGACCTGCGTTTACTGTCTTCTGGCCCGCGTGCCGGGCTGAATGAAATTAACCTGCCCGAGCTGCAGGCAGGCTCGTCGATTATGCCCGCCAAGGTCAATCCAGTCATACCCGAGGTCGTCAATCAAGTTTGTTTCAAAGTCATCGGCAACGACAGTACGGTGACAATGGCATCTGAAGCGGGTCAGCTACAGCTTAACGTGATGGAGCCGGTCATTGGCCAGGCACTGTTTGAGTCTATCCACATTTTGACCAACGCCTGCTACAATCTGCTGGAAAAATGCATTAACGGCATCACGGCGAATAAAGCCGTATGTGAAGCGTATGTCTTTAATTCAATCGGCATTGTGACTTACCTGAATCCCTACATTGGCCACCATAACGGTGACATTGTCGGTAAAATTTGTGCCGAAACAGGAAAAAGCGTGCGTGAGGTCGTACTGGAGCGCGGCTTACTGACTGAAGCCGAGCTGGATGACATTTTCTCAATACAAAACCTGATGCATCCAACGTATAAAGCTAAACGTTATACTGATGAAAATGAACAATAAATCACAAATAACCTAGCCCATTGAAAGGCACGTCAGCTCTCAAAGCGACGTGCCTTTTTCGTTGTTGCTGCATACAACTTATTAACGGTTGCTTATCAAAAAAATACTAAGGAGCACACTATGATCACAGTTGAGTTGATCATTGTCCTGCTGGCCATTTATCTGGGTGCACGGCTGGGTGGGATCGGTATTGGTTTTGCTGGTGGTTTTGGCGTGCTCGTGCTAACGCTGGGAGCACAAATTAGTCCGGGCGCCATTCCGTTCGACGTGATCGAAATCATTATGGGCGTGATTGCTGCCATCGCTGCAATGCAGGTTGCCGGAGGTATGGATTATCTGGTTAACCTCGCAGAACGTCTGCTGCGTAAGCATCCACGCTACATTACGTTTCTCGCCCCGCTGGTCACCTATTTTATGACGCTATTGGCCGGCACCGGACACACCGCTTTTTCCACTCTCCCGGTAATAGCCGAAGTGGCGAAAGAGCAAGGCGTGCGTCCTTCACGGCCGCTCTCTATCGCCGTTGTTGCCTCACAGATTGCCATTACCGCTTCGCCCATTTCGGCTGCGGTGGTATTCCTTGC
This sequence comes from [Pantoea] beijingensis, assembly GCF_022647505.1. Taxonomy (NCBI): domain Bacteria; kingdom Pseudomonadati; phylum Pseudomonadota; class Gammaproteobacteria; order Enterobacterales; family Erwiniaceae; genus Erwinia; species [Pantoea] beijingensis. Next base: position 3,589,438 of record NZ_CP071409.1, read on the forward strand.
TGGTATTCTGGAACCAAAGGGCGTCAGCTATCTGGCACTACTGGCCGTTTCTATTCCTTCCACCATGGCCGCTATTTTTGTTGCCGCACTCATCACCAATTTTCTGGGCAAAGAGCTGAAAGACGATGCTATCTACCAGGCGCGTTTAAGCAAAGGTGAAGTGCTGCTGCGTGGAACGACCGTCTTCGAGGAAAAACCGGGTGCAAAACGTTCAGTGCTACTTTTTCTGATCGGCATTATCGCCGTAGTACTGTATGCCACCGCCATTAGCGATACCGTTGGTCTGATTACACATCCCCTGCTGCCCCGCAATGAAGCGATTGTGGTATTTATGCTGACCATCGCCATGTTGATTTGCTTTAGTTGTAACGTTGATACTGGCGAGATTCTCTCAGCCAGTACCTTTAAATCCGGAATGAGTGCCTGCGTATGCGTAATGGGCGTTGCATGGCTGGGCGACACCTTTGTGAAAGCACATATCAGCGATATTCAAACCGTTGCAGGACAGCTTTTACAGGATTTCCCGTGGATGCTGGCGGTGATCCTGTTCTTTGCCTCCACGCTACTGTACTCGCAAGCCGCCACAACTAAGGCTTTGATGCCTGCCGCGTTGCTGTTAGGCGTATCCCCGGTAACCGCTGTTGCCTCCTTTGCTGCGGTTTCCGCTCTGTTTGTATTGCCAACTTATCCTACGCTATTGGCCGCAGTCGAAATGGATGACACGGGTTCAACGCGTATCGGTAAATTCGTTTTCAACCATTCATTTCTGATACCGGGCACCATTTCCATCGTGCTATCAGTCGCATTTGGCTTTCTCCTGGGCAATATTATTTTGTAGTTTTACGCCCCCCTTTACGGCGGTGAGATCACCGCCCATTTATGCCCGGTAAAAGCCTGCGGCTTAACAGCATGCTATAGTCTGCACTTATCGGATAAGGAGAGCATAATGCACCAATCTACCGCCGTGGTGGTACTTTGTACCGCGCCAGATGAAAACTGCGCGCAGCGGCTTGCTCATGAAGCGCTGGCCACTAAACTCGCCGCCTGTGTGACATTACTGCCAGGCGCTACCTCGTTATACTATTGGGAAGGGAAACTCGAACAGGCATCTGAAATTCAGATGCTGCTAAAAAGCGACCAGTCACACCAGCACGCGCTCATCGACCTGCTTAAAGCAGCGCATCCTTATGAAACACCTGAACTTTTGGTCCTACCGATCCAACATGGAGAGAGTGATTACCTGTCATGGCTCAACGCATCGCTACGCTAATTTTCCTTCTGCTGGGCGTTCTGTTCAGCCCCCTGGCAAGTGCTTCACCGTTTGACCAACATGCAAGCGGCCAGTTTGTGCCCGTGAATCAGGCTTTTGCCTTCGATTTCAATCAACAGGATAACAAATTGACGCTGAACTGGCAGGTTAAACCTGGCTACTACTTATATCGCCAACAGATTAAGATTGAGCCACACAGCGCGAAACTGGCCGCCTTTACGCTACCGGACGGCCAACCACATGAGGATGAATTTTATGGCAAAACCGTCATCTTTCCTACGGATCTGGCTCTGCCCTTAACCCTCCTGCAGGCCGATGCCGACGCCAGTATTCGGGTAACGTATCAGGGTTGTGCATCCGCGGGGTTCTGCTACCCGCCGGAAACTCGCGATATCCCGCTCAGCGCAGTTACCGCTACGCCCTCTCCCGAGCCTGCGTCCGCAGAGATCATCGCATCCCCCGTCAGCCATCTGCCCTTCTCACCATTTTGGGCCTTACTGATTGGGATTGGAGTGGCTTTCACTCCCTGCGTTCTGCCAATGTATCCCCTGATTTCCGGCATTATTCTTGGCGGTAATCGTCGCTTATCAATGGCTCGTTTATTCACGCTGGCGATGATTTACGTGCAGGGTATGGCGCTGACCTATACGCTGATGGGGATCGTCGTGGCTGCAGCAGGCTTGCGCTTTCAGGCGGCGTTGCAACACCCTTATGTTCTTATCGGCCTGTCGATCCTGTTTATTTTGCTGGCGCTCTCGATGTTCGGCTTGTTCACGCTGCAGCTTCCTGCATCGCTACAAACACGTCTGACGCTGTGGAGCAACCGCCAACAGAGCGGCTCGCTGACCGGCGTATTCCTTATGGGTGCGCTGGCAGGTTTAATCTGCTCCCCCTGTACCACTGCACCGCTCAGTGCGATTCTGCTCTATATTGCACAAAGCGGTAATATGCTGGCCGGAGGCGGTACGCTATATCTCTATGCCCTCGGCATGGGGCTCCCATTGATCGCCGTTACAATGTTCGGCAATAAACTTCTGCCGAAAAGCGGCCCGTGGATGCAGACAGTTAAAGAAGGATTCGGTTTTGTTATCCTGGCCCTGCCGGTGTTTCTGCTGGAGCGGGTGATTGGCGATCTATGGGGATTACGCCTCTGGAGTTTGTTAGGCGTCGTGTTTTTCGGCTGGGCCTTTATTATCAGCCTTCGCGCACCAAAAGGATTGCGGATAGTCCAGATTGTTCTGTTCCTGGCAGCCTTGATCAGCGTACGCCCTCTCCAGGACTGGGCCTTTGCACCTCATAATAACGTTACCAGCGTAGCGCATCTTAATTTTACGCCAGTTGCTGATGCGCAACAGCTTGACCAGGCATTGCATAACAGCAACGGTAAAGTGAGTATGCTCGATCTCTACGCAGACTGGTGCGTAGCCTGTAAAGAGTTTGAGAAGTATACCTTTAGCGACGGACAGGTTCAGGATGCACTGACAAATGTTCAACTGCTGCAAGCAAACGTCACCGCAAACAGTAAAACGGATAGTGCCTTACTCACCCATTTGCGGGTATTGGGTTTACCGACCATTCTGTTTTTTGATGCGCAGGGCAATGAGATCCCGAACTCACGCATCACCGGATTGATGAACGCCGAAGCCTTTCTGACACATTTGCAGAAATTGCCGCGGTAACCGACACTAGGTTGCATCCTTCTGCCATCTCGTCGGAAAGAGACGTATTCAAGAGGAGAGTCACTTGCAACGTGAACAAGTACTTGAGCATGCACTAAACGTGCTTGAGAAAAATGGAATAGCAGCGACGACGTCGCTGGAAATGCTGGCAGGCACCGCTAATATGTCGCTTGAGAAGATTCAGCGCTTCTGGCCCGATCGTGATGCGTTGCTGTATGACGCGTTACGGTTTCACGGGCAGCAAATCGATACCTGGCGACGCCAGTTGCTGCTGGATGAAACACTCAGTGTGGAACAAAAGTTACTCGCACGCTATCAGGCTCTGGCCGAATCCGTCGGCAATGGCCGCTTCCCGGGCTGTTTGTTTATCGCGGCCTGCAGCTTTTATCCGCAGACGGATAATCCAATTCATCAACTCGCCGAACAGCAGAAACTCGCGTCCTGGCAATATACTCGCGATCTGCTGGACGAGCTGGAAACCGACAACCCGACGATGGTTGCCGATCAGATGGAACTTATCCTCGAAGGATGCCTGAGTAAGCTGCTGGTCAAACGCAACGTGCAGGATGTAGCCACGGCGCAACGTTTAGCGGAAGACGTGCTGCGGTTTGCTCTTTGCCGTAGAAATGGCGCACTCAGTTGAGTCAGCGTGATATGCAAAACCCCGCGATAACGCGGGGTTAACAAACTATAAGTAAACGCTATTATCTGCTGGTGAATGTCTAATATAGCTTGTTGTCAGAATTAGCTGGCACGATAATTAACTGTCTATTTTATAATCCATTTTTCATCAATTATCGCCGTCATTTTTCTACCAGGATCTTTAATCCTGCAAGGATAAGCAGATAACACGGCGTTGTTGATTGGAGCGTCAACCAAAACGAGATGACTTCGTTTAGACCCTGCAACGCGCTTTATTCCCCCATTACTTCTGCATTATTTCAGGCTTATTGTGTATGAACGATACCTTAATTAAACACGCTGCTACGAATAGCAAGCAGCCGTTCACTGACCCGATGAATTCAACACCGCGTAACCAATTGTTGTCAATGCTGGGAATGCAATCTCTACTGGTACATTCCATTACCGCTGCTGCACGCTTAAAGCTGGCGGATATCATTGGGGAACAAACGTTAGATCTAAACACGCTGGCACAGCAGAGTGAGTGCCGCCCGGAAGCACTTCGCCGCCTGTTACGAGCCCTTTCAAGTTGTGGACTGTTTTTCGAAACCGTCGAGGGTTATAGCAATACGCCGTTAAGTGCAATGCTAAAAACTGACCTGCCAGACTCGCTAAACGGTTGGGCAAGCTTCATGGGGGCGGAGCAGATGAATCGCTGCTTTGAGCAGCTTGATGTTGCTTTGAAGCATGATGGGCCGGTATTCGACAAAATTTATGGCCAGCCATTTTTTAGCTATCTGGCACAGGATGAAAAAACGAGAAAAACATTTGCCAGCGCCATGACATCATATTCTGCTTCCGGCATTGAGGATGCACTGGCAGCATTCGACTTCAGTCATGCAGGAAAACTGTTTGATATTGGTAGCGGGCTGGGAACATTTTTATCAGGCATACTGGACGCTAACCCGCAGCTTGAGGGCACTATTTTTGATCTGCCTGAGGTGATTGCCGAAGTTGAACAACAGGCTACCCCGCGCAATCCGCGTTTATCTTGCCAGAGTGGAAATTTCTTCACGCATATTCCAGGGGGCAGCGATACCTATATTCTGCGTCATATTCTGCACGATTGGTCTGATGAACAAGCATTACAGATCCTGCGTCACTGCCGCAAGGCGATGCACAATGACGGACAACTCTTGATTTTTGAACATCTGCTCACCAGTACTAACCAACCTGATTACGCTAAATTTCTCGATTTGGTGATGTTAACCTTTTTGAATGGGCGTGAACGCAGCGAGCTGGAGTATCGGCAACTACTTGCACAAGCCGATCTGCACATCGAACGCGTAGTAAAAACCCCAGGCTTCCATACTTTATTGGTGGTAAAGCCGTTGTAATTGAGCAATGAATAGGCGGCAGGCCAATTTGATTATTGGCCTGCCTGCACAACTATCCCAAAATCGGGCGTCTGACTTAAAATCTGCCGTAAAGTTGAGCAAACGCGCCTTTTTTCCTTAAATTTCGTTGACGCCGTAACGCCTTTACGGTTTAATGCGCCTCGTTGCCCGGATAGCTCAGTCGGTAGAGCAGGGGATTGAAAATCCCCGTGTCCTTGGTTCGATTCCGAGTCCGGGCACCACTATTCTTTTTTTATGCCTTCCTATGAATTCCTGTAATGTTGTAATTCAACAGGTTGGGGTGAAAACTCTTTCTGATACGTTTTGATTTATCCCTTCGTATCTGGAAAATTTGGGGTCAGATTGCGGGTCATTCAGTTCGACAACTGGAGTGACCCTCACATGTTAACTGACAGCAAAATCCGCTCAGCAAAATCTCTCGAAAAATCATACAAGCTAACTGATGCTCTTGGCCTTTATCTGCTGATATCGCCCGGTGGTTCGCGCCTGTGGTATTACCGTTACCGCTTCAATGGGAAAGAATCTCGTCTTGCCTTTGGTGCTTATCCAGAAGTCTCTCTGGCTGAAGCCCGTGAAAAACGTGATGCAGGACGTAAGTTGCTTGCCTCAGGTATCTGCCCTTCCTCTCCTCGTGAATCTGCGAAAAAAACCACAGCTCAGAACAGAACATTCAACCATATCGCCAGGGCATGGCACTCCGGTAGCCGGAGTCTCTGGTCGCAGGGCCATGCGGATAAAATCATGACTTGCCTGCAACGCTATGCGTTCTCTGATGAGATTGGTGTAATGGACATTGCTACAATTGAAACCCGTCATCTGGCACAATTGGTTAAATCCATTGACGACAAGGGTGTCCATGACGTTGCCGGGAGAATGAAACAGTATCTGACCAAAATTTTGCGTTACGCAGTACAGCAGGGATTGATCAAATACAATCCAGCGATTGATCTGAACGGCATTGTGAACCCAAGGATTACACGACATCTCCCTGCATTGCCACTGCGACACCTACCTGAACTGCTGGAAAATATCGGTCACTACAAAGGGCATCTTTTGACACGCCTCGCGCTGGAGATAAATCTGCACGTCTTCCTGAGATCCAGCGAGCTACGCCTTGCCCGATGGGATGAATTCAATCTTAAAGCCCGCATCTGGGCTGTCCCCGCGAAACGTATGGCCGTTGAAGGCGTAAGATTCTCAGAACGAGGTGCAAAAATGAAAGATGAGCATCTGGTACCACTATCACGACAGGCTATCGCCCTGCTGAAACAAATTAAAGCACTGACCGGAGATTCGGTATTTGTTTTCCCGAGCGTGCGCTCTCCAGCTAAACCTATGAGCGAAAATACCATCAACAAAGCACTGCGAACTATTGGCTACGATACCCGGACAGAGGTATGCGGTCACGGATTCAGGACGATGGCCTGTAGCGCCCTTAACGAAAGTGGTCTGTGGTCAGAAGATGCGATTGAGCGGCAGATGAGCCACAAAGAACGCAATGGAGTTCGGGCTGCCTATATCCATAAAGCTCAACATCTGGAAGCCCGGATGGAAATGATGCAATGGTGGTCTGATTACCTTGAAATAAATCGTGAGGGCTTCACCCCGCCGTATTTGTATGCAAGGCAATATAGAATTGCCTGACCGTCAGGCTCATAGTACAGGCCCGGGGACTTACAATCCCCAGGCCTGTACAGCAATTCGCCTTACCTGACGCCGTAAATACGATTACCTGCCAACATTAAGGCGCATGCCGCTATCGGTATCAAACAAATGAACGTTATCCACCTCAGGAGTGACATAAATTATCTCTCCCGGCAGGGCTGAAATTCTTTCCCGGAAAACACAAACCAAATCCTGATTTAATTCAGCAATAGCTTCAGTCCTTACACCCGGACCACGAACGACCACCTGCGTCTCAGACCCCATAGGCTCTATCACACTAGGCAAGCTTAGCCGGTGCACCGCCGTAACCATGGTGGAAACAGCCCCAATAGAACGCTAGTTGGGCCTGTTTCCCTTATAGCTGCATATGAGTGAAAATATTTCCAATCCTGTGCCTTATGAAAACATGGAATTATTCAAATTTAATAACCAATATAAATGCCGGGTACAGGCCCGGCATTTATTTCGAGAAAATTTTATTTAACTCTTATACAGTCGCAAACTGCTTCTGTACTGCCGATGCAGTACGCCGGAAGGCGACACCTTTATTATCAAACAAATGCGCATGCTGAGCAGGTATCATAAGTCCCACATCATCCCCCAACGCCAGTTCCAGCTCCTCGGAGTGTCGCACCAGCATCGGTTCAAAACCCTCTACGGCGACATAGAAGTAAGCAGCCTCACCCAGATGTTCAATATGCTGAATTTTACCGATTAAATGAGCCTCAGCCTTGTTGCAAAGCCGCAGATGTTCAGGGCGGATGCCCACCTTAACCCTTTCACCTGAATGAGCCACAGAAGTATTCACTTGCACCTCGATTTTGGCTCCAGTATGCCCCTGCCCCAACCGGACCTGTGAATCTTGCGTACCGTTCTTCACCAGTTCGCCCGGCAGGAAATTCATCTTCGGTGAACCGATAAATCCGGCCACAAATTCATTCACCGGATGGTGATATAACTCCAGCGGATGACCGACCTGCGCTATCGAACCTTCATTCAGCATGGCCGCACCGCTGTTCAACAGCACAATCTTATCCGCCAGCGTCATGGCTTCGACCTGATCGTGAGTCACATAGATCATAGTGTTGCCAAGCTGATGATGCAGTTTGGCAATTTCCACACGCGTTGCGACGCGCAGTGAAGCATCAAGGTTAGACAACGGTTCATCGAACAGGAAAACATCGGGCGCGCGAACGATAGCCCGCCCGATGGCCACACGCTGGCGCTGACCACCGGAAAGCGCCTTCGGCAGACGCTGTAACAGCGGCTCAAGTTGCAGAATTTTCGCCGCATTCATAACGCGGCGTTCAATTTCAGCCGGTTCGGTTTTCGCCAGCTTCAGATTAAATGCCATGTTGTCATAAATAGTCATGTGCGGATAAAGCGCATAGCTCTGAAACACCATCGCCACGCCGCGATCGGCTGGAGCCAGATGATTCACCACCCTATTACCAATCGAGATCTCTCCTGAAGTGATGGTTTCCAGCCCGGCGATCATACGCAACAGCGTCGATTTCCCACATCCCGATGGCCCGATAAACACACAAAACTCACCATTTTTGATTTCCAGATCGACCTTGTTAATGACCTGCGTGTCATGGAAGCGCTTAAATACATTGCTCAGACGTATACCAGACATAATTTACAATTCCTCTCTTCTGAGCTACTTAACGCCGCCCATAGTTAAACCGCGTACCAAATGTTTTTGTACCAGCAGACCGAGTACCAGCATCGGCAACATCACCAGCGTTCCTGCTGCCGTCAGCGGCCCCCACTCCGTCCCCTGAAAGGTCAGGAATGAAGTGATCGCGACCGGTAACGTCTGTGTGGAGTCACCGGAGAGCGTCAGGACAATCTGGAATTCATTCCAGATAAAGAACAGCGTCAGGACACCCGACGCCGCCAGCCCGGTCCGCGCCAGCGGCAGCATAACGCTCAGGAATACACGCCACTCGCTGGCGCCGTCGACGCGGGCAGCCTCACGGATCTCAGGTGGAATATCGTCAAAAAAGGTAGCGATCATCAGTATGGTGAAAGGCACATTCGCCACGGTGTACACCAGAATCAGCACCAGATAGCTGTCGGTCATTCCCAGTTTGGTTATCAGGTAATAGACCGGTATTACCAGCATGATCACTGGCGCATAGCGCAAACTCATAATGAACTGCTTAGCCTGCCCCTTTCGTTCGATGAAGAACACCAGGCCGTAGGCAAACAGCGATCCCAACACCAGACACAGAAACGTCGAGACCAGCGAGATCAGCAGGCTGTTGCCAAACGCGCGAATAAAGTCGCCGTTGCTCAATACCTGCCTGTAGTTATCAAGAATCGGCGTAAACCACAGTTTTGGCGGCATGGCAAAGGCGTCGATATAGGTTTTAAACGACATCGTCACCAGCCAGTAAATCGGCAACAGGAAGAACGCCAGAATCACGGCCAGCACGAGGTAAAATCCGGTTCTCCGGCAGATAAACTTCAAGGAATCACTCATCTTTCATCACCTTTTTACTGGCAAATGACAGGACCGCGATCACCAGCAGCGTATTGATAATGGCAATCACCACCGCCGCGCTAATACGGAAATCCTGGAATCCGGTGAGATAGGCATACATGTTGGTCGTTTCCGTTGCGAGCGCCGGGCCCCCGCGGGTCATCACGTAGATAAGGTCGAAAGATTTGAAGGCGTCGATCATGCGCAGAAACAACGCCATCAGGATGATCGGTTTCATCATCGGCAACTTAATAAACGCCAGCAGACGCCAGCCGCGAGCACCATCCAGCTCTGCCGCCTCCAGAGGCTCATTTGGCAGCGCATCCAGACCTGCGGAGACCAGCAGAATAATGAACGGCGTCCACTGCCAGATATCTGCGAGGATGAGCGATGCCATTGCTGTGCTTGTATTGCCTAGCCAGTCAATCGGTGCGATGCCGAAAAAACCGGCCAGCCAGTTGAACAAACCGGCGTTAGGATCGTAGAAGATACGCCAGATAAGCCCCGCCACGATGGGGGTGACAATCATCGGCAACAGTAACAGCGCGCGTACCAGCTTTCGGCCGACAAAGTCGCGGCTGATGAACAGCGCGATGGCGCTGCCAAGCACCAGCTCAGCTACCGTGGAGCCCGCGACATACACCAGCGTGTGCCACAGAGAGAGCCACATGCGTGGTTCTTTCAGCACCTCGATAAAGTTCGCCAGGCCGATAAAATCAAACGGCGGTGGCGACATCAGATCGATATCATAGACGGATAAATAGATGGCGTAACCCAGCGTGTAGAACGAAACCAGCAGCAATACAACCAGTAACGGCAGAGTAAACGCCTGCTGCGTGAGTTTTGCTTTCATAGTTTTACCTGGACCTGCGTAAGGAATTCACTTCAGCCGGTGCGCACGAACGCACCGGCTGAAAATGGTTAACGGGACAACGCTTTATCGTTACGGGTGTTGGCTGCCTTCAGCGCGCTTTCAACTGACTGCGTACCGGCCAGCGCTTCGGACAGGGCGATGCCTGTAATGTTGATGATCTGCGTGGACTGCGGAACGGTCGGCAGGTACTTCGCATTACCATTCTTCAGAGCCGCCAGCATGCCATCTTTGAAAGCACCGTAGCGCCGGGTGAAAGCATCGCTGTTAATGGCGCTTAGCGAGCTCACACCTGCGTTCGGGTTCAGTTCCACCGACTTCACCTGTGTCTGCTTGTTGGTCGCCCAGCTGATAAACTTCCAGGCGGCATCCTGGTTCTTGCTGTCACTGGAGATATACAGGCCATGTACCTGAAGTGCACCGCTGTTACCCGGATGATCGCCAGGCTGGGCAGGTACCGGCGCGTAGCCCACCTTGCCGACAACAGAGGACTGTTTCGGATCTTCGTTAAAACCGCCGTTGACGGTTGAGTCGATAGTCATGGCCGCTTTGCCCTGCTGGAATACCAGACGGTTTTCCTGCCAGCCAAAGTTAGCCGCGCCAATCGGGCCGTAATTTTTCAGGACATTGACAAAAGCTTTGGTCGCCTCAATCGCCTGAGGTGATGAGATGGCAGATTTGCCGTTACTGTCGATCCATTGACCGCCGTAGCCCCAGAGGAATGCAGCCCACGCAAAGGTATTCTGAATTCCCTGAGCTCCGCGCAGGGTGATACCGGCTACCTGACCGTTGGTTTTTTCTTTGATGGTCTTCGCCGCAGCCGTCAGATCATCAAAGGTTTTCGGTACTGCAATACCGTACTGCGCAAAGAGATCTTTGCGGTACATCAGGAAGGTACTTTCGCCGTAAACCGGCAGCCCGTAGTAACCCTCTTTATACCGCAGCGTCCCGGCATAGCTCGGAACGAAATCCGCACTGTCATAAAATGCGGTATCACTCTTCATCCACTTATCGACGGGAACAATGTAGCCTGCCGAGGCATAACCGACAGCATGAACCCAGTCGTCCATGACGACGTCATAACGTCCGCTGTGCGAGGAGAAGGCCAGCAGGGCTTTGGAGGTCAGATCGCTGTAGGGCACAATCTCAGCCTGGACCTTAATACCGGTCTCTTTTTCAAACTCCGGTAATAATGCTTTTATGGAATCGCTGGTACTGTGGCCTTCCAGCAGGACACGAATGGTTTCCTGCGCGCTGGCGTGACCCGCCAGCAGCAAGGTGCTGATAATACCTGCGATAGCGATTTTCTTTATGCTCATCTCATCACCTGGTTATTCAGTCAGAATGTCAGACCCGGACGATTTCTCCGGTACGGGCAGAGTCCATAATGGCAAGGGTAATGCGCAGGGCTTCGTTAGCCTCTTCGCCGGTTGCCACACTGGTCGATCCGCTGCGAACATCGGCCAGGAATGCCATCAGTTCCTCGCGCAGATCGCCTTTGATCTCCCCCTGACTCAGCGGCCAGTGCTGGGTGTCGATATAGCGGTTCATGTTTTCAGAGGCGTGATACAGACCGGACTCCCCACATTCAATTTCAATCAGCCCCTTGGTCGAAAGAATCGTCATTTTGGCGTCAAGCAGCGTGCGTGAACCCGCTGGCAGCGCCCACGAGCTTTCCAGATTCACCACGGTGCCATCGTCGAAGCGGATGATGGCGAAGACTGAATCCTCTGTACCCAGATGACCCAGCAGTTTGTTAGTGGTCTGCGCATAAACACTTACCGGGCTGGTGTGCTTCAGCAGCCAGAGGATCATATCGACGTCGTGAACGGTGACGTGCAGCGGCAACGGCAGGCTGCCGCCGTAACGGGCCGGGCCTTCAATCGCAGGACTGTTGCGCCGGGCGGTGATATGGCTCACTTCTCCTGCACTGCCGGTCGCCAGGATTTCCTGGGCACGGGAGTAGCGCGGATCGAAGCGCAGCAAGAAGCCAATCCCCAGCTTCACACCGGCGTCACGCGCTGCCCGGATGATGGCTTCGCCATCTTCCATTGTGGCTGCGATCGGTTTTTCGAGAAAAATATGGGCCCCCACTTTAGCCGCCGCCAGCGCGGGGGCAAGATGGAAGTCATCTTTGGTGCAGATACTTACGATGGCCGGTTTTTCCTGCTCCAGCATCTGGTTGAAATCTTCATAGCAGTTCAACTGTGGGATCCACTCCTTCAGCGCTTCGCTGCGGGATAAGTCCGGATCGGCCACGCCAACCACCTCTACGCCGTACATCTGCTGCCAGATTCTGGCATGCATTGCCCCCATGAAACCTGCGCCGATGACGCACACTTTAATCACGCTGTCTGTCATTTCACTTTCCTCAGTACCGGGTTTGAAAAATTGTGTAACGCTTCCTGCAACCTGTTCGGTAATTCAATTAACATGCCAGAACAATGCCAGATTAATACCAAGCATTTAAAATCCTTTAAAATCAATGCAATTAACATTTTCAGGTGCATTATTGCAACATATTTAACCTGTTATACTGCCTCCTTTTTAGTCTTGTCCAGCACATTTATGGTGCTTCCGATCAAACTTAGAGCACCATCACGGTGCGTGAAGTATTATATTAAAATACCAATTTACACATCTGGTATTATTATGATTATCTATTTGGCAATGACAAAACCAACAGGAGTGAAAAAATGGCGATTGACATAAATCGACTCAAAGATCGGCTGGTTGTATCTTGCCAGCCGGTAACCGATGGGCCGATGGACCGCACAGATATCGTGGTCGCGATGGCGCGCAGTGCGGAACGGGCCGGAGCCGGCGCGGTGCGCATTGAAGGAGTGGATAATGTCCGTCAGGTTTCCAGACACCTGGATATTCCCGTTATCGGGATTGTTAAGCGCGATCTGGACGATTCGCCAGTGCGCATCACCCCCTTCCTGAACGATGTATCAGCCCTGATTGCTGCCGGAGCCAGTATCATTGCGATTGACGCTACGGCGCGTCCCCGTCCGGTAGCCGTTGCAGAACTTTACCGGCTTGCCCGTCAGTCCGGCGTGCTGGTAATGGCCGATTGCTCAACGTTAGCGGAGGGTATCGCAGCCGCAGAGCTGGGATTCGATTTGATTGGCACGACGCTCTCCGGTTACACCGCCGGGACCTCGGATCAGCCAATGGAACATCCGGATCTCGAACTTATTGCGCAACTGGCCGGGCGTGGTTATCGTGTTATGGCCGAAGGCCGTACCCGGACTCCCGCTCATGCGGCGGCGGCGCTTCAGGCCGGAGCCTTTGCGGTAACAGTGGGTTCGGCTATCACGCGTGTTGAACATATTACTGAGTGGTACAACAGCGCCCTCGCCGCGGTTGTTAACGGGAGAACGTCAGCATGATCCTGGCTCTGGATATTGGTGGCACCAAGCTTTCCGCAGCCTGGATCGAGGGTCAACGCTGCATTGACCGTCGGCAGGTCGCCATGCGCCACGATGAAACGGGGTTTCTTACCGCACTTCGTGAAGTCACGCAGTCGGATTATCCGATCGAACGCGTCGCGGTAGCGGCTACGGGTTACCTGCGGGAGGGATGTGTCTGGTCGGTGAATCAGAACACGATCCCGTTCTGGAAAGGCTTTCCCCTCGGACTGGTGTTAGAGCAGCAGTTTAACTGTCCGGTTATCATGCTGAATGATGCGCAGGCCGCAGCGTGGGGAGAGTTTCTGCCACGCCGCGAGCAACGCGCTAACCTGCTATTTATCACGCTTTCTACCGGTGTCGGCGGAGGGCTGATTTGTGACGGGAAACTGCGTATTGGTCCGCACGGACTCTCCGGGCATATCGGCCATGCGACGGTGAACATCGCACCAATGGACCCGAAATCAGGCACCTGCGGTTGCGGCCGTACCGGTTGTCTGGAACACGTTGCGTCCGGTACCGCGCTGGCGCGACAGGCCTCGGCACTCTTCGGACGCCCTTTAAACAGCCGCCAGCTTTTTGCGCTGGCCGGTACAAACCCGCAGGCCGACGCCATTCTTAATAACGCCGCCAGAGCGGTCGCCCAGGCGATAGCCGATACGCTGATGGTTGTCGATATTGAAGAGGTGGTGATTGGGGGAAGCGTGGGTCTGGCAGATGGTATGCTTGCCCGAGTGCAAAAGGCGCTGCAGGAGCTTCCTGAGCTGTTTAAGCTGCCGGTAACTCCCGCACTGGGAGGCGGCGATGCTGGGTTACTGGGTGTTGCTGACTGGGCACAACACCAGTAACAATCGTTACATACCCGTCGAGATGTCGCGCTGGAGCTCAACAAGAAAATCGTAACTGTCGCCTCGATACCAGGTATGGGTATATTCAATCGGGCGACCATCCTCAAGGTAGCAGTGACGCTCAACGTGCAGCGCCGGACTATGTACTGGCATATCCAGCAACTGGCTGTGATCGCGATTTAGCGGCTCAGCCCGAATGCGCTGTAACGCACGTGCCGGCATGAAACCGTGTAGCTGGAGCACGGCATACAATGAATCGCTCAGTTCATCCATATCAGGAATAAACATCTGCGGCACCACCGCGATTTCCACTGCCATCGGCCGGTCGTCGACGGTACGCAGGCGCTTAAGCCGCCATACCAGAGCTCCGGGAGACAGATTCAGGGCAATAATCTCGGAGGGAGAAGCGTACGTAAGCTCCTTCTCCAGCCAGCGGCCACCGGGCTGATAACCGCGTGAAATCATATCTTCACTAAAGCTGGTCAGCGATGAGAGTGGTTTTTCTACCCTTCCGGCAACGGTGCTGCGTGCCCCACGTCGCTGCACGATGACCTGTGCGTTTGCCAGCTCACTTAATGCGCGCCGTACCGTGACTCTGGATAAGTTCAGTTGCTCTGAAAGTTCACGTTCACTGGGGATGGCATAACCCGCTTTGAGCTCACCACGGCTGATCATGTCACGAAACCCTCTCTCCAGGCGCAGATAAAGTGGTCCGGCCCCACGATTCGCATCGTCACAATACGTTTTCAGTGTCTCAATGAATTTTCGTTCCACGCCTTTACCATCCATTCCCCATACATACCAGAAGATTACCTGATGTTACCAGTCCGGCATAGCGCTGATGATACTCTTTTATCCAACTGGTATCATCTGGTATGGCTGTAGGCCACAATGACAGGCAATCATACAATGAATGATTTACTCTATCAGGTCAGGCATTGCACTAATGAGCTTCAAATAAGCATTGGCAGGGTTGCACTGGCCGTCTGCTGACTTGCTGTAATGTACCGGTTGTCGTGCGTAATGAGTTCCCCGACCAAAACCTCGACCAGCAGCATCGCACCAACCTTGGCGCTCAGCGATCCCGCACTCAGTGGCCCTTCTGGTCTGGCAGCAACCAGCAGCATATCAGCCAGATCACCCAGTGGACTACGCAGTGTATTACTCAGCATCAGCACGCGTGCTTTGCGTTTTTTGGCAAGCCTGACCACATGCAACAGGTCTTTAGTCGAGCCGGAGCTGGAAATAGCAATAACCAGATCCCCCTCTCTGAGCGTGGATGCGTTCATCGCGGCACGGTGCATATCGTTAAACATCAGGGCGGCTTTGCCCAACCGGAGTAATCTGTAGTGCAGATAGTCCCCGGTGATGGCACTGGCCGCCACGCCATAAATTTGTACTGATGTCGCTTCATGCAAGGTAGTTCCTGCCTGTCGTAGTACCTCACGATTGATAAATTTACCGGTATCTCTCAGTGCCTGCACGGACTCTTCAACCAGCTCGCCAATACTGTCCCCCCCGACCGGGGCATCTGGCTGATTCTGTTGAATGTCCAGGGCCATCGCCATTTTAAACTCGGTATACCCTTTACAACCTAAGTGACGGCACAGTCGGGTCACGCTCGCTTCACTGGTTTCACTCTCTCTCGCCAGTTCAGTGATGGTCAGATACAGCACTTTCTGGGGCCCGGAGAGAATAAAATCCCCGAGTCTTTGCAGTGTCGGACTATAGCCCGGCAGGCCTTGCCGCAAATGCAGCAAGATATTCTCATTTTCCATCATCAGACCCATATCTATTCTCTCGACTCACGGCATAGTGTGGCGGAAAGCCCCCCGACAACGCCAGCAGATTCGCTAAGATGTGAGATCTGTCAAAAAGTTGATGTTAATTTTCACCACTTAAAATATATTGTGGTAATAATTTTCACCAATACTATTTACTGAGGAAAAAAAATGTCACTTTTCAGCGGTACCTCTTCGGGGGGCTGGTTCGAGAAAGCACAGCGTTTCGGGAAATCCTTTATGCTCCCCATTGCCGTCCTGCCTGCGGCCGGGTTGTTACTTGGTATTGGTGGTGCACTTTCAAACCCAAATACTATTAAGGCATACCCTTTCCTTGACGTTGCCTGGCTACAGGGCGTCTTTACTATTATGGCGAGCGCGGGATCGGTGGTCTTTGCCAATCTCGCCGTGCTGTTCGCAGTCGGGGTGGCAGTCGGGCTGGCAAAAAGTGATAAAGGTACCGCCGGTCTCGCTTCTCTGCTGGCCTATCTGGTGATGAATGCCACTATTAATGCATTACTTAAACTGACCGGAGTGCTGGCAGCGGCTAACCTGAGTTCAGTGGGTCAGGGTATGGCGCTGGGCATTCAGACGCTGGAGACAGGGGTGTTTGGTGGCGTGGTGATTGGACTTGTCACCTCGCTGCTGCATAACAGATATAACAAAATCGCGTTGCCACAGTTTCTGGGTTTCTTCGGAGGGTCACGCTTCGTACCGATTATCAGTTCACTGATCGCCATTCTGGTTGGTGCTGCGATGACTATCATCTGGCCTCATTTCCAGAAACTGATTTTCGGTCTGGGTAGTCTTGTTGATGCAACCGGCTACTTTGGCACCTTCATCTATGGTTTTGTACTGCGTATGATAGGTCCGTTCGGCCTGCATCATATTTTCTATCTGCCATTCTGGACGACGGCTCTGGGCGGTAGCGAAATAGTCAACGGACAGTTGGTTGAAGGCACACAACGCATCTTCTTCGCTCAACTTGCCGATCCCAATACGCACCAGTTCTATGTCGGTACCTCGCGTTTTATGTCCGGGCGTTTCATTACCATGATGTTCGGCCTAGTTGGTGCATGCCTTGCGATGTACCACACCGCCAAACCTGAGAACCGTAAACTCGTGGCCGGTCTGTTGTTGTCTGCGGCACTCACCTCGTTCCTGACGGGTATCACTGAGCCTATTGAGTTCTCTTTCCTGTTCGTTGCGCCGGTGCTGTACGTCATCCATGCGGTGTTTGACGGTCTGGCGTTCATGATTGCACATATTCTGCATATCACTATCGGCCAAACATTCTCAGGCGGGCTTATCGATTTCATCCTGTTTGGCGTGTTGCAGGGAGAGGATAAAACTAACTGGTTATACGTTCCTCTGGTTGGTATTCCATGGTTCTTCCTGTACTACATCACTTTCCGCGTTGTCATAACCCGCTTCAATTTTAAAACCCCTGGTCGTGAAGAAGCCGGTGTTGAAAGCGCACAGATTCAGTCAGGCGAACGTCCACAGCAGGTTATTACCGCACTCGGGGGTAAAGAGAACATCGCTGAGCTGGACTGCTGCGCTACCCGCTTGCGTATTACGCTTGTTGACGGGAGCAAAGTAGATGAAGTGTTACTGAAAGGTACGGGGGCACGGGCAGTCATCGTACGTGGCAACGGCGTACAGGTCATTTATGGACCTCACGTTACTATTATAAAAAATGAAGTTGAGGAGTTACTCGCACTATGAAGTCATCCATGCTGTCGCTGATTCAGGGAAAACTCATCGTCTCCTGTCAGGCGTTGGAAAATGAACCGTTGCATAGCCCATTTATCATGTCAAGAATGGCCGTTGCTGCCGTTAAGGGCGGGGCTGCCGCTATCAGGGCAAACAGCCTGCTTGACGTACAGAAAATTATGGACACGGTTGACTTACCCGTTATCGCGATCCTCAAGCGGGACTATCCTGGAAGTGATGTTTTTATTACCGCTACACTTAAAGAAGTCGATGAATTAATGATCGCAAACCCTCAGATGATTGCCATGGATGCAACCAGCCATACGCGACCTGGTGAATTGCAATTACCGGAGCTGGTAGCCACGATTCGCGAACGCTATCCGGACCTTTTACTGATGGCTGACATTGCCACGGTCGAAGAGGCATTTCACGCATCGGAACTCGGATTTGACTGTATTGGTACAACACTGCACGGATATACATCTGAAAGTAAGGGACTGAGTCTGGCAGACAATGATTACCAGTTTCTTCGCGATGTGCTGTCCAATGTTGACGTACCCGTAATCGCTGAAGGAAACGTTGAGACACCAGAGATGGCCGCACACTGTCTGAGGCTAGGCGCTCATGCGGTTGTGGTTGGCGGAGCGATCACACGTCCGCAACAAATCACACGCCGCTTCGTAAACGCCATGGCTACGCCGCCAGCGTAACCATGGCGGTGATTGGCTCAATCGTCCCCCTCGGTTGAGTCAATCACACCCCTCTATAAACCGAGTTTCATATAATAATTTTGATGGCAATAAATAACATTTTAGAATGCCTTTCACAAATAAGGAACCTTATCTCTTTCTAATAATTATTATTTCAGAAATGACTATTACTATGTTGATGGTTTGTTTTCAATAACGCCCCCCAATAAATAAAAAATGTAATCACATAATAAAAACCCTTCAAATCACTTAAAGATTGAAGAATCAAGACCTCACCAGCTTAAATCTGCACATTTATTTCTTTTACAGAAAACATCCATTATGCAGAAGGTGATAATATCATGAAGGAAAATAACATACCCTTAGACTCAAAGAACATAATGCCGGAATGGATTACCATAAAGGAGGCCATAAAAATAACCAATAAACTGATAAAGACCAGCCTTACCGAAAGCGATATTTATCGTCATGCCATGTGTGGGCACATTCGTCTCTCTATATATTTCCAGTCTCAAGTTATATTGCAAAAAATAAAGACAAGAAATCATAAAATAAAGTTCAGGCCGATAGAAACCTCAGTTACCCAACGACTTTGTCTGCTTGAAAGAAATTGTTTCATGAGTGGACGAAATCTAATTATCAGTACAGAAGGCAACTATATTTACCCAGTGCAAAAAATAATTGACACTTCTCTGGCTGGGTACGAATATATTCTGATACAGAATATGTTAGCGAAATCGCTGAGAATCCCATTACCCGTGGCAGGAATGAATAACATCAATTACGGTATCACCGTCACCATATCAGGGGAGTTATTCAAAGTATTTGAACGAATTTCATGGAATGAAAGAATAAAACAACAAACTTCGTTACTTCCTGAAAATATCATTCCAGATATTAATGAACATAATGTAGAACAGAAAATGAATAAATGCAGGCGAAAAGGATACTTCCCTATCCATGCTTTACCACCGGATGCCTGCTTTGTCATTCGGTATAGTGAGCTTGAAAAGCTAATCAATATGTCATTTGATATCCCGACACCTGAAGCCTCTTCAACACGTATATCAACCCCCCTGTCCCGCCTGTTCTGGCTTGCCTGTAAACATAATGACGCTATTAGCCCGTTAATCGAAAAGCCTTATAAGCTCTTGTCTATTTTCGAGCAATGGGCATCAGCTGACGGTATTACCGACCGTCTGAGCGGAGACACACTGAAAACAGCACTGAATCGGGGCTCCCCCTCCCCCACTTCGTCATCAAATTAGAAAATAGCCGTCACACCTGAAAACCCGTATTACGAGTAATAAAATCCGTAATACGGGATCATCAACTTTATCTTTTCCTTCCACCGTGTTTTTTATCTTCTCCGGGTATTCCCCTTTTTCTGCCACCGGAGAACACGATGACATCACATCAGTTATTACGCCTGAAACAGGTTGAAGAAAAAACCGGTCTGAAACGCTCCCAAATCTACCTGTATATGAAAACTGGCACCTTTCCCCACTCCATAAAAATTGGCCCCGCCAGCGTAGCCTGGCTCGAATCTGAAATTGATGAATGGATCAACCTTAAATTAGAAAACCGCTAAAAACATTTAAGGAAAATGATGATGAAACATAATCATGGTATCTCTTTTTCAATTCGCGCATTTTGCTTCCCATATGGAAGTCAATATGGAGGGATGACAGCATGATCCCGTCATTGAATTACGCCGTATTGACTGACGTCCTCCACGCGCTGAAAGAAGGCAATTTTCATTACTGTGAAACCCTGGGGTTCACGTTCGACGAAATGCATGCCCTCAATCAGTTATCCCTTGATGAACTGTTTGCAGTCAGCCGGGCATCGGTGCAGGTTATGGCCGTTACCGTGCACCATGACGCTCTGCACCAGTTCCTGACATTGTCCCGTCAGGAGCTGGCTCGCCAGCAGCAAATCAACCGGGCCATCACGCTGGGCGGGTCAATTGCTTTACTGAACCATTACTTTGGTCTCACCTCCAATGAGGTCTGCATCCGCCGCCGGTTACTGGGGATATGTGTTCCTCATGGTCGAACCCCCGTTCCGGGAGAAACCGCCGATGCAGAGATCTGGCGGCAGTGGCAACAACATCGCCCGATCAATATCGACTCACCTGACGCACTGAACGCAATGATGCAGGTAACCGAAACCCTGTCCTGTGGTGAAGAGCGCCCCTCGCTTACCGCCGTCTGGAAAAGCATCACCCAGTGTGAAAAGGAAGCTTCAGACAGGAGGTCATCACATGCCGGATGAGATAGACCGCGACCAGGAATTTAATGTGCAGCGCCTGGAAGAGATGATTGAACAGAGCCGGTTCAGATCTGCACCCACACCTTCCTTGTTCTACTGTCGATTCTGCGGTAAGCCTATTCCCGAGAAACGGCGTCAGACACTGC
This sequence comes from [Pantoea] beijingensis, assembly GCF_022647505.1. NCBI lineage: Bacteria > Pseudomonadati > Pseudomonadota > Gammaproteobacteria > Enterobacterales > Erwiniaceae > Erwinia > [Pantoea] beijingensis. The sequence continues at coordinate 3,610,341 of NZ_CP071409.1, forward strand.
CGGGTGTGACAACCTGCACAACGTGCCAGACCACGCTTGAACACCGACAGCGCTGAAAATATGGCGTTGCACGTGCGGAGAGATTATTTTCTCCGCACGTCTTTTATTATCCGCATGAATCACTATACCTGTTTTTTTAACAGGTTAAATACAGAATGAAACTGACACAACGTTATTCAATCTTCCAGAGTAAATGAATATTCACCGTGTTTTCTCTCTTATTTCCCGTTTGATTTCCCCGTTCCCTTCCTCATTCATAAAGCGCAATCTGACCACGTTATCGTTCACTGGCAAACATTATGGATGTTTATTCGTCCGGGCCAGGTATCGCTCTTTAAAAACAGGGTTCGGGCTGTCACATAACCATAATTCAGGGTGCCGCTGAATATTCTCGCTGACCCGTTAAAACCGGAATGCAGGATCGGGATGTGATCGAAAACTAGTATTATCAACAATTTTAACTAAAGGGGTAAATTATGAGAAAACCCGATTATTACGCGTATATTACCCAGGAAAGTCAGCCGGACGCCCAGGGCGGGAAAAACACATTCTGGACAAAAGTCGGTGTGGCCTTTGCCCACCACGGAAAACCCGGCCTGAATATTGTCCTGACGCCCGGTATTGCCGTCTCCGGCAAACTGGTCCTGCTTGAACCCCGCGATGAAAACAGTCTGCCACAGAGTACAGACACCACCGAAGCCGCGCAGTAACTCCCTTAATTCTGACTTCGCAGCATGCAGGGTCTGCTGACTTTGCATACTGCCTGTTCTTCCTGAGGCCATCATGCTTTCCACCACTGCCTTTCTGGCGGCGGCCATGCAGTGCGCCGCCAGCATTCATCCGTCCACGGCATTTGATGTGGCACGGGTGGAATCCGGTTTTAACCCTTATGCCATCGCCGAGATTGTCCCGAAGACCGGAAAGTCCTCCGGCGGTAAGCCCGTTATTTCTCATCTACCCGCCAGTCGGGGAGAAGCTGAGCGCATTATCCGCCGCCTTGCGGTACAGGATCGCCGGTACTCTGTCGGGCTGATGCAAATCACCAGCACCAATTTCCGTCACTACGATGTGACGGCCTTTGACCTGCTTGATCCCTGCTTAAATCTGTCCGTTTTTGAACGCATTCTCAGAGACTGTTACCAACGTGGTGGCACCCTCAAGCGGGCGCTTAGCTGCTATTACTCCGGCAATTTCCGTACAGGACAACAACCGGAAACGGCTTTTTCCGGGACCAACTATGTACAGCGGATAGGTTACGCTTCGGCGTCCTCCCGTTATGCAGTACCCGGCACTCGCGAGGATAGCGCCACGACCCCGCCGCCGCTGAAAGCCATTCCCGCTGATGCCCCATCCCGCCCTCGCGTGATCTGGCCGGGGACCGTCGTCCGTGGCATCCCCGCGAAACTCCGTCAGGAAAAAAACGCTACCGCACAGATCTCCGCGCCGTCAGTGCGCCGGAGTCTCTCCCTGTTAACCCGTGAGGAGGAAAAATAATGACACTTTTCCGCAAGCTAAAGGCGGCGGCCAGCCCCGTTTCTGCCTGTGTGTTGACGGCTTTTTCTGCCATCCCGGCACTGGCCGACGGTTTTGAACGGGCAAATACCGTAATGGAAAAAGTCTCCACCGGCCTTCATGGTCTGGCGGCCATCACCATCACTGTGGCCGTGATCTGGGTGGGTTACAAGACACTCTGGAAAGGCGAAAGCCTGTCCCAGTGCGCCTACATCATCATCGGCGGGATCCTGATTGGCGGGGGCAGTGAAATCGGCGCACTGCTGATGAGCTGAGAGGTTATCGATGGCAATGCTGCTTAAGGCAATGAAACGTCCGGCGGCACTGTGGGGGGTGCCAATGGTGCCCCTGCTGGGTGTCACGGGGTTCACCATCATCGTCGCTGTCTGGACTACCGTCGCTTTTCTTGCACTGCTCCCGGTTGAATTTCTGGTGATGAAGTCGCTCACCCGGAATGAACCCATGCGGTTCAGCCTGATTGCCGTCTGGCTCAGGGCAAGAGGAAAACCGGCAGCAAACCGTCTGTTTGGCGCAACAGCCTTTATGCCCGTTGAGCATGAGGCCGTTGATATCACGGAGTTTCTCAACGCCATGAAACTGAATCAGTGTGCCTCGCTCAGAAAGTACATTCCGTATTCATCGCATATTCATCAGCATGTTGTCCGCTCACCACACAGTGATCTCTACTGCACCTGGGAACTGACGGGAACCCCTTTCGATTGCGAGTCAGAAGAAACGCTCAGTATTGACTGCAATCAGTTGCATGGGCTTATCCGCTCATTCGAGGGGATGCCGGTCACCTTTTATATCCATAACGTGCGGGAGCCGTTTACGGACTCACTGCATAAGGCATCCGGCAACCCTTATGCCGATGAAATCAGCCGTCTGTATTATGCCTCGCTGGCGGCTGACCCGTTCCGCCGTAACCGCCTGTTTCTGACTGTCTGTTACCGTCCGTTTGTCAGCCTGGAAAAGGCCGGACGCAAACGCATGAAAGACGGTCAGAAACTGAAAGAACTTGACGGTGCACTGCGGGAAATGCTGGAAATTAAAGGCTCGCTCGATACCGCACTGTCCCGCTACGCCGCATGTCCTCTTGGCACTTTTACTGAAGGTCACGCGTTATTCTCCTCCCAGTTATCCTTTTATGAGTACCTGCTGACGCACCACTGGCGCAAGATACGCGTCACCCGAACCCCTGCGTATTCGGCGATGGGGTCGGCGGCACTGTTCTTTTCCGGGGAGTCCGGGCAGATAAACCACACCAGCGGTACACGGTATTTCCGGGGGCTGGAGGTGAAGGAGTTCCCGGAGGAAACAGCGACAGGAATGATGGACTCGCTGCTGTACGCCCCCTGCGACTATGTGATCACCCAGTCTTACACCTGTATGTCGCGCGAAGAAGCCCGCAAGGCCATAAAACGTACCCGACGTCTGTTAATGAGTTCGGATGATGATGCAGTGTCACAGCGACTGGATCTGGATGTGGCGCTTGACCTGCTGACATCAGGGAAAATCGCTTATGGTAAACACCATTTCTCCATCATGGTGTTTTCCCGCTCGCTGGACAGTCTGGTGGCCGATACCAGTGAAATCAGCAATGCCCTGAACAACCTCGGCATTACACCGGTTCCCGCTGAGCTTTCTCTTTCAGCCGCGTATATGGCACAACTGCCCGGCAACTATCACCTGCGGCCCCGCAAGGGAGAACTGAGCAGCCTGAATTTTGTGGAGCTGGCCGCGCTTCATAATTTCTACCCTGGCAAGCGCACTAATGCCCCCTGGGGGGATGCAATGGCGTTACTGCGCACGCCCTCAGGCGATGGTTACTACCTGAACCTGCACAACACGCTGGCCGACAAGGACGAATTCAATGAGAAGAACCCGGCCAGCACCTGCATTCTCGGCACCAACGGTTCGGGAAAAACCATGCTGATGACATTCCTTGAAAACATGCAGCAGAAATATGGTCGCGCGGACAGTTTTTCACCCGATGCTAAAACCAAACGGCTGACAACCGTTTATCTGGACAAGGACCGGGGCGCGGAAATGAATATCCGGGCGCTGGGCGGTCGTTACTACCGTATCACGCATGGTGACCCTACGGGGTGGAACCCGTTTTCGCTACCGCCAACGAAACGCAATATCAGTTTCATCAGGCAACTGATGAAACTGCTGTGTACACGTAACGGCGCGACCATCACGCCCCGCGATGAACACCGACTGAACGATGCCGTGCAGGCTGTGATGAGTGATGAACCACAGTACCGCATTCATGGAATCACCCGCCTGCTTGAGAATCTGCCGGAGCCTGCGACCCGGGAGGCGCAGGAGAACGGTCTCAGCATTCGCCTGTCGCAATGGGCGCAGAGCGGTGAGTTCGGCTGGGTGTTTGATAACGCATCAGACACCTTCGATATCAGCCACTGCGATAACTTTGGCATTGATGGCACAGAGTTTCTGGACGATGCGAATGTGTGTGCACCGATCTCGTTTTACCTGCTGTACCGTATTACCAGCCTGCTCGACGGGCGGCGACTGGTCATTTTTCTGGACGAGTTCTGGAAGTGGCTACGAGACCCCGTCTTTAAGGATTTTGCCTATAACAGACTGAAAACCATCCGTAAACTCAACGGGATGCTGGTTGTGGGTACGCAATCCCCTGCTGAAATCATCAGGGATGAGATTGCACCCGCCGTGATTGAGCAGTGCGGCACGCAGATCCTGGCCGCCAACCCCAGTGCCGACCGGTCACACTATGTTGACGGGATGAAGTTTGAGCCGGAGGTGTTCGATGTGGTGAAAGGTCTGGACCCTCAGGCCCGCCAGTATGTGGTGGTCAAAAATCAGTTCAGACGCGGCGACACAAAACGCTTTGCCGCACGCGTAACACTCGACCTCTCCGGTATCGGCAGATACAGCCGTGTTATGAGCGGTAGCGCGGACAACCTCGAAATCTTCGATTCCCTGTACCGGGAAGGGATGCAGCCGCATGAATGGCTGGATTCCTACCTGGCTCAGGCACTCTGATAACCCAAAGGAGACCCATGATGAAAAGGTGTTTTCATGCCCTGATTTTCACATGCGTGATTGCCAGCCCGCTGGCGCACGCCGGTATCCCCGTACTGGTAGATGCCGACCCGCTGCGGGAAATCGAATGGCTGAAAGAAGCGCAGCGCTGGATGCAAACAGCACAACATTACCAGAGCCAGATTCAGGCATATAAAGACCAGCTGGCGACGGCCACTGGCGTCAGGGATATTGCTGATTTCGTTGATCAGGCGAAAAGTCTGAAATCGGATCTGGAAAAACTTCGCAAGCCGGGCCAGACACTCAATGACCTGCTTCTCTCCGGCGGCACCGCCGGGCAGTTCGATACGCTGTATACAAAGTACCGGGTTTTCGATACCTGCAACGCGGAACAGTCGGGAAGTTATGCCGATACCTGCAAACAACTGGTCATCAATAAGGCGATTCAGTTTGAGCAGACCAACGATATTCAGGAGCAGGTCAGTCAGACGCTGGGCGAGATCAATACCCTCTCGAACCGCATCGCACTTGCTAAAGATTCAAAAGAATCTCAGGACCTTGCCAACAGTATTCAGCTAAAATCAGTGATGTTGAACACGCTCACTGATCAGTGGGAAATGAGCGTGAAGGCAGCGGAAAAGCGCGAAAAAGTACTTGAGGATGAGCGTGTTAAACAGTGGAATCAGCAACAGTTAAATGCGCCAACCCCTGATTTAAACAGCTAAAGGAGTCTCACATGCGTTTATTAACTCTTTCTTTCCTGTCCTTATTATTCATCATAATTAGCGGCTGCAAAGAAGAAGCCAAAACAACCCAGTGGTACAGGGATCATCCCGATGAGCTAAAAGTCGTTTATGAAAAATGCCAGAAAACCGGTGATGCGTCCGAAAACTGTAAGAACGCCAATGAAGCCCATTATCAGATTCAGCAGTTAAATGCCCCCACTCCCGACCTGAATTCATAGTGAGGTTAATATGCCCGGTGGTGTATTTCTGGGTGTTGAAAAACACCTGATAGGAGGAGTCACCGACGCCACAAAGGGACTGATGATGTCATATTCCTCCATGATGGTGGGGCTGGCGGCAACGTCAGCCACGCTCTACATCATGTGGCGCGGATACCAGACACTGGCTGGCAAGTTATCCACGCCAGCGGAAGATGTGATGTGGGACATCATGAGGATGGCGATCATCCTGTCCTTTGTGGCGAACGTCAGCGGCTATCTTGATGGCGCTATCGATGCCATTAATGGTTTAAAGGAGGGGTTTTCTGGCAGCGATAATATCTGGCAGCTACTCGATACCTTATGGGATAAAGCGAAGGTATTAGGAAAAACATTACACGACATGGATAACTCAACATATATAAAAGATGAGGGGATGACCGCTCAGTTTTACGTCTGGCTCGGAATATTCGTTTTAATGATCGTCACTGCCTTTGTTTCAATGATCGCGGAGATAATGATCTTATTACTGAGTATTACTGCGCCTATATTTATTTTTTGTCTGATGTATGGTTTTTTACGGCCCATGTTTAATAACTGGCTGCAAAATATATTTGCAACAATATTAACTGTTCTTTTTTCAGCATTATCACTGAGAATCGTCATAAATTACTTAAACTCTCGATTAGATATTGCAACGAAGGTCGCCGCTACTGCAAATATTGTGGAGTTAGGCGCACAGGTCTGCCTTGCTGGTATCTGTGCCGCGATACTGGTCTACCTCTCCGCAAAACTGGCCGGAGCGCTGGCAGGTGCCGGAGCGACAGTATCCATGCAGGGGCTGGCAGCGGTGGGTATCGGCGCGGCAGTGTTTGGTGCCGGGAAACTGGCAGCAGGAGCCGGGCAGCAGACAACCCGCACCATTCAGGACAATATTCAGGGCTGGAGGGGTGCGAACGCGGGTAAGCCCGGCAGCGGTCCCGGATACAGTGCGGCTAAAGCACGTCAATACGCGATTGAGCAGATGATCGCCAGAAACGAAGCCCGGAAACTGGCACAATCAGGAGAAGCAGCCGTTCAGAAATTCTATCATTAAGCCCGTAATTCCCTCTCGAAATATCCCGTTCCACCCGGTGAAAACATAACCCTGTTTTCATTCCACTGATCTCACAGAGGACACACCCCATGAAACGCTTGATTGCGCTGGCTGTGCTGTGCGCGCTTTCCGGCTGCGCCCGGTCCACTTATCCCCCGGCATTTAGCGGACAGGGAGAGCCTGTGAATACCCCTCAGGTTATGGCGGAGTTAAACAATCATGAGTGAACAGACCATCATTACGGATTCCTGCACTTTTGAGCAACAGATGATTGAGCGGGACAAACGCGCCACGAAAGCCGGGTTTATGGTTGGCGGCGCGGGCCTGCTCATCGCCGTACTGGCGCTTACCGTCGTGGTGCTGATGTTGCCGCTGAAACAAACGGTCATTGAACTGTACACCGTGGATAATCATACCGGGCGGGTGGAGCACGTCACCCGCGCATCAAAGACCAGCCTGACGGCGGAGGACGCTTATCAGAAGGCGATGACCGCCAGCTACGTCAGACTGCGTGAGCGGTATGTTTACCCCTCCCTGCAAGACGATTACGCCACGGTCCAGATTTACAACAGCCCGCAGGTCAACGATGACTATCTGGCGCTGTACACCGGTAAAGACGCCCCGGACAAGGTGTATCAGAACGGGGCTCATAACGTGCAAATCGACATCCTGTCAAACCAGCTCACCGGGGGCACAGACCCCGACAAAGTCGCCACCCTCCGTTACAAAAAGACTGTCCGCCGCCTCGCTGACAACAGCACCCGCACCGAATACTGGGATGCCCGCCTGACATTCCACTCCGACCCCGGCAGGGAGATGAGCGATACGGAGCGAGAGATTAACCCGTTCGGTTTTATCGTGACCAGCTGGCAGGCAGACCGTGAAATCCGGGGAGGTGAATAATGAAAAGCATCACCCTTATCGTGCTGGCGCTGATGATGTGTGCCACGGCATGGAGCGCGGTCATCCCGCAGGCGAGCCGCTATGATGCCCGCGTTCAGCAGGTTGTCTATAACCCGCTGAACGTCACCGTCGTCAGTACCCGGCCCGGTTTCATGACCACGCTGGTGTTTGACAACGACGAAGCGGTTATCAGCGCCAGACCCGGTTTTGAGGAGGCGTGGGAAGCTACACCGGACGCCAACCGGGTGAATATCCGCCCGGTGGCGCTCGTTCAGGGCGCGCCCGGCGCGGACGGTAATACAACGCAGGTGGTCATCCCGCCCAACAGCCGGGACTGGCATACCAACCTGCTGGTCGTCACCACCCGGCGACTGTACAACGTCGAACTGAACGTCATCGATGATAAATCACCGCAGCAGCCCGCTTTCCAGGTGAGTTACCGTTATCCGGATGAGGCGCAGGAGAAGGCCAGCCGCGAGACAGCGGCCAAAGTGCTGGAGCGGGAGCAAAAACAGCAGCAGGCCGACATTCAGCAGACCCTGAATACTGCGCAGACACCGCGCAACTGGGACTACCTCAAATATCCGGGGCGCGACAGCGCCCGGATTGTTCCGGATTTTGCGTATGACGATGGTCGCTTTACGTTCGTAGGTTTCTCCCCGGCCAAATCCATCCCCTCTGTAACGAAAGCGCTGAACGGCCAGGAGCATGTGGTTAACAGCAGTATCCGCAGAAAAGGCGACTTCACCGTACTGGTCATTCAGGAGGTCACGCCCCGTCTGGTCCTGCGTTCCGGTAACGCCGTAGTCGGCCTGGAAAATCGTGGATTTGGCAGGGTCCAGGCCGCTGATGGCGCCACGGTTTCTCCACAGGTTGAACGGGTGGAAAAAACCGCAACCCACTGACAACTGAGGAGTCATGCAGATGAACGACGAACACCCGCATCCTGAACCTGATGAATCCCGGTCCTCCCCGGCGCAGCCGGATGACGATATTGCCGCGCTGGAGCGCGAAGCCCGTGCAAGGCGGGAAGCAGATCTTCTCACCGCGCAGGAGGATGAAGCGAACGATCCGGTACAACCCGCCGTCAACAAACTGAAAAAGCGCAGGCGCGGGAAAGCCACCGCGTTTCTGGCGCTCGCCGCCGTTGCGCTGATTGCGCTGGCATGGGTGGGCAACTGGGTATACCGCAATCTTCTCTGGCAGCCCGGTGAAGAAAAGCGGCAGGATGTCGCGCCACAGCCGAACCGGACCGATTATCGGCAGCGTACCGATCTGGGGACGCACGATACCGGAGCCGAAGCGCCGGAACAGGTGGACAACAGCCCGCGCAGTAAGATAGTCACCGGGCCGGAGATGCCGCAGGAACTGGATAAAGCCCGTTTTCTGGTACGACGGGATGGCTCAGCCGCAGCCGCCCGAAACCCGGTCCGGACCCGGCAGCAGGAAATGACGCAGGTATCCTCTGCCGGGCAGTCGTCAGGGACGCCATCCACTGGCTCCGGGCAGCAGCCAGATACCCCGTCTCTACCGCCGGAACTGTCCCCGGCAGTGGTCCGGCGTATTCCTTATAACCCGGATCTGTACGTGCCGGAAAACACTGCCATTCCCTGTTCACTAGATTACCGGTTTGTCTCGGATCGGGCGGGGAAAATCCGCTGCACGATCGCCGAAGATATCTGGAGCGCCAGCGGTAATACGAAGCTGATTGAAAAAGGGACCACCGCCACCGGTATTTACCAGACTGGCGCAGACACAGGGATGGCACACGGACAGGGACGCGCCTTCCTCATCATCACGAAGCTGCGTACCCGCCAGCCCCCTTATCTTGATATTCCGCTGGTCGATACCCACGCTGCCGGAGAACTGGGCGAGGCAGGAGTTGATGGCTGGATCGACACACACTTCCGGGAGCGATTCGGGGGCGCGTTACTGGTCGGCATGATCCCCGATATTGGCGCATGGGCATCCAACAGCGCCGGTCAGAAAGATCGTAACACGGACTATACCGAGAACAGCCGTCAGGCGATGGCGGATATGGCGCGGACCACACTGGAAAACAGCATCAATATCCCGCCTACCCTCGACAAAAATCAGGGGGAGATCATCAACCTGATCACCGGACAGGATATTGATTTCTCCGGCATCTATACGCTGAGGATGAAAAATGACCACTAAAAATATCTCCCTGGACCGCTATAAACAGCGGTTTTTTGGTGATTTTCTGGTTCTTCCCGGCCTGACAGAGATCGCCGTTAATCGCCCGGGTGAGCTTTTCACCAAAATTAACGGTGTCTGGGAACAGCACGCCGTTCCGCTGGATTATGAGGGCTGTTACAACTTCGCCAGATGCCTGGCAAAGCATCACGGCGACAATATCGAAGATATCAAGCCAGGGCTGTCGGCCACACTGGAATCCGGCGAACGCTGTCAGGTCATCGTGCCCCCGGCCTGCGAGCGTGACACGGTGTCTGTCACGCTACGTAAACCTTCACAGGTACAAATCCCGCATCAGGACTATATTGACGCCGGGTTTTATAACCGGGTGACAGGTACAGAAAAAACGCAGACGCACGATGAAGAATTACTGGGCTTATATCACGCAAAAGATATTCCGCACTTTATGGAGAAGTGCGTGGAGTACGGTAAAACCCTCGCGGTGGCCGGGGAAACCAGTACCGGGAAAACCACTTATATGAAGATGTTGATAGGTTATATTCCCCGCAACCTGCGTATCACGACCATTGAAGATAACCCGGAAATCACCTTCTTTGTTCATAAAAACTACGTTCACCTTTTTTATCCGTCGGAATCGGCAGATGAAAAAGGGTCAATTGTGACGCCCGCCAGCCTGTTGCGCTGGAATTACCGCATGAACCCCGACCGCATACTTTTAACCGAAGTGCGCGGTGGTGAAGCCTGGGATTTTCTTAAAATCACCGGCTCCGGTCATGAAGGCAGCATGACCTCCATTCATGCCGGTTCGGCAATGGAAGCGGTGGACGGGTTTATTACCCGCTGTTATGAAAATCCGCAATGCGCCCGACTCCCTTACACCTTTATGTTACGCAAGGTACTGGACAGTCTGGACGTTATCGTGAGTATCGGCCTGGACGGTAATATACGCCGGATGAATGATATTTATTTCCGGCCACTGCACCGCAGCACCTTTTTTGAGGAGATGAAAGCATGATGAAGGTTATCAATATACTGTTATTTTCACTGGTGCTTTCCGGCTGTTCTTCACCCCCGCCACCGGTTCCTGTTGAATGGGATAAACCGGGCCAGTCAGTCAATACCGGTTTGCCGCAATGGCGTGACAACACGGTTATTGTTCCTTCGCCAGTCGTTAACAACAAATGGTTATTATCCATTCACGCCCGGAATTTTAACGACACGTTCTGGACGCCTACCGTATTTTATGCCATCACCCACTCAACACGTATTATTGTTGCCACACCATCAGGCACAGATTACTTTAATGCCAGAAACTGGCTGCGCCAGCATGGCGCAAAAGGCGTTATTGCATATCAGCCTGACTCTGGTTGCCTGACATGTAGCGACACCCGCATTTATTTCTCACATTAAATACTCTGCCCCTCTGAAATTCACCTTACTGTAAGGATTTCATCATGAAATATTTCGCTTTTGTGGTGGCAGTGCTGTGCATTGTCGCCGGGACGCCTGTTTATTCTTTCGCTGCCGACCCGTGCGAAGTGGTGCTTTGTATGTACGGTAAAGCAACCGGAAACAGTGGAGGGCGCGAATGCCATTCTGCTGAACGAGCCTTCTTTAATATCGTCAAAAAGAATAAACACGGATTTTTACCCAATCATACGCTCAATGCCAGAAAAGCTTTCCTGGGGGAATGTACCAGCGCTGATCCGGAAGCAGTGAGTAAAATTCTGTCCAGATTTGGCAGGGTCAGGGAGTAGCACTATATTGGCCGTTATCTTAATACACTTCCCGTATGGAGAAATAAAAGTGGATAAAGAAGACCTGTTTATTTCCAACATCCATTCAATGCATCAGGACAGAATATCGGGCACGTGTATCTATGATTCTCTGTCGAAAGAAGCCTGTCGGGGATGCGGGCTTTATTATGAGATATATGAAAGCCGGTTTATCGGTTTATTGCGGCATCATCTCTCACAGTTTAATGAACAGGACGCAAGCAAGCTCAGGCGATATGCCGAAAGTCAGGGAACGAAGGTCGATGATAAAACATACCATGAGGCATTAAACGCTGAACGTGCATGCCGGACGGAAATAACCCGCGAACAAATGTGAATCACAGACATTAATAATGTATCGAACGACGCCACAGACTGACAGACGGCGGGTTTAAGGCTCGCTTATTTCTGGCTTCAATTTCGGAGAAATTGTTAAGCCGTGAAATAAGCGAGTGGAGCACGGACAGAAAATTCAATTCCGGAGGAATTGTTAATTTTCAGGCACCGCGCCCACCTGCGAACATTCGCCCAAAGCGAATTGAGCAGGCCAGGGGGAGCCGCAAAAATTTTGTCGCCCCGGCGAGCAAAAAGGCACGCCCACGTGCCGGTTTTTGTGGGGGGCCTGCCCCGCACACCGTCAAGCCAGGTAATATTTCCCGCCCCAGCGGGGAATATTGCCGATCAGGCGCGACCAACCCCTTTAAAGCAGCGTTCCCGTTTTTTCGAGCCTGCGAGAAAAAACAGGCGAAACGCGCGTCTTAAAGGGGTTGGTCGCGCGTAGCGTGCGACGGTGTGCCGCCGTTGACTCTGGGGGTTTTGGCACGGCGTCCAGCCGCGACATTACCCCCATGTGACAGGCAGTAAGGGCGTCCAGCCCGAACGAAATGACACACGTCGTTGCCCGTCATTCGGGCGTTTCAGGGGACGGACGACCACCGGTCGGCTGTTTTCTGAAAGCGCGGATAACGGGCATGAGCGCCGGAGGCGTTCAGTGCTTTTTGTCCTTTTATGGGCGTCACCGGTGGGCGTCGCCTAGGGGCGTGGGGAGTCACGTCCATCGGTGACGCCCATGTAGTGCGCCCGTCACACCGAAATCAGACCGGAGATCACTGCAATGGGAACTCATCTGATGCAAAGGCTGAATGCCTTTTCGGATGCCTTTTCTGTTTTTTTGCTCTGGCTGCAACACAACCCGGTACTATTATCCATATTCGCCGGGCTGACGCTGCCCTTTATTTTTCATCTGCCACGTGAGGAAAGAAAAAACGCCCCCTTCTGGTTAAAATCGGTGGCGTGCGTGTCCATCTTCTTTTTTCTGTCCGGCACGCTGTCACCGCTGACCATTCAGGGGCTGAGTTTTTTCTTTACGGTACTCGATACTCACATTCTGCTCAGATTATCACTCTGGATACTGACCGCCGTATTTACGCTGGCTGGTCTGGCATTTCACATTACCGCCCGACGGTTACTGGCCGGAGAAATTGACAGTTTAAAACACCGGATGATTAAAAAAAGCAAACTGGAAAGGAATGTCAGAACGGATGTTCGTGACGTCAGGGATATGTTACCTGACAGTATTGCGTATAATCCGCTGGATTATATTGACCTGAATAAAGGTATTTTCATCGGGCTGGATAAAGACGATCAGCCGCAATATATTACCCGCGAAGAATTTCAGACGCAGCACGCCGACCTTATCGGCACTACCGGCTCCGGTAAAGGCGTAAGCGCCTGTGTCCTGCTTTATCAGGCAATACTGTCAGGCGAAGGGATCTTTGTCGAAGATCCGAAAAATGACGAGTGGGCCCCGCATGTATTACGTGAAGCCTGCCAGAAAGCGGGAAAACAATTTTTTCTTATTAACCTGAATGACCTTAATTTTCAGATTGATTTACTGGCTGATATTTCTCATGAACAACTGGAAGAGTTGTTTAATGCCGGTTTCAGCCTGGGTAAAAAAGGCGAAGGCGCTGACTTTTATCGTATTGCCGACCGACGGGCAGCCAGGAATACAGCAGCCATTTATGAAAAGGGCATGACGTTACGAGATTTATTCAACACCGATTTTGTGAAATCCCTCAGTGAAGATGTACCTGCTTTTTATGGCGAGCTGGAGGAGATAGCTTTAGTTAATTCCATCAACGCCCGCAACGGGTTTTCATTAAAGACCATTTTTGATGAGGGCGGCTGCTGTTACATCGTCGGCTCGATGCGTAACCAGAAAATCATCTCGGCGCAACGCATGATTTTAACCCGCCTGATTCAGATAGCCGAAACGCGCGATCGGATAAAAGGGAAGCCCCGGCCTGTCGCTATTTTCCTGGATGAACTTAAATATCACCTTTCCCGCCCGGCGCTTGAAGGACTTGGCGCGGCAAGGGATAAAGGTGTGCATATCATCATGGCGCATCAGTCGGTGAAAGATTTATATGACTGTCCGGCGGATCTGGAGGGTGATGCCGTTGCCGGTTCGGTGATTGAGAACTGCAAGTTTATGCTGGTTTATCGTCTTCGTGATCCGGACACCGCCGACTGGGTGGCAAGGATGACCGGCTCTATTCTGGTAGACGATGAAATGAGGAAAGTGAAAACGGATATCTCTCTGACAGAGAAAATGGAAACCGACAGAATGATACGGCAGGCTGAACGCTATTATATCGACAGCAATATGCTGCTTAATCTGCCGAAGTTTGTTGGTTTTGTTTTTACCCAGAATGATCTGGCTAAGGTAACCAAGTTATTTCATATACCGGCGAAAAAGAAATATATCGGCCTGCTTTCATTCGGGCATAAAAACCCGGTGCATACCGAAAAAGAAAATCAGGTTCACAAACCGTCCATTAACCTGTGAGGCTGCCAGTGCTTATTCATAATGTTGCCGAAAGAAACGAAGCCGCAAACCGGAGAATGGAGGCACTGCTGAATTTTCTTAAGGAAGAAACCTTCTCTGATTTCCGGACATTAAAAAAAGTCGTCGGCTATAAAGGAAAACATAACCATGCGATGTATAACCTGCTGAATAAAGCGGTTGCGCTGGGCTTGTTGAGTAAACATGAATATCCGGTACTGACCGGGAAAAAATCATTGTGGGGAATAACCATGCCGGGACTGGCAAGGGTGGTTAATGCGGATGATCCTGTTTTTCCCGCTTATTTTGAGCCGGGAAAACTCAGGCACTGGACGCTGGAGCATCGCCTGTTAAACCAGCGGGTCAGGCTTGCCCTGGAGGAGAAAGGCGGTACAGGCTGGCTGAACGGCGACCGTGGGACGTTTATGGCGCGGTATCCAGGTGTCCGGCACCGACCAGACGGCATCATTACCTTAAGCAACGGAGCCATCGTTGCGGTGGAAACAGAGCGCTCGCTGAAAACCCGTGCCCGCTACATCAGCATTATTAACAGTCATCTGGCAGCCAGCGAGGTCGGACGCTGGCACTATGCAATGTATGTTATGCCGGATGATAAAACGAAAGAATCGCTGGTCAGGCTGTTTGGCAGCATCAGGACGGTGATGAGGAACAGTATTCCCGTTCCGTTTGATGCGAAGAACCGGGAAATGTTTCTGTTTCGCACGATAGCCGAACTGGAACAGGCTCCCGGCAGTCACGACTAAATGCCGTCAATGAGGAAATCTATGGCGGCCTTTACCTGAGTGCGGTACTGCGAAGCATCACAGAACACCGCCCCCAGCCCCCGGACAGGGACACTCGCCAGCTCGTGGGTCATGACCGCGTATTCCTGTCCGTCCGTCAGTCTGACGACAGGGACAAGGCGATCCGGGCGGCGACCTGCCGGATACCTGTCAACAGGCAACAACGGGATCACGATCCGGCGGTTCAGTTGTCCAATAATATCGCTCGTGATATCGAGCAGCAGAGGGTAAACGGCGCTTTTTCCGGTATTAGTGTATACGGTGAACTGCATGGTTAAAATGTCCGGTATTCATCGCTGAAACAGCCATGCTCATCATGGAAACGATTTAATGCGTCGATTGCCTCCCGGTTCTCTTCCTGCCATTTTTTCGCTTCATGGTGGCGTAGCTCTGCATCCAGGGCGGCGCTCAGGGTCGCACTCAGGTTAATACCTGCCTCACGCGCCCGGACCAGTAAGGCACGCTCTACCGTCATTGTCACACTCTGCGTGTTGCGTTGTTTCGCGGTCATGGTTTCTTTCCTGTAATGAGATACGTGCAATATGCACGGCCTGATGCACTTATCATAGCACCAAAAACAGGTCTCGTTACCGTTGAGATCTATCACATTTTACGGCCTGTCGTCATACTGGTTCCATCGTCCACAGCAATCACCGGTGTAACAATTACGTTTGCGGGATGAGCGGGCTCTTTGCCGCCCGCACCCGCAGTCTGCGAATGTTGCGGACATCATATGCCCGCAACATTCGCAGGAAAATTGAAATCCCTGTCATTCTGCCTGCCCCGGTATAAGGTGAAAGCCGCATTCCCTTGCGGCATCCTGTTACTCAGTCCAGACCTTATCCATCAGATAACGATGAGCTTTTGAGGCCGCGCTGGCGGCTTTGAAAATGTAGCGCTTGTCGTTTTTCAATGCTTTCAGCCAGGAAGCAATGTAGCTTTCGTGCTGAACCTCTCCGTCAATCCCCAGATCCGCCATCAGAAATGCACTCCCAAGCTCTGCACACAACTCCTCAAATGCATAATCGGCACTGCCAAATTTCCCTTTCATTTCACGGTTCAGGCGGCTTTTGGCTCCGCTCCAGTGCACCAACTCATGCAGGCCGGTGGCGTAAAAATTGGCCGCGTCAGCAAAAAGATGACGTGCCGGTAACCAGATTTCATCGGTTGAGGGGCTGAAAAAAGCGTTCTGGCCTTTCTCTATGATCTTAGCGCCACTGCTACGAAACAGGTTTTCGGCCTGCGGCAACGGGTCAAATGTCACTACCGGGGCAACGGTTTCTGCCGTCAGTGAGAGACCATCAATTTGTTCAACGTTAAACACGGTGAAGGTTTTCAGCATCGGGATGTGCTCAGTGTCTCCGGTGTCGTTTTCCTTCTCCAGTGTGGTATAGAAAATGGCGGTCGTGCCGTGTTCACCCTTGCGAACCCGTCCACCTTCTGCCTGGGCCTGTTTGTAAGTCATCCAGCGGGAATCACTGAACCCCTGTTTTGATGCACTGCACCACAGCAACATGATATTCATCCCGCTGTAAGCCGCGCCGGTGGCGTAGTTGGAAGGTAAGCAGGACATCCCCGCTACACGCTGCCACGGACACGCCCAGGGCTTAACGCCTGCTTCCAGAGCTGTAATGATGCTGTCGGTGACGGTCTGATAAATGTCGGTTTTGATTTTAGAAAATTTCGTTTTTGAGGAGCCTGACGGGTCCAGCGGGGATACGCTGGTCGCCGCTGAGGTGTTAGGGGCTCTGGTCTGGGTATGCAGGGAAATCGTCATGGTTTTTTCTCCGTCAGTTTGTAATTTTCGTCTTCGTATCGCCTGACGGTTCGCTTTCCCGGCATCGTTCCGGCCTGCAAGGGCGCAGTATGCGTGCCATTTACCCTTGTGGGATGGGTTGTGTTGGGAAACGATTAATCGGAAGTGAATACGAGGAACGGAAAGCACACGGAAGAAAAAACTGCCCCTGCATAGCTGGACATAGCGCCCCTTGCTCCGCAGCGGTGAAATGGGTTTGGGATGTCACGCCTCATTGATAAACAGCACAGGATTCAGATGAAGAGCAAAATGCTAATAATAAAGTTCAATAAAAAAGTAAATTTCTGATTGAATTAAGTCAGTTTAGCCTGTGAGCAAAAATGTATGTGAGGCCTCGGCAGAAATTCATTTAAAATTAGACACTATGAAGCGGTCATGCTAAAATACTGTTTATTTATACATGAAGAGTGAGGGTACCGCAAACATCACTGCTTCATATAGGGGATGTGATAATGAATGCTAATAAATTAAAAAAAAGCGTCACCGTCTTTTTTTATAATATCGATGGAGACGATTCATTTTATGAAAACCTACCTCTAAACTATTTTACTTTGTGTGAGTCAGAAGAAAAAACAAGGATAATAACCTCACGTGATAAAAAGCACTTAATAAAATTAACGCCCCCTGATGCTATAAACAAAAATGACATCTTTGGTGTAACTGTTGTTCGTGAAAGGAATACTTGGCAAACTAAGGCTACAAAAGATGGTTCGATTACAGGAATTCATCTTAACCAAGGGATAATTGGTGACTTATATTATATTTACATATTGCCAGAGTATGAGACTATATTTGGTTTTACTTCTGGTCCTAGCGGCACATTGAAGAGTGTTTGTAAGTTCATTCTTGAGCAACTAAATACGAATAGAAAGAAAAAAATAAAAATAGAACTCATTCCAAAAGAGAAAGAGTATTTTTCGTTGAATGATTACGAGGGATTTAATAATCTACATTTCAGAATGAATTCATCTTACCTAAATGATATAACGGATGATGCACCTCATTTTTTCAAACAATTGAGTGCAAGCCCTTATATTGCTCCAGGCATGCAACTTTCATTTGATTTGGCTTTTAATGATGAAAATGATGATTTATTTACTAAAGATAACGTAATTGAAATTATAAACTTCCTATCTGATCATGATGGATGTTCCGTATTGAAAGTTAAAGCGAATAATAGTGATGGAAAAGCCAGTACAATAGATTTCTCGGAAACTTTTCTTCACTTTAAGACCGAAGTTAATACCCGGAACAAGTTCATTGATGAAGAAACTGCATCCCGAGTATTAGATCTGGCTTTAACAGAACTGTTAAAATTTAAGAATGGCTAAGCAAATGCTCTATTTCTTTTTTGATAACTTTGTGAACATTATCAATTTCCGATGAATTAAGCAACTGAATCAAATCGCTTATGCTATTATACATTAGCGATTTAGATGTATTATCAGCAATTTCCTTAGATGCTTCTCTGGATAATCCTAGATTTATCAAAGACATCATTCTTTCGTCGCTGGCACCAATTTCCAGATAGTAATGAAGTTTAACACTTTGAGCTTCTGATTTTGTCGTTCTTGATGCCAAAGTAAATAAAGTGAAATAACACTTCAAGGCATTTGAGAGTCTGAATCTAATATCATTATTTATTACATTTATTATATTCTTAACAGATTTATTAATCCTGACCTCTTTCCCATCATCATCCTTATTCTTTCCCTCATCTTTATTTTTCTTATCCCAATCTATCTGAGAGTTAATCATATCTTTTAAGCTATGGTCCTGCACCCATTTTTTAGAGATAAAACAAATATAGTCGGCAGTATAATTACCGCTTGGAATGAATACACCCAACTCAATTAACTTTAATGATATCTTTAGTATCCTATCATAAAACTCTTCAGACTTAGGATACGGCAAAGACCAGTCATTAAGATCAATACCGCTAATTAAAAATTCAAAAACTGCATTTTGCTGTATATATCCAGTAGTAGGATTTGATTCTAAAATAAGAGGAGGAACTTTAAGATTTAAATACGCTGTTTCAATACTTTCCCTTAACCTATTGAGTGCGAAATCATTTAATTTAATATCTGATGAAGAGAATGTTGAATCCAAATCACCATTACCATAAGACTTTATTAACTTGTTCGCCACAGAATAGAACTTAGAACGATCTTCATCAATAGGCTGAAGACCTGATAGCGTCCTTAATACTTCATTTGTATTTTCATTAAGTAATTTATAATAGGTTGGTATCTTCTCTTCTTTTCCTTTATCTTCTTCATCAAAATAATCTTTAAAGGTCCATGCATCCGGATCAACTAAGAATATATTCCCAGAGAAATGATGCAACATTCTGCCCGCACGCCCGGTAATGTTATTTATTTTCACATCCTCGATTCTTTCTGTTTTATCATAAGGTCCTTTTTTGAACGTAGGATTCAACATGAAAAGATTTTTTGCCGGAAGATTCACACCTTCTGCTAACGTACTCGTGCAAGCAATAAACTTAATATGTCCCTCTTTTACAAGGTTTTCTACAAGAATTCTGACAGATGTGGGTAACGGACTATAATGAAATGCAACCCCTTTTTTTATATTCTCTACTAAAGTAAACTCGTCGTGGATAAAATACTGTATATATTCTGAAGCCTCGTTGAGAGGTTCACTTTCCTCATACTTGGTAATTCTTTTTGCTATTTCATCAGCAATGTATTCACAATGATTGGTTTGATTCCTATAAATTATATTACTTTGGTTTTTCCCGAGTCTTAAAACAATGTCTGCTAGTTTTTTATCAGTAAATTTTTTGGGTAAAATAACTTTATCATCAGCACCCCGCCTAGTGATTTCCAGATTTTTCCCTTTGGCCCTAACCTCAAAAATCAGTTTGGAGACTGGAGAATGCGTAGTTATTGCTTTAGTAAATTCCACTTCTTTGAAAATACTTGAAAAGCTATTCTGATATTGAGGGGATGGCATGCCAATTATAATTTGTGGGCTACTATCTTCAAATACTCTTTCAAGAGTAAGATGAAGTAATACGCCGCGCCCTTCATCTGATATATTATGAGCCTCATCAATGAATAGAAAATCAAAGTATATATCACCACGAAGAAGGATTTCATGTAAACGTTCCTGAGTCATGACAAAAAAGGTGCGCTCAGAAAAAACATCATCTTTGGGGATTGTACATATCTCGATATTTTTCTCATATCCTCTTTCTTTAGCCATCTCAAATAGTTTTGAGGATACTTCAGTAATGAGAGCTCTTGTAGGTACAACAATTGCGGCAAAGGCACCATCACTATTAATTACTTCGGATAATAAATAATGGAGAATGATATGAGTTTTTCCTGCTGATGTGGGGGCAACTGTAATGACATCCTCTCCAGCTTGAAGGTCATCCCACAAATTACGCTGAAAATCGGTAAGTACTAAACCTAATTCCTCAACATTATTTAGAGCCCTCTTGTAAGTTTGACTCGACTCAGTAAATATATTGTGCTTGAATGAAACTTGAGGAAATCTATTTTCTAGCAACTTAACATTTGGAAAATCCCCAACAGATGAGAAGAGATAATTTGAAATTGGGATAAGTTCCGGATAATCCTCACCGCATGTATCGATTAACATGGAAAGAATTGTTGCACCTTGTTTTATGTATTTTTCTTCTTGTGTTTTATAAAATATTTGTGAAGCAGTCGCCATTTGCTTTACTAAAAGCCGTTCTAATTTAGATGCCTCACCGACTAAGTGACTTGCGTAACATTTAAATAACGCCAATGAGCATTTTTTATACTCATCGCTGGCTAACATTCTCTCTGATAATTTGATGTAAAAATCACTCATTTTGCGATCTCTAAATGGGAAACAAAGCTCTCAACAAGTTTTTTTATATCGCTAAAGGGTAATATAAACAATGTTGTTGAATTTATATCCAACCCTTGGGTTTCAATTTTTTTAAAATAATCATCGATATGTCCGAAAGCCACCTGGATATAGCGCTGGATAAAATCCTCATCATTCTCTGCATCTTTAATTAAATCACTATCCGCAAAACCGATGAAACATGGTGAATGTATGAAATTTAATTTATTTTTATTATCAAAAGGATTCAAAATTCTTATTAACTCTTCCTGAGATTCATCATCAAGCTCTGGAAGATCAAGGTGACTGTCAATAAGATTAAATTCCTGTATATATTTATCCTTGGCTGATTTGATAGAGTCAACAGCCGTTGACGCTGCCCCAGAAAATGAAGTATAAAGCTTGGATTCGCCCAAATATAATCTCAGTTCGCCATTAATAAATTGTGCATGTATACTATCAGCACCATAAACTGGCATTCTCGCACTGGTTTTAAGTGATATTTTGCTAAGTAACCTAGGAGCTTGTAAGTAAACATCCAATATTGTGAATAAAATTAATTCACCTAATTCACCATGGGCAGTTTGTTGGCTAAGTTTACTCAAGGCTTTTTTAAAAAGTTGTTCTATGGCGATTTTACTTGGTCTTTTTAATTTCCTATCAATTTCCTTGCATGTAAGAGCAAAGTTATGCAGTAACTCATCCTTAATAAGTTCGAGAAAACCGGAATGATTACTTTCACCATTTTTTATTGGCAGATAAATTAGTAACGTCTCTACTTTTCTTTTATCCGAAAGAAATAAAGAGACTTCAACTTTTCTCAACACACCTTTAATAACATCATGGTTTTTTAGTTGTGGCTTTAGTTTATTGTTCATTCTCATTTTTGCTGTTATGTAATGAATAAAAAAGCACAAATGCTGTATAGAACTACATAATTATATTAATTTTCACATGAATTGATTAAAAATTAACTTAGCACACTACATGATAAAACGCATCAATAAATCTTTCTTTTCATTTACAAGAAGTCATTTAATTCAAATCAGACCAACTTTTTGGTGCTATATATCAAATAAAATTTAAAAATAAAAATTTAACTCCACAAAAGAGTTGATTTGTGATTTCAAGATAGCAATTTTGCTTAACAACACCATCTAAGCGGCCCCGTTTCAGTCCACTTATTTATTGATATCTCAGGTAGCACTAATGATTTGATATTTAAAGACTATCTAATAAGTCACCCAACGTTACCATCAACATCATCGGATCCATTCACGAAGGTTCAAATCCCACTCGCAAGTAAAATTCCCTAGCTTCATCAGACAATGCATGAACCAACATCACACGAATACCGATCGTCCCGGCTACCTGAATCACCCTCATCCACGTTGCCGAGTATCTAACCAGTTTGCCGCCGCGTGCGGTGTTATGGGAAAGGTTACAGCAGGCCGCCGCGCGTGCGCACTTCCAGATTGAGCCGAACGAGGAGAACCAAACAAAAAATTGACCTCGACATTTTAGGCTGCTGTCGTCGAACTGGAAACGTCCCTCACGGAGCACTCACTCGAGCTTCGACGGTGCCCGCACAACTTCTATGGAATTTGGTCATAGCCAAAGGTGCATGCAGCGAGCTTGCGGGTGACTTGATACTCCTCACCAGAATATTGGCGAATGCGCCCGCGTTCGGAAATCAAGTGCAAATTCTTTCTCGCACGCGATCCGATGACATAGAGCAACTTCATCGCGCTTTCTTGTCCGTTTGGATCATTAAAGTGCGGCACCATATCTTCCAATAAGGCGTAGGCAATTACTGCATCAAACTCGGTCCCTTTCACGCCATGGATCGTCGAAATAGTTATTCCGGTCCGGCTCTGAAATACCTTTCTGAATGTCTCGATGTCTCCGATAAACTCGCTACCCTCACTCTTCAACCGTTCAATTCTCGCTTGTGAGCTGTCAAAAAATGCTGTGTGATGTTCTTGAAGGAGCGAGAAAAGACGAAAGTCGATCTCCAAGTTGACAAACAAGGCGTCAAAGAATGTGCGGAGATAAGTCAGTCCATCCGCTTCATCTATCTTGATCGCATTGCATTCCCTTAAAAGGGACTTCCGCGTGAACTTAGAAACGCTCGCCCCAGACGCCTCCAGGTCATTCAGGATATCGCCCGCCCAACGGAGTCTGCGCACATACATTCCAGGCGATGCCTGGGTCAGTGCAATCTTCGAGAGCCTATACCAAAAATTCTCTGGGTCACGCGCAAAGGGGACCATGCCGGGGCCATCAAATGAATACTCGGGCATGCTCGCTACCAAGCGGCGTGTCATGCTTGCAAGATGCGTCCACTGTGGTGCCAGCACACACACTTCTCGGGGAGCAATGCCCATTGACTCGATGTTGAACCGGATTAGCCGGATCAGCTCGGCTTCCAAGTCGGTCTTTCTTACTGTGTCGTTGAAAGAAATAATACTCTGGTAAGCCCTTGCATCGGAGGCCGCTTCAATAAGGGTTGCATGGACATTGAAATTTCCGAAGTAATCAATGATGCGCTCCGAAGAGCGGTAATTTTTTGACAGTTCGCGTTCCTTAATGTCGATGCCTGCCATTGCCTTGAAATCTTCATACGCAATCGGAAAGCCACCGAGCGACTGATAAATCGCCTGATTGGGATCACCGACAATGAAGGTCTTTGTCGCTCCTTGCCCGGCTTTCAAGATCGCAGTAATGATCGAATATTGAATTCGCTTAGTGTCCTGATACTCATCGACCAGTACGAAAGAAAACAACTGCGCCAGGAGGGTGCTGATCGCTGGATGACGAGCGATCAGTTGGTAGGCGTAAAATAAGATGAGTTCGAAGTCTATTTGTCGACTTTCCCGGAGGATATCGAAGTATCTACCCAATATTTCATGCAAGCCGTCGTGCTTCCATACCTGGGGGCAGGAAAGTACATAGCCGGTTTCTGTGAAATAGAACTCGCAATCCCAGAATGTTATTTTTGGCTTCTGGTAAGGCTTACATAAGGTTTCAAGAATCTTTTCACGCTCATGCTGATCGATTACCCGGAAACCTCGATCCAATACTTCGTGATAAATCCCGTATGGCTTCAATATCCATTCCAGACAAAACGAATGGATCGTTCCTATCCAAAGGCGGGATGTGTCCACCCCAAGGCTCTCAATGCGCTCGTGAATTTCGTCGGCAGCACGATGCGTATAAGTGATCGCAACAACGAACTGCTTGTTGGACTCTAGCCTGGACAGCTCGTATGCAATCTTATAGGTCAGCGTTCGTGTCTTCCCGCTACCGGGACAAGCAATGAGAAATACGCTCCCAGTTTCCAAGATGGCAGCTTCCTGTTCCGTATTTAGATCGCTTTTGTCCCACATAAACATGGCTAGAAGACCTTAAGGACGTCGTTGATACGATCATCGGGGAAGGTGGCCAGCATCTCGTTCCGGATGCCGACGAAATCGATTTCTCCGCTTCTAAAAGCCAGAAGTTTTTCCCTGAACTCGATGAAAACCGCCGATGCAGTAACCAGATCATTTTTATCGATGTAATTCACACGGTAGCTTAGTACGTTGAACCAGACCTCCTTTGCTACAATCGGATGTGCAAAAGCAATGGCGTCCAAAATGTACTGTGGGATGGCTGTCTCCTGATCGACCTTTTTTCCTAACAAGATGGCGAACCACCCCTTGCCGTAGTTGTCTGCCATGGTCAGCACTCTTTGACCATATCGCGCAATGTCGGCAGATTCAAGATCTGCCTTGGCTGTCGCAATAGTTGGGGCATCCGTGTAAATATCAGGCAGAATACCCACGACCTTGCGAGCATTCCCAGCCGTGACAAAATCCACCTCGAAGGTGTGGGGAGCAAAAAAAGGCGAGACCCATGGATTATCTTGAAACGACGCTTCTAGAAGTGCCTTTCTGGCGACCCCTTTCTCTTGGGATGCCTGGTATTTTCTCTTGCGCCGTAGCACCTGTTCAGCGTCCCCGGCGACGGGCGCTGTGTCGATGATGGACTTGTCGAGATCGGTGACGATGCTGCACCGCTTTCGGATTCGATCGTCGTGGAACAGAACCGCGACGTTCTGGAAGCCGGTGCTTCGGATGTTGATCAAGCTAATGCCAAGTTCGTCAAGGCTGACACCTAGCACCTTCTTGATCAAAATCGGGATCAGAATTTCTTCGGCATCACCCTCTACAAGAACAACGCTTTTGGCGAACAGCAGGTTGCTGCGTACCGCATCCAGATAACGTTGGACGTTACCGACTTCCTCAGGGGCCAACCCGGTGGCGGGTTGGTAGGCCTCGCATCGATAATTTTCTCTGCCAAGAATATTTACGTTCTGAATATTGCTGACTTCTGAGATATGCGTCGAATGGGTCGAGTAAATGATTTGGGTGTCTTCGTATTGAAGCTTATCGAAGAGCGTCTTCTGGATATGTGTATGAATATGGGCCTCTGGCTCCTCAATTAGCAAGAAATTGGCGATCGATTGCCTGGCCTTCTGATACTTGAATTCCAGCAGCTTCAATGTGAGGAAGATCAGGTTTGCACCGCCTAGGCTCAATTCGTGGATAGGCCCTTCGTGTCCCTCTCCCGACTCACCGACGAACAACTTGAGCGACTGGAAGAGCTTGTCGGCTTCATCGGGCAAATCGGACTTAATCGAAAGCGATGAAGGCGAGTAAGCCTCGCCCGCTGCGTCCTTGATGGTGTCTCGTATGTCAGTTCGAACTACTTGGACATCGGGTAATGCCTCAATAGAGTCATTGAGTGCTTTCACTCCATCAGTAATCGCTTGGAATGCCACAGGGTCGATATCACCGCTCTTACCTTTCAAAAGAGACAGTAGCGGATTGGTTCTATTGTTGTGGAACTCAGATACAACGTCTCGCAACGCCTGGACGAAGGTAAAGGAAATTTCCTTGGAAACCGACAACACGCTTGGAATCTTGGCACCGATTGCGGGAAACTCTATTTCTTCGCTGAACTTGGCGTTTTCGAAGTCACCGACCACTTCTTTATAAAAGGCTTCATCATTGAAGTCAGATTCGCTACGGCCGGTGAAAATAGTTTCGTAGTCGTTCAGGGTGACCTGATCAAGAATTGCAGCTAGGCCAGCATGATCTCCATCGTGTAACTGAGAAAGGCGAATCCTGATTTCTTTCTTGGGGCGGAAGATGAGGTTATAGGTGGCCTTGCCGATCTCCTCATCTTCGATGCCTCCCGTTCCATGCCGGAACAAAGCTTGGACTGCCTCATCCGCAGAGATATCTTCGAACTCTAGGCTGATGATGATCCAGTGCCCTTGCCACCTTCCCAATCCTCGATGAAAGTCAGTCGAATCTAACCGATAGGCTGAGCGGATCATGTTGTCATCAAGCAACAGTCGAATCGCTCGAAACAGGTTGGTTTTACCCGATCCGTTTTCGCCAATGATGGTGTTGATGCCTTTTTTAAAAAGCAATCTAGTATTTGCAAAATTCCTGTAGTTGACCAGGCTGAGCTTAGAAATGTGCATGGAGGGCCTCGCTCTTTTTTTATTAGGGAAGCCACATCACGTGCCGGCCACCTCGTGGAGTATCTGCCATTTTACAAGGTGTCACTACTTTTCGACACCTTAACGACGTGTCTAAAACTGGTCGCTGGTCGATATTTGTCTATCAGCGATCGTTCTCAATGAGGAATGTCAGCATGTTACGCCTGCCCCAAGATATGAGGTTCCACTGGCTTGAAGAATGAGCTTCCCCCGGCCGGGAAGGCATCGCCGGTCGTGCTGTCGTGCTTCGCATCGAGCCTCGCTGCGCGATTCTCGCCCCTGACGGGCTTACATCGTTCCCTCGATCCGCTCGGCTGACGCCTACGGCCCGGCTTCCAGCCTCGGGCCTGCGCGCTTCGCTTGCATGCAGTTCAGCACACAAAGGCGGCCGTTGCCATGTCTAGCCGTCTTCCCTGACCTCATCACCTTGTCCGCGACTGTACACGCCATCGGAAACATCGCCGAAGTTCTAAGTGAGAAAAACCTTTCCATTCTTAGTCAACACGCCGCACCGCGCCCGCGCTTGCGGCGTTTTTATTGCGTTCTTTGTAGCCTGAAACGATGTTTTTTTCATCATCTTGCTTCCGATATCCGCTGGCGGCCATCCCTCAAACGCGCAGCCCGAAGCTGCACGTCCTTCGTTCTGGAGGACGGTGGCTGATTGGGATATGATGAAAACACAAGCCCGTCGCTTCTCGTCAATCCAGCACGACCAAGTGCGATCCGGCTTTCTCTCTCAACACTACTATGTGGCTCCTAGCCCACCAAGCCGCAGTCCTGCAAAGCGGCCCGAAGTAGAGCTAAGCCCGCACCCCATATAGACTTTCAGCCATCAAGCCACTTTCACAAATGACTTGACGCCGCCAATTTTTTATCACGTGTGTTGCATCATTCTGATCTACATATGAAAGTACGGGTCAAGCTAGGGGTCTTGACAACAAGCGGAAATAAAATTTATGATAGAATTGAACTTAATAGATAACTGAATGTTCCCGAGTCCGGGCACCACTATTTAAAGAAACCAGCTTAACGGCTGGTTTTTTGCTTTCTGGGGTTCCGGTAGATTTCTGGTCGCGATGACCGCTGATGTCGCTGCTTTACCTCTTCCATCCAGCCTGAGCATTTCTTCTAAGTGGCAACCCCCCTCTGGTCGCGGTAGCCTTGTCTGTCAGACTTCAAATCCCCAATAGACACTATATTTCACATGAGTACCCGGCTGACGGATTCATTACTGCAAGGCCACATCCGGTCTTTGTCCGGTCGGAAGTCAAACGCGAACCACCAGCACTAACTCTACCTCCCAGCCCTCAACAACAATCCCTGTATCAAACCGAACATTTTTCACCCTGATTGATTTAGCTTTAGTCATGTGTTGGGTATTATGCCTACGATATCAGTATGATTCATGAGGGATTATGACCAGAGCACTGGTAAGGTTTGGAGACAAAACCACGAGCGGCGGTGAAGTGATTTCAGCTTCCTCGACGATTATTGAAGAACGGAATATTGCCCTGAATGGCGATATGGCATGGTGCCCGAAAGAAACCTGCAACGGGCCATTTCAGATCAATGGCACTGCGTATTACTTCTCTGAAAACAAACCCTGTGTAGCCACAGGCGATCGGGTACTTTGTAACTGCAAAAACAACCAAGTGCTGGGCAGTACGACAATTTGGGTGGAAGATAGTCCGAGCGATCCTTTTGAGGAGCATCGCAAGCGGGCAGCGGAATGGCCAATTAACAAAATAGCTGCCGCCGCCGTTATAGCCGCTATTCCGGTGTTCGCAAAGTCTGTCCTGCGTGGTACTGGTAATACCGATGCCGGGGAGTCAGAAGAACCACAAAGCAACATCGGCGAAATGAGTTTCTATCAGTCACAACCCACTCGGCCAGCCCCTGGGCCAGAACAACACGCACAGGCCGCAAAGAAAAAGAAAACTGCACCGCCACCAGAGCCACCGAAGAAATCACTCTTCGATAAAGTCACAGGCTTTTTCTTTGGTGAAGCTGAAGCGATGTCTCTTCCCCCGCCGCCAGTCATGGCTGGGACCACCGAAGCCGGGATGGCTGCCTCTGCCGGAGGAGCAACTGCTAAAGCCAGTCAGGACGCCGCTACAGCATTAACTCACTCCATGAAACGCCTCTCCGGCCCCGAAGTCTGGAACGGGCAGTTGGCGATGAATCTGCCGTTCGTTGTCATGGGTGCAATCATTCAGTCGAATCTCAAAGGCGAACAGAGCGACCTGCTGACGCCTCAGAACCTGCTGGAAGTGGCTCACAGCAAGGGTACCGTCCCTACCCGCGTCCGTTATAACTGGATCACCGATGACAACAGCGGGAAGCTGAAAGCAGTTGGCTATCACACTACTGCCGCCAGTGGCCGTGATCAGGTGCGAGTCAGAATGCTGGAGAAACAGACCGATGGCAGCTATGAATTCTGGGGCGACGAACGAAGCGATAAACCATTAATCACATGGACACCAGCAAACACGCCGGGGTCACAGAACGGCTGGAACACAGGGAATAACAACCCACAGGCAGGAACCGTCACGATACCGGGGCTTGAACACCCGGATATTCAGAATGTGACCATCACCACCACGCCACTGCCAGAGGAAAAGGACTTCCGGGATTACATTCTGGTGTTTCCGGGCAACGTCCATCCACCTATCTATATCTACCTTAGCAAGCCTCCAGTGGAACTGCTGGAGGTCGATTTATATAGCAACTTTACAGGTAGACCACGGAATGGTACTCATGCTGATCACATGCCATCAGCCGCAGCAGTACGAGCCTTCTTACGACGTGAGTACCCAGACGCAAAACCTGCCGAAATTGACCGTATGGCGAAAGACGTTGCTTCTATTATCATTCCTGCTGATATTCACCAAAAACTTAGTGCCACTTATGGCGGCAGAAATAGCCCTACGCAAATACAGCAAGACTCCAGAGATTTGCGAGCGGCTGTAGAACGCGACATTGAGACCATACGCCCTGAGCTTAAACAGCGTGGTGTAACAGATAGCCAAATCGATGAAGCAAAAGCTGAGATGCATCAATTAAATCAGGAACAGGGATTATACTAATGACCGTTAATGTCGAAGCATTGATTCGCTACTTAGGTAAGCCATATCAGGAAATTTTTGATGCCGGATTGATTCCCTACAAGACCAAGCCGACAGGCTACCCGGGAGATCCTGACCTCACATTAAGCATGATGAATGAAGGAATTTACTTAGCCTTTAAGCGAGAAGGTACAACGCTTTTTTCAATTGAGCTTTTTTTACAGAATGAGAAGAAAACGAACTATAAATTTCCTAATGAGCTGCCATCCCCACTACAACCTGAGATGGTGCGATCTTGGGTGCATTCACAATTCGGACCTCCTGACAGATTCTTGCCTCCCCGGAAACGGTTACGCCAAGAGATTGGCTACACAGATTTGTTCACCGTAACGGATTTTCATATTCCGATCAGTATGCAAGTCGATTACGACTTGCAGGAGCGAGTCAAAGAGGTGGCATTCATAGCAACATCTGAGCTCCGCTGGTAATTGTCATAGCGGCACCTTTTGGGTGCCGTTTCCAGCGCCCCTGGCCTCACCCAGAACAAGAAACGTTAAGTTCATCTCAGAAAGCTGAATCATGCATGACAGAATCATTAATCATGCCCTGACACCTCAACTGTCATCAACGGTATCGAGATGACACGGATTGCGCAAAATTAATTGTGAAGTGGTCAACAAAAACTGGCCACCGAGTTAGAGTTTTTCCAGTATCGATTTTCCGATTCGTTTGGGGGTAACCCTCCGTTATATTCGTGCGGTCTTAGTGCGCTGTAATATCCAACGATATAATCCGTTATGGCGTGAGCTGCCTCGCTGAAGCTTACGTAACCCACCACCGGCATCCATTCGTTCTTCAGACTCCTGAAGAAGCGTTCCATTGGGCTGTTATCCCAGCAGTTTCCGCGCCGGCTCATACTCTGCCTGCTCTGGTATCGCCACAATAACTGCCGGAACTGCCTGCTCGTATAATGACTGCCCTGATCGCTGTGGAACATCACCCCGCCGGGCTTACCACGGGTTTCCCATGCCATTTCCAGCGCTTTCATGGTGAGCCTGCTGTCCGGCGAGAACGACATGGCCCAGCCCACTGGTTTTCTTGCGAACAGGTCGAGAACAACGGCGAGGTACGCCCAGCGCTTACCCGTCCAGATATAGGTCACATCACCGCACCACACCTGATTTGGCTCGGTCACGGCGAACTGCCGTTCAAGGTAGTTAGGGATAGCAACATGTTCATGACCACCACGTTTATACCGGTGAGTCGGCTGCTGACAGCTGACCAGCCCCAGCTCTTTCATGAGCCTGCCAGCAAGCCAGCGTCCCATCTGGTAGCCTCTCCGGGTTGTCATTGTGGCGATGCTTCTTGCTCCGGCCGAACCGTGGCTGATGCCATGTAGCTCAAGTACCTGACTGCGTAATACAGCCCGTCTGCCGTCTGGTTTTTCAGGACGGTTTTTCCAGTATCTGTAGCTGCTGCGATGAACCCCGAACACATGGCAGAGTGTGACCACAGGATAATGCGCTCTGAGTTTCCCGATTATCGAGAACTGTTCAGGGAGTCTGACATCAAGAGCGCGGTAGCCTTTTTTAATATTTCATTCTCCATTTCAATGCGTTGTAGCTTTTTCCTCAGCTCACGTATTTCGATTTGTTCTGGTGTTATCGGAGAGGCTTTTGGTGTTTTGCCCTGACGCTCATCACGCAGTTGTTTGACCCATCTTGTCATTGTGGAAAGGCCAACATCCATAGCTTTGGCGGCATCTGCCACCGTGTAGTTCTGGTCAACAACCAGTTGAGCGGATTCGCGTTTAAACTCTGCGCTGAAATTTCTTTTTTTCATTGGAGCACCTGTGTTGTTCTGAGGTGAGCATATCACCTCTGTTCAGGTGGCCAAATTCAGTGTGCCACTTCACACCCCATACAGAGCGGTGCTCATTGATAAAGCGGTACCTAAGTAAGGCCCCCTTGCAAAGTACCGCGCGGCCTTTTTCAGAATATCCCGTTCCTCTTCAGTGCGCTTCAGCTGTGCCCTGAGCTTCAGGATCTCACTTTTCGCTTCCAGTAAATCACGGGCATCCTGCTGATTATCGGATTTGATAGCCCATAACCACTTATAGAGACAGTGTGCTGGAACGCCCAGCTGGTCAGAAATCTCAGCGACGGAATAACCGCCTTCCGTTATCTGACGGACGGCTTCTTCTTTAAATTAGGTGTAAATCGGGGTGTATACATACGCTCCTCCTGTGGTCAAACTATAGGACAGGATCGTCGGGTAGGAAATGATAGAGCAGGTCGTCTACCGAACGGGGTCAGTCCACTGGGCTAAGCTGGAACAAAAAGTCAACCCTGGTTTGAAGCGAAGACTTAAAGAAGCGGGCCAGACATCAATCCTATCGGGCAAAAGCAGAATAGCCGCGCGTTATATTACCGGGCGGCTATTCCGTAAATTCAAGCGTCAATCGCGATAATGTTCACGATACGCGCGTAATGTGAACGTGCGGGAGTGTCAGTCAAACTATGAAATGTTGAAAGCGTCCGGGCTCAGCACGCGTCGACCTACCGATACAACCAGGGGACCATCTACTTCTGATTCGTCACGCACAGTGTGCCATTCTGGATCCGCATAAAAAGCCTGCCACTTTGTGGCCAGATCCTGCTCTGAATCGAATTTCAGCACATAAACCAGCTCATTAACCGTATCCCGGCCGAATGTCGTGAGGGATAAGAAAACAACTTCCATACCGTGCTTCTTGAAAAGACGCAGGGATTCCTCGTTAAAACGCTTTACCATCGCCGCCATTCGACCGGGCACTGCAGTATATTCTCTTAATTCATAGATCATTATATTTCTCCTTCTGAGCCGATCTTCATCGACAAGGGGTGGCGCTACGACAAACCGCAGCGCCGCTCACAACTATAAATTGACCATCGACAACTCATTATCCTGGTAACGCTGGCCTTCTATTTGGTTTTCAGCGATCACCTTCTCGATCGCGGCCAGCTCGGCGTCACTCAATTCGAGAGAAACCGCACCGATGTTCTCCTCAAGACGCGACAGCTTCCTTGTTCCAGGAATTGGTACGATCCAGGGTTTGCGGGCGAGCAACCAGGCGAGCGCAAGCTGACCAGGCGTCGCACCTTTTGGCGTAGCGATCGCTTTCAGTTGCTCTATCAGTGCAGCGTTTTTTTGTAACGCTTCAGCCGTAAACCGCGGATTTCCTGCCCTGTAATCGTCGGCTGCAAATTTCGCATCAGAGCTGAATGCTCCGGTGAGAAAACCTCGACCGAGCGGACTATAAGGTACAAATCCGATGCCAAGTTCCTCAAGTGTGGGTAATACCTCCACTTCTGGCTCACGTGACCATAAAGAGTATTCACTCTGAACGACCGCGACTGGCTGCACAGCATGTGCGCGGCGGATGGTTGCTGCACTGGCTTCCGACAGACCGAAATGACCAACTTTACCCGCCTTGATAAGGTCCGCAACGGCACCGGCAACGTCCTCGATCGGTACAGAAGGATCAACCCGGTGCTGATAGAAGAGATCGATGTGATCGGTACGCAGACGCTTCAGCGATGCGTCCGCGACTTGCTTAATGTGCTCAGGACGGCTATTCAGGCCGATTGGCCATGCACCGCCATTAGGATCCAGCTCCCAGCCGAATTTCGTCGCGATAACAACCTTGTTCCGTACGGGTTCCAAGGCTTCACCAAGCAGTTCCTCATTGATCAGCGGGCCGTAAACTTCCGCAGTGTCAAAGAACGTTACGCCAAGATCAACAGCATCGCGGAGCAGTTTTATCATTTCGCCACGGTCACCAGGCGCACCATAGGCCCAGCTCATGCCCATACAACCTAGCCCCAAGGCGGAAACCTCAAGACCTGAATTACCAAGAATACGCTTCTTCATAGGGAAACTCCGATCGGTTAATAGTTAAAAACAGCTTGAAACGAACAGCTCCAGAACGGTGGCTGCCAAAAGAACGGTTGGCCTCATCGCCGTAGAACGGGTCGCTAGCGGTGTTGGCGACCATGACATCGTCGCCGGATTTTCCAGGCAAGGGTAAACTTTCATCACCGCAAGTTGCGCAGGGGTACTCAAAACAAGGATAGCATGTACATCTTACCCTGCCCCCTACATATAGTACGGCTTGCTAAAGTCACTCATGACATAGCCCATCCTGTTAAGTTCTTCCCTGAAGAACCCCGCATGTAACTGGAATACGTTAATAACTAAGGTGTGCTTCATCAGCATTATCGATAGGGATACTCGTCAAACCAAAGCGTGTACCAGAGGCGTATCACCCTGAGTCATTAGGTACGCGAACACAAAGATGTCCAACTCCAGCACATACATCTATTATCATGCAAAGCAATCCACTTTAACTGTCTATTCTTCCAAAATTAGTGCATAAAAATCCGAATTTTCCCACGCGATTGCTCACGGAAAGCGGTGCGGGCTATAGCGTTAAAAGGGGTAGTCCGCAGAGATATAATCTGAAAACTCAATGAGCACGAAAAAACAAGATAGTTGTTTTTTCAAATAGCATGATGTTTCCGCACCTTAATTATTATTTAATATTGATATAGTTGCAACTTTGGCTGTAGGAAAATAAATCATATCACCTGGAGAAACGGAGATTATTATACTCCACCAGGGAAATACCCTGTCGAATTTAAAATGATTTTTATGGATACAAATAGATTTACTAACAGGAGGTTAAAAAAATGGAGCATAGCACAATATCGATTCCGAATGTTGTTGAAGAAAGTTTTAATGCTGATGTCACTGAGCTATTTAATTTAGTAACAACGATTTCAAACTGGGTGGAATTGCATCCATTAACCAGCGCTATGTATGGTCCCGATATAAAAAAGAGTCTTACTCATGGTGATGTAGCAATAGAGCAGATCAGCTACCCAGGCAGTTCACATGCGATAAATGTCGTCTGGTTGGTTACTGGGTATGAAAAAAACAAACTATGGGAATGTAAATCACTATATTTCGGCGGCAGAGATGAGAATATGACGATCCGTTATGATTTTTTAGCACAGGGCGATCATACAATATTTACCAGAACCTCAATGGCATTGTTTGAAAAAGACAAGGTATCGCAAAAAACACTAGACTCCGCGAAAGACAAGAGTTTCCATATGATTTACTTTGATAATGTAAGAAAGAAACTGCTGGCGTAAACTATTTATAGAGTCACCGAAAATTAGTAGAATCATATTCGATAGCAGTCCTCATTGACGCCTTGTATAAAATTATCCCGGAGTCAACGTCGACTCCGGAATTATATGAACCTACAGACCCCACAGATTACGTTATCTTCTTTCTCCCGAATATTATCCGGTTACAGATAGAAATATAAACTGAAGATTCAGTCCATTACCCGCTGATTTATTCCTCGGCATTACCGAAAATTAGTTAGCAGAATATATGAAGGCTCTGGCCGGACATGATGTCGCTTATAATGTATAGCCGCCATCTGCCAGTAAATCAGCACCGGTAACAAAAGCACTGTCATCGGAGATCAGATAGAGCACTAATGATGCGATATCTTCTGGTCGACCTAAACGGTTAAGGACCGAGTCTTTCGCTGCCTGCTGATTCATCTCATCCGAATTGGCTGACAAGATATTGGTATCAACGAATCCTGGCAGAACTGCATTGACACGGATACCATATTTACCGAGTTCTGCAGCTGCAGTTTTCGTCAAGCCACGTATCGCCCACTTGGTACCATTATAAGCAATACAACCACGGAAGCCGCGGATACCACAAATTGATGAAGTGTTAACGATCGAGCCGCCACCACTCTTTTTCATTTCAGCGGCGGCATACTGCATTCCAAAGAAAGTGCCTTTCTGGTTGATAGCAACCTGGGTGTCAAAGTTTTCTTCGGTCGTGTCTTCCAGCGCACCGGGTCTGTAGATACCAGCATTGTTGACCAGTCCGTCCAGACGGCCAAAGCGCTCAATCGTCGTGGCGATCACTCGCTGCCAATCTGCTGCAGAGGAAACGTCGTGGCGGATAAAAACCGCTTGCTCGCCGAATGCTTCCGCTGCTGCGGTGCCATTTGCTTCATCGAGATCGGTGAAGACGACGTTTGCACCTGACCGAGCAAGTAACTCAGCCTCAGCACGACCGATTCCGTTAGCTGCTCCGGTGACAATAATGGTCTTTCCGTTTAAAGATGCCATGTTTCAGATTTCCTCGTTGTGGCGGGATCCGAACCGTTAATGGCCCGGACCCTGTTAAAAGCGTAATGAGAGAATAAAAAGTATCAGGATGCGCTTGCAGATGACCACAAATCGACTGGTCCCAGGCGATCTGCACCTTGTGTATCCAACATCCAACCTGGATATTCCGGCGGCAGCGCGCTCACTGCATCAAGCTGACGCAGCTCATCTTCTGTCAACGTCAAATCGATGGCTGCGAGGTTATCCTCTAGCTGATCAACGCGTTTCGCGCCCATGATCACCGAGGTAACAACAGGTCTGGACAGCAGCCACGCCAGCGCAACGCGTGCAGGGCTGCAACCATGCGCCTGTGCAATCGGTACCAGAACATCAATAATATTCCAGGCTCTTTCCCGGTTTACGATTGGGAAGTCAAACTCAGAACGACGCGAATCTTCTGGTTTCTGGTTATTGCGGTTAAATTTGCCGGAGAGCAGACCACCCGCAAGAGGACTCCAGACCAGCAGCCCCATTTTCTCCGCCTCGAGCAACGGCCCAAGTTCACGTTCCAAATCGCGACCGGCGACCGAATAGTAAGCCTGCAAGGTTTCAAAGCGTGCCAGGTTCTTGTGTTCCGAGATACCCAGGGAACGTGCAATTTTCCAGGCTTGCCAATTCGATACCCCAATGTAGCGAACTTTACCTTGAGTCACTAAATCGTCGAGTGCACGCAGTGTCTCGTCAATCGGTGTAATAATATCATTCGCGTGGATCTGATACAGGTCGATATGATCGGTCTGAAGGCGTTTCAGGCTGGCTTCGACGGCATCCATAATATGGCCACGAGATGCGCCAACATCATTGCGCCCTTGCCCCATACGGCTATAGGCTTTAGTTGCAAGCACAACTTCGCTACGCGCAAGGCCCAGATTTTTGAAGGATTGCCCCAGTGCCTGCTCGCTTGCACCATCAGAATAGACATCCGCGGTATCGAAGAAATTAACGCCAGCATCAAACGCCGCTTTAACCAGATCGTCAGCCTCTTTCTGTCCGGCTGCACCAATATGTTTGTAGACACCACTACCATCGCCAAAGGTCATCGTGCCCAGGCACAAACGGGAAACGAGCAAACCGGTGTTACCCAGAGTCTTGTATTTCATGTTGTATCTCCAATCGAATCGTGTTGATGGAAAGACTACTTACTAGTTACAGGGCAAGGACATTAAGGATAAGCCACTCGCCCAATATCGATATCAGGGAAATGCTGGCGCAATTTTGTAGCTTCCTGCGGCGTAAAACCGCCACAAAGTTCGATGACCTGGATGCCTGCATCAGCGAGTGCTTCGGCGGCGGTCAGCGCCTCGGCGAAGTCATTTACGCCAATGAATTTGGCATCAAATTCAGGCGATTCCATATGTGCCGCATGCGTGGCGCTTTGGTAACCAGGCGCTTTGATGATAAATGCGTATTTGATCTGGGCCATGTCTTGAACTCCAAAAATGATGTCGTCAAAGATCGACCTGGAACTGCTTCCACTGGGTCATTCGATGTCGCAAGTCGAGGCGTTCGCCATCCGCTGTGAAAGTCCCATCACCGTGGTGATGCAGGTAGCGGCGCTCTTTTCGGGCGTCGTTAGACCATACTGCGACAGCTTCGAGAATAAAAAGATGATACCGGTCAACCAGCGAATCATCATGTACAACGCACTCAATATTGTAGAGACAATCGCTTAAGAGTGGAGCGCGAACCTTTGCCGGCGATGCCGTGCTCAGCCCAAAATGCTCGAACTTATCAACTTCAGCACCGCTACAATTACCTATATCGACAACGGTTTGCGCGAGGTCAGTTCCCGGCACAGCGAGAACACATTGGCCGGTCTCGTGCAACGCGGTAAAACTATGGTCCCAGGGACCAATAACGCAACCAATAAGCGGAGGTGCGTGCTGTATCATCATATGAAATCCCATGGTCATGATGTTTGGACGCACACCATCGTGCGTGCTGACCATGAGGATCGGACCGGATTCAAGTATTCGGTAAGCTTTGGACGCATCAATCCGACGCATCGCGGTTTTTGGCTCAGACATGTTTTCAACTCCATCTTCAGCGAAGCAACCCTGCTCGATATTCGCTGTTCTGAATTCGCGGCGTTGGTGCTTCATTCTTCCTGAGTCACACTGCCTATCGTTTCATGACGTTCTCAACAAGGAAAGGGTCATAAAACTGAAATGCACGAGTAATGACGGCGTTTTCCATAGTAAATCTGAATTTATTACGATTACTGTGACCGGGTGCATGCCTGCATGCCCGGAAGCGTCTGGCTAAGAATTATCGTTGTCGATTGGATAAAAAGCCGCGCCATCTTTAACAGCCACTGACAGTATCAACTAAAACGGCTGAGTCAGGCTGTTCATTCCTACGATATTAGTGCATAAAAATACGAGTTTGCTCTGGAAGCGATTTAATTCCTGCATAAACAAGTTATTACATTTTGGACAGACATCAATAAAATATGATCGGGCGAGGCTCTATCATTTTTATGACAGCAGGCATTTTTTGCACTCATCCTTCTACAGAAAAATTAATTCATTGATAATAAACAATATAATCTCTTATCTCTCGATTATGAAATTACGATGAACAATCGCTAACTCTGATTATCATCACACATGATGAATTTATCACTTCGGTGCTATGGGTATGACAAAAGTTGACATGACTAATTGTTACCGATAACAAAGAGGCTACTTAGTTCAAAACCTGTTGTTTTTTAAACAGAATATAATCGATAACTAAAAATGTATTATGATGCTGAAAACAGCGAATATGGGTTGTGGAAAAGTTGGCCACTTCCACGCAAAAGCCTACCAGAAACTGGATAACGCCTTATTTTGCGCCGTATCAGACAGGAATCTTTCACCTGCGCAAGAGTTTGCTAAACAATATGGAGTGAAGGCATACGATAATATTTCCGAAATAATAAAAAATGAGGGGATTAATGTCGCCGGTTTTGTCCCCCTCACCCTGTACATGAAAAAGTCACCGTTGAAGCCGCCAACGCAGGTTGCCACATTCTGGACGGGAAACCTTTCGCAAGCACGTTGAAAGACGGCTATGCGATTCTTACAGCGGCTTCAAAAATAATATAAACGTGGGCACCGTATGCTGAAGGCGTTTCTGTAATCCATGCTTAAGCATCAACCAGGCGATTGATGATGATAAACTCGGATGTCCGGCTGGCGGGATAAGGTTCATTACGAAAGCGATCCATGGCGTGGCACGGCTTTGTTGAATAAATCAGATTTTTTTCAAGCGCCCCTACAAAAGGACTGGCGCTCAGGTAATACGCACACTTTCTGGCATGCCTGCCTTCGTCATTTTATTCAGCGCACACACCATGGCCAGAGCTTCTGCAACCTGACCATCGTAGTCCCGCAGCGTCACTGAACCACCGAACAGCAGCTTCATTCTGTACATCGTCGTTTCCGCTGTTGAGCGTCGGTTATACTCTGTTGTCCATTTCCACCTGGCATTGCTCCCGCTCAGTCGCTGATCCGCAACAGCCCGGTGCAGTCTGCATACTCACCCGACCGGTAACCCGCGCCTTTTCGGGGAGGGAGGAGTGCGCTGATTTTCCTGCGGCGCAGTTCATCGTGACATTACCGGGTATCGTAAACGCCGTCGGCTACGACTGACCTGATTTTTCGATGGGTCTGACGGATGAGCCCGGGAAAGGCTTCTGAGTCCGTAACATTGTTCAGCGACAGATCAGCACAGATGATTTCATGCGTTTTCGCATCAACAGCAAGGTGCAGCTTTCGCCAGATACGGCGTTTCTCTGCCCCGCGCTTTTTTACCTTCCATTCCCCCTCACCGAAGACGTTCAGTCCGGTTGAATCGAGAACCAGATGGGCGACTTCCCCCGGGTGGGTGTTTTAAAACAGACGTTAACTGACTTCGCCCGCTTACTGATGCAGGTGTAGTCCGGACAGCGAAGCGGGCTCTTCATCAGGGCGAAAATGGAATCAATAAATCCCTGAGCAGCCCCAGGGTGAGCCGGAATATCCGTTTAATCATCAGCA
The DNA here is from genome assembly GCF_022647505.1 of [Pantoea] beijingensis. Lineage (NCBI taxonomy): Bacteria > Pseudomonadati > Pseudomonadota > Gammaproteobacteria > Enterobacterales > Erwiniaceae > Erwinia > [Pantoea] beijingensis. The sequence continues at coordinate 3,650,001 of NZ_CP071409.1, forward strand.
CGGTGGGGGTGGCAAGGTCAGAATAGTGTTGATGTCATCCCCGTGATGACGGTGTTGCGGCTTCGTACCATGCCTTAATCGCTTCATCGTCCAGCCAGAAGGTGATGGAGCTCCGGTTGATAAGGGCTTTATTGTAAGTGCTCCGGTTGGCGATTCTGAACGTCTGCTTTGCCACGGGATTGCCCGTATTGTCAGGATAATGCGTGATCTGATCCTGCCATTCCGCAAAAGTTTGATTTATTCAACAACGCCCATTTCATCATCAAAACCTTGCGAAAATATTTATTAAGCGTGGCCGAAAAAGCACAAAAAAACCAGATAAGACAAATTGTTTTACCTATTAATATAAGCGTAATCGGCATGTTATTTATCCATAGGGAAATAGATTAATAAATTTTATTAACAGGTAAAACTATAAAACAGTGCCCACCAATAACTATTATTAGTTATTGTTTTGCGGTTCTGACTTAAAAATAAATCCAGCGGACGTCTCTTTGAATAAAGACAACGATTTCTTTATTCATATCATGAGTACCAGGAGAAATTTATGAGACAGCGTTTACAACCTTTACAAAATACGATTCAGTCGCTTCTTCCTGCCTTAACCGATATTTATAAAGACCTGCATCAAAATCCAGAGCTCTCAATGCAGGAGTACCGTACTGCAGGCATTGTGGCAGAAAAACTTGCGGCATTAGGCTATGAGGTACATAAGGAGTTGGGTGTTACCGGCGTCGTCGGTATTCTGAAAAATGGTCCGGGCAAAACAGTCATGCTTAGAGCAGATATGGATGCCCTTCCCATAGAAGAAAAGACTAATTTACCCTATGCCAGCAAAGTTACAGGAAAGACGTTAGACGGTGAAATGACCCCAGTTGCACACATGTGCGGGCACGATTTGCATGTTACCTGGTTACTGGGTGCTGCCGAGGTAATGGCGAAACATCGGAATAGCTGGACAGGTACACTGATGCTGGTATTTCAACCGGGCGAAGAGTGCGGTATCGGCGCACTGTCAATGCTTAAGGACATGCAAGATACCTTTCCCAAACCGGATATTATTCTCGGCCAGCATGTTATGCCTGGCGCACCGGGCACTGTAGGTTACCGTACCGGCGTAATACTTTCTGCGGGTGATAGCCTGAGTATAACGTTTAAGGGAAAAGGGGCGCACGGCGCGATGCCGCATTTGGCTAAAGACCCGGTAATGATGGCAGCTTACACGGCAGTGCGTTTGCAGAGTATCGTATCGAGGGAAATCGCACCGCTCGACAGTGCAGTATTAACGATTGGCTGCATTAATGCCGGAACGAAAGAAAATATTATACCTGATGAAGCGGTCATAAAATTGAATATGCGCAGTTACAGCGACAATGTCAGAGAAAAGATGCTCTCATCGGTAAAAAAAATATGCACATGTGAAAGCCATGCATCTGGAGCAGCCGATCCCAATATCAGCGTGATTAGCAGTTATCCGGTAACGGATAATGACGCCGCCGCAATGGACGTTATTCGCGAAGGATTCATCGACTATTTTGGTGACAAAGCTTATGAAACACCTCCGGCAGTAGCCAGCGAGGATTTCAGTCAATTTGGCAGGAAATGGCAAGTGCCCTACGTTTTCTGGCTCGTCGGCGGCACCGATGGGGCGATCTGGGATAATGCGGTCAAAACCGATAGCGTCAACAGCATTCCTGCCAACCACTCCTCACTTTTTACCGTCTCTCTCGACCCGGCCCTTAGAACCGGAATGGAAGCCATGTTAGTGGGCGCTCTTTGCTGGCTGTAAAACCAAATAATTCAGGCTACAGGAAATCTCCCAATCACCATAAACCGGGATAAAAGACGTCGCCAGCAGACCTGTAGCCTGACAAATGCCGGGCATATTGCCACGGACATGACGAGAGACTTTCACGATGTTTCAACCGCTCCATTATTTAGATTTAACGGGTACCTTTATATTTGCCTTAAGTGGTGCAACGGTCGGTGTGCGTCAGGATTTTGATATATTCGGGGTATTTGTTCTGGCATTCACGACCGCTACGGGAGGAGGAATCATCCGCGATATTTGCATCGCCTCAGCCCCACCTGCTGGACTGGTCAGTAGCACTTATCTTATCGCCGTTTTTCTGGCAATATTTTGTGTGACGTTTCTACAAAAGATTATTTTATCTTTTACAAAATCAGCACTGTTTTTTGATGCTCTTGGGCTGGGATTTTTTGCAGCATTTGGCGCAAATAAAAGCTATCAATATACCGGAAATATTCAGATTTCCGTCATTCTTGGCTGCATCAGTGCCATCGGAGGAGGATGTCTCCGGGATATTTTGACCGGTCAGGTTCCCACTATTTTTAAACAGGAAATATACGCCAGTGCAGCTATCGTAGGTGCAGGTATTGAATTATTAGGCTCCACGAAATGTATCCCCCAATCTTATAGCATTTGGTTAGCTATTCTGACGTGTACCGCTATCCGCATGCTGGCGCTCAAATATCATATTCGGCTCCCCTCCATTCGTCACGATGGGCTGTAATGGTGATAGTTTATATCCACTTGTTCTTTTGATTAATAGCTGAAGAAGCCAACCCCAATAGCCAGTGCAATTCCGACCAGAGAAGGAAGTCGGAGCAGCAGCAGAAGTGCTCCGGCGGCAACCATCAGCATCCCCGTAAGATCCGTGGCAGCGTGGCTAACGAGTGAGGCACTGGAGGGGATCAGCACGGCGATTACCGCCAGACTGAGTGAAAACATCACCGCGCGAAAACGACGTAAATGGACTAAGCGGTTACGGATACGTTCGAGAATAATCACCAGGAAAGGAGGGACTATCAGCGCGATAACAGCAACACATGCCCCGTTAAACCCACCGATAAAATATCCTACCACCACCAGATATAAACCATTTGGACCCGGAGCGATATTGCCAATCGCCAGTGAGTGCAACAGTAAGGTATCCGCGGGTAAGCCGGCATTTTGCATCTGACCACGCAAAATAGGTAATGAACTTAATCCACCGAAACTGAGTATGCTCGCCAGAAAAATCACCCCGAAAAGATGCGATAGCGTCATGTTTCCTCACTTATCAGAATCTGTTTTATCAGATGAAGAAGAGGGCGAGTCAAACACAGCAGGAAAAAGTAGTGCCAGAAAGATAGCACTGGCCATCACGATCAGCGGATTATTCACCCAAAACGCCAGAGCGGTATAAACCAGGAGCACCAGCATAATCATGACAATACGCTGGCCGCGAAAAACATCGCGCATTAATTGCAACGTCAGTGCCACGGTAAAACCTGCCGCTGTCGCTACCACGGTATGTAAAGGACCGGCAACCGCCGGCAGATCGTGGATAACTTCATAAAGCCACGTTAGGCCGCAAGTAATCACCAGTGCGGGAGCCAGCAGTCCGGTTAAGGCCGCAAACATTCCGGGGATACCTGCAGCAATACGGCCAATAAGTAAGGCCTGCGCCAGGATACTAATCCCTGGCGTCAGGCGTGAAAGGACAAGAGTCGAAACAAATTGTCTTTCATCCATCCATTGATGGCGTAAGCACGCCTGCCGCATTGAAGCAATAGTGGCACTCCCGCCACCAAAAGCTGTACTACCAATGCGGGCAAACACTGCCATGACCAGCAACCAGTCGGATAAGGGGTGACGAGGCTGACGCTGGAGCTTTCGATCACCCCTTCCGCTTTTTACTTTAATGGTCATCCGGCAAACTTAATATTTCCAGCTACGCTCAACGGTAGCCACATCGATTTCAGCGCCATCCAGATCGAGAAATTTGAAGAATCGTGGAGGAACTTCTTGCTTATCTTCCCCGTAGATCTCAATGTTGAACTCTTTCAGGGCTTCAATAACGCCAGTGATATTATCAGTAGCGATACCGACGTGGTTGGTTCCCAATGTTCCTTGTTGCCATGGAACCGTCTCAACACGCTCATCCGGACACAGCAAAGAATAGTTCACTTCGCCGTCGCTCATATCAATCGCTTTCCCCGGATAATGCCCGGGGGTACGTACCGGTCCCAGGCGTTTAAAACCGAAGACTTTTTCATAAAATGTGGCTGTACGTTCGAGATCTTTGGTTACTACACCAATATGACGAATACGCATCCCGTTTCTCCTCTCTTTGCGCAATGTCTGATATAAGGAAACTTAGTCCTCAGTGAGGACACTTCCGATACTCGTATGCACTTTTAATCAAGTCAAGAGAAATGTTGCTTCTATGTGGACAACATCAATAAAAATTGACATTATTGTCTGCTATAAGGAATTTTAAACGCAGAGGTGTCCCGTGAGTGAAGAAAAAAATGCCAGTGAAGGCAGTTCCCCGAGTTATCCTATCTCATCCGTCGATAATGCTCTGCGACTGCTGCTGCTTTTTCGGGAACAGCAGAGTATGCGGCTAACCGATGCCTGTAATTATCTCAATGTCGCGCATTCCACCGCGCACCGGCTGTTGGCAATGCTTATCCATCGAGGCTTTGTTCGGCAGGATGCCAGCCGTGCCTACCGCCCGGGCCCAATGCTGATTGATATTGGGCTGGCAGTAGTACAGAAAATGGATGTCAGAACCCAGGCCCGACCTTTTTTGGAAAATCTGGGCACGCGATTTGGCGAAACTGTCCATCTGGTCACACTCGAAGGCAATCAGGTTCGCTATCTTGATTCCATTGAGAGCGACCGCGCTCTGCGAGTCATTGCGCGTACCGGTCAGATACTGCCGGCACACTGTACTTCAGCGGGTAAAGCATTGCTGGCTGAGCGGACCCCGGAACAGGTGCGAGCCCTGTATGTCGATGACGTATTGGTGGGACCGGCCACACGTTCAATCAAATCGTTTTCCGCACTTGAAAGTGCACTGGAAGACGTACGACAGCAGGGATATGCCACCAATTATGAAGAGAGCGAAGAAGGCGTTGGCTCTGTGGCAATTGCCCTGGTAAATGCCGCAGATCGGCCTGTGGCATCTATTGCCATCGCGGTACCTGTCACACGACTGGTGCCAGAAACTCAGACCAACCTGGTCAAAGCGCTGAAAGAAGTCCGCCAGCAATTTCGCGATCTGTCTGTCTGACGGAAAAGTGTGTCACTGATATCCCCTCTCTCAATCGTCGTCTGATGGGCGCTATATAGCGCCCTGATGCTGCCAAACAACTAAAAAAATTCCTTGCGTTCGAGATGCTATTTCAGCATCACCCGTTATCAGCTTCTCTTCTTTTTTTATGCAGAAAAGAAACGCTGGTCACATAGCGAGCAATTTTACGGCGTCATTTCTTGACACTCCACCGCTTATTTCTTATACCTCAGCAAATCATGTCTGCATTGGAGAAATTATGTCTGCTATACGGGGTGAACAAATGAATCGACAAGACGTGGTTCTGGGGATCGTGGTCGCGATTGTGGGTGCTATCGCCTTCGTACTCGCTTGCCAAATGCCTTTTTATGCGAACCAAATCCCTGGTCCCGGTTTTTTACCCCGGATTGTCTCTGGGGGGCTATTTCTGCTGGGTGGAATACTTGCTTTCCAGGGATATCGTCCGGGCGGACCAGAAGTAAGGGCAATTGGCTCAGTCCCCCCCGTGGAGCACGTTACGCACGGGAAACCGGGGCCAAAAGAGCCAAACGCCCCTTATATTCCCAGACGGACCATTGCGGTTTTTGCCGGCTATATTGTTGCGGTGCCATTACTCCCTGTTGTCGGTTTCGTCGTTACCGGCATGTTGCTGATGGCGTGGCTGCTTATTGTTGTTGAAAAACGCCGCGGCATTACCTCTTTTATCGCACTGCTGATCATTCCTGTGGCTATCTATTTCCTCTTCGTCCGGCTACTCGGTATCGCGCTACCTGTGGGGATGCTGCATCTGGGGATCCTCGGTATCTGACGTCAAAACTAATAAAGAGAGAAACTCACCATGTCTGTACTTTACAACCTGATGGAAGGTTTTGAGGGGGCCTTAACCCTGACAAACCTGATGTGGATAGTCGCGGGGGCGATGCTCGGTACGCTGATTGGTATTTTGCCCGGTCTGGGGAACCCAGCTGCAACCCTGGCTATCCTGCTTCCACTCACTCTACGACTGCCTCCCGCTACCGGATTGATCATGATGGCCGGGATTTATCATGGCGCAAAATTCGCCGGGGCAACGACTGCGATTTTGCTCAATATTCCCACGGAAACATCGTCGGTGGTGCTGTGTTATGACGGCCATGAGCTGGCTAAGCAAGGACGCGCCGGTGCCGCTATGGGAATGTCGGCAATTTCCGGCTTTATTGCCAGTACCATCGGCGTTATCGGTCTGACTTTTGCCGCGCCGCTGGCCGCCAAAATCGCCATTGATTTTGGCCCTCCAGAATTTGCCATGTTAATGGTGTTTGGTCTGTTACTGGTCGTATCAATGGCCGGGAAATCTCCCGTTAAGGGGCTGATCTCCATGCTGACCGGCCTGCTGGTTGCCAGCGTCGGTGTCGATATCTTCACCGGTGGCGAGCGCTTTACCTTCGGCAGCATCAACTTATATGACGGGATCGAATTCCTGATCCTGACACTTGGCCTGTTCGCCATTAGTGAAGTGTTGATCAACACCGGCAAAAATATGAAGCAAAGCAAACCGTTGGATACACCGAAGCGGTTTCGCGATTACCTGCCAACACGAGATGATTTCAAACGTTCACGGTTAGCCATTCTGCTCGGTTCGATCGTCGGTTTCTTTATCGGGGCGTTGCCCGGTGGCGGTTCGACCATCGCCTCGTTCGTTTCTTACGCACTGGTAAAAAATACCTCTAAAGAGCCTGAGCGCTTTGGACACGGGGCCATCGAAGGCGTTGCTGGTCCTGAAGCAGCCAATAACTCCGAATCTGGCGGCACAATGATCCCGCTGCTCAGTCTGGGCTTACCGGGTAGTGCCAGTACGACCGTGATGTTGGCCGCTCTGTTGCTGTATGGCATCCAGCCAGGCCCACTGCTGTTCACCAGCCACCCGGAAATCGTCTGGCCGGTCATTGCCAGTCTTTATCTGGGAACCATTGTTCTATTGGTTCTGAATCTGCCAATGATCCCAGTATGGGTACAAATCCTTCGTATTCCTTATTGGCTGCTGTATCCGGTCATCATGATTCTGGCCGTTGTCGGCGCCTATAGCGTACGCAGTTCCATCTTCGATGTATGGCTGCTAATGGGATTCAGTGCATTTGGTTATATGTTTCGTCGACTGGGCATACCCGCGGCACCGATGCTAATGGCATTTGTGCTTGGCCCGGAAGCCGAAAGCTCTATCCGTCAGTCGTTAATGCTGTCCAACAACCGAATTTCTATTTTTATTGAACGCCCGATCTCTGGCGGCATTCTGGTGGCCATCATTCTGTTGATTGCCTTTGCGGTTTATAGCCGTACCAAACACCGCCGCAAGGCGATGGCAGCCAGTTAAACGATAAATACTTAGCCGGCCCCATAGAGGAGAACCGGCATACGGGAGCAATGATGAAAACCAAAAAGTTGTCACGTCTGGCATGGCTTGCCGCCATGACCCTATTTTCCCTGTCGCTGACGGCCTGCGATAAAAAGGAAAATGCTAACGTTCCTGATAATGTTCAGGTCGTGGTTGATACCGGGCCTGGAGGCGGTAGTGATATCTTCGCACGTCAGGTACTGAAAATCGCTCAGCAGACCCATATCCTTACCGGAAACTGGCCAGTACTCTCCAAACCACAAGGTGGCGGTTTGGCAGCCATGAATTTCCTGGCGGAGCGCCCTGGCGATCCTAATTATATTTCCGCGTTCACCTCCAAATGGGTGTCCACTGGCCTGACGGCTGATAATAAGGAAGCGGCTACGGTCGATAAACTCACCGTTATCGCCATGATCGCCGATGAGCAGCAGGTGGTCGCCGTCTCAGCGAAATCGCCTTACAAGAATTTTGCAGATTTTATCGCCGATGCAAAACAACATCCGGGACAGCTGGTACAGGTTGGGGGGGCTTTTCAGTCCGTCGATAACCTGGCCTCACTGCAAATCCAGAAAAATACCGGAACCAGCTGGAAATACCTCTCTTTTGCTGATGCCGGGCCGCGCGTTACCGCGCTGCTACGCGGTGATGCGCAGGTCATGATCGGTGCGCAAAACGACTTTTCCGAGCAGGTTGCAGCGGGCCAGTTGAGGATCATCGGCGTGCTCAGTAACGCCCGTAATAAACAATTCTCAGATGTTCCCACACTGCTGGAACAAGGGATCCCGATGGAGGGTATTCCTGAAGAATTGCAGTTCCGCGGCATCGCCGCACCTCCAGGCATCAGCCCTGAAGCCGTTGCCTGGTATCAGAATATTTTCAGCAAGCTGGTAAAAACCCCGGAATGGCAGAAATACATGGAAGAAGAAGGCAGTAAAACGCAATACGTTACCGGCGATGAGCTGAAGCAAAAGATGTCTGAATACACAAGTGATATTACAAAACTGGTCACATTGCTGAAGGAAAAACACTAACATGACTGAGCTCACGTCCGAGATTACACAAACGAGTCAACTGGGTCATTTTGCATCATCACTCTCTTGGGAAAATTTACCCCCGGAGGTGATCCATTATGCTAAACGGGCCTTAGTAGACTGGAGCGCAGCTGCGCTGGCAGGTGCCAGCCAGCCGGGGGCACTAAAAGTTCAGCAAGTGCTTGCGGGCCTGGGGCAAGACGGTGTCGCCTCTATTGTCGGCACGCCACTGACGACCTCCGCGCCTTATGCCGCACTGGGCAACGCGTACGCTTCGCATTTGCTGGATTACGATGATGTTTTTAACCCCATCGAAACAACCATTCATCTCAGTTCCTGCTTGTGGCCAGCGATCCTGGCCATCGGCCAGCTACGCCATTTGAGTGGACAAGATGTACTCACCGCATATGTCGCCGGTTTTGAAACCGGAGCACGCGTGGCGAGGGCCGCCGGCCCAAGCCATTACCAAAGTGCCTGGCACGTAACCGGAACCATGGGACACGTAGCGGCGGCAGCGGCGGCGGCAAATGCGTTAAAACTATCCACAGAAGCGGCAACTCATGCCCTGGGTTGCAGCGCGACCCAGGCCGCAGGTATTCGTGAAGTTTATGGAAGTGATACCAAAGCACTGCATCCGGCTAAAGCAGCAATGGATGGGGTACTTTCCGCGCTGCTGGCCGAGGCGGGCTTTACGTCTACCGATACCGCAATTGAAGGTCAGCGAGGTTTGCTCCGTGCCGTTAGCCTTGATCCCAATATGGCGCTGCTCACCGAAGGATTAAATACGCTGTGGCACCTGCCTGAAAACGGTAACAAACTTTATCCTACCGCCTCACTCACGCATGCAGCCATTGAAGCGGCTACCGCCGCAGCCGAAGATATGGGTAAAGGACGCGATGTCATACGCATCGACATTCGTCTGCATCCTTTCTCGGCTGCCGTTACTGCGTTAGCCCATCCCCTAACCGGATCGGAAGCCAGATTTAGCACGCCATACTGTATTGCGGTTGCATTAACGCGTCATGGATTAGGATTAGGGGATTTTGGTGACGAGACCATCAACGATCCTGAAGTAACACGCCTCTGCTCGTTGGTGAATATCATCTCGGACGCGAACATGGACAAACGTGGCTGTCAGTTAACGCTGCATTGGGCGGATGGCACGCTCTCTAACTATCATGTGGAACGCAACCAGGGAACCGCGGCAATGCCGCTTACCGACAATAAATTAACCCATAAATTGCTGGACGCTATTGGACCAGTAATGGATCAGCAGCAGGCAATGGCCTTGATTGAACAGTGCTGGACGCTGGAACAAGTGAACGATATTAATTCCCTGGTACAGAAACTGTCTGGCGTCCGTAACGCGGCTACAGCCACTGCAGTTTAATCAACAGGATAACCCCAGTAATCATCAACACCCGGCCCCACGCCGGGGAATGACCACATCACAGGGGAATAAACGGGCAGGCAACCTGACCCGTTTTTTACTTTCCATCAAGCGAATATAATTAGTGCTCTATTAATGCGACGGCCCGTATCGGCGAAGCCGAACCGCCTTTTATCTTCAATGGCATGGCAAGAAAGATAAACTGATTAGGCAAGTCACGCAGTTGCGTCAGATTTTCAATGATTAAAATATTACGATTCAGGAAAACATCATGTGCTGGATAGCCTTCGTGTACGAAGGCATCGATCGTCATCACATCGGTGCCCACCGCGCGTATCCCTTTGTCTGCAAGGTACATTGCGGCTTCGCGGGATAGCCCCGGCCAGTCTTTTAAGAAAGCAAGGTGATTAGGCCGTAGCGCCCAGCGATCTTCATAACCGGTATAGAAAATCACGATATCATCAGCCTGAATCGCTCGATTCTCTTTTTCCCATTGCTCAATATGCTGACGCGGCAGTGAACTGCTGGCGGGCGCACCGGACATATCAATTTTCACCGCCTGACTGAACAGATTTAATGGCGCAATGTGATCAATCGTCTCGCCATCTGGAACAAAGTGAGCGGGTGCATCAACATGAGTGCCACAATGCTCTCCCAACGTAATCTGGTTAAGAAATGCCTCATCTCCTTTATGTAATGATTCAATGCCATTCATAAAGAAGCGAGGATGCGTTGGCCATACGGGCATATCTTCTTCCAGCGCATGTGTAAGATCCACAATGCGATAAGTGTTTAACAGGTCAAGAATACTGCTGTTCATCCCAGAAACCTCGTCAATTAATGAACCGATTTTATTACCGTCTCTTTCACCAAATAGAGTGGAATGCATCCCACCACTAACACGGCGGCGATCACCAAATAATGGGCAGTGAAACCAAAGTCGGTAATGATCCACCCCGCCACAGGTGCCACCAGGAAACCCGCGCTACCCACGGCCAGACCAATCATCAATCCCATGCTGGATGCCGCTGTTTTCGGTGCCGAATCAATCAAAAGGGCATAAACAACGGGAAAAGGAGAATTACGAAACAGCCCCCATGCGATCAGGATTATCCAGCCACTTGTTGCCGAAGTGATAAAGTTGCACGCTAGCGTTGCGATAATCCAGCCTGCCGTGATAATCCACAGGCACATCTTCCTGCCCTGCATATCAGAAAAACTCCCCCAGCCAATTTGCCCAATCCAGCCGGTAATACCTGACGCACCTGAAATCACCGCTGCGGTCGCCAAACTGAGCCCCACTTCCTGGGTAAGCTGTAACGTCAGGAATGTTGATATCCCCATCTCTGCCCAGATAAAACAGAAGATAATGGCAATAGCCGCCAGGCAGTTACGATTTTTCAAGCACGACAGTCCGTTAAGCAGCGATTGCCTGAAGGATGGACGCGCATATTGGCTGACATCATCGGGGGGAGTCATCCCCTTTTCTTCTATCCAGCTGTATACCTTGTCCTGACGCTTTTTTGTTGCAATACAGAGCTGAATAATAATGATGGGTATCCCCAACAGTGGGATAAACAGAAACGCATTTCGCCATGATGAAGTAAGCGCAATGACCAGCCCAATGAGCACCGGTCCGATAAATTGCCCCAGGGGAAAACCGGTATGGTGCACGCCAAGCGCAAAACCACGGTTCTCTTTTTGCCACCATTCACCGATTAAAGCGACATTGATCGGTTCCGATCCACCGCTGCCGAGTCCCATAAAAACACGAAGCGCCTGGAACAGGCCATAAGAACGGCTAAAAGCGCTGGCAACACCGGCAACAATTTCAATTAATACAGCGATAATCCAGCTATAAGCACGCTTATAGCCAGTCCCGATATAATCGGAAGCGAAGCCAAGGATCAGCGCACCGAGGAACGTTCCGACAAAACTCAATGAATTAAGCCAACCAGCCTGCACGGTGGTTAAATGAAATTCCTGGATGATGGCGGGCATAAGCGTTGGCAAAATCAAACGATCGACGGAGTTCATCAGGATTGCCAGCGTCGTCACCAACAGCATCAGCCATGATATTGGATGCGCGCGTGGCAGGAATTTGAACAGACCTTTTTTGACTGAAACCGTCGCGTCTTTTTCTATTACGTTACTCATAAAATCCCTCGCGTTGATTCAAGGCGCCGTACCGCGCTAAACAAGCAGGCAAGTTGAATATCATTAGCGACATCCGCTGGCATATCCCCATATACAATGAATATGCGCTGCTACTTACGTTTGCCGGTATTTTTAATTTTTCTGCACTTAGCGTGAGTCATGATTCGCTGGTCTTTATGACACCTCCCCGCACGGCCGACGTCATATGCCTATTGCGGTGAAACGGTCCGGATAATCATTGCCTCGTTTTATTAAACAAAGGCTTTTTTTAATTAACACGTCCAGGAGATTATGATTATCCAATGCCCTTAAAGGACTAATGGTCAGGCCATTTAGGTGGCAAATTGTCCCGCATTAGCGGGCGTTATCATATTCTTCAGCGATACCGCGTACAGAGTTACACTAATGTTAACAACGTAAAGCTAACGACACTTTTTGTTAACCAGTTGATTACATCAAACCGATGGCATTGCCAAACAGCGAAATGAAAAAATGTATGCTGAACCGATTAAACCGCCAAAAAAAGTAACGAATAGGCTTGAGGCAGGAACCTGGATGCTTCAGGGCAGATGTTTATCCTCTGAATAATCCAGGCCGCAGTAAGAAAGGGGAAACCAGCAATAAATGAGGCAGGTTTCATTGCCTCATTACACTTGTTCCTGTTCTTCAAGGGTAGTTTTCAGCGCGTCCAGATCCTCTTCCATCGCCGTTTTCATACCTCTTCTTTCGAGCCATTTTCTACCCCAGAAACTTAGCTCCAGCATTAGCCCGTTGAGTTCTTTGCCTTCGTCACTCAGCGAGTATTCAACCTTGGGTGGAACCACAGGATAGACCTGACGAATGACAAGGCCATCTTCCTCAAGCTCACGGAGCTGTTTGGTCAGCAGCCGATGATTAATGCTAACTAAATGACGTTGAAGCTCACTGAAGCGCAGCGTACCATCCTTGAACAGATGATAAAGGATAACGCCCTTCCATTTGCCCCCCATGATGTGCAGAGCTGCTTCCATCGAGCAGCCAGGAGCCGATCCATAATTCCTCAGTTTTTTCATAATGACTCCTTAGTTACCTTTAGGTACGTATGGGACTTTTTTTATCGTATACACAATTATTGTTCATATGTTACTTTGGCTGGGTCAAATATCAACCACTTTTCGGAGTAAAAAAATGTCAGCGTTATTGTTTGAACCCATCACTATCAATGGCACCACATTCCGTAATCGTATCGCTATGTCGCCAATGTGCATGCATTCTGCTTCTGCCGATGGCCATGTGAATGATTTTCACGTCATCCACTACGGTGCTCGCGCGTTAGGTGGTGCAGGCCTTGTTATACTGGAAACCGCATCCGTTTTGCCTAATGGCCCTATCGGCCCCGGCGATATCGGGATCTGGAGTGACAGCCATATCGAGGGTCTGAAACGTGTAACGGATGCTATCCATCGTTTTGGCGCGAAAGCCGGCGCACAAATTGGTCATGCGGGACGCCAACTGGGTCTTGATAACGTGCAATCAATTGCACCTTCAGCTGTGCCTTTTACACCAGAATCTCGCGTACCACAGGAAATGAGCATTGCTCAAATCAAAGAAGTTATTGAAGCATTCCGTCAGGGTGCACGACGTGCACGTGAAGCGGGCTTTGACGTGATTGAGATACACGGCGCTCATGGCTATCTGCTCAATCAGTTCCTTTCTCCGTTGGCAAACAAACGCAGTGATGAGTACGGCGGCAGCGTAGAAAACCGTTATCGTATTGTACGCGAAGTGATCGACGTCGTGCGCAGCGAATGGCAGGGCCCACTGTTCCTGCGAATTTCATCAACTGACTACGCAGAAGGTGGCAACCGCCCAGAAGATTTCCTGGTTTACGGGAAATGGATGAAAGAACAAGGCATCGACCTGCTCGATTGTTCATCAGGCGGCATTGCGATGGTCCAGGTTAACACCTACCCTAACTACCAGGTGCCGGCAGCAGAGTTACTGCGACGTGAACTGGGTATTAAAACAGGTGCAGTCGGCCTGATTGAAACAGGACGCCAGGCAGAAGAAATTTTACAAAACCAGCGTGCCGATATCGTACTTGTAGGACGCGAGATGCTGAAAGACCCCTTCTGGGCACGCACCGCCGCGGACGATCTGCACGTTGAAATGCCTGTCCCGCCGCAATACACCCGTTATGGCTCGGCATGGCAGCGTTCTCAGCCCAAACTGCCTGCCGTTGCGCTTGAAGCGACCGTAGAGCAATAATCACCAAATTCGCGTTCGCTGAGTTAAAACGAGGGACGTCAGCGAACGTGGAGCCATGGATGGCACCAAAAACACAGAGCGTGCTTTTGAACCGTACTCTGATGCGGGCCCCGCAGGCAACGCAGCCTGGCTAAGTGCATATCCCCTGAACTAACTCCGTCCGAAAATAGCAATAACTGCATCCATATGCTCTTTCATCGCCTTTTTAGCCGCCCGAGGATCGCGCGCCTCCAGCGCATTGAGGATCGCCAGGTGCTCAATTTCAGAACGATGAGGCATATCCTGTGGCGCATAATGCAACTGCAGTGCACGAAACATGGTGCCGTAACGATGTCCCAGCAGATGCGCAATAATAAAGGCATACGCCGGATTACCGCTAGCCTGAGCAATTCGGATATGGAACAGCCGGTCTCCGGGATGTGTTGCCGATCCCTGACGGTTATCGCGGCAGTTCTGTTCATATGCCTGCCGGATAGCGGCTAGTTCTTCTGGTGATGCATGTCGCGCCGCCAGTGCGGCAGTTTCAGGCTCAAGTAAACGCCGGGTTTGTAACAGTGAAAAAGGAGGCAGTTCGGCCGTGAAATCCAGCTCAATATTCAGCTCGTCATCCACATCCACCCACTGATTGCGCCCAGCTCTCGCCATCACCGGCTCCTGCGACACAGCGGTAGGCTGCGGTGATGACTCACGCACAATTACCCCGTTACCGACGCGAACATCAACCAGTCCGATCACCTCCAGCGCGATCAAAGCTTCGCGAACCGATGCCCGACTTACCTGCAGTTGGCTGGCCAGTTCACGTTCAGCCGGTAAGCGGCTGCCTGGTGGAAATTCCTTATTATCGATTAACGTTTTAAGCTGATCGGCTATTTGCCTGTAAATCCTTGGATTTTCTAATTTCTTTATCGGCATATTTCACCTGCGGCATTTTATTAATTAAGCGATTCAGCTGGCATTTATGCGACAAAAATCTTGCTGATTTGCATGAGTCATGTAATGAATTAGTTAAATACAAAAAAGCATTCAATAGGGTATTCATCAAGCATCTTAGCAAAAAGAATCTGGCGTAAAGCGCTTTTTTTTCGCCACTAATGGACTGACCATTAGACCGTAATACTCTCAAATCACTCCAGGAGCAAGCATGAACCTGACAGGTAAAAAAGTATTGATCACCGCCGCCGGACAAGGGATCGGTTTTAATACCGCAACCCTTTTTGCCAGCCATGGTGCTGAGGTCATCGCTACCGATATCAATATTGACGCGCTCAGCGGTATTCAGGGTATTGAGGCTCGCGTGCTGGATGTTACCAATGCACAAGCTATCGAGGCGACCGCGAAAACCATCGGCCCAATCGATGTCCTCTTCAACTGTGCAGGCGTGGTACACAGCGGCGATATCCTTACCTGTAGCGAACGTGAATGGCAGTTTGCGCTCGATCTCAACGTTACCGCGATGTTCCATACTATTCGTGCTTTTTTACCCGCGATGCTGGAACGTAATCGTGGCTCAATCATCAATATGTCTTCGGTAGCGTCAAGCATTAAAGGTGTACCAAACCGCTTTGCTTACAGCGCCTCAAAAGCAGCCGTTATTGGCCTGACCCGCTCGGTCGCCGCCGATTACGTTACCCAAGGTATCCGCTGTAACGCGATTTGTCCCGGTACGGTGGAATCCCCTTCCCTACGCCAGCGTATTGCCGTCCAGGCGGCGACTGAGGGCCGTAGTGAAGAGGAGGTTTACAACGCTTTTGTCTCACGTCAGCCCATTGGCCGCATCGGAAAAACGGAAGAAATCGCGCAACTGGCGCTTTACCTCGCCTCAGATGCAAGCTCCTTTACTACCGGCACAATCAATATTATTGATGGCGGCTGGAGCAACTAACGCCCACCTTATCCGCTTTATATCAACACAAGGATTTTCAGATGAAATTGTTACGTTACGGACCCGCAGGTAAAGAACGCCCGGCCTTACTGGACGAGAATGGCACGCTGCGCGATCTCTCCGCACACATCAACGATATCAGCGGTGAGTTTTTAAATCCTGCAGCGCTGGATAGCCTGCGCCAGTTGGATCCAAACAGTTTACCGATCGTTGAGGGGCAACCGCGTATCGGTGCCTGCGTTGGGCAGATCGGAAAATTTATCTGCATTGGTCTGAACTACGCCGATCATGCTGCGGAAACTGGCGCTGAGATCCCCAAAGAACCGATTATTTTCAATAAATGGACCAGCGCCATCGTTGGACCCAATGACGATGTAGAAATCCCCCGCGATTCGGTAAAAACCGACTGGGAAGTAGAACTTGGCATCGTCATCGGCACGGGCGGGCGTTATATCAGCGAAGCTGATGCCATGTCACACGTGGCGGGTTATTGCGTAATTAACGATGTGTCAGAACGCGAATTTCAGACAGAACGCGGAGGCACCTGGGATAAGGGAAAAGGCTGTGACACCTTTGGACCTACCGGGCCATGGCTGGTGACCGCGGATGAAATTCCTAATCCACATCAGTTGAATATGTGGCTCGAGGTCGATGGTAAACGCTACCAGAACGGCAGTACCAGCACCATGATATTCAAAGTTCCGGAACTCGTCAGCTACCTGAGCCGCTTTATGAGTCTGCAAGCGGGTGACGTTATTTCTACCGGTACGCCCCCTGGCGTGGGGATGGGCCAAAAGCCCCCGGTATATCTACGTGCCGGACAGGTAATGCGTCTGGGTATCGAGGGGTTAGGCGAGCAGTGCCAAAAAACCATACAGGCTTAGCCACCATTTTATCCTAAAGACAATGACCTTAAGATACTGGAGCGTGGCACATGACCACTATCACAGCATTACGTGTTGAAGACATACGCTTCCCAACGTCGTTGGCGCTTGATGGCTCAGATGCCATGAATCCCGATCCCGACTACTCAGCCGCGTATGTGATTTTAGAAACGGATAACAGTGCCCTGCGGGGTCACGGCCTGACGTTTACCATTGGTCGTGGTAACGAGGTCTGCTGTGCTGCTATCAGCGCCCTGGAACATTTAATTGTCGGGCGTCGCCTTGCTGATATTACCGCTGATATGGGCAAGTTCTGGCGTGAGTTTACTAACGATAGCCAACTACGCTGGATTGGTCCCGATAAAGGCGCTATCCACCTGGCTACCGGTGCAGTCGTTAATGCAGTATGGGATCTGTGGAGTAAAGCCGC
Organism: [Pantoea] beijingensis; assembly: GCF_022647505.1. Classification (NCBI taxonomy): domain Bacteria; kingdom Pseudomonadati; phylum Pseudomonadota; class Gammaproteobacteria; order Enterobacterales; family Erwiniaceae; genus Erwinia; species [Pantoea] beijingensis. Next base: position 3,667,477 of record NZ_CP071409.1, read on the forward strand.
AGGTAAACCCCTGTGGCGACTGGTTGCCGATATGTCGCCCGAGGAACTGGTGCGCTGTATTGATTTTCGCTATATCACTGACTGCATTACGCCAGAAGAAGCGCTCACGTTGCTACAACAACGGGCAGACAATAAAGCACAGCGCATTGAAAAACTGCTGGCCGAAGGCTTTCCCTGCTATACCACTTCAGCAGGCTGGCTTGGCTATCCGGATGAAAAACTACGCCGTCTCTGCCAAGAGGCCGTGGATGCTGGCTTCAATTATCTGAAACTAAAAGTAGGACGTGACCTGGAAGATGATATTCGCCGGGTACGTATTGCTCGTGAAGTTATTGGTCCCGATCGTAAGTTAATGATCGATGCCAATCAGGTGTGGGAAACCAACGATGCTATTCCCTGGGTTAAGGCACTGGCCTTTGCTAATCCGTGGTTTATCGAAGAGCCCACCAGCCCGGATGATATTGAAGGACATCGCCGCATTCGTCAGGCCGTTGCACCTGTAAAGGTCGCAACCGGTGAAATGTGCCAGAACCGCATTATGTTCAAGCAGTTCATCATGCGGGAAGCCATTGATGTGGTACAAATTGATGCCTGCCGGATGGGGGGGGTTAATGAGGTTCTGGCCGTCATGTTGATGGCGGCGAAATATCAACTGCCGGTCTGTCCGCATGCGGGCGGAGTGGGATTGTGCGAATACGTTCAGCATCTGTCGATGATCGATTATCTGTGTATCGCTGGCACTCACGAAGGCCGGGTTATCGAATATGTTGACCACCTGCACGAACACTTTGTCGAACCTTGCGTGATTAACGGAGCGGCATACATGCCACCACAGGCGCCGGGATTCTCGATCGAGATGTATGCTTCTTCCATTGAGAAATATCGCCATCACGCCAGCCCGGTATCCTGAAGAACCGCGAGCGGCTACAGAGTGGGATGCGCTTGCTCCCACTCATTGAGAGCCACACAATCGTGTTTTCTCTGATATGAACGTGCTCCCTATCTGACAGAGGCGTAATGGCCTCTGTTTTTTATTGTCAGGGGGCCTGACGCATAATAAGCATAGCTATTTTTCTGCAAAGCAATGCTTATTAAATACGTTGTGATTTGTTGCTATCCCCTTCATTTTTGTCACTTATTAAGAATAATAGTGATAGAGAATGGTGGATCGTGACAGCCAAAAAAGGTGCATCTTATTTACATCAGTCACAGCGTGAAGATATTCATCAATTATCACAGTCCTGGCTCTGGCGCAGTGAACTCCCCACATGGCTATTACTGCCGATCATTTACGGCGGCTGGTTCGTTACCCTGGCATACTGGAAAGCACTAGGCCTTCTCCCCGCGACGCTATTACTTCTGTGGTTTACCACTTGGTATATGTCGTTGCAGCATGAATTAATCCACGGGCACCCCACGCGTTCACCGCGATTTAATCAGTTGCTGGGACTGATGCCGCTGGCTATCTGGTATCCCTTTGGTTTGTATCGTGACGCCCACCTGCAACATCATCGCGAACAATATCTGACACATCCCGATGAAGACCCGGAAACCTACTACTTTTCTGACGAGCGCTGGCAACGTTTTCCGCGCTGGCAGCAACGGATTATCACCATCAGGAATACCCTGCCCGGCCGGGTGATACTTGGCCCGACATTTGATATTGTTCAGACGCTGGGCACTATGGTTGTCGCGTTTCGTCAGCGCGACCGACGTGCCATTATCATGTGGCTCATTCATGGCGCATTGTTGCTGTTGGTCCTACAGTGGATACATCACTGCGATTTTTCAGTATGCTATTTTTTACTGGCCGTCAGTTATCCGGCTCTGAGCCTGACCAAAATTCGTTCTTTTCTTGAGCATCGCGCAGCGGATGATCCACAGGCGCGATCGGTTATCACCGAAGCCTCATGGCCGTGGCGCCTGCTGTTTCTTAATTTGAATTATCACGCAGTGCACCATAATCTACCGGGCGTTCCCTGGTTTGCGTTGCGTAAAGTTTATCTCAGGTATCGCGAGGAATACTTGCAATTAAATCAGCGGTTTGTAGCCCATGGATATCGTGAATGGCTACGCCGATTTCTGTTTACGCCAGTGGATGTCAAGATTCACCCGATGACTTTACGCGCGCAAAAGGCTGTCGATGCTGATGAGAACTAATGTTGCATTACCCATGTATGCCGTTATCCCTGCGGATGTCGAGGCATTGTGGCTGGCACTGAGGGAGAGGCTGGCAGAGTCCAGGATTGTTGAAAACAATCTGCCATTACGGTGGCCCGATGATTTGCTTGTACACTGGCAGGATCCAACGTTACTCCTGAGCCAAACCTGCGGCTATCCTTTAGTGACTCGCCTGCCTGACGTACAACTTATCGGTTGCTTTCATTATGCTGCGCCTGGCTGTGAAGGGATACATTACCGTAGCGTCCTGGTAGCCAGAGAGGCGGATCCGGGGACCACACTGGCGGATTTCAGACATCGTCGGGTCATATGTAACAGCGCAGATTCACAATCAGGTTATAACGCATTGCGTATGGTGGTTGCGCCATTAAGCCAACAGGGACACTTTTTTGAGACGGTACTTTTTAGCGGGAGTCACCGGCAATCCTTGCTTGCAGTTCAGCAAGGTACAGCGGATATTGCGGCAATTGATTGTGTCACCTTTGCTCTGCTGCAACGCCATTCTCCACAGACTATTCGGCAGCTAAAAATTATTGGCCAAACACCAGCGACGCCGGGGTTACCCTTGATTACTGGCCCCGAAACATCCGCCACCGCGCTTGCTACGTTACGCGACGCCCTTCGCCAGATAGCCAATAGCCCCGAGTATTATCACCTTCGCGCCCCGCTTCTGATCAACGGGTTCAGCGAGGTCGATCGTCAGCAATATGATGTCATCCTGCAATGGCAACAATGTGCTGCCGACATTGGGGTGCGGGAATTATAAGCAGATTACTGTCTGTATCCGCTATTATCTGAGGTCATAAAACACCCGCCCCCATTAACTTATGCAAGGCAAAGCCGCGCTTGTTTACAACATATTTGATAAAACAAACACGCCCCGCCTTATCTTTGCACCAATGCCTTATTTGCTGTCCTGCGCGCTTAAGGTTGCAAACTCATTTTTGGCCTGGCTCAGCAATTCCGCAAATTTTGCGTTCGCATGCAGTGATGCCACAACAGTCGCTCCCATGATACGTCCGTTTTCCACATCACTCTGCCAGTGAGCGCCACAAACAACCCGACTTTCACCAAAGTCATAACCACGACGAATGATTTCCGTCTCACGTGAGGGATTAATTTCTGCCAGAATCAGGGCGGCTGCCCAACCGAAAGAGGCATGACCTGAAGGGTAAGATCCCGTGGTAGACATCGATTTGTCTTTATCTGGCGTACAGGTACTGTCCTTATAGATGACAAAAGGGCGCACCCTTTTGTAGTGATCCTTAGCACCACGCATAGCAAAATCGTGGCTATCCTGTAGCACCTCACTCAGCAGATGATATAGCACTGGAGTATGGCTCTCAGATATTTCCATGCCAAAAGCCGCCGAAAATGCCTGCCCAAAATTCTTATAATCCGCATCTTTGCTAGCCAATTCCGTCCGTGCGGCGTTCCTTAAAACATGGCCAGCTTCATATTGTGCTTTGTCGGACTGGAAGGTGACTGAGTTTTCAGCAGGTGGCGGCGGCAAAATCGCCAGGCTATCTGGTGCCGTTTCTGCGGTGAGAAACCCCGAACTCTGCAATGCATTCACCGCAGTAGGGACATACAATAAACCGCAGGCCACCATCACTGTAACGATCGCTTTTATTTTCATTTCGATATCCTTTTCCTGTTACTTATTGATCTTTAAGAAGTGTTCCTTTACGCATTACGCTAAAGCACCTCCATACATTTATATACCCACAAAAATAAAGAGGTCAAGTAAAGGCAAGTGCTGGCGGTAAGAAGCGGGCTCACGCTGGCGTGCATGCAGTCAGAGATGTCATTATCACAAACTCGCCCGGACGTCGTTTGGCGGGCCCGGGATAATTCTTCTGCTCAACTATTCAATGTGGTAAACATCAAAGGTAAAATATTTCTTCGTTAACGCCTCATAAACGCCTTTTTCGTGCAGAATGGCCAACGCGCGATTAATCAGCACCACATTTTTTTCATCATCTTTGCGCAGCCCCACCCCGACACCTTCGCCAAAATATGCTTTGTCAAACAGCGTATTGCCACTTATAGCAAAAGCCTGGCCTTGATCGGTTTTCAGAAATCCGGTTGCAGCCGATGCCGCGCTGGTTAAGGTGGCATCGATACGTCCCGAAGCCAGATCGGGGTAAATCTCGTCCTGATTCTGGTAAGAAACGACGTCCACACCTTTATTCTCCCAGCGCGCTTTAGCATACGTTTCCTGTGTTGTTCCCTGCGCTACCCCCACCACTTTCCCCTTTAGCGAATTTACATCCGGTGATAATCCGCTATTCTTTTTGGTCACCAGTGCGCTGGGGGTGTTGTATAACATATGACTGAACGCCACTTGCTCTCGCCGCTTATCCGTCATGGCCATCGATGACAGGATTGCATCGAACTTACGCGCCTTTAAAGCCGGGATCATGCCGTCAAAACTTGTCCGAACCCATACGCATTTCACCTTCATCTGCTGGCAAATCGCATTCCCGATATCAATATCAAAACCCTGTAACGTACCGTCCGCAGCTTTAGATTCGAACGGGGGAAATGTTGGATCCACACCAAAACGCAATTGCTGTTCGGCAAAGACAGACGTACTTATACCGGCCAGTGCAATCAGGACAGGGAAAAGCATTTTTTTCATGCGAAACGCTCCAGAATAAGTGGCATTAACATTAATGGGTGGCTACCCAATTTAATAACATAGACATGCAATCAACAGGAGAAATTAGCGTATCGACGCAAACGATTACCCATAGGGAAAAATGATGGATATATCCGCGCCCAGCCTCGTTCTACGGCCCAGGGCCATGTTTTGTGATTTACGTCACATATCAGCGAAATTGAAATGAAACAAACTTTGACAAATGTGACAAATATCTATTTTCTGTCTGCTGGATTTAGGCACGATGCGCGGGCACGCTTCAGCAGCGTTTATCCCGTTTCGTGAAGACAACATTCACACTCCCGTCCTTTAGGGAATACACAACAAGACCATCGTTCATGCGAACAAAGAATGGTCACATTGCATGTGGTAATAAAATGAAAACTAAAATGTTGATGGCAGCAGGCACACTGATGGCAATGTCATACAGTGCGTCTGCACTTGCAGAAACAAACGACACACAGTATGTCTCAGACTGGTGGCACCAAAGCGTCAACGTGGTGGGTAGCTACCACACACGATTCGGACCCCAACTGAACAACGATGTGTATCTGGAATACGAAGCGTTTGCCCATAAGGATTGGTTCGACTTTTACGGCTACATTGATGTGCCCAAATTCTTTGGTGCGGGTAATACCCCCGATCGCGGCATTTGGGATAAAGGCTCACCGCTGTTTATGGAAATCGAGCCACGTTTCTCGATTGATAAACTCACCGGTACCGATCTGAGCTTCGGCCCGTTCAAAGAGTGGTATTTTGCCAACAACTATATCTACGATATGGGCCGCAATAACGATAACCGCCAGAATACCTGGTTTATGGGGTTGGGTACGGATATCGATACCGGCACAAAGCTGGCGCTTTCCGCAAATATTTATGCGAAATATCAGTGGGAAAACTATGGCGCGCCTAACGAAAATAGCTGGGATGGCTATCGTTTCAAAATCAAATACTTCCTGCCTCTCACTACGCTGTGGGGCGGTAGTCTGAATTATATCAGCTTCACTAACTTCGATTTTGGCTCGGATTTGCGGGATAAAGCCGGCGATGCGCGCACCAATAACTCTATCGCTTCTAGCCATATCCTCTCGCTGGGCTATGATCGCTGGCACTATTCCGTGGTCGCTCGTTATTTCCATAACGGCGGACAATGGTCGGATGGTACTGAGCTGAACTTCGGTAATGGGCCATTTGAGGTGAAATCGACCGGCTGGGGTTACTACCTGGTCGTCGGTTATAATTTCTGATGCTATGATGGGCGACAGCCATGTCGCCCATATTTCACCATTTTTCTCGCTATACGCAGGCTGATATTTCTGGTCCGATTGAAACGTAAAACGCCCACGTTAAGACGCTTTCTGGCCGGTTTGTAATTATCGATATTTTACGCTGTTAGCCTGCGCAAAATTTGTTTTGCAACTTCACTCTCTTTTCACCTGCAAACAAGCTCCCATAACAAACAACTCCCCCCCACGCTTCTCATTTTACGCACAGTATCCCCTGTTTTTACACAACCGGGGTGGCCAGTACCGCGCAAGCGTTGCCTCGCCCTTTGCTGGCGCAAGCAGCACCAATATAGCGCATAGCCCTCCCATTATTCTGTGGATAAACGACGCGATACCGCGGCGGCGCAACGCGAATAATAAACTGGCATCGAAATTGCTAGAAATAAAAACAAAATAGCTAGCAATATGCGAGGCGTCAAAATGAAACAAAAACGCACTTCCGGTAAATGGTTGCAGCGGGTAGCTACTGTCACGCTGTGTACGGCTCTTTCATTCAATGCACTGGCTGCCAGTGAACCAATAAAAGTCGGTTTGGTGGCCGCGCTGTCAGGCCAATCGGCAAAATCTGGCGAAGCCTTAACCCGTGGTTTGACCATTGCGATTAATGAGATCAATGCAGCCGGGGGCGTGAAAGGACGTCCCCTCGAATTAGTACGCCGGGATGATGAAAGCAATCCCGGTAAGGGGATGCTGGCCGCACGCGAATTGATTCAACGCGAAAAAGTGACGGTGCTGTTTGGTGGACTTGATACGCCGGTCTCCCTGGCGATCGTCCCTTTAACCAATCAGTTAAAAACCCCTTTTATGGGTATTTGGGCGGCCGGTACGGGCATTACCCATAACGGCGCCAAAGATAACTACGCCTTCCGCGTCTCGGCGGTCGATGAAATGGTCGATGAAGCGCTGGTGAACTATGGCGTTACCCACGCTGGCATGAAAAAACCCGGCATGATTCTGGTTAATAACCCCTGGGGTGAATCTAATGAAAAAGGCTTTCGTGCAGCACTGACCCGACGGCAAATCCCTGTCGCTGGCGTAGAGCGCATTGAGGAAAGTGATGTGGATATTGTGCCGCAATTGACGCGGCTAAAAAGTGCTGGCACAGATACGCTGCTGATGGTGGGCAACGTGGGGCCATCCGCACAGGTGGTGAAATCCCTGCACAAAATGGGCTGGCAAGTACCGGTGGTATCACACTGGGGCCCCGCAGGAGGCCGTTTTAGCGAACTGGCCGGGCCGGGCGCCGATCGCGTGACCTTCATTCAGACCTTTCTATTCACCGATCACAATACGCCTAAAGGCGAGACTGTACTCAGCGCACTGAAAAAACAGTATCCACAAATCAAAACGCTGGCGGATGTTACGCCCGCCGTCGGCATCGCTAATGCCTACGACGCCATGCATCTGGCCGCACTTGCCATGGCAAAAGCAGATGACCTGAACGGTAAATCAGTACGCGATGGGTTTTACAAAATCGACGATTATGATGGTCTGATCAAGCATTATCAGCACCCCTTCACACCACAACAGCATGACGCCCTGGGGGCAAAAGATTACGTTTTTGCCCATTTCATTGGCGAGCAAATTGTTCCCGCTAATCCTTAACTCGCTTGCGGCGAGATAAACACTCGCCGCGCTCAGGAGCACTGCTATGTGGAGTACCGCCCTTTCAACCGGCCTGAATCTTGGCAGTATGTACGCGCTACTGGCGCTGGGTTTCCATATCACCTGGATCGTGTCGCGCACGCTTAATTTTGCTCAGGGAAGTGCCATGATGGTCGGTGCCACCGTCTGCTATACGCTGAGTATCACGTTTGGCTGGCCGCTACTTTTGGCGATACCGATGACCTTACTGGTTTGCGCCCTGTTCGGCTTGATCATTGAGCGTTTATTAATCCACCCCTTCCACAGCAAAGATTCGGACGCCTGGTTAATGGCCACCGTTGCAGGCGGTATTCTGGTGGATAACATTGCCATGTTTACCTTCGGTAAAGAACCGCGTCAGTTTCCTGGTACGGATTTCAGCATTGATATTTTTGGTCATTCTGTCGCGCTATTTAGCCTGCTGATTCCCGCTATCGGTTTAATCATCGTGCTTTTACTGGCTCTGGTTCGCCGATACAGCACTCTGGGTAAAGTGCTGGAAGCCTGCGTACAAAATCCACGGGCCGCACGGCTCATGGGCATCCGCGTGAGTTTAGTGATCGCTACCGCATACGCCGTTTCCACGCTTTTTGCCGGCACGGCAGGCATGCTGATCGCCCCACTGTTTAATATCAACAGCGATATGGGGACGCTGTTCGGCCTGAAAGCCTTTGCCGTCGCCATACTTGGCGGTTTGACCAGTGCCGGCGGCATTTATATATCTGGCCTGTTATTCGGACTGGCTGAAGCGCTGGTCACCCTCTATTTCGGCTCTGCATTCACGCAAATATTTACGTTTTCGCTGGTTATCGTGGCACTTGCGCTGCGGCCCGACGGGCTATTTGGTCACAAACTGAGGGTGAAGGTGTGAAGAAAAACGTTTCGCTTAATCCACTTTTTTTAATGCTTCTGGCAATACTTGGTCTGGCGTTACCTTTCTGGCTTGATAGTTATGCGCTGCTGGTCATGTCACTGTGCGCGCTGGCCGTGGTAGTGGCCGTTGGACTGAATATTTTAGTCGGTCTGAGCGGTCAAATTTCATTTGGTCATATCGCCTTTTATGCGATTGGCGCCTATCTCTCAGCGGGTTTAACGATATCAGGTATGCCACTGGGCTTCGCCCTCTGTATTGCGGCGCTCGTGGCGGGCGGGCTCGGCGCACTGCTGGCGATTCCAGCGCTGCGCGTGACGGGCCCCTGGCTCGCGATGATCACTATCGCCTTTGCACTCGTCGTGCGCCATATTCTCATCGAGTGGCGTGATGTTACGGGCGGATCAAATGGCCTGATGGGGATCCCGATGCCCGATTTCGACGGGCTGGATCCCGCCATTGGGCTGGCCGTGAGCTGCGCGCTGCTCATGGTTCTCGCCCTTCTTTTCTATGCCCGCCTGCACCAGAGTCAGTGGGGACTGGCGATGCGCGCGGTCAAAGCAAGTGAAATTGCCGCTCGTTCACTCGGCTTTAACCCCACAGTCAGTAAGACCCTTGCCTTTGCCCTGTCAGCGATGCTGACCAGTGCAGCGGGCGCGTTGGTCGCACCGTTGATGATGTTTATTAATCCCGACTCATTTCCTTTTTCACAATCCATTCTGTTTGTTCTGGCGGTAGTCATCGGCGGTAGCGGCACTTTATTAGGACCCGTCCTGGGCGCGTTGCTGATTGTGGTGTTGCCGGAATTATTGGCGACCTTTGCAGAGTACCGTTTGCTGATTTTTTCACTACTCCTGCTTTGCGTTCTCTGGCTGGCGCCTAAAGGCATACTTGGCACCCTGGCCCGCTGGTTTTCCCGACCTGAATCCCGGTTAGCACCCGCAATGCCGGATCGCGATTGTCTTGAGGCACACTTTGGCGCACGTCAGAGAACCGGTTTACAGGTCAGCGATATCGGCATCCGTTTTGGTGGCGTCCAGGCGGCCAAAGGCGTGAGCTTTCACGTCGATCCCGGCACGATTTTAGGCTTGATTGGCCCCAATGGTGCCGGGAAAACCACCGTTCTGAATATGATTAGTGGCTTCTATCAAGCTGACGGCGGTGCCATTCGCCTGCAGCAGGATCTTCGCGGGCAACCGGCATGGAAAATTGCGCGGGCAGGCATTGCCCGCACCTATCAAACCACACAGCTGTTTGGTGAACTGAGCGTGCTGGAAAATCTACTGGTGGCATTACAGCAGGGGAAAATGGGACGCCCCTGGCAACGGGCCAGTACGGAGCAACAGCAACTGGCACTGTCGCTGCTGTCGCTGGTGGGCTTTCGTGGCTCGGTCAATACCCCCGCAGATGATCTGCCGCACGTCGATCGGCGCCTGGTTGAAATTGCTCGAGCCCTGGCACTAAATCCGGCCGTCCTGCTATTGGATGAACCCGCGGCCGGATTAAGCCGCGAAGAGACTGATATATTGACCGGTTTGTTACGCCAGTTGGCCAATTTCGGTCTGGCGATCGTACTGGTCGAGCACGATATGCCGCTGGTGATGTCGGTATGTCACCGCTTACAGGTTCTGGATGCCGGTAAACCATTGGCCTATGGTGAGCCGGGCGCCATCCAGCGCAATCCGCAGGTTATCGCCGCTTATCTCGGCGGAACAGATTACCGTGCTCAACCGCGGCGGACGGCGCGCGTGAATACCCACGATCCGGTACTGGTTTTACATGAGCTGACGCTGGATTATGGTGCAGCCCCCGTTGTTCAGCAGGTAAGTTTAACCGTCTATCCCGGTGAAACCGTTGCGATCCTTGGCGCGAACGGTGCGGGGAAATCCAGCATTATGAACTGCCTGGCCGGCCTCCATCCTGCCCGCTCGGGCAGTATCTATCTTAATGATCGGTCCATTCGCGAGGCCGACGCCAGCCAAATCGCTAAAATGGGCCTGGCACTGGTCCCTGAAGGCCGTCAGGTTTTCGGGCAGTTATCTGTGCTCGATAACCTGCTGCTCGGCAGCTATTCCTGCCAGAACGTCATGGATAAACAGGCCAGCATTGAGGAGATTCTGGTACGTTTTCCTCGTCTGCGTGAGCGTCTCCATCAGCCAGCAGGTTTACTGTCAGGCGGCGAACAACAAATGGTCGCCATTGGCCGGGGGTTAATGTCACAACCGAAAATCCTGCTGCTCGATGAGCCCAGTCTCGGATTATCGCCAGTGATGATCGGCGAACTGTATGATGCATTAGCCGGACTGCGCGACGATGGTGTCACGCTGCTTTTGGTCGATCAGATGGCTAACCTTGCGCTGGAGATCGCTGACCGTGCCTTTGTACTGGAATCCGGCAAGATTGTCAGCCAGGGCGATGCCAAAACATTACGGGCCAAAGGTGGATTAGCTGAAGCATATTTAGGAGCACACGGATGAGCATGCTTAAACTGACTAATGCCCGCCTGCCAGATGCTATGACGCTGCAAACGCTGTATATCGAACGGGGGTATTTTGTTAACGCCCTGGCTGAAGAAGCGACCGTGATTGAAACCCTCGATCTGGCGGGAAAGCTGGTGGTCCCCGGCCTGATTGAAACGCATATCCATCTCGATAAGGCCTGCATTATGCAACGCTGCCTGTTGCATGAGGGGACGCTCGCCGAAGCGATCAGTGAAACCAGAAAGGCGAAAGCCACTTTCGATGAAGAAGATGTTTATCAGCGTGGCGCACGCGTGATTGAAAAAGCGATCCTGCAAGGAACCAGTTGGATGCGTACCCACGTTGAGATCGATCCACAGATTGGACTCACCGGCTTTAACGCCATCAAAAGACTTAAACAAGATTACGCCTGGGCTATCGATCTCAGTATTTGTGTCTTTCCTCAGGAAGGCATGCTCAACAATCCCGGCACTGAAGCTCTACTGATTGAGGCACTGAAGCAGGGGGCCGATCTGCTCGGTGGATGTCCTTATACCGACAGCGATGCTCAAGGGCAAATTGAACGCCTGTTTACACTGGCGAATAGATGGCAAGTGGATCTCGATTTCCATCTGGATTTCGATCTCAATCCTCATGCAAGTCTGATCGGCAGTGTCATCGCGCAGACCCGCCGTTGGGATATGGCCGGGCGGGTGACGGTTGGACATGTCACGTCGCTGTCGACGCTGGATAAACCAGAATTGGTTTCATTGGCCAGGGAGCTGGCGCTGGCGGGCGTGCAGGTTACAGCGTTACCCGCAACGGATCTGTTCCTCACCGGACGCGAACATTTTCATCTTAAACCCCGCGGCGTGGCCCCTCTGGACACGCTGGCGGCAAACGGCGTGACCTGTTCGTTATCCAGCAATAATATCGGCAATCCGTTCACACCATTTGGCGACGCATCACTGGTGCGCCAGGCAAATTTATTCGCCAATATCGGCCAGTTGGGTACACAGGCCGATATGCTGCAATGCCTGGCGTGGATCTCAACGGCCTCAGCCAAAATATTGCGCCTGCCCGATTACGGCCTGTCACCGGGCTGCCGTGCAGATTTCGTCGTGTTTGATGTTGCCGCGGCCAGCGATATCATCGCGGAAATTGCACCACCCGTTATGGGATTTAAGGCCGGGCGTCAAACCTTTGAACGCCCATCCGCACGCCTGCTGCGTTAATCGGCAAGCAGCGCCTGGTGTAAGTTGAGGTCATCGAATGCGGAATCATTGAGATCTAACTGCTGTTCCAGCTCGTTCAGGTGATCAATCATGATCGCCTGAGCGCGTGCTGGATCGCCCGCGTCTAATGCTTCTATGATCGCACCATGTTCAGCACACTGGCAGGAAGGAATGTCATTTCGCTGATAAAGCGCAACGATAAGTGAACTGCGTACCATCAGATTAGATAAAATCTCGCTCAGGACCTTATTTCCGCTTACGGTTCCCAGTAAAAGATGAAAGTGACTCAACTCCCGCACGATATCGCGACGATCTTCGCGCGTTGCCGCCCTTTTCTCCGCGTCTTGCTGGGCATCAATATCATCCCGGTAACGTGCAATATCGGCGGGCGTGATACTCCCCACAATCGCGCTTTCAATGGCGCGACGCGCAGTGAAAATCTCACGCGCTTCACGTGCTTCAGGCTGTGCAACCATTGCGCCTCGATTCGGCTCAATAGTGACAATATGCAGCAACGCCATGCGCTGTAGAGCTGCCTGCACATGATTACGATTGGCTTTTAGTACCTCAACAATTTGCGCCTCCACCAGCCGCATGCCAGGCTTCAGGCGATGTTGAGCGATAGCAATGGATAACGCGTCCACGATGCGTTGAACTTCCTTTTGCTTCGCGGTGGCAACTTTACTCATCCTTTACCTCAATTAAACACGATTGCAGATGAATCCTTCCGTGAATAATACCACTGAATCTGCCATAAATGGGACGTGGAATTGCCCCCCTTTATCCTCCGAATACCCCGGTCAGGTCGTTGAGCATCGTCCATGGCACGGTGCGCCTACTGGCTACTGGCCTCGCCGCCCATGCTGAAAATCAGCCTTTCCTCAGCGCTACGGATGTCTCTGGAAGATCAAAACAGGGCATGCAAAAACATGAGTGACAGGCACCGATGTAAAACCCATTCCCTTGCGGCTCACCGGCTGAAAGCACAATTATCCTTTTCAGTATCTCCTGCAGTTTTTTATCCTTATTTTTCTTCGCAGGCTAATCATTTAAATATTTAAATCCAAACCGCAACTATTAGGATTAAAAAGACGTCTTGGCCTTTATCAGGAAAAAATAAAATGCACGCGACCTGCTCTACAGGGAAAACAGAAAATTCCTCATCGCTCAAAAATAACAATAATTTAGCCGACAGAATTAACGCACTGCCCTCCTCACCTGGGCTGTGGCGCTTTATTACCTTATTAGCGCTTGGTGGCTTTTTCGAACTCTACGATCTCTTTCAAACAGGGTATATCAGTTCAGGACTTCTGGCTGAACATATCTTTCATGTTGGAAGCGAAGGTGTATTGGGTATCTCCGATCAAGCCGCCTTTGCCTCATCGACTTTTTTAGGATTATTTATTGGTGCCAGCGTATTAGCACCCAATGCCGATCGTTTTGGTCGCCGTTTGACCTTTATGTTTGCGCTCGCCTGGTATGGCTGTTTTTCGCTAATAATGGCTTTCCAGAACCAGGCGGAGTGGATCATCTTCTGTCGCTTCTTAGTGGGCGTCGGATTGGGTATTGAGTTGGTGACTATCGACACCTATCTCACAGAATGGGTGCCAACCCACCTGCGGAGTCGGGCCTTTGCTTTTGCCTTTTTTGTGCAATTCCTCTCGGTACCTGCAGTAGCGTTGATGTCATGGTGGTTGGTGCCACAGACTATTTTCGGTCTGACCGGCTGGCGCTATGTCGTTATCGCTGGCGCTGTTTGTTCACTCATTATCTGGTTTATCCGCAAGAATTTGCCTGAATCGGCACGATGGTTGGCGCAGAAAGGACGACATCAGGATGCCCACAGGGAAATCAGCGCCATGGAAAAACGCTGTGGGGTGCCGGTTGGCGAAAACTTTCCACCAGATGATGCCGCAGCACAACTCCCTCACAAAGGAACGTTTCGCGAAATTTGGTCGCCACAATATCGGCAACGCACGCTGATGTTGGTAGTAATGAATTTTTTTCAGGCAATTGGCTTTTTTGGCTTTGGCAACTGGTTGCCAGCGCTATTGTCCGGAAAAGGAACCAGCATAACTCACAGCCTGCTGTATGCCTTTTTTATCACGCTCGCCTATCCGCTGGGATCGCTGATTTGCAGCCGCTACGCCGATAAGCTGGAAAATAAATGGCAAATCGTCCTTTCATCACTGATGACGGTGGTATTCGGCACACTGTTTGCCTTTCAGACCAGCGCCATACTGCTCATCGCCTGCGGTTTTTTAATTACCTGGTCTAATGCCTGGTTAACCTATAGCTACCATGCTTATCAAACGGAGATATTTCCCACCCATATCCGCGCCCGAGCAGTAGGTTTTTGCTACTCTTTTAGCCGTCTCTCTACGGTATTCAGCAGCATCATGATCGGCTTGATCCTGCAATATGCCGGTACTCAGGGCGTAATTGCCTTTATCGTGATCAGTATGCTCATTGTGATGCTGTCGGTAGGCTTATTTGGCCCCAAAACACGCGGGATTAACCTGGAAAATATTTAACAGCCATTCGCGGGCAGCCTGTTCACCGCCCGCTTTTACTATCAAGCCAGGCGCTCGCGTACGAAGGCCTCGATCTCTTTATCCTGGCAATTATCAAAGAAACACTGCTGGAAGCGTTGTCCGCTGATGGCCGTTTTCACCAGATCGGCATCAATGGCGCGCAACGTATCAAGATAGTTTTCTTTGACCACCGCTGCTTTTACCTGATTCAGTATCCCGGCATTGCGCACCTGTGGCTCTTTGCGATCGGCAGGGTAGCCTTCGCCTTTTCTGCCGGTGAACGCTTTTTCGAAAATAAAGCGCAGATTCAGCTCAGCTCCCCAGCCAAACCCTTTCGCAAACGGCAGCGCCAGCGCATTGCCATTGTTAATTTGAGCAAACAGATAGGCATCCGCCGGATCGATACAGTAGCCGCACATGACGCCCGGATGGATATTCAGCGACATCAATGCACCTTGCCCGGTACCGCAGCCCGCTATCACAAAGTCGACGGCTTTAGCATTCAACAGAATGCTGGCCATGATCCCAAGATGGATATAGGTCAGATGGTGGTCCTGCTCGTCGCTCATACCCACGTTATACACCGGATAATCTTTTTCTCCCGCGACGTGTTGCAGTTCTTTCAGCACAATGGCGTTTTTCGCAGCCTGGCTGTTCTCCATCATCAATGCAATTTTCATCATACTCCCCTTACTTCGGTGACTAAGCAGAAGTGAGCAGGTAACCTGCCCCACTTATTATGAAACATAATTTCAATTTTAAAGGTAACCTGTTTCTTATAATGAGGTAACCCCTAAATAATTTGAACGGCAATCTGACAAAAACACAGCGCATTTTGTGAGATTGTACGCAAATTCTGATGATACTGTTCGGCTCAGGCCGCGAAATCGATATGCTTAATTGTGTTTAATTAAATCCCCCTATACCCAGCATTGACTCACGTAAACCGCAGTACGTCAGTCTGAAACCGTCAATACGGTTTCCAGCGTGGGCGTCCAGGAGCATTATGTTTATCTTCAAAAAAGAGACGCAGTTAGACGATTTAGGCAATGGCGTAACACGTCGGATCCTCGCACACAGCGGCACTATGATGGCCGTTGAGGTCAATTTCGAAAAAAATGCCGTCGGGCCGCTGCATCACCATCCGCACGAACAATTAACTTATGTGCTGTCCGGGCGATTCGCTTTTACTATTGATGGCGAAACGAAAGAAGTTGCCGCCGGTGATACGCTGTATAAACGACCCAACGTGATTCACGGTTGTGTCTGCCTCGAGGCGGGGACGTTATTAGATACCTTCACACCGCAACGCGAAGATTTTTTGACTGCTTCCTGATAAAGCCGGAGCGACTCAGGATTCGTTTTGTAACCGTCAGATACAGACCGTAAACAGATAAAGGCGCTATAAACACAGGACTATAATAGTGGAGCACCTATGTTTACGTCCTTTTTTCCGCGTCCCTCGCTGTTTTTTAGCTCAGCACTTATCTGGAGCCTTATTGCCGTCCTTTTTTGGTTTGAAGGGGGGAGTGACCTGGTTTTTAAATTGCATATATTTGCATCTTATGCAGGAAAACCTTTGCCCGATAACGCCTGGCGTTTTATTCAGCCCTCGCAAGTATGGTTTTATCTTTATTATGCTGTTGTGACGGGGTTATTTGCATTCGCCTGGTCAACGTTAAGCCCACACCGCTGGCAACGCTGGTCTATTCTGGGCTCTGCTTTAATTATTTTTGTTACCTGGTTTAGCGTACAAGTCGGCGTAGCGGTTAATGCCTGGTACGGCCCCTTCTACGATCTCATTCAGCACGCGCTGAGCCATCCCAATAGTATTAAACTTGACGTTTTTTATCATCAGCTTGCCGCATTTTTAGGGATTGCCCTGATTGCTGTTGTGATCGGCGTACTTAACACGTTTTTTATTAGCCACTGGATATTTCGCTGGCGTACGGCAATGAATCATTACTATATGTCACACTGGCAGCAGCTACGGGGCATTGAAGGTGCGGCACAGCGCGTACAGGAAGATACCATGCGCTTTTCCAGCACGCTGGAGAGCTGGGGCATTAACCTTATCCAGGCCATCATGACGCTTATTGCTTTCCTGCCGGTGTTGATCACACTATCAAAACACGTAGAAAGCGTGCCCATTCTTGGAAATATCCCGTATGCACTGGTTATTGCCGCGTTACTTTGGTCACTGTTCGGCACCGGTTTACTTAGCATTGTAGGGATTAAATTACCCGGGCTGGAATTTCGTAACCAACGCGTCGAAGCAGCCTACCGTAAAGAATTAGTTTATGGGGAAGACAACGCGCATCGCGCCTCTCCGGCCACGGTGAGCGAGTTATTCCATCGCGTACGCACCAATTATTTCCGTCTCTACTTTCATTACCTTTACTTCAATATCACACGCATTCTTTATTTGCAGGTGGATAATGTATTCGGCCTTTTTGTGCTGTTCCCTTCGATCATCGCCGGGACGATTACGCTGGGCATGATGCAGCAAATTACTAATGTTTTTGACCAGGTTCGCGGGGCATTTCAATATTTAATTACTTCATGGTCGACGCTGGTTGAACTGATGTCGATTTATAAACGTTTACGTAGCTTCGAACAGGTTCTGGAAGCGGCTCCACAAACAGAAGTTCACGAATGAGAAAAGCAGATCTTTATTGCGTAGCCCTCCGCAAAAATGATTACAACTCACTGTTTATAAACCTAAAACACTCCTGTACTTTTTCTTAATCGATTATTATTTTGGACAACAACGCAGTGTTAACAACCGTCAACACTGCGTCTATTATCACAACACCAGGGATGGTGATGAAAAAACATCCAAACAAAGCCATACAATCGGCTATCGAGTATGCCATTGCACATGGCTGGCACTTCCATCCCAGTAGCGGCCATGCATTTGGTCGGCAGGTATGTGGCTATCCTGAGCATCCGCTACATCAGATGAGCATCTGGTCAACGCTACGCGTACCGGAGAACCATGCTAAGCAAATCCGATGCAAAATAGATAGCTGCCTGGTCAATCGCGGTAAAAGATAAACAGGAGGGAACATGAATCTTTATCATTTTATCCTGACCTTAGACGGGGTCACGTCGCAAACGCCGGGTCTGGAAGACACCCTGTTTGAAAGCGGCTGTGACGACGCGCTGGTCTGTTTTTACGGTCAATCGGTCTATCTTGAATTCGATCGTGAAAGCGCTAACTTTCGCCAGGCGGTATTAAGCGCGATTGCCGATATTGAATCAGCAACCATTAACGCAAAAGTATTATCGGTGGATTCGATTCTGGTGGGGCTGAGCGATATTGCTGCGGCAGCAAATCTGTCCCGTCAGGCTATCACTATGTTGAAAGATGGCACCCGTGGAACAGGCGATTTTCCTTCTCCCCTTCAGCGGCTAAAAGGCACATCGCCTCTATGGAGCTGGGCCAGCGTCGCGGACTGGCTTTATCGCAAAGGTAAAATCACCCGCGAACTGGCGATCAATGCCCAGGAGATGGAAGAGATCAATTTAGCGCTACAATTGCGCACACTCAAAGCGCACAGCAACGTGGAAGCACTGATACAGCAACTGGCCCGCGATTGAATCTCACATCAGGCAGAAATAGGCATCAGCCTGAGAGGAAAGCTCTCAGGCTGATGACGCGATCCCCGGTGAAGAACCCGCTCAGGAAGGTACGCTCTCCTGGTCAAACAGCCGTTGCCCACTCTCTGCATCAAACAGATGCAGTTTCTCGACCTTAACGCTTAATGCAACAGATTCGCCTGGCTGTGTCGCAACCCGTCCGGTGGACTGCACATGCAACGCAAAACCCTGCCAGTCAACATGCAGCAAACTGGATTCTCCGGTCACTTCCAGCAGGTTGACCGTTGCCAGCACGGCGTTTTCTGCTATGTCTGCCAGTATCAGATCGTGCGGACGAATACCCACAATCACTGGTTTCCCCCCCTGTTTTTCTGCTGCCTCACGCCATTTTTGCGGCAGTGGGAAGCACAAATCCCCGCAGAGGATCTGGCGATCGACAATTTTGCCGTCCAGCAGATTCATCGGTGGCGATCCGATAAACCGCGCCACAAATGTATTAACCGGCCGATCGTAGATCTCCAGCGGTTTCCCCTGTTGAACGATGATCCCCTCACGCATCACCACGATCTGATCCGCCAGCGTCATCGCTTCTACCTGATCGTGCGTGACGTACACCATAGTGGTTTTAAAACGCTGATGCAGTGATTTGATCTCAGCACGTAATTCCATCCGCAGCTGTGCGTCCAGATTCGATAGCGGTTCGTCGAATAAAAAGACCTGAGGGTTACGCACCATCGCGCGCCCCATCGCCACACGCTGACGTTGACCGCCGGAAAGCGCCCGTGGATAGCGCGTCAGCAATTTATCAATGCCGAGGATCCCAGCGATACGGGCGATCTTACTCTGCTGTTCCTCGCGTTTGATCTTCCTGACCTGCATATGAAATGCGAGGTTTTCCGCCACGGTCAGATGGGGATAAAGGGCATAGCTCTGAAACACCATAGCGATATCACGATCGGCAGGATCGAGATCGTTGATCGGTTTCTTATCCAGCAGGATCGTCCCGTCGGACAGCGTTTCCAGCCCGGCAAGCAGCCTCAGGAGGGTTGATTTCCCGCATCCGGAAGGACCAACCAATACGGTGAAACTGCCATCAGGAATGGTGAGATCCAACGGATTGAGCACCGTCTGTTTACCGTAGCGTTTGGCTACCTTTACAAGTTCGACACTGGCCATGGCTCAGCGCTCCTTTATTCGTTGTTGCAGCTTGTGCCAGTCGGGATATTCTCGCGGGGAACTGCTGATAGCATGAGCCGCCACTTCCGTCCCCCATTCCAGCGCGGCCGCGTGTGATTCACCACACAGCAAGGCGCTCAGAAAACCCGCGTTAAAGCTATCGCCAGCCCCAATAGTGTCAATCACCGTGACAGGACGCGCAGCGGCCTGTAAATGTGTACCGTAAGCCCAAAGATGCGCGCCATCGCTGCCGCACTTCACCACACAGCCCCCTTTCCCGCTGAGACGCTGCATGAGCGCACGTGCTGAATCCTGAAGCACAGGCCGCGCGCCAAACCCCAGCGTTTCCACTTCATTCAGCAGTAAATAGTCGCAGTAGGGCAACCAGGCTGAAAGCTGCTGTCGCAGCGCATCGCTCCACCCGTCCGGTGGCCAGCCAGTATCCACCGCCACGATAAAACCACGCTGTTGTAATTCCGCCAGTAGCGAGGGGTAAGCCTGCAATAAAGTGGTACAGAGAAAGGTTCCGCACAGCAGAATAATATCGCCCGGCTTCGCCTGCAGCGGCAGTTGCAGCAAGACATCCTCCGCCGTTAACTGCACAATGTGACCCTGATTGCTGATAAACGAACGTTCTTTATCCGGGTGCGTAAAGCAAACGGTTAGCGAAGTTTCACAAGCGTAGCGCGGCCAATCCGAGGCACTCCCTGCAAAGCGTTCGGCCAGCCACCCCGCAAAGTTATCACTTCCCTGATTTGCGACAGCCCGATGCGGCACATGCATCGCCGCCAGTGCCAATGCACAATTACCTGCCGATCCCCCCGCCCTCAGCTCGCTATGTTCCAGCATGGTTTCTGTTCCAGGCTCAGGCCATTGGTGTAACGTGCTCATGATTAAATCGACGTTGAAATTCCCTGCCACGTACAGCGTGGCGCTGATGATTCTGTCCATGATTAACCTTTACTCCCACCACTGGCCAATCCGCTGACCAGCGTCTTTTGCAACCAGATGGCAATAAAAAGGGGCGGTATCGATGCCAAAATACCCACGGCAGCGATCAACCCATCGTCGGTGGCACGTCCGGCAGTGAATCCAGCAATGGTTACCGGCAGCGTTTGTGCCTGAATATTGCTGGTGAAGAGCAGCGCATAGAAAAACTCGTCCCATGCCAACAGCCAGCCAAACAGCGCTGAGGCTCCCAGCACCGGCTTCGCCAGCGGTAAGGTGATACGCAGCAGCACCTGCCAGAAACGCAGCCCGTCCAGCCGCGCCGCTTGCTCAATATCACGCGGTAATGCGTCGAACTGGTTTTTCAGCATCCATGTCAGGAAAGGCAAAATCAGCGAACAATAGACCAGTACCAGCCCCAAATGCGTATTGAGCAGATTAAGCTGCTGCAAGACAAAATAGAGTGGCAGTACGAAGGCAACCGGTGGAACCATATAGATTGCCAGGCTGCCGAACAGCCAGCCTTCTCGTCCCGGATAGCGGGAAAAACTGAACGCAGCAGGGATCGCCAGCAGCAATGAAATCAGCGTCGCCCCCGTCGCCACCAGCAGGCTATTTCCTAGCGCATGCAGGAACAGTGCGCCAGGCTGATTCGCATCCAGCGAAACCAGCCGTGCATAGCGGCTAAAGTCCCACTGACGCGGCAGCCATTCAAGCGGAATGCGGGCCAGATCGCTGGCAGAACTGACGCTCATCAAAAACAACCACAGCATCGGCCCCAGGATACTGATCGCCACCAGCAAAGCGGCGAAATAACGCAACAGGGTGCGAATTTTACGCTTCATTATCGGTACTCCTGCGACGCTGACGCAGCAGCATCGCCATATAAATCGCGATCAGTACCGCGCACATCAGCGTCATCAGTACGGCATAAGCCGCACCGCTCCCCGCGCGTAAATAGCTAAAGGATTCCTGATAGACGAAGAAACTCAGGGTCTTAGTACTGTCCACCGGCCCGCCGCGGGTCATCACGTAAATGATGTCGAAAATTTTAAAGGCATCAATGGTTCGCAGCACCAACGCAACACTGAGCGGCGCAACAATCGCGGGGAAAGTGATGGCACGGAAGCGACGCCAGGCTGAAGCCCCATCTAGCCGGGCGGCCTCAAATAAATCATCCGGAATCGACTGTAACGCTGCCAGCACCAGCAAGGTGACCAGCGGATAGTTTTTCCAGATATCGGCCAGCATTACCGCATTGAGCGCAGAGTCAGGTGAACCCAGCCAGCTTCGATAGCCATCGATAATCCCCATTTGCGTCAGCATGGCATTGATGCTGCCGTAATCAGGGTTGAAGTTGAGCCGCCACATCATGGCATTGACGATAGTCGGTAACGCCCACGGTAAAATCACTAATACCCGCAGGATATTACGACCATAAAACCGTTGATTAAGTAGCAACGCGACCAGTACACCAATCACACCTTCAATCACTACAGAGACGACCGTGAAATAGAGCGTTCGCAGAATTGAGGCCCGGAAATCAGGATCGGTTAGGGCGTATAAATAGTTCTCCAGCCCCACGTAAAGTGGTGAATCGCCGCTGCCGATCAGCGCCGCATCGGTAAAGCTTAGCCAGATAGTTCGCACCAATGGCCATGCCGTGAGTAAAAACATCACCACCAGCATGGGTGCTAACAGCACCCATGCCTGACGATGCTCGCGTTGTTGCAGGCTTAGCATCGTGAGTCCTTAGCGCAGGCGTTCAGCACTTTTTGTTGCCGCCTGCATACCCGCTTCCGGCGTTTCCTGTCCCTGCAGGATCTGCTGAAGTTGCTGCTGCAGGCTATTAGACAGACGAGAGTAATCAGCCGTTTCCGGGCGCGATAGCATAACGTTCAATGATTGCTTCGCCGCATTTATCAATGCTTCCTGGCCTTTCTGCACGACAGGGTCGTCATAAGATGATTTCCAAATTGGCAGACTCAGCTTTGCGTACTTATCCTGCACCGGTTGCGAGGTGATATAGCTGATAAATTGCCAGGATTCATCAGGATGTTGGCTCGCTTTCGCAATGCCTAATCCCATGGAACCATTAACGGCAGACGCTTTACCTGGCGCATCGCCGGGGGCCGGCACGATACCAACATCACCAGCCACTTTGCTCTGCTTCGGATCGTTGGCCATGTTATACATATAGGTCCAGTTCAGCGCGAAGGCTGCATCGCCATTCGAGAAGGCTTTGCGCACGTCCTCTTCCAGATACTCACGCGAATTCGGGTTCGTCAGGCCCTTATCCAGCGTCTCTTTCATGTACGTCACCGCTTTCATCGCACCCGGATTGGTGAAATTGAGCTTTTCGTTTTGATAGAATTCACCGCCAAATCCGGAAACCAGCGTGGTGTAATCACAAATTAGCGCTTCAGCCTGTGACCAGCTCCAGACCAGCGGATATTTCACCACGTCTTTCTGCTTCAGTATCTCTGACTGTTCCATCACCTGCTGCCAGGTTTGCGGCGGGTTGCTGATGCCGGCTTTTTCCAGCATCGCTTTGTTATAATAGAGATATTTGGTATCGAGGATCCACGGCATGCCAAGCGTTTTTCCCTTGTAGATCACGGTATTCATCGCTCCGGGAAAGATTTTAGATTTGTCTTCAGCGTTAATGCGCGCAGAAACATCCTGGAGTAAATCAAAACGGGTAAATTCGGCAGGCCATATCGCATCAAACAGCACAACATCATAACCGTTGCTACCCGCCCCACGCGCAGCAACGATTTTGTCATGCAGAGCTTCATACGGTACAAATTCCAGATTGACCGCGATATCAGGATGTTGCTTCTCGAAATCACTGGCCATTGCGCGAATGTCATTTTCGCTATACGCCGCCTGGGTCATAAAGAGCGCGTTGATCTGCGTCTTCGCGATGGCCTGAGCCGAAACGGTCGCGGCGAGCAGGACCAGCATGCAGCTGGTCAGGCGTGGGTTAAATAGACTTTTCATTCTTTCTCTCCGATAACGCTGCGATGATGTGCGATTTATTAAATCAATTTGATTGATTTAATGGAGGTCGAAATTAGTGTTTAACGGTTTACTGGCTGACGATATGCGCAGGTGATAAAGCAAGTCGCATGCCAGGCTAGATAACCATCACTTTATCGTGTGCCGATTCACTCTGACCGATGGTGAGGAATTGCACAATCTGTGTGTAGGAAAATGCGCACGGGATCAAAGAATTCGTTTGATTGGCCGTAACCGCGATCACATACTGGGCTGCGTCTCTTCAGGGAAATCGCTAATGGGAACCTCGGGAACCAATCTTGAACATGCACGCGCCCATAACCGCCGCGTCATTATTGAAGCCATCCGCCTTAGCGGCGAACTCACGCGTGCTGAACTGGCGCGTTTAACCGCGCTGACGCCACAGACGGTTTCCAATATCGTTGCCGAATTGCAGCAGGCCGGTATGCTTTCTTCCCACTCGCCACGTAAGGGGAGCGGACGCGGCCAGCCCGCGATCCCGATCACCCTGAATCCAGCCAGTGCCTGGTCGATTGGCATTCATCTGGATCACCAAACGTTATTGATCGTTCTGGTGGACCTGACTGGCGAGGTCCATTTTCGTCGCCTTGTGATGGTGCAGAAGCCCCAGCCGGGTGCAACCTTAGAGCTGATTGTCACACTGCTTGAAGAGATCAAACAGCAACTGGGGAACCACTGGCGCAAAGTGTTAGGTATTGGCGTTGTAATGCCGGGCCCTTTCGGCGTGGAGGGCATATCTTCGCAGGGTCCAACGACGCTACACGGCTGGGAGAATGTTGATGTAGAAACCGACCTGGCACGCGCATGCGGATTGCCGGTGACGCTTGAGAATGACGCTACCGTTGCCGCGATTGGCGAACGCTTCCATGGCGTAGCACGCCAGCTAAACTCATTCGTGTATCTCTATATCGGCACAGGGCTGGGTGCAGGGATCTTTACCAACGGCCATATTTATACCGGCCATGCGCATAATGCCGGTGAAATCGGGCATGTGGTGGTTCAACCCGATGGCAAAGCGTGTTACTGCGGTAACCGTGGCTGCCTGGAGCGTTACGTTTCACTACAAGCGGCGTATGAACACTGTGGGTTGGATCCAATGACGGCTCTGCCCGACGATCTTTTGCTTAACGTGGATCCTGCACGTTTTGACGACTGGATCGATAGCGTGCTGCCACCATTACGCCAGGCAATCAATATGATCGAGTGCATATTCGATGCCGAAGCGGTGATTATCGGCGGTATGATGCCTCAACCCCTATTACGGAAAATGGTTAATCGCCTTTTCCCGCTTTATCGCTCCGTCCGCAGCCGTTATCTGGATGATATGCGAGTAAAGGTTGGTATGACCGGCAGCGATACGGCAGCACTGGGAGCCGCCGCGTTGCCGATTTTTGACGAATTTAATCCGCAATATGGTGTATTGCTGAAATAATTCCGATATTTTTTCGCAAATCGTGGCATCTCACTGAATACCAGAGTGAAAGCCGATACAACCACCATCAGCCGGGCCGCTTTAGCGAAATACGCTGATCGCCTCAACCAATCGATTAGCCTGCCGGGCCATGCGGCCTGAAGCTTTCGCCCCTTCCTGAACCCGCACGGCATTTTGATGAGTAATATTATCCAGCTCCTCTACTGCCAGACTAACGTCGCTCAGTGCGGTTAATTGTTCGGCAGTCGCGGCGCTAATTTGCGCGATTAACGCGGTGACATTCTGAACCTGGGAGACAATATCCGCCATGGTTTTTCCCGCGTCGTTAACGTGCTCAGCGCCTGACTGCACGCGCAGTGAACTGGTTTCGACCAGATTTTTGATCTCACTGGCGGCGGTGGCGCTACGCTGCGCCAGGCTGCGAACTTCACCTGCGACCACAGCAAAACCTTTACCCTGTTCGCCTGCACGGGCGGCTTCCACCGCAGCATTGAGTGCCAGAATATTGGTCTGAAAAGCAATACCATCAATCACGCTGGTAATATTGGCTATTCGACGCGAACTCTCGGCGATTTCCGCCATCATCGCTACCATGCCATTCATCGCTTCTCCACCTTTAACCGCCGCGTGGCTGGTCGCGATCGACAAAATATTGACCTCGGCAGCAGTGGCCGTGTTACTTTTCACCGTGGCGGTCATTTCATTCATTGTCGCGGCAGTTTGCTGTACATTAGCCGCCGCCTGTTCCGTACGCCGACTCAAATCATGATTTCCGACGGCGATGGCGTCGCTGGCGCTCAGTACATTGAGTGCCTGCCCGCTGACATCATCGACCAGCCAGCGAAACATCAGGCCCAACTGACCAATGGCACGAAGCGTCATCCCCACTTCATCGACGCGATCCAACGGTTCAACCTTATGACTGGCGCCGGTCGCCACACTTAACGCCTGTTTACAAACGCGTTCAACGGGGCGGGAGACCTGCTGCTCCAGCCAGCAACTGGTTAACACTAATAGCAGTGCCATTCCGGCACTAAACCCTCCCAGCGCAGCAGGCGTAGCATTCAGTAGCCATACGCCCGTGATGCTGACGGGTAACAACGCAATTAAAGGGCTGCGAATGCGCCAGCGCAGCGGCAAGGTTTTGCATACAGATCGCCAACGCAGAAAACCAGAATCAACAATGAGCCCTTTATAAAAACGTTGCCCCTTGCGTTTATTTTCACGAAATTTCCGATAAAGCGTTTCGGTTTGATGGATTTCGTCTCCGGAAGGTTTAGTTCGCACTGACATATATCCCTGCACACATCCTTTGCGCACCACCGGAATCGCGTTTGCTCTCACCCAATAGTGGTCACCATTTTTACGGCGGTTTTTTACCAGTGCCGTCCAGGGTTCCCCCTGTTTTAGCGTGGCCCACATATCTGCAAAGGCCTCTGGTGGCATATCAGGATGACGAACCATATTATGTGGTTGACCATTAATCTCATCGGCCGTGAAGCCACTGACTTCAATAAATGCATCATTCGCATAGGTAATGTGGCTATTGAGATCGGTGGTAGACATCAATGTCGCATCATTATCAAACGCATACTCTTGCTGTGTAACCGGCTGATTGTTACGCATGGATAAAGTCCTTGAAGGTAGAAAGTGCTTATACGAATTTTGATAAATTTTTTTTATATTTTCGGCGGCAAAATTCAGGACTTTAGTGCGAAGGTGAAATATTTGTTAACGGATGGACTCTTTGTTCTGGCAGGTTTTTTCTTCTCTCTCGCTGGTGGTTATTTTATTTAACCACCAGCGCTCTACGATAAATCATTAATAGATATTGTAGCGTTCTTTCTTCAGGAAACCTGACATTACCCGCCTTTCAGCAATACTCACTCTGCTGATCAGGTATGCGCCTGAATTAACGCTTGCCGGATGAAGCCGCCATTATTTGCCAGCAGCGCCCTTGCCTCATCTACGGAAAGCCCGGCCAGCACCATAACGATGGCCGTCTTACAGTGATTACCGCTAGCTTTTAGCGCTTTCTGTGCCTCAACCTCATCACAATCTGTCGCCTGAATAATGATATTGACCTGTCGCTGAATAAGCTTTTTATTGGTCGCCTCAACATCCACCATCAGATTACCGTAAACTTTCCCGCTACGAATCATCGCGCCTGTCGTCAGCATATTGAGCACCAGTTTTTGTGCGGTTCCGGCTTTCATGCGGGATGAGCCGGTAATAACTTCCGGACCCACTACCGGCGTCAATGCAATGTCAGCAATCTGCGCCATTTCACTGTCGGGATTGCAGGTTAGTGCCGCCGTGGTTGCGCCGATCTGCCGCGCATAATTGAGTGCTGCAATCACGTAAGGCGTACGCCCGCTGGCAGCAATACCCACCAGTATATCCTTGTCATTGAAGTTGATCGCTTGCAGGTCGCCCACGCCCATTTCACGACTGTCTTCTGCGTTTTCAACTGCTTGTAAAATCGCAGTCTGTCCGCCTGCGATCAGTGCCATCACTTGCTCACGCGGCGTACCGTAGGTTGGTGGACATTCACTTGCATCAAGGATGCCCAAGCGACCGGATGTTCCCGCGCCAGAATAGATTAACCGTCCTCCCTGCCGAAACGCAGCGGCAATAGCATCAACGGTACGTGCAATCTCCGGCAGAATAGCCTCAACAGCTGGAGCGACTTTTTTATCCTCCTGGTTGATCACCTGCAGCATGGCTTCCGTGGACAGTTCATCAATGTGCTCACTCGCCGGGTTGCGGCCCTCAGTGATCATTTTAGTGAGGTCAATTTTCATTATTACTCCGAACGCGGCGTCTAAATGGAAGAATCTATTCATTCAGCGGGGGGATAGCAAGAAGAGGAGGTTACAGAGAGTTAGCAATAAAAAACCCGTCCAGGGACGGGTTTTTTAGCAAGCTTAGGCCTGTTGCGTTTTAAGACTGAGTTCGTACTCTTTAGCCTGACGCGCATCGAACTGGTCTTCCCACTTGGCGATAACCAGCACCGCCAGTGCATTACCCACAACGTTCAGGGCAGTACGTGCCATATCCATAATACGGTCCACACCGGCAATAAACGCCAGACCTTCCAGCGGGATTCCCACGCTGCCAAGCGTTGCCAGTAATACCACAAAAGAGACACCGGGCACGCCTGCAATACCTTTAGAGGTGACCATCAGCGTCAGTACCAGCACGATCTCCTGGCCGATAGAGAGGTCGATACCGTAAAGCTGAGCGATAAAGATCGCCGCAATACTCTGATATAGCGTGGAACCATCAAGGTTGAACGAATAGCCGGTCGGAACCACAAAACTGGTGATCGACTTCGGCGCACCATAGGCTTCCATCTTCTCCATAATGCGCGGTAACACCGTTTCTGAGCTGGAGGTTGAATAAGCGAGAATCAACTCATCCTTCAGGATCCGCATCAGGGTTGTAATGCGCAATTTACAGAGCCGCGCAACAATGCCGAGTACTACAAAAGCAAAGAACAGGATAGCGACGTAAACCAGAATGACCAGCTTCGCCAGCGGTAACAGTGAAGCGAAGCCAAAGTTGGCGACGGTTACCGCGATTAGCGCGAACACGCCGATTGGTGCGTAACGCATAATCATGTTGGTGACTTTGAACATGGTTTCAGAAGTCGAGCGGAACACTTTTAATAACGGATCGCGATGTTCCGCAGGCAGAGAAGACAGACCCAAACCAAACAGCACCGAGAAGAAGATAATCGGCAGCATGTCGCCTTTGGAAATCGCGGCGAAAATATTGGTTGGGATCAGCGACATCAGGGTAATCACTAAGCTATGCGCACCACTCTGGACCTGTGCCGTTGTTGCTTCATACTTAGAGATATCCACCGTCGCCAGCGTCGACATATCAATGCCCGATCCCGGTTGGAACACATTAGCCAGGGTAATACCCACAACGATGGCAATCGTCGTAATCACTTCAAAATAAACAATTGTTTTGACGCCAATGCGACCTAGCTTTTTCGCGTCACCCACGCCGGCAATACCAACGATTAAGGTAGAAATCACGATCGGCACGACAATCATTTTGATCAGATGGATAAAGATATCACCTGCCGGACTCAGAACATTCGCAACTAACCATTCACGTTCACCCGGTTGGTTATGCAAAATCGCACCAATAACAACACCCAATACCAGCGCAATCAAAATTTGCCAGGCAAGGCTAATTTTTACACCTTTCATAACACTTAATTTCCTTGATAAAAACCCGCATCCACATGACTTATGTGGAAAACTTTCGCTGCCGGGATACGGACAGTAATCCGATAAAATAGAGAGTCATATATGGTTATACCTGCAAAAAAACGCGTAATCAGTATCATTTTAACCCGCATAAATGCAACCCTTAGGTTGCATAAACACAACCTTTAGCGAGTTTGCACACGCTTCACGCACGTTAGCAGCATAAAATGTTAATTAGCATCTTGAATCTCATTTTCTATTATAATAATAAATGATTAACCTCATTGTAATATAAGTAAATGTACTGGATTAACTCCCCCCTTCAGCGCCACCGTTTTTTGTGAGGAAAGGGATCATTGATCTGCCATTACACCCGGATTCTTCACCTCATACGCTGAACGCTACCCATTAATAACCCTGCAAATTCCATCTCGTTGAATAATCCCGTGATCTATCGCGCAAAAAAGAAACAAAGCCTCTCCCCCTTCTTTTATTAACCTTCTCCTGACATATTATTAACATCTTGAAGGAGACCAGCCATGAGCCAAATACATAAACACCCCGTTCCCGCCAATATTGCGGAAAACACGTTGATCAATGCACAACAGTACCAGTCGATGTATCAGCAGTCGGTACAAGATCCCGAAGCTTTCTGGGGCGAACAAGGCAAAATACTTGACTGGATTAAACCCTATACCAAAGTAAAAAATACGTCATTTGCGCCAGGCAATATCGACATCCGCTGGTTTGAGGATGGTACGTTAAACCTTGCAGCTAACTGCCTTGATCGGCATTTACATGAACGAGGCGATCGTCCTGCTATTATCTGGGAAGGGGATGACGCCACCGAAAGCAAAACACTAAGTTTTCGTGAATTACATCGCGAAGTATGCCGCTTTGCCAACTCACTCAAAGAGTTGGGTATTAATAAAGGCGACGTTGTTGCGATTTATATGCCAATGGTGCCTGAAGCCGCGGTGGCAATGCTCGCTTGTGCTCGCATTGGTGCTGTACACTCCGTGATCTTTGGCGGTTTTTCACCCGAAGCCGTTGCTGGCCGTATCATCGACTCCAATGCCAAATTAGTCGTCACTGCCGATGAAGGCATCCGTGCCGGACGTGCGATCCCGTTGAAAAAGAATGTCGATGAGGCACTGAAAAACCCT
This sequence comes from [Pantoea] beijingensis, assembly GCF_022647505.1. Lineage (NCBI taxonomy): Bacteria > Pseudomonadati > Pseudomonadota > Gammaproteobacteria > Enterobacterales > Erwiniaceae > Erwinia > [Pantoea] beijingensis. The sequence goes on from NZ_CP071409.1 coordinate 3,697,945, forward strand.
AATGTGAAATCAGTGGCCAACGTTGTAGTGTTCCGCCGTACCGGCCAGGAGATTGCCTGGAAAAATGGTCGGGATCGTTGGTGGCATGAATTAATGAACAGTGCCTGCTCTCACCATCAACCAGAAGAGGTAAACGCAGAAGATCCCCTGTTTATCCTCTATACCTCAGGTTCTACCGGCAAGCCGAAAGGCGTTCTGCATACAACCGGCGGTTATCTGGTGTATGCCGCAACAACCTTCAAATATGTGTTTGATCACCATCCGGAAGATATCTACTGGTGCACTGCTGATGTGGGCTGGATCACCGGCCACAGTTACCTGTTGTATGGCCCACTGGCCTGTGGTGCCACCACACTTATGTTTGAAGGCGTGCCAAACTGGCCAAAACCAAGCCGCATGGCGGAGGTCGTCGATAAACACAAAGTGACGATTCTTTATACTGCCCCAACGGCGATCCGCGCACTTATGGCAGAAGGTGATAAAGCGATTGAAAATACCCATCGCACTTCATTACGCATTATGGGATCGGTAGGTGAGCCGATTAATCCGGAGGCCTGGGAGTGGTATCACAATAAAATTGGCGATGGTCGTTGCCCGATTGTTGATACCTGGTGGCAGACAGAAACCGGCGGCTTTATGATCACGCCCTTGCCTGGGGCAACCGAATTAAAAGCGGGTTCAGCGACAAAACCCTTCTTTGGCGTGCAGCCTGCGCTGGTGGATAACGAAGGGAATCCCCAGGAAGGGGCCTGTGAAGGTAACCTGGTGATTGTGGATTCATGGCCCGGCCAGGCTCGTACACTGTTCGGCGACCACGATCGCTTTGAGCAAACCTACTTTTCTACCTTCAAAAATATGTACTTCAGTGGCGACGGCGCACGTCGGGACGACGAGGGTGACTACTGGATCACCGGTCGTGTTGATGATGTATTAAACGTTTCTGGCCACCGTCTTGGCACTGCAGAGATCGAATCCGCACTGGTATCGCATCCGAAAATCGCTGAGGCAGCGGTTGTCGGTATTCCACATAACATAAAAGGGCAAGCGATCTACGCGTATATCACGCTTAATCACGGCGAAGAGCCATCGCCAGAGCTTTATACCGAAGTGCGTAACTGGGTGCGTAAAGAGATCGGCCCGATTGCCACACCCGATGTCTTGCACTGGACCGATTCGCTGCCCAAAACCCGCTCCGGCAAAATTATGCGACGTATCCTGCGTAAAATTGCTGCAGGCGACACCACCAATTTTGGTGATACTTCGACCCTCGCCGACCCCGGCGTTGTTGAGAAGCTGGTCGAAGAAAAACAATCCATTAAGATGCCTTAAGCCTTTCCCCCTTCCCCTTTTGGGAAGGGGATTCTAAGAGTCTGACCACGGACACGTTATACGGCCATTCTCTACCTCTGGAGATACTGTGATGAATGACGACATTTATTCGCGGATAGAAAAGAGCGCGCGTTTTAAAGAACTAGTCCATAAACGGCAAACCTTTGCCACTGTGCTCTCCCTGATTATGTTAGTGCTGTACGTTGGCTTTATTCTACTCATTGCTTTTGCTCCCGGCTGGCTTGGCACGCCGCTGCATGGGGGAACAAACGTTACACGAGGTATTCCGATTGGCATCGGACTCATCGTCATCTCATTCGTACTGACGGCAGTATATGTCTGGCGTGCAAACGGCGAGTTTGACCGTTTGACTAAACAGCTTCTCAGCGAGGTAAAAGGATGAAATTACGTTACTCAGGATTCGCTGCGCTGCTTCTGCTCTCATTTTCAACACTTGCCGCCGATGCCGTTAGCGGAGAGGTAAAGCAGCAGCCAACCAATTACGAAGCCATTATTATGTTCCTGGTCTTCGTGGCTGCTACGCTCGGTATCACTTACTGGGCATCGAAACGGACACGTTCGCGCAGTGATTATTATACTGCCGGCGGGAATATCACCGGTTTTCAAAACGGCCTGGCCATGGCCGGTGACTTTATGTCAGCGGCCTCCTTCCTCGGCATTTCAGCGCTGGTGTATACCTCCGGTTACGATGGCTTGATCTATTCGCTGGGCTTTCTGGTGGGCTGGCCCATCATTTTATTCTTGATTGCTGAGCGCCTGCGTAACCTCGGTCGCTATACTTTTGCTGATGTCGCCTCCTACCGTTTAAAGCAAAAACCGATCCGTACCCTTTCCGCCTGTGGCTCTCTGGTCGTCGTCGCGCTCTACCTGATTGCGCAGATGGTCGGTGCCGGTAAACTGATTCAACTGCTTTTTGGACTGGATTATCACATTGCCGTGGTGCTGGTGGGCATCCTGATGGTGTTGTATGTGCTGTTTGGCGGCATGCTGGCTACCACCTGGGTTCAGATCATTAAAGCGGTGTTGTTACTGTTTGGCGCATCCTTTATGGCGATTATGGTGATGAAAACCGTTGGATTTAGCTTTAACACGTTATTCACCGAGGCCATGGCCGTGCATCCGAAAGGACAGGAAATTATGCGACCCGGCGGACTGGTACACGATCCCATTTCCGCGCTCTCTCTGGGCCTGGGACTGATGTTTGGTACCGCCGGACTGCCCCATATCCTGATGCGTTTCTTTACCGTCAGTGATGCACGTGAAGCACGTAAAAGCGTGCTCTACGCCACCGGCTTTATGGGGTATTTCTACTTCCTGACATTTATTATTGGCTTCGGTGCAATCCTGTTAGTCGGCGCGAACCCCACATTTAAGGATGCCACTGGCTTGCTGATTGGCGGAAATAATATGGCCGCCGTTCATCTGGCCAGTGCCGTCGGCGGTAACCTGTTCCTGGGCTTTATCTCAGCGGTCGCGTTTGCCACGATTCTGGCGGTCGTGGCCGGATTAACGCTGGCAGGGGCATCCGCCGTGTCACATGATCTCTACGCCAGCGTCTTCCGCAAGGGAGAAGCCAGTGAACGGGAGGAGTTGCGGGTATCGAAAATCACCGTGCTAATTCTGGGTATCGTTGCCATTACACTGGGTATTATGTTTGAGAATCAAAACATTGCCTTTATGGTCGGGCTGGCGTTCTCGATTGCCGCCAGTTGCAATTTCCCGATTATTTTATTGTCAATGTATTGGTCAAAATTGACCACGCGCGGTGCCATGATTGGTGGCTGGATGGGGCTGCTGACGGCCGTGGTGTTAATGATTCTGGGACCAACGATTTGGGTGCAGGTTTTAGGTCATGCAAAGCCCATCTATCCTTATGAATATCCCGCTTTGTTCTCTATGCTGGCGGCCTTTATTGGTACCTGGCTGTTCTCCATCACCGATAGCTCAGCATCGGGTGGTGAGGAACGACTGCGTTTTCGCGCGCAGTTTGTCCGTTCGCAAACTGGCGTAGGGATTGAACAAAGCCATAAAAGTCACTAATGACAAAGGGCGGCAAAATGCCGCCCTTTGTCATGCAACTCGAATTATTTAGGGTATAGATTGACTATCGCATTGCCGTTAAAACATCTTTAATCGCTAATTTTTGTGACGCATTTATTTGCGTACATTTGTTTACCTGCTGCTGCAGCTCTGCCATATATTGTTTTTTTTCCGGGGAATCCCGGGAATAAACCTCATCAAGCGGCAAAAACAACCCTTGTGTTAGCGCCATCGGATCCTGGACCAGGGGGAGGTTATTTTTTAGGTTATTCAGCAATAATAATTTATCCTGGCGCGATAAATTAAGAGGAGTATTCAGTATCTCTTTCGTTAAATCACAAACCGCAACTTTCGTGCTCCGACTCCCTGTTTTCAAGGTGTCCGATAATACATAACGAACCAACTGCAGGCTCTCATCAGAAAGTCTATCTTGTCTTTTTACCGCATTTCCCAGCAACGCCAGGCTCAAGCTTTCCCCACCGGATTTATCCAATGTTTTCACAGCAAAAAATAATTCTGCAAAATCCTTCTGATTGCAGACTTGTGCCTTCAGAATCATCTGATCAAGTGGCTCAGGAGGTAAGCTGTAGCGGCTGCCGGTAAAATTAACGTCCACATTACCTTTAATGATCGATTGCTTCATATGAGCAGGTACGAGAACATTTTTAAAAAAAGGCAACCCCGTTGGTTGAATCACTTTTTCTGCCAGCCCGTTGGGCCATTTTACCTGAGCAAACTTTAAGTCCAGTACATAACTGCGTGCATCATACAACACATCCTCATAACCAGTAATATACCCAACCTTCACACCATGACGCGTTAAGTGCTCCCGCAGCCCGTAAAGGTATTCCCCCCCATTTTTCCCGGAATTACAGGCCTGGAGTTTAAGAATTCCCACTTCGCGCAATCCGTGAGAAATAAGATGGGTAGCCATCTGTTCAGCATTCAGATTACCAACGTGGGTAGTTGAACCGTGACCATGAATATCCAGCCGATCAGCCAGAGTGATGCGGCCAAAAGCATGCGCAGAAACATCCACTGACTTATCTGCGACAGTCTCAGCGCCAGGATCAGGGAACAGCATAAAACGGTTAGCCGCAGGCATTTTATACACATTAGCCGCAGCCTTTTCCCCACGAAAAATAATACCGTCTTCATCGGAAGAGAGTGTAAAACGCTGCTCTGGCCGCCATTTTCCCGGATAACTTTGCTGTGCTCCCCCCAGCGCAGTGAAACCTGCAGGAGCACTTTTACTCTCACTTTTCGCGGTAGTGCAGGCCTTCACATTAGCCTGCTTCGCCGTAACCAAGGCTGCAAGCGGGCCAAATAAGCGGTTATTAACAAACATGTTCATTCTCCCTCTTCATCCTTATACATTTAGTAGTGAAAACAGAGAGGAAGTTCTTAGTGTTATCTAATGAATCGAGCCTTGCCGGATAACAATATCAACGCTGGCACCGTGCTGAATAGACCATGCATTTCATGGCGGAATGGGTCAATGACTCACGGGGAGCTCACGACTCAACTTCGCTTCATGACTCGGCCCGGCCTGCCTGATATGCATAAGAGATTATGCGATATAAATGAGTCGCGTGTTGAGGCAAGGCCACTGAGCCTGCAGTATCCAGAAACACACATTATGAGGGCGAGAGCAAAAAAACGGGCCCTTGTAGAGCCCATGATTCACAACGGTATTACTCTTCTTTTTCAACCAGTAATGCTTCTAACAAATCCAAATCATGCGATAACTTCTGCATGGTTTCATTACTGATTTTCTGTGTCGCACGCAGATGATACAGTTCGCCCCGCTCGGCCCTCAGGGCGGTCAGACGGAAGCGACGTTCAAGATTTTCAGCAAAGAGTGAGCGTTCAACATCGTCTTTGCCATCAACACGGCGGCGCAAATTACCCACGACGCGCGCACTCACCTCTTTTAATAATTCCGGGTCAAGATTCTCTTCTGTATCCTGCACCAGGCGTTCTTCCATCTTGTACAGGCTTTCAATGGCAACACCGGCCATTATCGCCCGCGCCGACTGTACCTCACGGCGGTTAACCGATTTATCAATACCCGTAACACCGCGCAACAGGATAGGCAATAAAATCACCCCCACCAGCAATGAAAACAGAATGACGCCCATTGCCAGAAACACCAGTTCATAACGTGCAGGGAAGTCTTTACCGTCAGTTAACAGCAGCGGAATGGAGAGCACACCCGCTAGCGTTATCGCTCCGCGAACACCCGCAAAAGAGGCGATCAACAATTCTCTCGTCGAATAGTTTCCGAACTCCATTGGGCGGCTTTTTAGAAAACGCTTGCTAAAACGCTGCATGATCCAGAGCCAGCTAAAACGCACAATCATCAATGCTGCGTAGATCAAAACAATGTCAGTAAAAAGCATCCAGAGCTGGACGTTAGGATCGGCATCAGCCTGCGCAATAGACGTTTCCAAAATGCCCGGCAATTGTAGTCCCAACATCAGGAACACCATGCCGTTAAACACGAACTCCAGCATTTGCCAGACGCTATTAGCACGTAAACGCATCGCTAACGGTGCCTGACGCATAATGCCGGAACGGGTAATCGTCATCCCAGCCGCAACCGCCGCGAGAATACCGGATACACCAAGGTGCTCAGCAATCAGATAGGAGGCGAACGGCAACAGTAACAGCAGTACCGTTTGTGTGGCAGGATCGTCGCCACTGAGCCGGCTGAAGATACGTAGCGATTTACCAAATAACCAGCAAACGGCAATCCCCGCTAATAAACCGCCAATCGCCACTTTCAGAAATTCAATGCTGGCACCCGATACCGTAAACACCATCGTTCCCATCGCTACGGCAACGGCAAACTTGAGCGAAACCAGACCTGATGCATCATTCATCAGCGCCTCACCCTGCAGTATCGACATGATTTTTTTCGGAATACGCCCTTCACCGACGATACCGGATAAAGCGACGGCATCAGTCGGCGACAGTACAGCAGCCAGAGCAAAAGCAGCGATTAGCGGAATACCCGGTACGATCCACTCAATAAGGTAACCAATTCCCACTACAGTAATTAATACCAGTACCAGTGCAAGTCCAAGGATTTCTCGCCCGTGATGGAGAAATTCACTGGTCGGTGTTTTCCAGCCGTCGGCAAACAGTAGCGGCGGAATGAACAGCACTAAAAAAAGTTCCGGGTCGAAATCAACATGTAAGCCAAATGTTGGCCACGCCAGCAATGCACCGGCAGCAATTTGTACCAACGGCAACGGGATCTGAAATGGGATAATACGCGCGGCGACACCAGAAAGAGAAACAACCAGCGTCATGATAAGTATAGTAAAAAAGATTTCCATGCTGTCCTTTAGCCCCTTCTTCCGGCAGGCGTGATAAATACGAATACTGAGGTATATATGCCTCGTAAGATAGTAAAACAAAAAAGGTAACCAATTTAAAACAGGATGTGCGATTGAGGATAATAGAGACGATTTTTGGCAACAGCAGCGGATTCAGCAAATTATCCGGGGTAAGATAGCCCTCGCCCCGGACAATCCCCCGGTTTAAATCGCCCAGCCCCCCGCATAGAAGGCGACCAGTGCTACCGCAATCACTACCGTTCCGATATTCAGCTTACGCCATTCTCCGGCGAAAACACGGCCAATAACCAATGCGCCAAAGCCAAGCATGATGCCAGTGACAATATTACAGGTCAGCACGATAAACACCGCTGCCAGTAAACCTGACATCGCATCAACAAAATCAGTAAAGTCGATTTTGGATACGTTACTGAGCATCAATAGCCCCACATACATCAATGCGGGCGCCGTTGCATACGCCGGAACAAGATAAGCGAGTGGGGACATAAACAGGATGATCAGGAATAGCACCCCAACCACCACGGCCGTCAATCCCGTTTTTCCTCCTGCTGCCGTTCCTGCCGCAGATTCGATATAAACAGCTGCAGGCGCGGTACCCACCAGACTAGCGAAGATACTGCTAACAGAATCGGTTGTAAGCGCCTTGCCTCCGTTAATAATCTGATTATCTTTATCCAGCAGATTGGCCTGTCCGGCAACGGCACGGATCGTGCCCGTCGCATCAAATACCGCAGTCATCACCAACGCAAGCACACTTGGTAATACAGCAGGTTTCAACGCGCCGAGAATATCCAGGCCAAATACCAGCGAGTTCCCCTGCGCATCGCGTAAAGCAGGCATCGCAAACAGACCTTGCCAGGTCACACCTGGATCAAAAATCAATCCGATAATGGAGATCGCAATAATCGTTAGCAGGATGCCACCCGGTACACGTAATTTTTCCAGACCGAAAATAGCGGCCAGGCCAATCAGTGCCAGCATTACCTGAAAAGACGCAAAGTGCCCCAACGCAACGGGTAAGCCAGGCGCCGGATTCTTAACAACCAGACCAATACTGTCCGCCGCGATCAGCAGCAGGAATAAGCCGATTCCAACGCCCGTACCATGCGCCACGCCCATTGGGAGGTTACGCAGAATCCAGGCGCGGATCCCTGTTGCGGAGATAACCGTGAACAAAACGCCCATAAGGAATACGGCACCAAGTGCAACAGGTACGCTAATCTGCTGCCCCAACACCAGGCTAAAAGCGGTAAATGCCGTCAGCGAGATTGCACAACCAATCGCCATTGGCAGATTGGCCCACAGGCCCATAATAATTGAGCCAAAAGCCGCCACCAGGCAGGTTGAAACAAAGACAGCGGTAGGCGGAAAACCCGCTTTACCGAGCATTCCCGGCACAACAATGACCGAATACACCATCGCCAGGAAGGTCGTAAGGCCAGCCAAAACCTCCTGCCGCACGGTACTGCCCCGTGCAGAGATTTTAAACCAGGCGTCCAGAGAGCCGCCGGGCTGGCGAGAAGAAGTTGACATACAAAATATCCCCTGAGATTTATTATGATTTATCCGCATACGATGCTGTTGATAACGCGAGGTGACGATCTCTTCCCTGATCCAGTCTGAGTTTCACAAGCCCCGGTCGGGCATCACCAGGAAAAAGCAAACGATTACCTCACCGCGTATAAAAGCCGTATAAAAACCGTGTTTTTAACAGGCAAACGATTATCCTGCCTTTATCGCCGCATTTTCAACTGCTGTTTGCATCATAATTGCAGACAAGTTAACGAACGGTGGCGACGCGCCGTAGCGGGGTAACTACGATCGCGTAGAGAAATTCACTTCTCCGCCTTGCTGTTTGACACGTTGCCACGCGGCCCGCATCTGAATGTTATTCAGCCATGCCGTTGCATGCGGCATATTTTCCACACCACTTCGTGCAGCAAGTGCCTGAAGAGGAAAACTCATCTGAATATCAGCAATACTGAAGTGCTGCCCGGCAAACCAGGGATAAGTTGCCAGATGCTGTTCAATAAACTGCTGATGTATAACAATCTGTTTATTCAGAAAACCTTTCTGTACGCCTTTGCCAAAAGCCGCGCCAAGGGGGCGGAACAGTAAAGGCACCGGCGATTTCCCCATGCGGCTGAAAATCAACTTCATAACCAGCAGCGGCATTAGCGAACCTTCCGCATAATGTAGCCAATACCGTGACTGAAATTTTTCCTCTTCATCTGTGAGAGCAAGACGATATTCCGTATCATATTTGCCCTCAAGATACTCCAAAATAGCGCCGGACTCGGCGATTACGCGATTGCCATCCGTAATGACCGGAGACTTTCCTAATGGATGTACCTGCTTCAAAGACTCCGGTGCCAGTAAAGTCGCTTCGCGCTGATAATGCTTAATCTGGTAAGGCAGCTCCAGTTCTTCCAGCATCCATAGCACACGCTGGGAGCGAGAATTATTCAGGTGATGAACAGTAATCATGTGCAGCTCCTGTACTTAACGGCGAATGATAGTCTGAATAATAGGTCATCCGGCCAAAAAACCGACAACCTGAAGTATGGCAGGTCTATTTCAGGATTCATGCCCGATGGTAGGATCGAGTAAAATAGCCCCCGTCCCCTGCTGCGATAGACGATCGTTCGGGTTACGTAGCGGACAATCGCTCATTGATAAACAGCCACAACCAATACACCCATCCAGGTCATCTCGCAGGCGTGTTAGCGTAGCAATCCGTTTGTCCAACTCGTCACGCCACTGCTGAGTAAGCACAGCCCACGCTTTTACCGAGATCCTTTTATCCGCCGGCACATACATCAGATTCTCGCTCACCGTCGCCAGTGGAATACCGATACGTTGTGCAATTTTAATAATCGCTACACGCCGCAGCACATCACGACTATAGCGCCGCTGGTTACCTGCATTACGCGTACTGGCAATTAAGCCTTTTGATTCATAGAAATGGAGCGCTGAAACTGCCACGCCACTTCGCTTCGCCACTTCTCCGGGCGTCAGCACCATCTTTGGATAGCTGCGTTCTTTTTTCATTTGGCTCTTTACCTCAAGTTAACTTGAGGAATTATACTCCACCACCAACAGAACGATGAAATGAAAATCTCATGGGAAAGGATGAGGACATGATACATAACGAAATTATTCATACTCTGACTGACTGGATTGAACAGAACTTAGATAAAACCTTGTCTATCGATGAGGTTGCCGCCAAATCAGGATATTCAAAGTGGCACCTGCAGCGCATGTTTCGTACCGTAACGAAACAAACTTTAGGTGGTTACATCCGTGAAAGACGTTTGACGCTGGCCGCAGAGGCGCTTCATAAAACACAGCGGCCGGTATTTGATATCGCCATGCAATATGGATATGACTCACAACAAACTTTTTCGCGTGTTTTCCGCAAACAGTTCTCACAAACGCCGACGGCTTACCGCCACAGTATGCGCCGCCAGAGCTTACAGCGTCAGCATGTTTACAGTTTCGATTGCAGCGAAAACTTTGCCAGCTTTGCTCAACGTACCAACGGTGAGTGCTGTCCGGTGATTAACAGCTAGCGTTTCGCCTCTGGCAGATTTGGTTTTTCATGCAAAACATCGCCGCTTCTGCGCACTTCTCAATGTGTCCCTGCGGCGAGCAATACCATAGCGGTGTAAGGATTGCTCATTCCAAACGATCGAGCGTCTATCAACTCGTCATGGTCCGATCCGCAATTCCATTAAGCCAATCTTACATCGGCCCGACAACAGCGCGGAATATCCTCTGTCTCATACCGACTGTCTTGAAACCTGAGCCTGGTGAATGATCCGGCTTTATTTACGTTTGATCTGCATTTTGCCCAAGTGGGTTGCAGATATGGCCTGCGCCTTACGGGTGTAAATTTTGTTCAAATTTTCAAACCCACTGATATAATGTGACGCAAATCACATTATTGACGCTAATGTCCGTAGCCAGGGGGCCATCCTGACACTCCCCCGACGTTTAATGGTGATGCCAGTTTTCAGTGTCAGGGTATTTTCATCTGAAGAGGCGATGTATGGGCACCTTGACGGCCAGTGTAGTACTTATGCGTTGGGAGCTGCTGAGTGCAGTAATGATGTTTTTTGCCAGTACTTTCAAAATTAAGTGCCGCCAGCACCGCCATAATGCGATGGCTTTTATTTTTAGTGGGATCGGCATCGGTATGTCCTGCTGGTTCGTCACAGGTCTACTCGGCATTACGCTGAACCTCGAAAACGTTAATCACTTTTTTGAGCTAACGAAAAACGCGTTCTTTGATGTCATGGGCCAGTCTCCTGCCACATGGCCTGTACCATAAGAACAATGCCGGCAGTCATAAAACACATCAGCCTGCCGGATTGAATTACACTTTTTTTAGCAGCGCTGGAATATTTATCTGCGCTTCATCGGTGCCGGATAACGGCAGGGGCGTATGGTCCTGGAGCCACATATCTCCCATTAACCTGTCCAGCCCCCGGTCAAGCCCGGTAACCAATCCCGCGCCAGGCGTAAACGTCAGCTCGCCGAAATAGACCTGATTTTCGTGGATATACCAATCCACGCGCACATAATCGACATCTGATGCCAGAACTTTACTTAGCTCAAGAGCCTTAGTTAACGCAGGCAATTGTTCAGAAATATCCAGCCCGGTATCACGAATTTGATGAAAAACATCACACAGATTATTCACATAAAAGTTCATCGACAGAGAGGGGTGATCCCGATTATAAATGACCTGTAATACATATAAGAATCCGCCCTCTTTCCGGTTAAACATATGAAATTTATAGTCAATGGGCGGTTTTTTCCCATCACCAATATATTTTTCAACCAAAATCCTCGGCTTTATATATCGATAATGAATCTCCCGGGCCTCAACGGAGTAATCTTTCTGTAGCCATGTCTTGCAGTGGCTGATAATCCGCTGTTTCTGCAAAAAATCGGGTTCCTCCAGCAGAATATTAACCATATTCGAACCATGATTTGGCTTAATAACGATGTTTTTCCAACTATTTAACTCAAGCAACGTCGCTGGATCATCAGTTTCGTAAATAAGTGGAATTAGATAGTCTTTACCGATTGTCTTTTCAATATAATCACGCACCAGATATTTATCTGAAAGCCAGCCATAACGAAGATAGTCTCCATTAATGAACTTACGATACAGCACTTTTTCATTAAAGAGTATAGGTCGATGTATATTTGGCAATTTTTTGAATTTATAGAAATAATAAACTTTATCTTGATAAACCCAAGGCATTTTTTTAATGAAGTAATGCAAACTTCTTTTAATTTCATTTTTAAAATTAAACATACTTCACCTCATTTGTAAGTTTTGTAGTTAATTGAGGAAACGTGTATCTGTTTTATAACACCGTTTTTGAAAAAATAATTCATAACGGTCAGAGATAATAGCTCAGTGATAAAAACACTCCATGCAGCACCCATTAAACCAAACTGCTTGATTAATATCCATGAAGCGGGAAGGCTTATTATCATCAGACAAACTATTTTAATCAGAAGATAATTAAATCCTCCTTCCTTGACCATGTAACGATAAGCAACGGTGCCCATTGCAGAAAAGCAGGTAGCAATAGAGAGCACCGTTATAATTTTCCCTGATTGTAAGTAGTCATTTCCGTATAAAGTCACCACGATCTTTTCACCAAAAGCCATAATAATAAGTAACATAAAGAGTGAAACAGCCATAACATAGCCATGTAACCTGGCAGCAAGCTTCACCGCGACATCAGAGCGTTCTCTGAAGATTTCAGAGAAACTGGATGTAATAATCGCAATGGGGATGAATATCCATGATGCTGAGATAGTGTTTGCTGCGGTAAACAGTCCCAGATCGTGAGCCGAACCCACACCAACCAAAAAGAATTGCGCTGTTTTTACCTGTATTGAAATAAATATACTGGAAAGCGCCAGAGGCAAACCAGCATAAAGTAAATAACGAAAATATTTATTCTTGTTATGTACAGCAGGCCTGTCATCATGATTCGACTGATAAAAAAGATAACGCTTAATCAAGTATGGGAATAATGCCACAGAAATAATTGGCAATATCAGCCATGCCGGACTTATTTTAAACCAGGCAATGGAAAAACTCATAGTGAAACCAATGACCATCCCTGTAGCATTAGCCAGTGTATTACGTCGTGACTCCAGGCACGCATTGTTATAAACACTAAAGGTATCCTGGGTAATGAATAATGCCGAGAAAAATGATGCCAGAGCAAACGCAAAAAAATTCTGAGACATCATAAACCAAACATAACCCAACACGGGAAAAGAAAGGAGCAACAGCACTGCCATACGCATTTCTTTCGCAATGGTCATCAAACGGATACCTTTCTGTGTACTTTTACTGATGCGTTTAAACAAGATAGTTTCAGTACCAAAAATGGCTGCGGTTTGGACCACCGAAAAAAGTGAAGCTGAAAACGCCATTTGCCCAAATATTACAGGGCCAAAAGATTTCGCTACATAAGATGTCACGAAAATGACGCCAAAAACAGAAACGATTTTTTCAGACATCATCCAGATTGCATTTGATATTACACGATATTTCATTGAGAAATCCTTGATTTTCCCGATCTTTCACTATTCAACACATCCATGTACACCACCGATAAATTACGCGAACTGTTCCGACCTGCAGACACACTCTCTGTTCTAAATTCGGGAGTAATATTATTATTTATTAATATTTTGAATTTTTTACCTCATTTATTCTCTATAAATACCATCTTTCTCAATATCACTGTGGCACGGCTAAATCTGTAAAAAATGACGAGCTTCACATAAAATCGTGATGTAGAGAACGAGAACATTGATGAGATCGATTTCATTGCTGAAAAGTAGATCCTTCTCACCAGGATAAAAATGTAATCAAATAGAACAGTAGTTCTTTGGCATAGTTTGCACTGGCATGAGACGAATCTATATCAAAAAAAACCATATCGAAAGTCATCGCATCTCGATATCAATAAAATAAGACAAATCCCATGATGCTATTTATAAAATATAATTTAACTTAAGCCATGCAGTTAAAATCGCGCACTTAAAAATACCGCAATAATATCTCGCATTATTAGTACCAATTATTATTGCGGTTATTCTCATCTACAAATAGTTTAGAAAGGAACAGATAATCATGAGAAAGTCACGATATAGCGAGCAGCAAATCACCAGCGCTATTAAAGCTTCCGAATGTGGAGCAAAGGTAAAAGAAATTTGTGATGAACTGGGCATTTCGGAGGCGACATTTTACAGCTGGAAAAAAAAATATGCAGGTTTATCCTCTGAAGAAGGCAGAAAAATCAAATGTTTAGAAGATAAACTTCAATCAATGACACGTGAACTACAGGCTATCAGTTCAGACAGGGATATGCTGCAAAGCATACTCAAGAATTTTTTCACAACAAATGACAAACGTCAGGCAGTTAATTTTCTTCAGGATACCTATGGGATCGGCACGCGGAGAAGCTGCCGTCTGCTTGATATCAGCCGCAGCGTCTATCATTATCCCTATCAATATGATCATAGTCAGGGATGATACTGACTGTTATTTAACATTTTTTATCCGGAATCCCTGACTTAGCGAAATTTAATGAAAAGTCGCATTCAGTCGTTTCCACCATCATTACCACTAATGATTCAGATAGCGATAATATCTTACTTTTAGCATTATTCTTAATAGCTTTCTTTAAGGTCTTTATTTTTCAACTCATTTTGGCGCTATTGTCCTCTTGATGCAATGATACTAGCGCCATCTTCTCTTTACTCTTATTAATCCTTCATTCTAATGCTAACAACTTTCCGTTAACTATCATAATCTATGCAGCCACTCTTTTTTTGTCATCAATGTGATACTCTCTATGCGTTAGAGATATCGCATGAATACACAATCCTGCTCCATTTTTCTGCACAGCGCTAAATCATTTTTTGATGATACATTAAGTTTTCTTTATTTATACTACCCTTCTGGTTAATGACTAACCAATCTGGTGAATATAAAAATTGAAATAACTTAACTATCAGAAAAAATAAGGTCCGTTTTAATATAGAATTAATGAGATATTGGTCAACTTTTTACTGGCCCATCCCTGCAGCTATTGAAGAAAGGGAGGAAAGGCATGAATTCAGTAGATTGCATTGCCCTTACACTAAAATGGCCACTTTCAGTTCACGATGAGTCCGATATCTTTTCTCTCAAGATTGTGTAAGGCATTGACTTAAATTCAGTGGTAATAGCCATCCTTTACGCCCAAAAAATCTCAATATCCCTTTTAAACCAAAGAATTAGTACCATCGTTGAATGATAATCTCCATGAGATGAGACCAGGATTCAGTAAAGAACGATAACTTTATGGATCCCCTTTGTCCCCCTACAAACGGTTCCCTCTTTCGTTTGTAATCCTATCCGGGTTATCAAAAGCCGACGCCAAACGATCTCTGTTCAGGCATCCATCATGACTTGCTATGCCTGAGCACCCAACCGGACCAGGCACGGGGATCCCCTCTTTTTCCATAATGAAAACGCCGATAAGGCCTGTGATGTTTTTTCATTCATGCCCATTACACCCTCTGTTACAAAGAGCGCATCGCCCCACGCTTACAGGTACGTTATCTTTTTCATCTTTAACGAGTTTATGTCTGGTCGTTTCCTGATCCGGCTATTTTTTTACATAAATGCATGTCGCTAAGATGTGGGGATACCCTTATCTTTTTTTAGCTAAGACATCCTGTGCTTGAATCGAGGTTTCCAGTAAGAGGGGAAGTTATATGAAAGTTTGTATTTATGGCATGGGTGCGATTGGCTGCTGGCTGGCGGTTAAGCTATCACAAGCAGGGCATGAGGTGATCACCATTGCTCAAGGGCAGACTCGCGAGGTTATTGCACGGGAGGGGATTACGCTACATGAGGGCACAGTGACGCATAATGTTAATGTCGCCTGCTACGAGGACCCTGCCGAACTGCCCCATCAGGATTATGTGTTTGTAACGGTTAAATCTCACTCAATGGCTAGCGTGGCGCGAAAGATAGCACCGCTAATGCAAAAAGACACGGTGGCTGTCTCATTGCAGAATGGTATTCCCTGGTGGTTTTGTCGTGGCCTGTCTGCACCTTTCTCGCAACGTATTCTCACCAGTATCGATCCTGACGGAAGCATTTTGCGAGCGATGCCAGCTGAATCAGTCATTGGTGGTGTAGTACATGTTTCATGTATCCGGGAAGCGCTGGCCGTATCACGCCTGCATAAAGGTAACGTACTGGTATTGGGAGAGGCTCTCGGTAATAGTAGTGAACGAAATGAGCGGCTGGTCGCCCTTTTGAACCACGCAGGCATTGATGCCAGGATTTCTCCTAAAATCCATCAAGATGTCTGGTATAAGTTGTGGGGTAATATGACCATGAACCCCATCGGTACCTTAACTGGCGCCACAACTGATCGTATCCTTAATGATGAACTCCTGTTCCCTTTTGTTAGCAATGTGATACGGGAAGCCGAGCGCATTGGAAACGCACTCAATATCAATCCGCAACAATCGGTTGAAGAACTGCTGACGTTAGCAAAGAGTATGGGCGCGATGACCACCTCTATGTTGCAGGACTCCCGGGCAAAACGCCCGTTAGAAATTGATGCGCTTTTAAGCTCGATACATGAATTAGGCATCATAACCGCGATAGAGACGCCGTTCTTAAGTTCTCTTCTTGGTCTGGTCAAACTCTACGCAATGGAAAACGGCCTGTATCCCTCCCATACAACACATGATTTACCGGCTTCAGATTCCCCTCTTTGACTTCCTCTCAGTACTTTTTTGCTTAAGGTGGCTGCTATGCCTTTAGCAACCGATATCTGGACAGGATCGCAGACTCACTTTACCTTTCGTCGTTTTCTTTAAAAGAGGAAAACGACGTCACGCAAAGGGAAGAGGAAAAACAATTTTTTGCTCTAACCTTGTTATCCCGATAGCGAGGCAGATCCTATGTTCAATAAAGCAGAAATAAATGACTAGGAATACTCTCAATATAATTACACCTTACTTACCATAAGAAAATAAATTCTAATTAAAACAACAGGTAAAAAGCATGATTTTTAATACTATAGATTTACTTTCACTTTCCAATTTATTACGGTTGCATCCCTACCGATGAGATGTTAAAAATTAATCTCCACTATCCAGTTATTAAGGAAATAAAAATGAAATTTGCTAAAATCGCTTTTAAATCTGCTGTTGTAACTGCCGTTATTTATTCTGCTGTTGCTGCACAGGCTGTAATGGCAGCTGCATCTTACCGTCCAGATTGGTAAGTCCGGCCGTTTAAGCCAACGTAAAGTAAAACACCATCAGATTATTATTTAGATCCTAAACAGATCAAAAATTTAATCTGATGGTAATAAAAATAAAATATAATAACCCTTAAAAAACAATACAATATGCAACAACAGGATTCCATACAGGATTAAAAAAACTACACACAATGATGGCATTGCCACATACCCCCACTTACAAAATAAAATAAAGACGCTCATGCATGATTTAAAAAATAAAATGCATATACATATCAAATGAAAGCCAAAAAGCGATATCCAGCCACCCTATAAAAATACCCATATACATTTTAATTCAGCCCTTCTTATAAAATTTATTTAACCCGCAGCTTCAACATCCTCACACATTAACTGACGACGATAATCAGAAAAAATAAGCATTAACGTAGCAGAAGGCCTTCCTGAAAAATAATATCTTAATGAGCTGTTTTTATAAAATAGCGGCAGTCTGATTGGAAAGGGTTCGGAGAAATGCTCAGAACCAAACGGGGAAATTAAAAAATCTAATACCTTAATAGCAATCCGTTAAACGCACAAAAATACGCCGCGATGAACAACCTGCCTCACGGCAGGCTGTTCTGCATTTTTATATGGCGTCATGCCTGGCAGTTAGCTCGGTGTCGGAATACCAAACTGTTTTAGCGTTGGATCAACGTTATGATCGAAAGTCTTCTGATCCCTGTGCTTATGAACAGCATCAACAATCGCCTTAACGATCAAAGCAATACTCAGTGCCGCATCAACAACCCAGCCCACAGGCCCAGCCGCCGCACCAAGACTCTCTGCGGCTGCAAAACCGGCAGCTTCTCCGGCAACAGTACCCACTACGCGTCCGATGGCAGAACCCGCCATTCGGCCTAACCCAGAAGATGCCTCTCTTGACAGCACCTTCGCCGCGCCACGGTATCCAGCCTCAGCAGACCCCCTGATGCCATCATAAAGACTTTGGGCTGCTCCGAGCTTATCTCCCGATTTGAGCTGCTCTGCAACGGATGCCAGACCGATGACGCTCAATGCACCGCCACCTATATGTGAAGCCTGTTTAGCAAAGTTCATCCCTGTAGGGCCAATTTTCCGCTCAACCCCCTCGCGCAGATGGGTATATAACTCTTTACCGGACATGTTCTTCGGATCGATATCGTGAGGAAGCACCCCAGTATCTTTAAGCTTATTTATCAGCCCCATTCCCGGCTTTGTAGAACTTAATGCTTTCATTGTTGAGCTGGCATAGCCCTCTTCTGAAGCAGCCGTAGCGCTATCAGGGATTGCCGCTTCATAGATGGCTTTTTTCTTGTCAACGTCTGACAGGATTTTTTCAGCGTCGCCTTTTGGATTATCTTTCAGACCCCGTTCAGCGGCTTTGCCTTTCGTAAAGCTTTCATCATATGAATTTCGAATATCGCCTTTAAGATCCGAGTGGCTGTTAATAAGCCCCTCAAGTGTAGGAACATTGGCACCTGCACCTTTTAAATCACCCTGCAGCTTCAGCTCGGCATCAATGTTGGCCATAGCCACGCTATAATCAACCGGCTCCGCATCCTCCGGTTTCTTACCTTTATTGGCGTTATCAGCTTTATCCCGGGCAGCATGCATATCCTGTTCGAGCGCCTTACCGGATGTTACATCGTCATAACGCTGGCTGACGGCTTTACTAAGCGCAGGATCGCCGGCAATCATATTTTTCTCTGACGCCGGTACGGCCTGATTAAGGTAACTTTTCACGTCAGGATCGGCTTGCAGCTGAGCGATTTTTTCCAGCAGTGCTTGCCTTGTCTTATCAATGTGCCGTAGCGAGCTGCCGCCTTCAACCTGCCCCGCTGTCTGCTGCAGTTTTACCATCACTGCCGCTTTTTGCTCCCCGGTATAATTTTGCGGATTATTAAAAATATCTTCGTTCAGCTTGCTGATATCGACGTCTGAAACGGCATTGAGCGTTGCAGCATCACTAATCATGCTGGAAAATTCACCGCCACTGGTGGGGGCCTGTGACTTAATCCATGCGTCAATATTACCCGAGTTAAACTTTTTATCCGGGTTATGCAGTGCCAACGCTTTCCCCTCCAAACCTCCCTGATCGAGTAAATTAAGAAAACCTGGCTGAGAGAACGTTTTGGTTGATTGCCGCAGCACAGCTGAAAGCCCTGGGTTCTTGTCCAAAATACCTTTTAGTGCGTCACCGGTGATACAGGCATCAACATTGCCATCCTTATCCTGCGCGCCACATCTTATCAGCGGCTCGTTTGCTCTGAGCGTCGCGGCGGAGATCACCATCTGCAACGACTGGGGATCCGCATTTGGATGAGCACTCTGATAATCACTAATATCTTTGGTCGCCGCATCACGGGCTTTTTCCATATTTGATGCAAATGCCTTGTAATCGTTGGTGCTGGTTTTACCGTCCGGCTTATCCCCGTGTTGTCCGGTATCCGTCGCTATTTTCAACGCCGGATTGGCATCAATAAAAGCTTTTGCCCGATCGGCATCCGCACCGCCCTCTGCTGCCATTTTGGCGGCAGCGACCGGGCGATTCATCTCTTTTTCCGCCTGCAAGCGCTCTTCAGGCGGCAGATTAGCCACCAGCGCATCGTATTTTTTCAACTCATCCGGGGACGAGTATTTTGAGTTATCGATAGCATCAGTGTCTTCGGAATGCAGTGTTGGTTCCACGCCGATTGAAACGCCAGCAGGGGCTTCTTGTGCAGTGAGCCTGATTGCCGTCAGATCGGCGACATCGCCATCAATTTTTCCAGGCCCAGTGGATCTGTTTGCTGCCATAGGGGGGGCAGTATCACCGCTTTGTCCGGGCACTGCGGCTCTGTTTGCTGTCAGAGGGGGAGGCGTTTCACCACTTTGCCCAGGCACTGCGGCTCTGTTTGCTGTCTGAGGGAGAGGCGTATAGCCATCTTCCCCATCTTCTTCGGGCACTACGACCCTGTTTGTTGCCAATGGCGCTGCAGCATCGTTACCTTGCCCGGACGCTGGTGGCATGGCTATTCTGATATTATTATTCGCCGGATCGCCCTTTTTTTTCAGGAAACCGTTAATCAACGATGTCAGGTCATTTATCAGCGTCCCTGTCCCTCCAGTCGCCCCCTCACCCGTTTCCCCTTTGCCACCAGTATCACCCGTGTCAGCGAGTTCTGTTTGACCGAACCGAATAGTGTTACCCGGACTGGGGAGGTTCCCCTCATTTGCAGCCGGTGGATTGAACATAGGGGAACCAGAATCTGTATTACCGTAGCTGTCAATGCCAGGTTTAGAAGACGTAATTTGCACAGGGACCACCCTCGATAGACGTTGAACTATCTGAGTGGAAAAAAGGCAGAAACAGTTCCCTTAGATAGAAGATGTATCCGGCAGGTCAATGTGGTTGGAAAAAGCACGCGTTACAGGGTGGAAGGCTCAGAACAGACATTAATCCTGATACGACTGATACCATGATGATAATCATGGTTTACCCTATAGATCTTGCAAGGGCTGGCGCGAAGTAGAGGGATTATCGACAACCAGCTTTTTGTTGATCGACACAGCCCCTCTTTCGAGGTTTAAACCCATTACGGGGTGTAGGCGGAGCTAACCACAAACACACCCGTAACGTATAACCCTCAGGGGAAACCTGAGGTCGTTATTTAGTTTTAAATACACCTTTAAATTAAAAGGGAATATCGTCATCAAAATCCATCGGTGGTTCGTTATTTGCTGGTGCGCTGCTCTGTTGAGGACGTGACTGCGCCCCCCCGCTGAACTGGTTGTTGTTACCCCCCTGCGGAGCCTGAGGCTGCTGGGGTTGTCCCCAACCATTGTTATTGTTGCTCTGTCCTGCCGCCGGAGCACCACCGCCCTGACGTCCACCCAGCATCTGCATGGTGCCACCGACATTGACCACGACTTCCGTGGTGTATTTTTCTACGCCAGCCTGATCGGTCCATTTACGCGTCTGGAGTGCACCTTCGATATAAACTTGCGAGCCTTTGCGCAGATATTCTCCCGCCACTTCAGCCAATTTGCCGAACAGCACAACGCGGTGCCACTCGGTTTTCTCTTTGGTTTCGCCGGTCTGCTTGTCACGCCAGCTTTCGGACGTGGCCAGCGTAATGTTGGCAACTGCACCCCCATTTGGCATATAGCGGACTTCCGGATCCTGACCCAGATTTCCGACAAGAATCACTTTGTTAACGCCTCTGCTGGCCATGTTGGTGTCTCCTGATGAGTATTTACTGAAGTGTAAACCCTAAATTCTACCATGCCATAGGGTCAGTTCCTACTTCCCGATCAACATCGATAAACCTGTCGTCCAGTTGCAGTGTTGCAAGCAAACACTGGATATTCATTCAGGTTTTTTTGTGTCATAATAATACGTTTCGTTCTGGCCGTGCCGGAAAAAAGCACGGTGAGGTCTGCGTTAATCCGGGAAATGTGAATGGATAAGATCGAAGTCCGGGGTGCCCGCACCCATAATTTGAAAAACATCAACCTGATCATCCCGCGCGACAAACTGATCGTTGTCACCGGCCTGTCGGGTTCCGGTAAATCCTCGCTGGCGTTCGATACGCTTTACGCTGAAGGACAACGCCGCTATGTGGAATCCCTTTCTGCTTATGCGCGCCAGTTTCTTTCTTTAATGGAGAAACCGGATGTCGACCATATCGAAGGCCTCTCGCCTGCGATTTCTATCGAGCAGAAATCAACATCGCACAACCCGCGTTCCACCGTCGGAACCATCACTGAAATCCACGACTATTTGCGCTTGCTGTTTGCCCGCGTGGGTGAACCGCGCTGTCCGGATCATGATGTCCCGCTGGCCGCACAAACCGTTAGTCAGATGGTGGATAACGTATTAGCGCAGCCCGAAGGGCAACGCCTGATGCTGCTGGCGCCGGTGGTACAGGACCGCAAGGGCGAACATACTAAAACCCTTGAGAATCTCGCATCACAAGGCTATATCCGCGCACGTATTGACGGCGAAGTATGCGACCTGTCCGATCCGCCCAAGCTTGAACTCCAGAAAAAACACACTATTGAAGTGGTCGTCGATCGCTTTAAAGTCCGCGATGATATTGCCCAGCGCCTGGCTGAATCGTTTGAAACCGCGCTGGAGCTCTCCGGCGGTACCGCCATCGTTGCCGATATGGATAATCCCGAGGCCGATGAGTTGCTGTTCTCAGCAAACTTTGCCTGCCCGGTCTGCGGCTACAGCATGAGCGAGCTTGAGCCACGCCTGTTCTCGTTTAACAACCCAGCCGGTGCCTGCCCAACCTGCGACGGTTTAGGGGTTCAGCAATATTTTGATCCGGATCGCGTGGTACAAAACCCTGAATTATCGCTGGCAGGCGGTGCCATCCGCGGCTGGGATCGTCGTAATTTTTACTATTTTCAGATGCTGAGATCGTTAGCGGAACACCTCAACTTCGACGTTGAAGCACCGTTCAATACCCTCGATGAACGCGTCAGAAAGGTCATCCTTTACGGTTCAGGTAAAGAGAACATTGAATTTAAATATATTAACGATCGCGGTGATACTTCAGTCCGACGTCATCCTTTTGAAGGGGTGCTGCATAATATGGAGCGTCGCTACAAAGAGACCGAATCAGCGGCAGTACGTGAAGATTTAGCGAAATTTATCAACAATCGCGCGTGTACCAGCTGTGAAGGCACCCGTCTGCGTCGTGAGGCGCGCCATGTGTTCGTCGAGAACACCACGCTACCGACCATCTCAGATATGAGCATTGGTCATGCCATGGCATTTTTTCAGAACATGAAGCTCAGCGGCCAACGCGCACAAATTGCGGAGAAAGTGCTGAAAGAGATCGGCGATCGCCTGAAGTTTCTGGTCAATGTCGGTCTGAATTATCTTTCGATGTCACGCTCCGCTGAGACACTATCAGGTGGAGAAGCGCAGCGTATTCGTCTGGCCAGCCAGATCGGCGCTGGTCTGGTCGGCGTAATGTATGTGCTGGATGAACCCTCCATTGGACTGCATCAGCGTGATAACGAACGTTTGCTTGAAACACTGGTTCATCTGCGCGATCTCGGCAATACGGTCATTGTGGTTGAGCATGATGAAGATGCTATCCGTGCCGCTGATCATGTGATTGATATTGGGCCTGGTGCGGGGGTCCACGGAGGCCAGGTCGTGGCCGAAGGCACCGTCGACGATATTATGGCAACAGAAGCGTCGCTGACCGGGCAATTCCTCAGTGGTAAACGCGAAATTGCGATTCCCCGGCAGCGCGTTCCCGCCGATCCGAACAAGGTTCTGAAGCTGGTTGGCGCACGCGGTAATAATCTTAAAGATGTGACCTTAACGCTCCCGGTCGGATTATTCAGCTGCATTACCGGCGTTTCAGGCTCCGGTAAATCGACGCTGATTAACGATACGCTGTTCCCTATCGCCCAACGCCTGCTCAACGGAGCGACCATTGCGGAACCGGCACCCTATCGCAGCGTAAGCGGCATGGAAAATTTCGATAAGGTGATCGATATCGATCAGAGCCCAATTGGCCGCACCCCACGCTCAAATCCGGCAACCTACACCGGTATTTTCACGCCGGTGCGTGAGCTTTTCGCAGGGGTGCCTGAAGCGCGTGCTCGTGGCTACAATCCGGGCCGTTTTAGCTTTAACGTGCGCGGCGGGCGCTGCGAAGCCTGCCAGGGTGATGGCGTGATCAAGGTTGAGATGCACTTTTTGCCCGATATTTATGTGCCGTGCGATCAATGTAAAGGCAAGCGCTATAACCGCGAAACGCTGGAAATTAAATATAAAGGCAAGAGTATCCACGAAGTGCTGGAGATGACCATCGAAGAAGCCCGTGACTTCTTTGATGCCGTTCCGGCGTTGGCGCGTAAGTTACAAACGCTGATGGATGTCGGCCTGTCCTATATTCGTCTGGGTCAGTCAGCAACCACGTTGTCCGGTGGCGAGGCACAGCGCGTGAAGCTTGCGCGTGAGTTGTCCAAACGGGGTACGGGCCAAACACTGTATATCCTGGATGAACCCACCACCGGCCTGCACTTCGCGGATATCCAGCAATTGCTGGAAGTGCTGCACCAGTTGCGCGATCAGGGCAATACCATTGTGGTTATCGAGCACAACCTGGACGTGATTAAAACGGCCGACTGGATTGTCGATCTGGGCCCTGAAGGCGGTAGCGGCGGCGGCGAAATTCTGGTTTCGGGCACACCAGAAACCGTTGCAGAGTGCGAGCAATCTCACACCGCACGTTTCCTGAAACCACTCCTGAAAAAATAGTCACCTGCGGGGCTGAGTTTATCCAGCCCCGCTTAAGATCCTTGTATCCTGTGATATTCACATTCGCCAGCCCATATTAAAATTGCCGTAAAACAACGCCCTCTCCTCTTACGACACTTAATCGCCACCTCTTCTCTGTTCTGTCCCACCCTTAACACAGATGCATTACGCCACCCAGTGGCAGCATACAAAACACGGGGGGCAGGCAACACGTCCACCTGTGTTAACCCAGCAATAGACGTGTACGAATACGACTAAGCACCGCCAGAACGGGTGCTTAACGCCTGTTGGAAAGAGGCATCTATCAGATAATAGATTTGGGAATCCTTCAGGCTACCGTCAAGGAAAACGGTACTCCAGTGTGACTTGTTCAGATGTTCATCTGGCAATATATCTTTATGGGATTCACGCATCAAATCGGCCAACGCGGGTGTTGTTTTTAGCGAAACCGCAGGTCGCCCTTCCATCTCATGCACCATGGCAAAAAGCACATCATCTACCTTGATTTGCGTGGCTTTCCAGTCACTGTGTACGCTCTGTTCTGCACCTGGCTTATTCATACAATAAGATAATAAATCAGAGATATTCATGCTATTCCCCTTGTATCGTGGCGACAATCCGCCTCGGCCCGCCGTCATTGCGATGCTCGCCAAGCCAGATACCTTGCCACCTGCCCAGTAACAAACGTCCACGGCTAATCGGCAATACCAGTGAAGCCCCCAGCAATGACGACTTGATATGGGCAGGCATATCATCGGCACCTTCGTCATCATGTTGATAAGGCGCATTTTCTGGAACATGCCGCAAAAAATACTGTTCCATGTCGCTACGAACGCTGGGATCGCAATTCTCATTCAGTGTGAGTGACGCCGAGGTGTGCTGCAGCAGTAAATGCAGCTGACCTATCTGAACATCACCAAGCCGCCGCAAGTGTCCGATGATTTCATCGGTAATCAGATGAAAACCGCGCGGCTTTCCGGCTAACGTGATGGTCTGCTGATACCACATCTGTATGCCCCTTTTGCCAGATGGTCTGTAGAGTTAATGATTCGAGTTGCTGGAGGCACCGACCGACAATACCGCGTAGTGGCGGCAATTTACCTGCCCCCAAGAGCATTGCAATGATGTGCCCGAAGTGCATAGATGCGGTTTAAGTATAGATAAAAAAACAGCAGGCCACGCCTGCTGTTTTCAGTCAAAATCGCGACATAATCACATCACCGCAGCAAAGGCTTCCGCTACCTGATGAACATTTTTAGCATTCAGACCTGCCACACACATGCGTCCAGTACCGAGCAAATAGACACCAAACTCTTCGCGCAGACGATTAACCTGCTGAACGCTCAAACCGGTGTAACTAAACATGCCGCGCTGCTTCAGTAGATAATCGAAGTTTTTGCCAGGGATAGCAGAAGACAACACGTCCACAAAGACCTGACGCAT
This sequence comes from [Pantoea] beijingensis, assembly GCF_022647505.1. Lineage (NCBI taxonomy): Bacteria > Pseudomonadati > Pseudomonadota > Gammaproteobacteria > Enterobacterales > Erwiniaceae > Erwinia > [Pantoea] beijingensis. Next base: position 3,723,753 of record NZ_CP071409.1, read on the forward strand.
TTCAAGAATACGCAAACGCATGGTTTCCACTTCGGCCAGCCAGCTCTCTTTGAGCTTTTCGTCGTTTAATACACAGGAAACAACCTGAGCACCAAACGTTGGAGGGCTGGAGTAGATTGGGCGAACGGTGGCTTTCAACTGTCCCAGAACCCGTTCTGCTTCTTCAGGGTTAACACACACGACGGAGAGACCACCAATACGTTCACCGTAAAGCGAGAAGATCTTAGAAAAAGAGTTACTCACCAGCGCAGGCAAGCCTGCTGCTGCAATTGCACGAATGGCATAGGCGTCTTCTTCCATACCTGCCCCAAAACCTTGATAGGCGATATCAAGGAACGGCAGCAGTTCCTGAGCCTTTAACACCTCGATGGCTTCATCCCACTGTGCATCGGTCAGATCGGCACCGGTTGGGTTATGGCAACATGGGTGCAGCAATACGATAGCGTGCTTAGGCAAGGTTTTCAGGTGAGCAATAAAGGCATCATATTTCACACCATTGGTTTCAGTATCGTACCACGGATAGGTATGCACCTTGATGCCGGCACCCGAGAAGACTGCAACATGATTTTCCCATGTTGGATCGCTGACCCACACATCAGAATCCGGAAAATAGCGCTTGAGGAAATCAGCGCCAACTTTCAGCGCCCCGGACCCACCCAGTGTCTGAACCGCGGCAATACGCCCGGCTTTAAGTACTGGATGATCGGCACCAAACAGTAAGGGCGCGATCGCATTACGATAAGAGAGCAATCCTTCCATCGGCAAATAGAGTGAAGCACTTTTCGGCTGTGCATTCAGACGCTCTTCTGCCGCCGCGACAGCCTGCAATTGCGGTATTATGCCCTGTGCGTCGTAATATAATCCGATGCTCAAATTCACCTTATGCGGTCGCGTATCCTGCTTGAATGTCTCCATCAAAGAGAGGATGGGATCGCCGGCGTAGGCATCAACATTTTGAAACACGGTGTAGATCTCCTAAATTAGTTTTAATCTCGCTTTGCGCAGTATGATTCTTTGTTACACCGTGCACGCTACCGTCGCTATCGGTGCTGGATACCCGGATTGCTTACCCCATTTCAGATTGCAGGAAAGCAGATGCCCCCGCAACCAAAAACATTACGGCTATCTCGTTTCTATGCCCACAGTAGCATCGTTGGGCTCTGATTTATCAGATAGTTTGTTATTTGAGATGGAGAAAAAACAGGTGAGGCGGGTTAGCATTGGGTCACATGCGGCAATCGCAGTTTTAACACATTAAAAAATCGCACCATCCGGGGCGCAAATTACAACCGGATGGTGCCAATGAATTAACCCATTGATAACGAAGATTTCTGATTGTCCAATTTTAGGCAAAACCGGACTGATGTACCGCTAAGTTGCACATAGATGTCTAAAAATAATGACTTTCCTGTTCCTTAATATGCCGACAGATTTTGTTAACGGCAGCGCGACAATTAAGGACGGGAGCTCATCATCAAACCATTTTCCTTCAGCCTGTTCAGTACTACAGAGGTTTTAACGTGAGCCACACTCTGATGGCCAGCCACCAGTTGGCTAATGAGCGCACTTAATCCCGCTAAATCAGCAACGGCAACCTTTAATAGATAATCCGCATCCCCGGTGGTTTTCCAGGCATCGACGATCGCCGATTCCCCGGCAACCATCCGATGGAAACTTTCAACATATTCCGACGTGTGATTGATCAGGCGTACTTCTATTAGCCCAATCATTCCCAACCCAACGGCATCTGGTGAAAGACGCGCATGATAGCCAAGAATCAAATTAGCCTGCTCCAGGCTAATACGGCGTCGCGAGCATTGCGATGCTGATAGCCCGACTAAATCACTTAATTCCTGATTGGTAAGTCGACCGTTAGTTTGTAAGAAAGTCAGTATCTTAAGATCGAAGTCATCAATATTGGTCATGACCAATCCACGAATAAATAAAGGCCCAAAGCCACTACAGATAAGCGCATTTTTTCAGGTAATGTCCAACACTATTTTCTAATAGCCAGAAGAAGTCGCGTCATGCTTGCCTGCTGCATAACGCCACCAACGTGCGAAAAGGTACGGACGTCTCTGAAAGAAGGGACCAATGAGACAGCAGCGTTTCTGTCCCTTAGGTTTTATTTTACTTATTCGTCGTCGTATTGCGGTCCGGCGTAGTTATCAAAGCGGGACCATTGGCCATTAAACGTCAGACGTACGGTACCGATGGGACCATTACGCTGCTTACCCAGGATAATTTCAGCGATACCTTTCATATCGCTGTTTTCGTGATATACCTCATCACGATAAATAAACATGATCAGATCGGCATCCTGCTCAATGGAGCCGGACTCACGCAGATCCGAGTTAACTGGACGTTTATCTGCACGTTGCTCCAACGAGCGGTTAAGCTGCGATAATGCCACCACCGGTACCTGTAGCTCTTTTGCTAATGCTTTCAGCGAGCGGGAGATTTCGGCAATTTCCAGCGTACGATTATCTGAAAGTGAAGGAACACGCATTAGCTGGAGGTAGTCGATCATAATCAGGCTCAGCCCATCGTTTTCACGGAAGACACGACGCGCACGGGAACGGACCTCAGTTGGTGTCAGGCCTGAAGAATCATCGATATACATGTTCTTCTTCTCAAGCAGAATGCCCATCGTAGCCGAGATACGCGCCCAGTCTTCATCGTCCAACTGACCGGTTCGAATACGCGTCTGATCCACACGCGATAAGGATGCCAGCATACGCATCATGATCTGCTCGCCGGGCATCTCAAGACTGAAGATTAAGACGGGTTTATCCTGCAACATCGCCGCGTTTTCACACAGGTTCATGGCGAAGGTCGTTTTCCCCATTGACGGACGCGCGGCAACGATAATCAAATCCGATCGCTGCAGGCCTGCAGTTTTCTTGTTCAGATCCTGATAGCCGGTATCCACACCCGTGACGCCATCATGTGGCGTTTGATACAGGGATTCAATGCGGGACACCGTAGCCTCAAGTATCTGATCGATGCTTTTAGGGCCTTCATCTTTATTGGCACGGCTTTCCGCAATCTGGAAAACGCGAGATTCAGCAAGATCCAGCAGATCCTCACTGCTACGTCCCTGCGGATCAAAACCGGCATCGGCGATCTCGTTGGCAACAGAAATCATTTCACGTACAACCGCACGTTCACGAACAATATCGGCATAAGCGCCAATGTTTGCCGCACTTGGCGTATTTTTTGATAACTCGGCCAGATAGGCAAAACCGCCAACCATGTCCAGTTCGCCCTTCTGCTCAAGTGATTCAGAAAGAGTGATAAGGTCAATCGGTTTGCTCATCTCAAGCAGACGTTGCATTTCGCCAAAGATCAGCCGATGTGGACGACTAAAGAAATCCTCCGCAACCACGCGCTCTGCAACGTTATCCCAACGTTCATTATCCAGCATCAAACCACCCAACACCGACTGCTCCGCTTCCAATGAATGAGGCGGTAGTTTTAGCCCTTCCATCTGGCGGTCACGCGTTTCGTTCGATTTGTTGGTGGGTTTATTTCCTGCCATAGTGAATGCAATACCGAAAATCAGTTGAGGAGACGCGCAAGTATACTCGTTCATGTGCTTTACGTCCTCTCATCAATCACGCGGAGTTAACAGGAGTCATCATGACGAAACGTATACAGTTCTCTCAGCACGGCGGTCCGGAGGTATTGCAATGGGTGGATATCGACCTTGACGATCCTGCCGCTCAGGAAGTACAGGTTGAAAATAAGGCAATCGGTATCAACTACATTGATACTTACATCCGCAGCGGGCTTTACTCACCGCCCGGAATGCCTTCAGGACTAGGTACCGAGGCGGCCGGAGTCGTTAAAAAAGTGGGTTCGGCAGTCACCACCGTGAAACCGGGCGATCGCGTTGTTTATGCTCAATCTCCACTTGGTGCCTACAGTGAATTACACAACCTTCACGTTGATAAAGTCGCTTTACTCCCGGATGCCATTTCATTTGAACAAGCTGCTGCCTGCTTTTTAAAGGGGTTGACGGTACATTATCTGCTGCGCCAAACCTATGAAGTTCAACCCAATGAAGTGTTCCTGTTCCATGCGGCGGCGGGTGGTGTGGGATTGATTGCCTGTCAGTGGGCAAAAGCGCTAGGCGCACATTTGATTGGTACTGTCGGATCCGAGGAGAAAGCCACACTAGCAAAAAATGCCGGGGCATGGGCGACGATCAATTATCGGGAAGAAGATATAGTCACCCGAGTCAATGAGCTGACCGGTGGGGAAAAAGTGCGCGTCGTTTACGATTCGGTAGGTAAAGATACCTGGGAAGCCTCGCTGGACAGTCTACAACCGCGTGGGCTGCTGGTAAGTTTTGGCAACGCTTCCGGCCCGGTAACCGGCGTTAACCTGGGCATTCTTAGTCAGAAAGGCTCACTGTACGTTACGCGCCCAACGCTGCATAGTTATGTCACCACGCGTCAGGAACTGGCATTAGCCAGTAGTGAACTGTTTTCACTCATTGCCAGCGGGGTTATCAAAGTCGATGTGCCCGACAATCAAAAGTTCGCGCTCCGCGATGCACAACACGCCCATAAAATGCTGGAGAGTCGTACGACGCAAGGATCAAGCCTGCTGATACCTTAGCGGCTTCATGTAAAAAGGGCTCCCGTGGGAAGCCCTTTTTTTATTATTTTATTGTTCACGCTGGTTGTAGGGTCAGCGGCGATGAATACGTTTGACTCAACTGCATTTATCCTGACATAAAATATAAGTAAAAAGTATGTTTAAATGCGGTAAAGAGCTGAGCAAACAGCCATGCTGTGATCCAGCGCGCATTCCATTTTCACTGCATATCCATAACGCATTGATTTATTAAAACGAAGTCCAGCGTCGATCGCGCGGTTTTGGATTTTTCCATCCGCGGTAAATCCATACCGCTACGATCGCCATAATCAGCCACGGCAACATTTTTACAACAACAGCTAACAGCCCACCGACAATCATAAAGAGGGTGGCAACCATCAGCGCGGCCAGTATGCCAGGCAGGGAAACACCGGTCAGCAGCAACATCAAAAAAAAACCAATCACAAACAGGATGTCCATTTGGCAAGCTCCAGATAACAGAATATGGGATCGCTATTACAAGAAGCATGCCAGCTCACAGTGTGCCTTAATGCATTGGAAAATATATCTTTTTATAAAAGCCGAGAACTCCTGCATGGTGAAACTGACTAAAAAATGGTTAAATATTAACGGCGCCCAGCAGCAACATCAGGCTGTCATCGGGATCTTATCAGCAACCAATGAAAGGGCCTGCTCCACTACGTCAATCCCTGCACCTGGCTTATGGGCGTTTTCACTCAAATGACGTCGCCACTGACGTGCTCCCGGGATCCCCTGGAACAGACCCAGCATATGCCGTGTCACGTGTCCAAGATACGTCCCCTGGGATAGCTCGCGCTCAATATAGGGGTACATCGCTCTGACAACCGCAACGGGATCAATTTCCGGGCGATCGCTCCCAAATAGCTCACGATCAACCTGCATCAAAATAGCGGGATTCTGATAGGCTTCACGCCCCATCATTACGCCATCAAGATACTGCAGGTGGTTTCGTGCTTCACTCAGGGTTTTCACGCCGCCATTAATAGCCAGGGTTAATTGTGGGAAATCACGCTTTAACTGATAGACACGTGGGTAGTCAAGTGGGGGAACCTCGCGGTTCTCCTTCGGGCTTAGACCAGAAAGCCAGGCTTTACGTGCATGAATAATAAAGGTATCGCAGCCCCCTTGATGCGCCACCGTACTAATAAAATCGCATAAAAACGCATAACTATCCTGCTCATCAATACCGATGCGGGTTTTGACCGTAACCGGGATCGCGACTACATCACGCATCGCTTTAATACAATCCGCTACCAGCGCAGCTTCACCCATCAGGCAGGCACCAAACCGGCCATTTTGTACGCGATCTGAAGGGCAACCCACGTTAAGGTTAATTTCGCTGTAACCACGCGCTTCTGCCAGCTTCGCACACTGGGCTAACGCGGCAGGGTCGCTACCACCAAGCTGTAGCGCCACCGGCTGCTCCTCTTCATTCCAGGCAAGATAGTCGCCCTTGCCATGGATGATCGCGCCGGTTGTCACCATTTCGGTATAAAGCAACGCCTGTTGTGTCAGCTGACGATGAAAATAACGGCAGTGGCGATCTGTCCAGTCAAGCATGGGAGCGATGGAAAAGCGGTTTGCAGGGGGATTATGGGTCATGAAGAAAGATAACTCTGTGGAGGTTAATAAATGACGATTATGTGTGCAAGGATATCACAGAATTAGCCAAGGTGCGGATCGCACGCCTCAGTACCCTGCAGAAATTAAGTCGCATCTGAGTGATTGGGCCGATGTAGGGTATTACCAACGAGCGAACAGGATCACGGCGAGTTGACTGTATGAGCGCATCCTGTAGCATTCGGTGTTTTTTTGCGTACGTGATAAGATAACATCTCATTTCGGCGCGGAGATCTTTTATGAGTCCTATTCTTCCTGAACAGATCCTGTCACAGGCTGAGAAACTCTGTCAGCAACGTAATGTGCGTCTGACACCACAGCGCCTGGAAGTCCTACGATTAATGAGCGAACAAAATGGAGCTATCAGCGCTTATGACCTCCTCGATTTGCTGCGCGTTTCAGAACCTCAAGCCAAGCCACCTACCGTCTATCGCGCACTTGATTTCCTTCTGGAACAAGGATTTATTCACCGCGTTGAATCGAATAATAGCTATGTAGTTTGTCACCATGTCGAGGAACCCCGGCATACTTCAGCCATGTTAATATGCGACCGATGTGGTTCAGTTGATGAAAGGCATGCTCAGGGCGTTGAAGATATCTTACAAATACTGTCACATCAGTCCGGTTTTAACCTGAGACACAGTATTATCGAAGCTCACGGGCTATGTGCCGGCTGCGTTGAAGTTGAGTCTTGCGCTCAGCAAGATAATTGTCAGCACGATCATAGTTTAGTGAGCAAAAAACGCGGTCGCTAGCCACTATCGGCATCGGCGTCGATCCCACATTGTGGGGGGGAGCGTAGGGGTACATTTAGCGAATAAAGCGTAAGTAAGGGAGAAATGACTCTTCGCCAGAGAAGTAGAAGAAATATTAAACGGCACCTCCGTGTGCCTGGGTAGGAGCATCGTCCTGAAAGGCTTAAACAGCGCTATATACAGCCACGACGTAACGTCCTGAGGCTTACGCTGTTCTCTATAGAGCCAATGACGCCGAGACGGATAAAAAACGCTGCCGCGTCAAATACAACAGGCATATGCGTCTACCAGCGATAGTCTTTATTGGTTGTTTCCCAATCGTTGACCTCTTTCTCCGCTTCATCCTTCGCATATCCGTATCGTTCCTGAATTTTTCCGACAAGTTGATCGCGTTTACCTTCGATAACGGTCATATCATCATCGGTCAACTTGCCCCATTTCTCTTTCACTTTACCTTTAAACTGTTTCCAGTTACCGCCGGCTTCGTCTCTATTCATGTTCAATTCCTCTACCTTAGGTGATAACAGCTTCTGGTGTTACATATCAGAGAACGCTTTTCCGTTGGAGGAAAACGCTGTCTACTTGCTGATTACAGTTTTAATTGTAGTTCATATTATTGCAATGAGACGAAAAGGCAGATAAAAATCCCAAAATAGAAACTAAAAATAAGCACAACATCCTGAATGCATTAGCAATATTCGAACCCATCATCAACGGATGGAAAACAGCATTACGTCTATCAGCTGGGGAACCAACTCCCTTTTTTCCAATGCTGGTGCCAGATCCACCAAAGTGTTATCCCCCGAAGCATCAAAAACACCATCACCGCCAGCCACAACCCATGATTCCCAAGCCACGGCAATGTCAGCAGCGTCAGGCCATAACCCAATGCCGCAACCGCCATGCCATTACGCATATCACTACCACGCGTCGCGCCGATAAACATGCCATCCAGTAGATAGCACCAGACACCAATCAACGGTAAAACCACCTGCCAAATCAGATAGTGCCCAGCCAGCTCGCGCAACGACGGCAATGATGTCAGCATCGAAACGATCCACTCCCCGATCAGGGCGTAGACCAGTGAAAAAAAGAGGGCAACTAATCCCGCTTGCCGACAAGAGGCATGCCATACTTTGAGCAACTTACTGCCATCACGGGCACCATATGCTTCCCCTGAATAGGCCTCCACCGCATAGGCAAATCCGTCGAGAGCATAGGCGGTAAAGGTGAGGAACATCAATAAGACCGCATTCACCGCAACGGTATCGCTCCCCAAACGTGCACCCAAAATAGTCAGTGAAGCAAAACAGAGTTGTAACAGCAAAGATCGCAACATGATGTCGCGATTCAGGCGCAGCAGGCGAGAAAAATCGCCACGCCAGCTGCGGCACAGTAGCGACAGTGAAATACCTCGCAGTTTGAGCACGCGCCAAATCATCAATAACCCGACCACTAAAGCGGCATACTCGGCGATAGCCGTTGCAGCAGCAGCGCCTGCCACCCCCCACTTCAGCCCGATTACAAACCACAAATCGAGAAGAATATTGACCAGATTGCCGACCACCAACAATACCACCGGCGCACGCGCATACTGCACCCCCAGCAACCAACCCAGTATCACAAGATTCGCCAGCGTTGCCGGTGCGCTTAGCCACCTTATCGACATAAACTGATGAGCCTGGTAGAGCACTTCACCGTTACCACCCACGATACGGATCGCCAGATGACTTAAGGGCTCTTTACACAGGACAAAAAATGCCCCGGCAACCAGTGCGATGAATAAAGGTTGCATCAGCGCACGTGCCAGCGCGGGTTTATTGCCCACACCAAATGCCTGCGCGGTTAATCCTGTCGTGCTCATTCGCAGGAATAACAGCAGCATAAACAGAAAGCTGGTGGCGGTCGTACCAATAGCCACACCGCCAAGATACGCGGGGCTATCAAGATGACCAATAACGGCGGTATCAACCAGGCCCAATAATGGCACAGAGATATTTGACAGGATCATCGGTAGTGCAAGACGCCACAGATTTTTATCAGCTACGGAAAAGAGTCGCATAAGCATTCAGAACGCGAAATGCCCTTTTATTGGAGGATGCGTGAACGGATGCAACGGATACAAAAACATCCACTCAAACGCACGCCGATACCATCAGCGTGCAAGCTGCACTACTTTTATAACCAGTTACCGTTACGAATTACCCCAACAGCCAAACCTTCAATGGTCAGAGATTGCTGACGCAAGTCGACAACAATTGGTTGAAACTCACTATTCTCTGGCAAAAGCTGAACCGTATTTCCTTGTTTTTTCAATCGCTTAACGGTAACTTCATCATCAATACGCGCAACCACAATCTGTCCGTTATGCACGTCCTGCGTTTTATGCACCGCAAGTAAATCGCCGTCCATGATACCAATATCTTTCATGGACATACCGCTAACACGCAGCAGAAAATCAGCATGCGGTTTAAATAAACCAGCATCCACCTGGAAGTGGCATTCAATATGCTCCTGCGCCAAAAGCGGTTCGCCCGCGGCCACCCGACCAATGAGTGGCAGACCCGTTTCGTCTTCCATCATCAAACGAATACCGCGTGAAGCACCGGAAACAATTTCAATTACGCCTTTGCGTGCCAGCGCCTTCAGGTGTTCTTCCGCAGCATTAGGGGAACGGAAACCCAGTTGCGCAGCAATTTCCGCACGCGTAGGCGGCATACCAGTCTGATTAATGTGATCACGAATCAGATCGTAAACCTGTTGCTGCCTTGCTGTTAGTGCTTTCATTCCGCCCCCTGGTTGTTTATACAGTCGCTGTGAGTATATACAGGTATTTGTGGCTTGAAAACCTAAATGAGTCAAAAAAACAGCGATTTGTGGAATTTTGAGCAGGCTATCGTAAAAGTGGCCACAGCAACATTATCCAGACGAAGAGGGCAAGCAGAATGCTTAACAGGACCGCAGCAGAGCCCATATCCTTTGCCCGGCCGGAGAGAGGATGGAAATCACTACCAACGCGGTCAACAATCGCCTCAATGGCACTATTCAGAATCTCCACGATCACAACCAGCAGCACGGAACCAATTAATAACACGCGAGTTACGGCATCAACCTCGAGCCAGCAAGCAATCACAATCGCGATTAGCGCCGCTATCGACTCCTGTCGAAACGCGGCTTCATGCTGCCATGCTGCGCGCAATCCTTGCCAGGAATAACCCGCTGCTTTGATGATACGAGTCAAACCCGTTACGTTATTTGCCATATTAATTGAACCCTTTGAGATGTTTAACGTCAATTTGGGGATGATGCGCAAATTGCAATGCCACAGATCTTGGTGGCACTTTCTGGTATGCTTGCCGCGCTTTGCTAACAAGAGGCTTCATGTTATCTATGTCAGGTTGGCGTAATTTCTATTATAAGTTACTGAATTTACCGCTCTCATTTTTGGTGAAGAGCAAGGCTATTCCGGCCGATCCGGTAGCTGAACTGGGGCTCGATACCTCGCACCCTATTATGTATGTGTTGCCTTATGATTCAAAGGCCGATCTCCTTGCACTGCGAGCGCAGTGCCGTATCCATAATCTGCCCGATCCACTGGAACCGCTGGAGATAGATGGGACGGAATTGCCGCGTCATGTCTTTATTCATGAAGGCCCACGCGTGTTCCCCTACTTTGTACCTAATCTGGAATCGGTAAAGCTTTTCCATGAGTATCTGGATCTGCATCGAAGCAATCCCGATCTTGACGTACAGATGGTGCCGGTTTCAGTGATGTTTGGCCGTGCGCCTGGCCGCGAAGTACAGGGCGAACAAACACCGCACTTGCGCGTATTAAATGGCGTGCAAAAATTCTTTGCCGTGCTGTGGCTTGGGCGAGACAGTTTCGTTCGCTTCTCTCCAATGGTTTCCTTGCGCTATATGGCAACGGAACATGGTACCGACAAGACGATCGCGCAAAAGCTGGCACGCGTCGCGCGGATGCACTTTGCCCGGCAGCGTCTGGCGGCCGTAGGTCCGCGTTTGCCGGTGCGCGAGGAGTTATTTAAGCGCTTGCTAAAATCGAAAGCTATTGCTAAAGCGGTAGAGGATGAAGCACGCAGTAAAAAAATACCCCACGAAAAGGCGCAACAAAATGCTATTGAGCTGATGGAAGAGATCGCAGCTGATTTCTCCCATGAAACAGTTCGACTGACCGCTCGTGTTATGGATTGGACATGGAGCAAACTGTATCAGGGCATTAATGTTAATGGTGGCGAGCGGGTACGCCAACTGGCGCAGGATGGACATGAAATCGTCTATGTGCCCTGCCACCGCAGCCACATGGATTACCTGTTGCTCTCCTATGTGCTTTATCATCAGGGGCTGGTTCCCCCTCATATCGCTGCCGGTATTAATCTGAATTTCTGGCCAGCCGGACCGATTTTCCGGCGTTTAGGTGCCTTTTTTATCCGCCGTACTTTTAAAGGTAACAAGCTCTACTCCACGGTATTTCGTGAATACCTTGGCGAGCTATTTGCCCGTGGTTATTCGGTGGAATACTTCGTGGAAGGCGGACGTTCACGTACCGGACGCCTGCTCGCACCTAAAACCGGCACGCTGTCGATGACGATTCAGGCGATGCTGCGCGGCGGCAACCGGCCGATCACGCTGGTACCGATTTACATCGGCTATGAGCACGTCATGGAGGTCGGCACCTACGCCAAAGAGTTGCGTGGCGCGACAAAAGAAAAAGAAAGCTTTATGCAGATGGTTCGGGGGTTGCGTAAGTTGCGTAATCTGGGCCAGGGTTACGTTAACTTCGGTGAACCACTCCCACTGGTTAACTATCTCAACAAACATGTGCCCGAGTGGCGTGACGCCATCGATCCGATTGAAGCTCAGCGTCCCGGCTGGCTAATCCCTGCGGTAAACGATATCGCACAGCGGGTGATGGTCAGTATTAACAATGCTGGTGCTGCAAATGCAATGAATTTATGCGTCACGGCCCTACTGGCCTCACGTCAACGTTCATTGACGCGCGACCAATTGACCGAACAGCTAGACTGTTATATTCAGTTATTGCGCAATGTTCCCTACTCTCCAGATGCAACCGTCCCCGACCTGAGCGCAGAAGCGCTGCTGGATAGCGCATTGGGTATGAACAAGTTTGAAACCGAACAGGATAATATTGGCGATATCATCATTCTGCCCCGCGAACAGGCGGTGCTAATGACCTACTACCGCAATAATGTTCATCATATGCTGGTGGTGCCCGCATTGCTTGCCGCGATTGTGCAACAGCACCGTGAGATTTCACATGCTGAGCTATTGCGTCAGGTTAGCGTGATTTATCCGATGCTGAAAAGTGAGCTATTCCTGCGCTGGGACAAAGAAGAGATCCCACAGGTTCTGGATGCTCTCACCGCCGAACTCGCTCGTCAGGGATTGATTATTGCTGATGAGGCCGTAGTGCGTTTAAATCCTGTCCGCTTTCGTTCTCTGCAATTACTGGCTGCTGGTGTACGTGAAACGCTGCAGCGCTATGCCATCACGTTTTCGATTCTCAGCGCCAATCCTGCAATCAATCGCGGTTCACTGGAAAAAGAGAGTCGTACGATGGCACAACGCCTTTCCGTGCTACATGGTATCAATGCGCCCGAGTTTTTTGATAAAGCCGTCTTTTCATCACTGGTATTAACACTACGTGATGAAGGTTATATCAGTGATACCGGAAACGCACTGCCAGAACAGACACAAAAAGTATACCGGCTGCTGGCAGACCTGATCACTCAGGACGTGCGTCTGACCATAGAGAGTGCGGTTGCACCTTAAGGCGCGCGGCGCGCATCCCCGGAAGCTCATTGCATAAGTGACCGGGGAGTCGTAGCAACCAGACGGCTTCTGATTCAGCAAAAATTTCGCTCACCAGCGAACTGGTGACAAAACACAGGGAGTGTTTTGAACAGCACTTGTGCGGGTCCCGAAGGGGTAAGCCCCAGGGATGGGGCTGATAATCGCGAAAGGTGCGTTCGGAAAACAGCATTTGTGAAGGGAGCTGCGAAGCGGGCAAGAAGGCTGTCGAAAAGCGCGGGGGCTGGGCCAGCGCTTTCCTGTCCTGCAGGGTTACCCGAAGGATGAACGGAACCGCCCCTGACTAAAACATCGTCGCAAAAGGCGCGGTATTTAATGCCACGCCAATAAATAACACTAACCCAACGTAATTATTATTTAAAAAAGCCTGAAAGCAGCGCTCACGCTGGCGGCCTGCAATCAGTTTTTGCTGATGGACGAACAGGGCCCCCGCCAACAATAACGACCAGTAAAATGCACCGTTAAGCTGCAATTCCCCCCCCACCGCCATCATGAATACCAGCGCAGCCAGTTGCAACATGCCAACGATCAGCTTATCGAAACGGCCAAAAAGAATCGCGGTTGATTTTACCCCGATCTTCAAATCATCATCCCGATCTACCATGGCGTACAATGTGTCATACGCCACAGTCCAACAGATATTCGCGAAGAACAACAGCCAGCAGGCCAGAGGAACGCTCTCGCTCACCGCCGCCCACGCCATTGGGATCGCCCACCCAAAAGCCGCCCCCAATACCACCTGCGGTAAATGGGTAAACCGTTTCATGAAGGGATAAATCCACGCCAGTGCTAATCCCACCAGCGATAACCAAATAGTCATGCTATTCAGCGTTAACACTAAGGCAAACGAAATCAGCGCCAGCGCTACAAATAACAGCTTCGCTTCTTTCTCACTCACTCTTCCGCTCGGTAAAGGGCGTTCCGCGGTGCGTTTTACGTGCCCATCAATTTTACGATCGGCAAAGTCATTGATGACACACCCCGCCGCTCGCATAAAAAAAACGCCCAGCACGAACACCACCAGCACGCTTAAGGAAGGAACAGACATCCCTGCAAGCCACAATGCCCATAATGTCGGCCACAGCAGCAGCAAAGAACCAATAGGCTTATCAATGCGCATCAGGCGGCTGTAGGCCTGAAGCTTATTAAGTTGCAGACTTTTTTCCACGTTAGTGAGTTCCTTCAGCGGTCACACTTAAATAAAGCGGTGCCGCAGGCAAAAACAGTTCAGTAAGCAATAAAGGCTTGCCTGACAGACGCAGCCGGGAACGCCGTCCCCATAACGATTCTATCGTGCCGGGCTCAATAAAATCACGCGTCAGCGTCGATGATGCAAAAAGATAGCGCCCAAGCGGACGAGTGCCGAGGTCTTGTAGCATCGCTTCAGGGCCAATAAGGGTGGATTCAGGCACAATCGTGCGCCCTGCCAGCCAGGGAACGCCATCGCCAAATAGCAGAATTTCTCGCAGCCAATAACGTTGTTCAAACGGTAACAGCGCCGCTTCAGCACCAACCTCTTCTGCGCTGATAAAACCTTCTTGCAGGGGCTCAACAGTTACTTTTTGACAATGGCGCTCAAAGCGCTTCGTCATGGAATCTTCTTCCATTAACCAATCCAGCAACGGAGCAGTAAGCAAAGGTGACGAAGCGGGAAGCCATTCGATCGCGCGCAGCAGTTTAAGCGCGTTATCCGACATACGGCATCTCCGGGTTGAAAATCAGAGGCAATAGTGTAGCGCAGACCATCGGCGAGAACACGCCACACGGGAGGGAATAAGCTAAATTCTGCCCGTCGCACAAGGTAAAAAAGGTGCGTCTGAGACGCACCAATCGTCGAGCAACATCAGCAATATGGGGATAACATCATCCCTTGCCTTTCACACTGCTGATAAAGGTTGCGCGTGCTGATGTAGAGCCAAGACGTTCAGCTTCATTCATTAGCTTCAGCGCTTTATCGATATCGCCCGCTTTTACAGCCTGCTTGATACCGTTATTAAAGTAGCTTTCAGTGTCATTGAGCATCGGTTCTGCTTTTGCTGCCGGTGCGACAGGTGTGGCAGGTGCGGAAGCTGGCGACGTCACAGGGGCGCTAACCATCGCACCACTTGTGGCTGCGCTACCAACGACAACCGGTTTCGGATCGGATGAGCCAAAAATTTTACCAATCATGATATTGCCGCTGTTCTGTTCTGACTTAATCTTCAGAGAGAGGCTACCGGTTGAAACATGCTGTACCACTGGATCGGGTACATCAGGAATCGCATTGTTAGCGCCCTCGGCGTACAGCTTGGCCGGATTAATCATGTGCGAAGTTTGGGCCAGGTCGCGTTTAGTGGTGTAAATCAGCAAGTAGATCTGTTTTTGACCCAATACTGGCGTCAGTTTCATGGTACCTTCCAGCCGGTTTCCCGCCATGACGCCAGGCTTTTGGTAAGGGAAATAACTGCTGGGGAAAAAGGCGGCGGGCTGTAACTGGTTATCTAATACCAACACGTTCGGCGCATAAACACGCTTGTTTTTCATAATACTGGAAAGCGTAATCTCCAAAGATCCCTGATCCGCAGGCAGCGTAATTGCTGCCACACTTCCGGTAACGTCGCCCTGTTCAAGGCTTGCGGAAGAGGCCGTCAGTTCAATGTCCTGCGACACAGGCGGTGCCAGTGGCAGCCAGGAAAGCTGCTGAAGCTTGTCAGAGGAGAGTGTGGGTGCAGTGGCGATATCTTGTGGATTAACCCCCTGACTGGCAGCTATCGCAGGCAGTACGGTAAAACTCAGCGCCGGGAACAAGCAGAGTGCAAGCAGATGTTTTTTCATTTTTATTTCCTTAGAAGATCGAGCGCTATCCGCAGGCAATGGGATAGCGTCGCAAGAGCGTGTGGCTAACGGGCGCCAGGCGCCCGTTTATAGCAAGTTCTTACCACCAGGCTTCCATCTGCACACCGAAGGAGATTTCGTCATCATCGCCACGGCTGAAGGTATGGAGGCCACTGTCAGAGTAAGCCACACCTGGGGTGAAGCCCGCTACATTGTTACGGTCGCCATCGGTTGATGAGGCATAACCCCATTTTTCATCCCATTTGGCATAGGTCGCGAATACGCGAATTGCCGGGCGAGACCAGATACTGTTGCCCGCCTGCCACTGCTGGGCCAGCGTCACTTTGTACTGGCTGTTACGATCGCCAGTATTCTGTGATTTAACGTTGTCGTAGCCCACTTCCAGCAGGGTACTCATGATCGGTGTCCATTTGAACATCGGACGCACACCCGCGGTATACCAAGTGGTACCGTTGCCATTATCACGGTCAACGTCCTGGTACATACCCACATACATCAGGCTCCAGGTGTCGTTGAAGTCAATCGCACCGTGATCGATTACACGAACCATGTGCCCATCAGCATTTTCCGCAGTACGCGGACGTCCAGTTGTTTGCGTCATTGCATCTGTCGCATACTGCACAACAAATTTGTTCAGACTGTCATTAGGCCCAAAGGTC
Source organism: [Pantoea] beijingensis (assembly GCF_022647505.1). NCBI lineage: Bacteria > Pseudomonadati > Pseudomonadota > Gammaproteobacteria > Enterobacterales > Erwiniaceae > Erwinia > [Pantoea] beijingensis. The sequence continues at coordinate 3,740,119 of NZ_CP071409.1, forward strand.
TGGGTATGCTCAATGGTGCCCATCCAGCCATCTTTGGTTGCATCTTCGACAACCGGGTGGAAACCTTTAGTATCGTTGGCGCTACCGTAGTCGAAGCCCACTTCCAGCGAACCGCCAGGGTTGATTTCCATACCGCCAAGACGCACGTCAAAAATATCGTTGGCACGATTTTTTTGCGTTCCGGTGGTACTACCGTTAATAAAGGCCTCAGATCCACCCGCTTCGCTGTTACGCGTCGCGGCCAACGATAATTTACCAAAACCCAGATCGATATCTTCAATACCACCGCCAGGACCTGAAACGTCCCAGTAGTAGAAGTCGATCATGTGCACATCATGACGCTTGTAGTAACGCTTACCGGCCCAAATGTTGGCACCCGGCAGCGCATCAAACAGGTTTTTACCGACAACGTTCATCTGACGAACGCTTGGCGAAGTTTGTTCATCATCATTGAGCTGTGATACTGCATAACCGATCATGCTATCAACGTAGAAGCTCTTTTCACCCTCTTTCCACACTTCCTGACCTAACTGAATTTCAGCGTAGGTTTCACATTCGTTACCCAAACGGTACTTACTGTTCGCACCGGTCGCCTGGAAGCACTGCTGCTCACCGCCGCTGCCTGTCCAGCCAATACCTGAACGAGCATAACCTTTGAAATCTACCGCACCCGCCTGGGTAGAGATCACCGCTGCAGCCACTGCCACGGCCAGAGGATATTTACGCAACATTATCATCATTCTTCTTCTCCAGTTTTCATTGTTATTGCTATTACTGTCGTGCTTAAACACCCGGCTCGATATGCAGCCGGCGACAGGCGCGACCATCCTCACGGAAGAGATGGCAACGTTGTGGCGGCAGGCCGATGGCGTAATGGGCACCTTCTTCTACCAACACCACGTCGTTCTGGCGGTAGACCAGGTTTTGACGCAACGCCGGAATTTGAATATGGATTTGCGTTTCGTGACCTAACTGTTCAACAACCTGCACCACTCCGGAAAGCGTGACGTCAGCAACATCGCTGGGCAGTAAATGCTCAGGACGAATACCCAGCGACATATTGGCGCCGATTGACACGTCGGTACTGTCTACGGGCAGCCAAATCTGCTGCCGGTTTGGGAGTTCAACCTGTACCTGATCAATGGCAGTTGCCGTCACTTTGACCGGCAGGAAATTCATTTTCGGTGAGCCGATGAAACCGGCAACAAAACGATTCGCCGGATAGTGGTAAAGCGCCAGCGGTTTACCAATCTGGGCGATACGCCCGGCATCCAACACCACAATTTTGTCGGCCAGCGTCATCGCTTCAACCTGATCGTGCGTGACATAAATCATGGTGCGCTGCAGGCGCTTGTGCAGACGCGAAATCTCAATGCGCATCTGCACACGCAGTGCGGCATCCAGGTTGGATAACGGTTCATCCAGCAAAAATACCTGTGGCTCCGCGACCAACGTCCGACCAATAGCAACGCGCTGACGCTGTCCGCCGGAAAGCGCCTTCGGTTGACGCTCCAGCAGATGCGCCAGCTGTAATACTTCCGCAACCTGAGTAACCCGCTGCTGAATCTCAGCTTTCGGGATCCCCGCCAGTTTCAGGCCAAATGACATATTCTCGGCCACCGAAAGATGGGGATAAAGTGCATAAGACTGGAACACCATGCCTACGCCTCGTCCGGCAGGTGGCACATCATTCATCCGCTGATTGCCGATCAAAAGTTCACCAGAGGTAATCTCTTCCAGTCCTGCAATCATGCGTAACAGGGTCGATTTACCGCAGCCGGATGGTCCGACAAACACGACGAATTCTCCTTCGGCGATAGCCAGATCGATATCTTTCGATACCACAACATCACCCCAGGCTTTGGTGACATTATTAAGCACCACGCTCGCCATCCGTCTCTCCCAATTCGTACCGCTATCGAATGGCTGGGAGTGTGAAGGATGTAACAAAGAGTTAAATCCTCCGCCTGGGACTTTTTTATGGGGGAGGAGAAAGGAGGATGAGTAAATGAGTCGGGGGCGCACTCGGGAGAGGCACCAGCGATTTTCGTGATCCTGTTGGCATAATTTAGGGCGTTTTTTTGTGGCTGATGGCACAGAAACAAGGCAAAAGACAGCTCCGGTCACACTTTCACTGACCAGGGCGTAGAACGAGGGATGATGAGGGGTTAAGCGCTTATCCGCAGACTGCTGGCGATAAGACAACCGCTCATCTTTAGAGGAAAGGGAAATGTCAAAGTTCAAACTGAATTCGAAAACGCTGTTGTTATGTACGTTAACCACTGCCCTGCTGCCGGGTGCAGCGCTGGCAAAAATTGAAGAGGGCAAGCTGGTTATCTGGATCAACGGCGATAAAGGCTACAACGGGTTGGCTGAAGTCGGTAAGAAATTTGAACAAGATACCGGCATCAAAGTGACGGTTGAGCATCCGGATAAACTGGAAGAAAAATATCCGCAGGTCGCCGCAACCGGTGATGGCCCTGATATTATTTTCTGGGCACACGATCGTTTCGGTGGCTATGCTCAGTCAGGCCTATTAGCTGAAGTCGCACCGGATAAAGCCCTGCAGGACAAAATCTATCCCTTTACCTGGGATGCAGTACGTTATAACGGGAAACTGATTGGTTACCCGGTCGCCGTCGAGTCTCTGTCACTGATTTATAATAAAGATCTGCTGCCAAACCCGCCGAAAACCTGGGAAGAGATCCCTGCACTGGATAAAACGCTGCGCGCAAAGGGCAAAAGTGCCCTCATGTTTAACCTTCAGGAACCCTATTTCACCTGGCCAATTACCGCGGCAGATGGCGGTTATGCATTCAAAAAACAGGCTGATGGCAGCTATAACATCAAAGATGTTGGCGTGGCAAATCAGGGATCGCAGACAGGCTTACAGTTCATTGTCGATATGGTGAAAAACAAACAGCTGAATGCCGATACTGACTATGCGATCGCCGAAGCCGCCTTTAATAAAGGCGAAACGGCCATGACCATCAATGGTCCATGGGCGTGGGGCAATATCGACGCGGCAAAAATCAACTACGGGGTAACCTCACTGCCAAGCTTTAAGGGTAAGCCGTCGAAACCTTTTGTCGGTGTGCTAAGTGCGGGGATCAACGCGGCTAGCCCGAATAAGGAGCTGGCGAAAGAGTTCATCGAAAACTACCTCCTCACCGATGATGGTCTGGCAAAAGTGAATGCCGATAAACCGCTGGGTGCCGTTGCGCTAAAGTCTTATCAAGAGACGCTCGCTAAAGATCCCAAAATTTCTGCCACCATGAGCAACTCTCAACAGGGTGAAGTGATGCCAAATGTCGCTCAGATGAGTGCCTTTTGGTATGCCGAGCGTACCGCAGTGTTAAATGCAATTAATGGCCGTCAGACCGTTGATGCCGCGTTGAAGGATGCTGAAAAGCGTATTGTCAAATAAGTCATTGCTCATTTTCCAACGGGCGACGTTAACGTCGCCCACACGAAGCAAAAGGAACGTTTGATGGCAAAATCTGCATGGTGGCAGCATGACGCCCTGAAGTGGCTGGTTCTTGCCCTGGTTGCCCTGTTTACGGGCTATTTGGTCGTCCTGATGTACATTCAGGGCGAATACTTGTTCGCTATTTTGACGCTGGTCCTGATGAGTGCCGGGCTGGTGATCTTCACGCAACGCCGCACACTGGCCTGGCGCTATGTCTATCCCGGTATTGCCGGTATGGCGCTGTTTGTCCTGTTCCCACTCGCCTGCACAATTGCGATCGCTTTTACCAATTACAGCAGCACCAACCAACTGACCTTTGAACGTGCTCAGCAGGTTCTGATGGATCGACAGTATCAGGCAGGTGACGGTTACACTTTCGCCCTCTATCCACATGATGAACAGTGGGTTTTAGCACTAAGCAAGGCAGATAATACACAATTTGTTTCGCAGCCGTTTTCGTTGAACGCTCCAAATGCACAGACCCTGACATTGTCACAAGCCTCTGCTATGCCCGCGGGAGAACGAGCCATGCTGCGGGTGGTGACGCAGAATCGCCAGGCGCTGGCTCAACTTACAGCTGTAATGCCGGACGGCAGCAAACTACGTATGAGTTCATTACGCCAGTTCTCCGGTACTCAGCCACTATATACATTAGGAGCGAACGGCACGCTGAGCGATAAACAGACCGGCGTAATGTGGTGGCCAAACGACGATACCGGGTTCTATCAAACGAAAGATGCGGAGCAGCATTGGACCACGGAAAAACTGAGTCCCGGCTATACCGTCACCGTCGGCTGGAAAAACTTCCTGCGTGTAATGAACGATCAGGGCATCCAGAAGCCCTTTATCAATATCTTTATCTGGACTGTCATCTTCTCTGCCGTTACCGTCCTGTTGACGGTGGCCGTTGGTATGGTGCTGGCCTGCCTCATTCAGTGGGAATCCCTGCGTGGACGCGCGGTTTATCGGCTACTTCTCATTTTGCCTTATGCCGTTCCGGCCTTTATTTCAATATTGATTTTCAAAGGCTTATTTAATCAAAGCTTCGGTGAAATTAACCTGATGCTCGGTAGCCTGTTCGGGATTAAACCGGCGTGGTTTAGCGATCCGACGATGGCACGCACAATGCTTATTATCGTCAATACCTGGCTGGGTTACCCCTATATGATGATTCTGTGCATGGGCCTGCTCAAAGCGATTCCTGACGATCTGTATGAGGCATCAGCCATGGATGGCGCGACGCCGTTTCAAAACTTCTTCCGTATTACGCTACCGCTGCTGATCAAACCGCTAACACCGCTGATGATCGCGAGCTTTGCATTTAATTTTAATAATTTCGTGCTGATACAGCTGTTAACCAATGGCGGGCCAGATCGGCTGGGAACAACGACGCCGGCAGGCTATACCGATTTACTGGTGAGCTACACATGGCGCATCGCCTTTGAGGGCGGCGGCGGTCAGGACTTTGGCTTGGCGGCAGCAATCGCGACGCTGATTTTCCTGTTGGTGGGGGCGCTGGCTATCCTCAATTTGAAAGCCACACGCATGAAGATTTAGTAAAGGAGCGTCATATATGGCTATCGTACAACCAAAATCACAAAAGCTGCGTCTGGCGATCACGCATTTGCTGCTGTTGGGATTTATTGCACTGATAATGTATCCACTACTGATGGTGGTGGCCATTTCTTTGCGTCCCGGTAACTACTCCATCGGTAGCCTGTTTCCGGAGCAAATTTCATGGGATCACTGGCGCCTGGCTCTGGGTTTCCCGGTACAAAATGAAAACGGCAGCGTCACGCCGCCACCGTTTCCGGTACTATTGTGGCTATGGAATTCGGTAAAAGTGGCCGCCATTACCGCTATTGGTATCGTTGCGCTTTCCACCACTTGCGCCTATGCCTTTGCCCGCATGCGCTTTCGCGGGAAGGCCAGTTTATTGAAAGCCATGTTAATTTTTCAGATGTTCCCGGCGGTGCTTTCGCTGGTCGCTCTTTACGCATTGTTCGACCGGTTGGGCCAGTACATTCCGTTTATCGGCTTAAATACGCATGCAGGGCTGATCTTTGCCTATCTGGGCGGCATCGCCCTGCATGTCTGGACCATTAAAGGATATTTTGAAACCATCGATGGCTCGCTTGAAGAAGCGGCTGCGCTTGATGGTGCCACGCCCTGGCAGGCCTTCCGACTGATCCTGCTGCCGCTATCGGTGCCTATCCTGGCCGTGGTATTTATTCTGTCGTTTATCGCTGCCATTACGGAAGTCCCCGTAGCCTCGCTGCTGCTACGCGACGTAAACAGCTATACGCTGGCCGTTGGTATGCAACAGTATCTGAATCCTCAGAACTATTTATGGGGCGATTTCGCCGCCGCTGCCGTACTTTCTGCCTTACCCATTACCCTTGTTTTTTTGCTGGCACAACGCTGGCTGGTTAATGGTTTAACGGCGGGAGGCGTCAAAGGCTAAGGTTTCATTGTTGTTATTTGCCACTGCTATTGCTGTAACTGTGTTTAGGCGGCCCTTTATCGGCCGCCTTTTTTATTCCCGTTTTAAGCGATTACTGTTTGCCAACCATAGCGTTATCACCAAAACCAGAATCGCCCCAGCGTAGCACAGCGTATCGAAAGGGTTTTTATGATCGACAATGATCAGACGGATGATGGCAGTAATACCGATGTAAACGAAATAGCGTAACGGGAAATGATAACCAGACTGGAAATACTTCACGATAAGCGCAATGAATTCGAAATAAAGGAAGTAGATAACAATCCCTTCAACCAGTAAATAAGCGGACGCCTCTTCCCCGGTATTCAGTAGTACATTGGCTAAATGCACCGTCTCTTTGCCCAGAAAGATGATCAGAATGACCGCGAGAATAAGTAAGCCAATGTTCAGCACCATCTGCAACACTGTTGCAATGCGGATGCCAGTAATCATGTTCACACCTCAGAAAAGTTATCGTGCTGCCTCGGCAGCGCCATAGCTTTAGTGTGACAGCGATCACAATAAAATGATATACGCTCAAAATAATGAGCATCGCAGCGGGATAAAAGAACAAGTTGGTGTATGGACCGGCCCATCCATGGGCCCTGAGTCATCCGTTGTCTGGGGATTATTTAAAGTTAATATCCCGTTCTGAGGTCATATCATACAGCTGATATTTACGGCCCAGCATCTGTCCGCCATCACGCGTTAACGGCGTCCAGTTCACCTGAGCACGCCCGCGCGTCGGTGTTACGGTCAACAGATCCATTGGGATAGAGATGTAGAAACCTTTGGTGAAATCGCCCTCACCAAACTCTTCCGCAGAAACGTTGGTGCGCGTAGCATAAGCTCCAACAATCACGCCACTGTCGAACTGTTTAGAAACATCAACGGTACCGCCTTTATCTTTCGCAAGATATTGACCCACGCTCATTTTCACCAACACACCATTCATAAACGATGGTCTGTAGTAGGCGGTTAAATTACCGGTCGCCGCTTTGTAATCGGTAAACTTCATCATGTTGTCCCAATCACGCTGTTTCACGTAGTTCGCATCGACACCAAATGCCCACTGCGAATCCACAGGGCGGTAAATGACTTCGCCACCGACGCCACCATACATGGTCTCCAGATAACCACCGTAGACCTGACCATAGAAGCCATTGCCAAAATACTGCAGGTAGTTGGCTTGCAGATTGTTGACATAAAAATCGTTTTTAACGTAATCACGAACATGGGTGCGCACCCGTGGCAATGTCGAATCTGCTGGTGCACCATCAAAGTTAAACTTATCGTAATTATTCGCGACGTTACCAAATAAACCACCCGCGACCACCAGGTGATTGGTCAGCCAGTAATCAGCATTAGCCATTACGCCCAACTGATACATGTAGAAGCTTTCCGGCCCCCCCACAGACTGGTTCAATACCGGTGACAGGCTGTAATTCAGGCTGTCTTTCTCAATGTAATAGCCCTGCTCTGTTTTGCCGGGATCAACCGGATTAACACGCTGCTGATCCAGCGGCTGCTCATGGCCTAACGGATAGCCTTCCAGCTGTTGGCGCAGACTACTGACTTTGGTTACCGTCGTCACCTGAGGCAGGTTATAACGCGTCTGGGTAACATTCAGCGTATCAATATTTTCCGGTAGGTTATTGATTAAAATACGATTAGCACGATCGACGCCTTCCCGGGTATCGCGGTATTTATATTGCTCCCCCGTGAGGTACATCGTATTGCCTTTGACCTGCAGGTTGGGTGCATCAAAACCTGCATTGTATTTCAGGTCGGTCAATTGATTAGCAACCACCGTATGCTGCAGTATTGGCGATTGTGCTTGCGGCCGATAGGCGGGTTCAGGAACATCAATGTGTGACGGATGCAGTTCGTCAAAGTTCGTGCGCAACGTAAAGCCCGCCATCAGGGTATTACCGCGCTCATAACTGACGTTGATATCGGCCCAGTCGGTAATTCGATAAATGGCACCGACGTTAACTTTACTGTCCTGTTTCAATTTGCCAGCAAAATCGCCCTGATAATCATTACCTTCATACTCCAGTTTCAGGCGTAGTGGCTGCCAGGGCGTTTGATACTCAACCCCGCCAAAGAGCGCGGTGGGGCCATGGAACATATCTTTTCCGCTAATGGCACCTGCGCTTCTGCTTCCACCTCGGTCACAATAGCTGTCTTTCGCCTCACAGAATGGGTTCTTAATGGTGCCACTATTACCGATATAGCCCCAACCCATACCGAGGGTGAAATCCAGCGGCCCCCAGGCTTTCGTGGCAACTACGTATTCGCTGTCAAACAGGCCGGTGCCGCCAAGATCGCGGGTCCCGACAGACACTTCAGGTAGCCAAAATCCCTCTTCCCACAGACGGAACTTTAGGTCAAAAGCCTTATCTTTATAGGTCTGCTTGCCACTGAACCCTTCGTCTCCACTGAATAGACGGGTTCGAACATCGGTATAACGGACGCTGGCCTCCATCCATGGGAAAAGTTGAACCGACGTGGAATAGAAACGGTATTGATCGTTCCAGCGATAGTTAAAGCTGAATTCACCCTCTTTGGCCATACGCGCAGTGGGTACCTGCAGCAGACCAGCGCCGCCAAAATCTGACTGAGAAGGCCCAATCGGATCGGAATACGTTGCCGCCTGAGCCTGACAGGCGCAGGCAACGGAAATGGATAATAGGCTGAACAGATAACGTTTTTTCATCAGTCAGGGATCCGGTGCGTCAAAACAGAAATGATTTGTTGGTTGAGGTCTTCATACTCACTCGGCAACGACCACGAAGAGAAACCGATATAGAGAATGCTCCCCGGCTCCATTTCCGCATGGCGGTGGTTCCAGTACGCAACAGGAACTTCACTTACCGCGCCCAACGGTGAAATAACCACCGCGATGTTACGATCGCCACCGTCCAGACGACGATGGCCGCTCAGGTAATCACGCGTATCAAGTCCTGGCTGCCAGCTTATCTTTCCGGCCCCCTCAATCGCACCAAATAACGTGACAGACGTTGGCGGTTGTAGGGTATATACGCTGTACTCCCCGGACAAACGCCGGTTAGCTCCGGGACGCAGACGTATCCAGTCGGGGTCAAGGTTAGCTATCTGACGGCCCGTGACATTAACCGCAGATAGCTGCTGGATAACGTTATTAATTGCAGCCGCTTTATCCCCGTCGCTGGCAGCAGCATAAGCTTTAAGCCTTGCCATTACCTGCTGATATTGCTGCTGTGCACTGGCCGTTGCCAGCTTCTCAGCGATAATGGTACCGGGCCACCAGGTTTTACCGTTCAGCGCCGGGCTCGCTACCAACTGGGCGATATTCTCTGCACCGCTAACAATGGCTTTCTCACTCTTCCCAGGGTAGTAAACCGTGACCTGGCTGCTGGCTAGCGCGCTAAACGACAGGCAGGCCGATATCCCTGCGAGCAAAAGTTTATTTTTTTTCATGATTTTGCGGGCTTCAAGAGTGTGGTTTCCACAGAGATATAGTCGGCTCCGAGAGACTGTTGTCCCTGACGAACCTGTCCTGTGCTGGCATCAACCCAGAACGTGTTTTCCCATGACTTGCCGTCAGCGGCAATTTCAACTTCTTCACGATAGACGCGGCAGGGAACTGCCCTTCCAGCAATAGTCAGGACTTCATCTTTAGCGCGGGAAAAATGTGATACTGCTGTCCCCGAACGCAGGCGCCCGTTTTCTGTCCAGCTCAGCGTGCGTGTCCAGCGAGAGCTTTCCGTTATCTGCAGTGCATTAATCAACGGGTCTTGTTGAAGGTTATTTACATCACGCAAATTATCACTCAGCCCCAACGTTTTGACGATGCGCCCGTGCTGCGTGACCACCATCGCTTTATCCTGCGTAATCCATTTCTGTTGGCCCTGCTCGTCATAGCCCAACACGGTAAAGATACGCTGCCCCCCGTTAAGCCGCAGATACATACTGGCGTAAGGCATTTCCTGCACCTGTTCATCCGTTAACGCGACATCATCAACGCCCAGAAAAACATATTTGATCGTTTCTCCAATCCCTTTTTGGGTTTGGGTACAGGCCTGAAGTAACAGGCAAAGTAGCAGCAATGGAATATGGCGCACCTGTGTATCCCTGAGCAAATCCCGACGGAGTCAAAAAATAACCACACGAGTGTGTGGTTATGATTAATGGTTTCAACTTAACGAGAGGTACTCGTTGTTGTTGTGGTAGTTGTACCGGTATTTGAGCCGTCGCTATTAGAGGTTGCCAGCGCAACGCCCAATAATGCGCCCAGCGCGCCAATACCAACAGCCGTTGATGCGCCTTCAGAGAGCGTATCTGCCTCGGCACCGGCTGCTGCGCCAGCGTCACCCGGCGCGGCGAACGCGGCAGATGCGGCAGCGAAGTACATTATGGCTGCAGTAGCACATAACACTTTTTTCATAGCTTACTTCCCTTCATTAGATGAATGGATAACGAGCCTGGATGGTTTCAGGCTCGTTCAGTATAGGGCAACAAATTACCAGAAATCAGCGTGCGGGAGGTTCTTAAAAAGCCAGATACGATATATGCCATTTCATAAAAAAACAGCGAGCATTGAAAACATAAGACTGAATGCAACAAAAAAACGACATACAATGAAGAAAACTAACAGCTTAGTAGTTTAATATTCTATAAAGATGCAATTCTTTGCGATAGGGGAAAAAAAGCGAGGTCTTTAAGAAAGGATAACATTTAATATGATTAAAATCATAGGGTTAACTCTACATAATGCGTTAACAGCCATGCCTATCCGTTAAGGGCAATTCAGATTAATCCCGTGTGAAAAGTTCATCTTAGCCTGGCTTTTCGGATAAAACTGAATACGACATTGTATGATTTTACCAATTATCCATACAAAATTTGCGAGATCCGTCGCGTAAAAAACGTAGCTGATAAAATAAGGACGGGTACGGTACCCGTCCTCCAATAACAATTACGCTCAGCGCCAGGATTTATAGCGGTTAATTAAACCATTGGTGGAGCTATCATGGCTGGTCACAGCCTCGCTGCTTCCCAACTCTGGTAGGATCCGATTGGCCAGCTGTTTGCCTAGTTCCACACCCCATTGATCAAAGGTGAAGATATTCAGAATCGCTCCTTGGGTGAAAATCTTATGCTCATAAAGCGCGATCAGCGCACCCAGGCTAAATGGCGTAATATCACGTAGCAGGATGGAGTTAGTCGGCCGGTTTCCCTCAAACACTTTGAAAGGCGCGACATGCTCAACGGATTTCGCATCTTTACCTTGCTCGGCAAATTCCTGCTCGACCACTTCACGCGATTTACCAAATGCCAGGGCTTCAGTTTGTGCAAAGAAGTTAGACAGCAATTTTGCGTGGTGGTCGCTGAGTGGGTTATGCGTGATGGCCGGTGCAATAAAGTCACAAGGTATCAGCTTGGTGCCCTGATGGATCAGTTGATAAAATGCATGCTGACCATTAGTTCCTGGTTCTCCCCAAATGATTGGGCCCGTTTGGTAATCAACCGGATTGCCGGTCCGATCAACATACTTACCGTTAGATTCCATATTCCCCTGCTGGAAATAGGCCGCAAAACGGTGCATATACTGATCGTAAGGCAGAATCGCTTCGGTTTCAGCACCGAAGAAGTTGTTATACCAGATACCGATCAGAGCCAGCAGAACAGGCAGGTTCTTCTCTGCAGGGGTTTCCGCAAAGTGTTTGTCCATTGCGTGAGCACCGCTCAGCAGCTTTTCAAAGTTCTCAAAGCCCACGGAGAGAATGATTGATAAGCCGATCGCTGACCACAGTGAATAACGTCCGCCAACCCAGTCCCAGAATTCGAACATATTGTTGGTATCGATACCAAACTCACCAACGGCTTTCGCGTTGGTAGAAAGCGCCGCGAAGTGTTTCGCAACGTGTTGTTCGTCACCGGCAGTGTTCAGGAACCAGTCACGCGCGCTATGTGCGTTGGTCATGGTCTCCTGCGTAGTGAACGTTTTAGAGGCCACAAGAAAGAGTGTGGTTTCCGGGTTAACGGTTTTCAACGTTTCAGCAATGTGTGTGCCATCAACGTTGGAAACAAAATGCATAGTCAGGTGATTCTTATAAGGACGCAGCGCTTCGGTCACCATAAACGGACCTAAGTCAGAACCACCGATACCGATATTCACGACATCAGTAATCGTCTTACCGGTGTAACCTTTCCACTCGCCGCCGATCACGCGCTCGGAAAAAGCCTTCATCTTATCCAGCACCGCATTAACTTCCGGCATCACATCTTTGCCATCAACGTTAATCGGGGTGTTGCTACGGTTACGCAGCGCAATATGCAATACCGCACGATCTTCGGTACGGTTGATCTTCTCGCCGGAGAACATCGATTTGATGGCACCCTGCAAGTCGGTCTCTTTAGCCAGCGCCTGAAGCTTATCAAGCGTTTCACTGGTAATACGGTTTTTTGAAAAATCCACCAGCATTTGATCGTCGAAGGTGGCAGAGAATTTTGCAAAACGCTCGCCATCCTGAGCAAACAGATCGGCGATCTGTACATCTTTCATCTGTTCAAAATGCTGCTGCAGCGCTTGCCAGGCAGCGGTTTGTGTCGGATTGATATTTTTCATAACAACACTCTTTTTTTATTTGAGAACCGTGTTCAGATCGGATGTCATCTTACCTGCTGCGCGAGATGAGCTCCTCTTTTCCTGCAACAGGCGATAACTATCATATACCTGTCATACGTCAAGTGGCAGGATGCCAGACATGCGTTTCAGTATGGCAATTGTTCGTCGCTAAAGGAAAAAGATTATAACGTGTGAAACACAGGCCTGAATTGACGCTTATGGTCTTATTAGGTTGTTCTTTACATTCTCAGCTTAAAAAGCGCGCTTAAACGGCTAAAAAAAAACCAGCGAGAGAAAGTTGAGGAATCATCAAACGGCATACATTGACAGCACGCCTGGAAACCGATATTTGTATGCGGCTACTTGCACACTCGTGTGCAAGCCAGAAGAGGTGCGTCGCCCAGGTAATGTGTCAGAGGAACCGTATCCAATGAAGACACATGAGGGGGAGCAACGCCGAGGTATCACGCACGCGGAGTGCCATATATCGACTACAGAGGCTGAATCCTCTGGGTTGTCACCAGAATCGTTCGGCTATCGGATGATTCATACCCAACGTTAACTGACATTGCAGTAAAGCGGCAATCTCCTGCTCCCGGCGCGCCTACTCAGTAGGAGGAACGACGAGCAATGAGAACCAACGCACATGCAACATAAAGTATGACGGGTATATACAAGGTGGGGGGCTTCTGGGTGTATCGTAGTCACGCCTTTCTACGTCTGCCCCGTTTCCACTTCTACCTTGTGCCAAAGCTGATGGAATATATCCTGACACGAGGTTTTGAATGTCTCAATCTACTCTTATCGTCGCGAAATTCGGTGGCACCAGCGTTGCTGATTTTGTCGCCATGAGTCGCAGCGCCGACGTGGTGCTGGCCGATACAAATGTACGTTTAGTGGTACTCTCCGCTTCTGCCGGGGTGACAAACCTGCTGGTGTCACTGGCCGAAGGCCAGGAACAGGTGCAGCGTACTTTTCTTCTGGATGAGATCCGCCGTATCCAATACGCCATTCTCGATCGTCTCCAACAGCCGGATGTCATCCGTGACGAAATCGATCGCATGCTGGAAAACATCACGATGCTCTCAGAAGCCGCATCGTTGGCTACGTCAACAGCCTTGACTGATGAACTGGTTAGCCACGGCGAACTGATGTCGACGCTGCTATTCGTTGAGGTACTACGCCAACGGGGCGTCTCGGCTGAGTGGTTTGACGTACGAAAAGTAATGCATACCAACGATTACTTTGGTCGAGCCGAACCGGATATCGCCAAATTATCTGAACTGGCTAACGGCCTGTTAAAGCCGCGGTTGGATGATGCGTTGATTATTACCCAGGGCTTTATCGGCAGCGAAGAGAAAGGGCGGACGACTACGCTTGGACGTGGCGGCAGCGATTATACCGCTGCGTTGTTGGGTGAAGCCTTGCACGCTAAGCGTATCGATATCTGGACGGATGTACCGGGCATCTACACTACCGATCCTCGCGTAGTCCCCGCGGCAAAACGTATTGACGAAATCACCTTTGAAGAAGCGGCGGAAATGGCAACATTTGGTGCCAAGGTTCTGCATCCTGCCACTTTGTTGCCTGCCGTGCGCAGCGATATCCCGGTTTTCGTTGGCTGCAGTAAGGATCCCTCAGCAGGCGGAACAATGGTATGCAATAAAACGGTAAATCCACCGCTGTTTAGAGCACTGGCGCTGCGTCGTAGACAAACGCTGCTAACATTACATAGCCTGAATATGCTGCATGCACGTGGCTTCCTCGCTGAGGTTTTCAATATTCTGGCGCGACATAATATGTCGGTGGATTTGATTACCACGTCGGAAGTCAGTGTCGCACTGACGCTGGATACCACAGGCTCGACTTCAACTGGTGAGGGCCTACTCACCCAAGCGCTGCTAACCGAACTCTCTTCGTTATGTCGCGTGGAAGTGGAAGAAAATCTGGCACTGGTCGCGCTGATTGGTAATCAGCTCTCACAGGCCTGTGGCGTTGGTAAAGAAGTGTTTGGCGTGCTTGAGCCGTTCAATCTGCGTCTGATTTGTTACGGTGCCAGCAGCTATAATCTCTGTTTCCTGGTGCCGGGTGGCGATGCTGAACAAGTGGTACGGACCCTTCATCAGAATTTATTTGAGTAGGTGATATACCGCTATATTCGCCGCTAACCGCCACATACTGGCAGCGCTGGATCCTGCAAAAGAGGATACCAGCGCTCAGATTCTGCTGACATTATATCGAAGAAATATCTTAAATATCCCTTTTTCACCCCTTTTTATGCGCTAACTCTACGTTATCAATTGTATTTCATCCTGTGGCATAGATAATTCACGCCGTTAAATAACTATATACTAAGGACGGGTAATGCAAAAATTAGTGGCAGAGTTTTTAGGGACATTTGTACTGGTATTCGGCGGCTGTGGTAGTGCAGTACTGGCAGCCGCATTTCCTGAGCTGGGTATTGGCTTTGCCGGCGTAGCGTTAGCATTTGGTCTGACCGTATTAACGATGGCATATGCCGTCGGACATATTTCCGGCGGTCATTTTAATCCGGCCGTTACGCTAGGGCTGATGGCCGGCGGACGTTTTCCGCTGAAACAGGTACCGTGCTACATCATTGCCCAGGTTATCGGCGGGATAGCTGCGGCTGCGGTACTGTATGTCATTGCCAGCGGCCTGCCGACCTTTGATGTTATTAGCAGCGGCTTCGCTTCCAACGGTTACGGCGAACACTCACCAGGCGGCTTTTCACTGCAATCAGGGATCGTTATCGAAGTGGTGCTGACGGCAATATTCCTGGTCATCATCATGGGTGCCACGGACAAACGTGCGCCCGCAGGATTCGCACCTATTGCCATTGGCCTGGCATTGACCTTGATTCATCTGATCAGCATCCCTGTGACCAATACCTCGGTAAACCCGGCTCGCAGCACCGGTGTTGCACTTTTTCAGGGCGGATGGGCCATCGATCAGTTATGGATGTTTTGGGTTATGCCCATTATCGGCGGCATCATAGGTGGTCTGATTTATCGTTGCCTGCTTGAGAGTAAGGCAAAAGCATAAGTAAGTATTCCTCATGCGGATGGCTACTACAGCATCCGCAGCATCAGACCTGTCTTACTTCTCTCCTCTTCTCTTTTCCTTTACGCCGCCCATTGCATGATTTCGGACCCGCTTTTGCCAGCACTGTTGCAAATGAGCAAGCTTACGACGCTATAAAACTGACATTTTAAACACCCTATTAAACGGACCTGTCTGGCTGAACAAATTCGCACTGACAGAACACGTCAATCAGGACGATAGCGGTTTAGCCTGTAGGGTATTAGGAAGGCTGAGCTGGTAAAGCAAATTGCCAGCCTGATGAGCTCCAACGAATTTGTAGAAGTGATCGACCGTGCGAAAGTCATGGCACCGACGACTCAGGGCCTGCACAACGAAAGCGTAGCGATCTGCTTCAACCAGGCTAGCCTCGACGCTGCCCATCGCATCATAGACCAGATCCAAGCCAGGCATGCCGTAACAGCATTGCCCTTTTACCTCCGTTCCCGGTAAAGTGTGGCCTTGTTTTATGGCAATCAACAAATAAAAACACAACATCCTTATAAGGAAGTCTGGCTATGCTCGCCTCAATTACCCGACTGTTCCCACTCTGGGCAGTCCTGCTCTCCGTCGCCGCCTATTATTCACCGGGTACCTTTGTCGGTATTGGTCCCTGGGTAACGTATCTGCTGATGCTGATTATGTTTGGAATGGGCGTAACGCTAAATATCGCCGATTTTAAACGCGTTCTCACTCGTCCTGCACCGGTGATTGCGGGAACCTTCCTGCACTATCTGGTGATGCCGCTGGCCGCATGGGGATTAGCAAAACTGTTCCATATGCCGCCGGATCTTTCCGCAGGTATGATTCTGGTCGGCAGCGTTGCCAGCGGTACCGCATCTAATGTGATGATTTACCTGGCAAAGGGGGACGTGGCGCTTTCCGTAACCATCTCTTCCGTTTCAGCGCTGGTCGGTGTGTTTGCCACGCCATTGCTCACGCGCCTGTATGTTGATACCCATATTCAGGTCGATGTCGCGGGTATGCTGCTGAGTATCGTTGAAATTGTCGTCGTCCCCATTGGGCTCGGCCTAATCGTTCACCACGCCATGAATAAGCTGGTTAAGCGTATTGAGCCTTGGTTACCCGCGTTCTCCATGATCTGTATTTTATTGATTATTAGCGCCGTAGTGGCCGGTAGCCAGCGCTTTATTGGTTCCGTTGGCCTGGTGGTCATTGCTGCCGTGATCCTGCATAACGCCATCGGTCTGCTGGGCGGCTATTGGGGAGGTAAATTGTTTGGCTTTGATGAGTCAACCTGCCGCACGCTGGCACTTGAAGTCGGTATGCAGAACTCTGGCCTTGCGGCGACGCTGGGTAAGATCTACTTTTCGCCGCTAGCCGCGCTGCCAGGCGCGCTGTTTTCGGTCTGGCATAATCTTTCTGGCTCACTGCTGGCCGGTTACTGGTCAGGAAAACCAATTAAGAAAAAATAACACGCCGGGCTAGCTTCTGCCACGGGGTGAATATTGGTTCACCCCGTCACCCCTCACTCCTCGCCACGCTCATCATCCTGTTGCTCAAGCACTCCATAAGCAACAGCACAGAATAATGAATTTAAACGTTTCATATCACCCAGTAGCCCCAGATGTAACGAGCTGGTTTCGATACTTTGTACGTTCTGTTGATGTAATCGATCGACATGCGCATGGGAGTAGCGTCGATTGGTGATACGGAATCGGTGCTTTGCGCGACGTAAACGCCTGGCACTGGTCATATCGCGTGACAGAAAAACGGATAGTGCAAGGCGCAGGTTGTTCAACAACTGCTGTTGCAGCGTTTGTAATTCCTTTATACCTTCGGCAGAAAAGGCGCGTCGCGTTGCCAACGATTTGTCTGCTACATCGCCACTCATGCGCTCAATGATATCCCCCGCCTGTTCAAGGTTAAGCGCCATTTCGATAATCTCAGCCCAGCGGCGTGAATCTTCTCCGGGCAGGTCCTCTTTAGGCATACGTGCCAGGTAAAGCTTGATGGCGGTATAAAGCACATCCACATCATCGTCAAGCCGACGAATTTTTCGTTCCTCGCGCGGCGCACCCAATATGACGTTATTAAAAGTCAGTAGCATCTGTTCCAGTACATCGCCCATCCGCAGCGTTTCCCGCGATGCATTGGCCAGTGCGAGCGCTGGCGTATCCAGAGCGCTTGCATCAAGATGACGCGGCTTTAGATGAAAATCGGTTTCTGGCTCATCGTGAATCAACCGCTTACATAGCCGGGCCATAGGTTCAGCAAACGGTACCATCAACACACAGCGAATCAGGTTGTAGAAGACATGGAAAAAGATCACCAACTCTTCATCATTGACCGGCAACCGGTCAAGTCCAGTTGCCAGCAGCCGAACGAACGGCAGGACGATCAAGCAGCCAATAAATTTGAACAGCAAACTCCCTAGCGCTACGCGTTTCCCGGCGGCATTTGCGGTGCTGTTATTGAGCATGGCCAGTAATCCACTGCCGAGGTTAGCGCCGATGACCAGACACAAGGCGACCTGAAACGAAATCACTCCCGTCGCGGTCAGCGTCGCGGTAATCAATACGGCCGCAAGGCTGGAGTAGCTGATAATGGCAAATACCGCACCAATTAACGCATCCAGCATAATGTCACCGGTCAGTGAGGAAAAGATAACCTGCACGCCAGACGTCTGGGTAATCGGACGCGATGCCTCAACGATCAATTGCAGCGCCAGCAGAATCAAGCCCAGCCCAATACTTGCTCGTCCTAATTGACCCGCGCGCGTTTGCTTACGGCCGAGAAAGAAAACTACGCCAAAAAAAATGAACAGGGGCGATAGCCAGGAGAGATCGAAGGTCAGGATACGGGCCATCAGCGCGGTCCCCACATCCGCGCCGAGTATCACCACAAGCGCAGGCGTTAAGCCAACAAGTTCTTGCGAGACAAATGAGGTCACCAACAGTGTTGTTGCATTGCTACTTTGAACCAGGGTGGTGACACCAATACCGGCAAGAAAAGCCATTGGCTTCTTTTCTACGCTACGGCTCAATACGCGGCGCAGATCGGCACCATAAACACGCATGATGCCGGTTCGAACGATGTGTGTGCCCCAAACCAGCAGCGCGACGGCAGAGAGCAAATTAAGCAGAGTTAGCACCGAATAACGACCTCACTTACAGCTGAAACACAATGGAGAGGAGTCACGCTGAGTTGAGAAATTTCAACTCAGCGGGTGGGTTTCAGTTTAGTCGAACTCGGGAAAAATGTGCTTAATCAGCGCGATAGTTCAGGAGAATCAGGCAACTTCGCACAACGTCATGGTATCGATGTGTAAGCCGATCGATCGACCCGCAGGATGTAAATCCGCTACCGAGCGGTTCAATACATCAACCTGTAGCTCAATGTCATGCACGCTTACGCGATAGCGAATCACGTTGCCCAACAGGCTATGGCTAACAATAGTGGCAGGAATACCCTGTTCAGGTGAACAAATGACGATCGCTTCCGGACGAATGGCAACCTGCCCGGAATAAGCCCGCTGCGTCAGGCGCATCGCCTGCTCCGGAGAAAGAAGATTATAATTTCCCATAAAACCGGCCGCGAACCGATCCACCGGCTGCGTGTAAAGCGACTCTGCATCACCACTCTGGACGATCTTACCTTTGTTCATCAGGACGATACGGTCAGACATCGTCAGCGCTTCTTCCTGATCGTGCGTGACAAAGATAGTCGTCAGATTCAGCTCTTTTTGAATGCGGCGGATCTGATCGCGCAGATGACGGCGAATACGTGCATCCAGTGCGGAAAGCGGCTCATCCAGCAATAACAGACGCGGACGCGTTACCAGTGAGCGCGCCAATGCAACGCGCTGACACTGCCCTCCGGAAAGCTGGTGTGGGTAGCGTTTAGCATACTCGTTAAGCTCCACAAGCATCAGCACTTCGGCCACGCGATCGCGGATTACCTCAGTGGACAACTTCTGCATCTTCAAACCGAAGCCCACATTCGCTTCCACCGTCATATTCGGAAATAGTGCATAGCTCTGGAACACCATGCCAATTGAGCGCTTCTGCGGTGTTAAAGGCACGATATCCTGTCCCTGCAGCATAATTTGCCCACTGTCGACCGAGGTTAACCCTGCCAGGCAGCGCAGCAACGTCGACTTACCGCAACCACTTGGCCCCAGTAACGTCACGAATTCGCCTTCATTAGCGGTGAAATCAATCTGCTGGAAAATCGTTGTTGGGCCGTAACTTTTATTCAGCTGTTGGACGTTAAGATAAGACATAGTCAGCCCCTTTTACGATTCAGGGTATTCGCCAGCCAGGTAACCACCAGCACGACGAGGAAATAGGAGATTACCAACGCACTGGTAAAGTGACCGCTGCCGCTGCGCATATTGTAAAGATAAACCTGCAATGTCTCATAACTGGTACCGGTTAGCAGGTTAGCGAATACAAACTCACCTATTAGAAAAGAGAACGAGAGCAGCACGGCAATACTCGCTCCTTTACGCAAATTAGGCAGAACTACCAGCAAAGCCGCTTGCCCGGTGCTTGCACCGAGCAGATGCGCAGCATCAATCAACTCTTTAAGATTGATAGCCTGCATATTGTTGGCAATCGCGCGGTAGATAAATGGCAATGCAATAGTGAAATAGCAACCAATAAGGATCCATGGCGTGCCGGTCAGCATCAAAGGAGGCGCGGAGTATAGCTGAAGCAGGCCGACCGATGAGACAACCGGGGGAATAGCAAATGGCAACAGGATCAGAATATTCATCACCGCTTCAAGTCGAGGAAAGTAGTAAGCGATTACAAACATGGCAGGCAGCATCAGTACAAGGGAGAATGCAAGCGCACCAAAACAGATAAGCAGTGAATGCCCCAGAGCAACGAGGAAACGTGGATCGCTCCATAAATTTTTCATCCACTGCAAAGTGAAGCCGCTGGGTAAAATCGTGGCCCCCCACTGTGTCGCCAAAGCATACAAAAGTGTGACCAACAGCGGTAAGGCCAAAATCGTAAACACCAGCCAGACAACGATTCGGTGATAAACGCGTTCAGTGCGCGACATCATGACCTCGCATAGTGATAGCTCCGCCGTATCAGCCATTGATGAATGACAGTAATTATCGTCATAATCGCCACCAACAGCATCGCCAGCGCACTTCCCGTATTGGGATCGAGTGAGATATCGCCGGAAACCAATGCGGCGATACGAACGGGGATGACGTTAAAATTACCCGTCGTCAAAGCGTAGATGGTGGCATAAGCGCCAAGGGCATTAGCCAGCAAAATCACAAAAGTACCGATGAGTGCAGGTGTCAGAATCGGTAGACCGATGTGCATCCAATAGCGCAGACGGCTAGCCCCCAGCAGAGCAGCAGATTCCTGCCATTCGCGCTTCAGACCATCAAACGCAGGATAGAGCAGCAACAGACCGAGCGGGATCTGAAACCACGTATAAACAATAATCAATCCGTTGGAAGAGTAGAGATTGAAACCCGTCAACAGCCCATACTTACGCATCAGTAACGTCAGGCAACCGTTCAGCCCCAGTAAAATAACGAAGGCAAAAGCTAGCGGCACGCCAGCAAAGTTACTGGTCATATTGGTGAAAGACATAAAGAAACGATGCAGTTTCCCTTCCCCTGACTGATGCAGAGAATATCCACCTAATAACGCGATCAGCAGTCCATATACACTCGACCAGAAAGCAATATTCAGCGAAAAGCGAATGGCCTGCAGATAAAAAGGCGAGGTGAGGATATCGCGATAATTTGCCCATCCCCAGCTCTCTTCCATGCCACTGTAGAAACTATTAATCGCAATCCACACCAGTGGGGCGATTTGAAAGGCTATGTAGAACAGCGCAAAAGGCAGCAGGCACAGTAGCGCGATCCATTTGCCTCTCATCGCACCTTCTCCTTACCGGAAAGGTTTAATAGCGCCTGACAGACGGGTTTGTCATGTGCGATAGCCAGGATTTCACACAGAGTGCCGCATAGCTCCGTTTGTAACGGCTCCGCATCCTGCCGTGAGAAAGACTCACCGAAGACAAACAGCGGCACCTCCCTCTCTTCCGGTAAAATACCGCCATGACTACGATCGTCGTTCATACCGTGATCGGAGGTCACAATAACCTGATATCCCTCTTCCAGCCAGACAGGCATCCAGCGTGAAAGAGACTCATCTGCCTTACGCGCACGGTTACGATATTGCGATGACGAAAGGCCATGCTGATGACCGGCATAATCAATATTCATTGGATGAACCAATAAGAAGTCAGGCTGGTAGCGCAACCGCAGGCTTTCCGCATCTTCAAACAGATGCGAATCAGGGTAAGTATCGTCAGAGTAGAAGTGACCGTACTGAATTGGCAACGAAGGGGCTTCAGTATGTCGGTCACGCGCCGGTTCAAATGGCGTACGGTTATACAGCTCACTCACCCAGTGAAACGCGGCCGCCGCGGTGGTTAACCCACCATCACGCGCATAATGAAACAGACTACGCTCTTTGCTCAGCCGACTAACCGCATTATGCACAATGCCACTTTTTACCGGCGTGATACCGGTAAGAATGCATTCATACAGCGGACGCGAATGCGAAGGGAGCTCACACGTAAGCGGATACAAGCGCCCGTTACCGAGCGCGCATTCAGCATGTAAGTATCCCATTGCATCATAGGCAACCTGATAGCTAAGCCCATCCAGAATGACTAAAATGACTTTCATTCGATACTCCCGATCTACTGCTGCATATTAATAATGACGTTTTCCTGCCACAGACGTGGCAACATTTTAGAGGTCTTTTCCCATGCGGCCTGATCGGCAATCGGACGCGCATTTTTATATTCTGTCGCAGGCAGCAGTTTCGCCTGAATATCGGCAGGTAAAGTCAGATGCTCGGCACGAATAGGACGAGCATAGCCTTTCGCCAGATTCGTTTGGCCTGCATCGGAGAAGATGTATTCGCGGGCCAGCTTCGCTGCGTTAGGGTGTTTAGCAAATTTGTTAATGATCGTGGTATAGCCTGAAATGACGGAACCGTCAGAAGGGATCAGCACTTCAAAACGGCTTTTATCGATCTGGTCGCGATAGTTAAGACCGTTGAAATCCCAAACCACCGCTACCTGAATTTCACCCTTTTCGATATTGGCAATAGTTGGGTCGGTCAAACCTAAACGTCCGGCTTTGGCCAGCTCACCGAAAAAAGTCAGTGCAGGTTTGACGTTTTTATCATCCCCGCCAAACGCATAGTTTGCAGCTAATACGCCGTTCGCTGCCTGCGCGGCAATACCAACATCGCCGATAGTAACAACGTAATTTCCTTTTTTCAGGTCGGCCCAGCTATGGGGAATATCTTTCACCTGCTGCTTATCAACGATGAATGCGATCGTACCGGTATAAGCAAGCGCCCAGTGGCCATCTTTATCTTTAGCCCAGTCAGGAACCTGATCCCAGGTGCTGGGTTTGTACGGCTGAGTCACCCCTTTTTGCACGGAAAGCGGGCCAAACGCGGCGCCGACATCGCCGATATCCGCGCTAGCGTTACTCTTCTCTGCCGCGAATTTGGCAATTTCCTGTGCCGAAGACATATCAGTATCACTATGTTTTATATCGTACTTCGTGCTGATGTCGTTCCAGGTATCTTTCCAGTTAGCCCAGCTATCAGGCATCCCAACGCTGTTCACCTGGCCTTCGCTGCGCGCGGCTTTTTCAAGTACGGCGAGATCGCCATCAGCGGCGTGGACCGAACTCAAAGAGAGAGCAATGGCGCTGGCTAACACAGATGCGAACAAAAATTTCATAACTGATGCTCCAGATGGTAGGGTTAACAAATTTTCTGGACTAGACCAGAAAGAGTTGAGTCAATCTAGCCTGTAAGTGTGACGGTTATATGTCAGCGAAACGGAGAGGTTGTCTTGCAAACCAGCTCTCACGGTAAGAGACTAATCGCAAAGCCGTGTCGATTGGAGAAGGGGCGAGATAAGTGCCCAAACGAGGCTTAATGGAATGAAGGCAACACCCAAAACTGCCGAAGTAATTTGTCAGGTTTTAACCGAGCGTATTATGCAAGGGGATTTCAGCGCGTCAGGTAGGCTTCCCTCAGAGCGTAGCCTCAGCGAGCAGTTTTCCACCACACGCATTACGCTACGCGACGCGTTGGGCCAGTTGGAATCACAGGGAATGATTTACCGTGAGCTGCGTCGCGGCTGGTTTATCGCTCCACCGCGTCTTAGCTATAACCCGTTACATCGTAGCCATTTTCAGGCGATGGCAGAACGTCAGGGCCGGGAAGCCCTGACTCTGGTACTGGATGCACGGCAGATAAAGGCAACAGCCTCACAGGCTGAGAAGCTGGGTATGCAGGAAGGTGAAGAAGTGTATCGGATCAGGCGGGTACGCCATATTGACGGGCGTGCAGTACTTTATGTGGAACATTATCTGAACCCAGCCTACTTCCCGGGGCTGTTGCAGTTAGATCTCACGCGCTCGTTAACGCATCTTTATCAGGAGCATTACGGCATTCTCTATGGTCATGCGCGTTTTACTATGATGCCAACGACGCTACCCGCATTAGCCGCGTCAGAATTGAAAACGGCTGCGGGAAGCCCTGCACTCTTTATTACACGCATCAACCGCGATCAATATAACCACATTATCGACTGCGATTGCGAATTCTGGCGCTATGATGCGCTATATATTGATATAGAGGCCTGATGGCCGCTGCATTAATCCGCATCATAGCCCAGGTTTGGTGCCAACCAGCGCTCAACCTCGCTTACCGGCATGCCTTTACGCACAGCATAATCTTCAATCTGATCGCGCTGCAGCTGCGCGACGGCGAAATACTTACTGTCCGGATGGCTAAAATACCAGCCGGAAACCGCTGCGCCAGGCCACATGGCAAACGACTCAGTTAATCGCATGCCCGTGTGCGTTTCAACATCCAGTAACTGCCAGATGGCGGCTTTTTCCGTATGCTCAGGGCAGGCGGGATAGCCAGGGGCCGGGCGGATTCCCTGATAATTTTCCCGAATCAGCTCTTCATTACTGAGGTTTTCATTAGCAGCATAACCCCACATGACTTTACGCACACGCTCGTGCAGATACTCGGCAAAGGCTTCCGCTAAGCGATCTGCCAGGGCTTTAACCATGATTTTATTATAATCATCATGTTGTGCATCAAAAGCCTCTGCCAGCGTGTCTTCTTCAAGACCGCCAGTTACCGCAAATGCCCCCAAATAATCGGCTTTGCCACTGGATTTCGGCGCGACAAAATCGGCAAGACAATAATTGGCAAATCCTGTTTTCTCTGTTTGCTGGCGTAAGTGATGACTCACTTTTATAACCTGAGCCCGCGATTCATCTTGATAGATTTCGATATCATCGCCTACGCGGTTAGCCGGAAAAATACCGACCACGCCACGAGGGTTTAAGGCACCTTCTGCGTGTAAACGATCCAGCATCGTATTAGCATCAATAAAAAGTCGCTTCGCCTCTTCGCCAACAACCTCATCCTCAAGGATTCGTGGGTATTTACCGGCCAATGACCAGGTCATAAAAAATGGCGTCCAGTCGATATAATGGCGTAATGTTTCAATACTGGCCTCAACCTTGCTGATGCCTAAACGATGCGCGACCGGTGGCGTGTACTGCGCCCAGTCGAATGCCAGATCGTTATCACGCGCGGCCTGCAAAGTAATCGGTGGCGTACGCGGTTTTTTACGGGCGTGCTGTATCCGTACGGTGTCATACTCTTTACGGGTGCGGGCAACGAAGTCATCATACTGTGTTGCTGACAGCAGCGCAGACACAACACCTACAGTACGCGAAGCGTTTTGTACATAAACCGTCGGACCACTGTAGTTCTGTTCGATTTTCACCGCCGTGTGTGCTTTCGATGTGGTTGCGCCACCGATTAATAACGGAATGGTGAAGCCCTGACGCTCCATCTCTTTCGCCACATTGACCATCTCATCCAGTGACGGCGTGATCAACCCGGAAAGGCCGATGATATCCGCGTTTACCTCACGTGCAGTTTTCAAAATCTTCTCGCCCGGCACCATAACGCCAAGGTCAATGATCTCGTAGTTGTTACATTGCAATACCACACCCACGATATTTTTACCGATATCGTGCACATCACCTTTTACCGTCGCCAGCACGATTTTACCGTTAGTTTGGCCTTTCTCTTTACTGGCTTCGATATAAGGTTCCAGATATGCCACCGCCTGCTTCATAACCCGTGCTGACTTGACCACTTGGGGCAGAAACATTTTACCTTCACCAAACAGGTCACCGACCACGTTCATCCCCGCCATTAGCGGGCCTTCGATGACCTCAATAGGACGAGATGCTTTTTGGCGAGCCGCTTCGGTATCTTCTTCAATAAACTCGGTAATCCCTTTTACCAGAGAATATTCCAGACGTTGTTCTACCTCCCAGCCACGCCATTCAGCCTGCTGTTTGGTACTCTCTTCACTGGATTTATTGCCCTTATATTTTTCCGCAAGCTCAAGCAGGCGTTCGGTGCTGTCATCCCGGCGATTGAGCACCACATCTTCGACAGCATCACGCAGCTCATTGGACAAATCATCATAAATCGCCAGTTGTCCGGCGTTGACGATCCCCATATCCATCCCTTTACGGATGGCATAGTAGAGGAACACCGCATGGATCGCCTCGCGCACCGGGTCATTACCCCGAAACGAGAAAGAAACGTTCGAGACGCCGCCCGAAATCATCGCGTGAGGCAGTTCGCGTTTAATATCCTCACAGGCACCGATAAAGTCCTGTGCATAATTGTTATGCTCTTCGATACCGGTTGCCACCGCGAAGATATTTGGGTCAAAAATAATATCTTCAGGTGGGAACCCCACTTCTTCGGTCAGAATTTTATAGGCACGCCGGCAGATTTCGGTTTTCCGCTCGCGCGTATCCGCCTGCCCGGCCTCATCAAAGGCCATCACGACCACGGCGGCACCATAACGACGAACCAGCCGCGCATGATGAATAAATGTGTCAACACCCTCTTTCATTGAGATGGAGTTAACGATGCCTTTACCCTGGATGCACTTCAGTCCTTTTTCGATCACATCCCATTTAGAAGAGTCAATCATGATCGGGACGCGGGCAATATCCGGTTCACCAGCAATCAGATTAAGAAAGCGCACCATTGCCGCTTCCGCATCCAGCATTCCTTCATCCATATTGATGTCGATGATCTGCGCGCCACTTTCTACCTGCTGACGCGCAACATCCAACGCTTCATTATATTTTTCTTCCTTAATCAGCCGCTTAAATTTCGCAGATCCGGTGACATTGGTACGCTCACCGACGTTAACAAATAATGATTCAGCGGTGATATTAAGAGGTTCCAGACCTGAAAGACGGCAAGCTACTGGCAGATCAGGCACCTGACGCGGCGTAACGCCGGCCACCACATCCACAATAGCGGCAATATGTGCTGGTGTGGTGCCGCAGCAGCCGCCAACAATGTTAAGAAACCCCGCGCGTGCCCATTCACCAATCTGTTCGGCCATGATCTCAGCATCAAGATCGTACTCACCAAAGGCATTAGGCAATCCTGCATTCGGATGGGCTGTAACATAGCATTCCGCCATACGTGACATTTCAGCGACGTATTGACGCAATTCATCCGGACCTAACGCACAGTTAAGGCCAAAGGATAACGGTTGAGCGTGCCGTAAGGCGTTATAAAAGGCTTCGGTTGTTTGACCTGAAAGTGTACGTCCCGACGCATCGGTGATGGTGCCAGAGATCATCAGAGGCAGATTCACACCCAGCGCTTCGAATTCGGTCTGTACCGCAAAAACCGCTGCCTTCGCGTTCAGAGTATCAAACACGGTTTCAATCATGATTAGATCGGCCCCGCCCTCCACCAACGCACGCGTCGATTCGCGGTATGCTTCAACCAATTGATCAAATGTGACATTACGATATGCCGGATCGTTAACATCCGGAGAGATAGAGCAGGTACGGTTAGTTGGACCGAGCACACCGGCAACATAGCGCGGGCGATCGGGTGTTTTGGCCGTCCACTCATCGGCACAAGCGCGTGCCAGCTGTGCAGCAACCCGATTAATCTCTGCTGATAACGACGCCATATGATAGTCAGCCATCGCGATAGTAGTAGAGTTGAAGGTGTTGGTTTCCAGAATATCCGCGCCGGCTTCAAGATAAGCGTTATGAATAGCACTAATCACATCAGGCCGGGTGAGCACCAACAAATCATTATTCCCCTTCAGATCGCTCTGCCAGTCCGCAAAGCGCGCACCGCGAAAATCGTTCTCTTCCAGTTTATAACTTTGGATCATAGTGCCCATCGCACCATCCAGTACCATGATGCGTTTTGCGAGCTGCTGATGCAGCCTTTCTATTCTGTTATTCACACTTGCCTCTTCAACGTCTTTCTGCGGCAGAAATATCAGCAGAACATACTCGCACAACTTTTGCTTCGCAAGCTGGCGGGAAAGAAAGGTATTTTAAACCGAATGGGGAGAACACCCTGAATAACCAGGGAGCGTCGGCAGCGTTTTATTCCAGTGTAGGATTCATACGGCGCAGATCGAACGGCGTGATCTGATAAACATAATAGTTCAGCCAGTTAGAAAACAGCAGATTACCATGGCTACGCCAGCTGGCACGTGGTGGTAGTTCAGGATTATTTTGCGGAAAATAATTAAATGGCACATCAGGGTTTAACCCCGCCTCATAATCCCGATGGTATTCACCTGATAAAGTCAGCGCATCATACTCGGGATGCCCGGTGACAAATGCCAGCCGCTTATCCTTACTGGCGAACAGGTAAGCGCCGGTTTGTTCCGATTCGGCAAAGATCTCGAGGTCGGTATAGTCACGTAACAGCTGGGTGGGAAAATCGGCATAGCGCGAATGAGGCGCCAGAAAATTATCGTCAAATCCACGGGTCAACAGGGCATGCGGATGCAGAATTCGATGTTCGTAGACACCGGATAACTTATTCTCCCGCGTCTGTTTCGGAATACCATAAAGAATATTCAGCGCCGCCTGTACTGCCCAGCAAACGAACAGGGTCGAGGTTACGTGTTCATTTGCCCAATGCAATACCCGCTGAATTTGTGGCCAGTACGCTACATCATTAAAGTCAACTAGTCCAAGCGGTGCGCCAGTTACGATCAGCCCATCAAAATTATCATTCTGAATATCTTCAAAATCACAGTAGAAATTATTGAGATGCTCCATTGGTGTATTACGCGATTCACGGCAGTCAATTCGTAATAGCTGGATATCAATTTGCAGAGGGGAGTTTGAAAGCAAACGCAAAAACTGATTCTCAGTTTCAATCTTTTTTGGCATCAGATTCAGCACCAGCACCTTCAGCGGGCGAATTTCCTGAGTGCTTGCGCGCGAAGAAGTCATGACGAAGACATTCTCGTTACGCAGAAAACTCACGGCCGGTAATTCATCGGGTACCCTGATTGGCATAGCCTCTTTTCCTCACGATATACTTTTATACGTTTAGACATCCAGATGCCCAAAGATACTATTTCAGTGTCGTGATGTCGAGGTTTTAGAAGTATGTTGAAAATATTTCAGGGCGCAAAAAGTCAGGATTAATAAGCAGCTCATGCATGCGGGAGCGGAATAATATCATTAATTTTCAGGGATATAATTTATATACCCCTGAAGTGACTGAATATTAATACTGACCTGACATTTTACTCACAACGTAACTGATGCACTATTTGACAGTACATCAGAAGTCGTAGAGCAGTCTGACGAGATTCATATCCCCTAAGTTGTCCGTGCTGGAAGTAAAGACATGTTCGTAATCTATACGGAAGCCATAATCAAACTTGAAGGTAATACCGAGACCGTTATCAATACGCTGATAATTACGTCCAGTCGTATATTCTAAGCGGTCGCCCATCACATAAGGCCGCACCGATTGCAGACCTGTATAAGCAACCGGAATAGTGTAACCCGCAAAATATTCTATGCCCCAGGCATCCCCAGCAAAGTAGTTGTTTGTCTGGCGCACCTGCGTTCTCAGGAAGTTCTTGTACCAGCCCCCGCCAAAAGAAAAAGTCCAGTTATCTGGCTTCCAGCTAAGAGCCGATCCCAGAATGTGCTGATCGTATTTCTTATCATCACCTAAGCCCGGATGCTTAACCACTGCACGCGTTTCATTCCAGGCAGCCCCCCAACTGAGATCTTTCGTCAGGTGGTAATCGACACCGAGAGAACCACCACCTTTACGGCGATAGTGCACGCCATCTGCCGATGAAAGTTCGCTATCAGGCAGCAGCCAGGCGCCGTAGACGTCAGCTTTGCCGTACGTGTTTTTGAATTTGATTTGTTTACGAGCACGATACGAACCATCATAGTCGCCATTAACACCATTGCCTGGCGCCTGACCTAGCATGTCGTAATCCCAAATATCGGTTTTTGCCCCAACGGTATCGTAATAAACACTATTCTGCTGGCCAATGGTGAGCATACCCAGCTCATCACTTTTGAAGCCAGTGTAGAGCATGCGTTTCTGAGTATTCGAGGCTCCCGGGGCATAGTGGTTGTCCCAGTCGAAAACTGCCGGAATATTCACTCCAACTTCATAGTAGGTGTACCAACTTACGCCATCACGCAGGTAGTAGTCTGCGGCAAAGCGGAAACGCGTTCCTCCGTCAAAACCATTACGTTTATAGGATCCTTTATCGCCATCGCCAGTCATGTTGTTAAATTGTGGGCGAATACTCCCACCAACAGTGAAATTAAGCCGGCTGAGCCAATCCGGATTTTCACGGTCTTGCTGTAATAAAGTGATCTCCGCGCGGGCATCCATCGCCCATAGAGAGAGTCCCAGAATGCCGCTTAGCAGCGCCCCGTTTCTTATTTCGTTTCTCATACGTTCCCTTGCGTTTAAATCGGGTTAGTTTACTGGTTATTTTTCTATTATTCCGCAAGGATAAATTGTGCGAGAGAGAAAGAAAAAAAAAGGGTGATTTTGTGCGTTATTTTCTTCAACCGCTCTTTTTGAATACTATTTTCCAGGAAGGCAAATACGGAGAGAATAATCAGCATGTTAGTCGTAACAATTATGGCGTGCTCAGAGGGGGGAGGTGGCATTTCCCGCGGTTAACTCAGGAGCCCCAAAGTAAAAGACCACCTTCTTAGAAGGTGGCTTTTGAGAATGCCCCCTGTAAGGGGGGCTATTGTCACTTTCCGTTTACTACTCTAGCAATTCCATCTGCTGTTCATGCGTTTGTTCCGTTTTCTCCTGATGCCTCACATATCTTCTGATTATTTCTTCATTCACTCCCACCGTATCGACGAAGTAGCCTCGGGACCAAAAATGGTTTCCCCATAGCTTCTTTCTTATGTGTGGAAAACGATTGTAGAGCCTGATCGCGCTACGGCCTTTCAGATGTCCCATCGGGGTTGATATCGAGATTTTTGGTGGGATGATTACGACTAGATGTACATGATCTGGCTGAACATTTAACTCCAGAACCTCACAATCCTTTATTCCGCAGAGAATGTAGATTGTCCTGTAGAGTTCCTTGCCCAGCTTATCTCTCAGGATCCTGAAACGGTACTTAGGCGTCCAGACTATGTGGTATTTGCAACGCCAATATACATGTGATGAACTCCTGTAAAGCCCCATGTCGGTTTGTCTCCTTTTACTTGTGGTGAGTAAGCAGAGATATTCCAACATGGGCATTCTTCAGGCTATAGCCTTACAGGATCAATCACCACCTCCCCAGGAGGTGGTTTAGGGGTGACAACAAAAAAAGCCCCCCGCTTTCGCAGGAGGCTTCTTTCTTTATTTGATGCCTGGCAGTTCCCTACTCTCGCATGGGGAGACCCCACACTACCATCGGCGCTACGGCGTTTCACTTCTGAGTTCGGCATGGGGTCAGGTGGGACCACCGCGCTAGTGCCGCCAGGCAAATTCTTTTCGTGACGCTCATTCTGCGCCACTGATTCTTTATCCGTTTACAAGCCGAAAATCTTTATCGTCTCTCTACCAAAACGCCTCTGGCGTTGTAAGGTTAAGCCTCACGGGTCATTAGTACCGGTTAGCTCAACGCATCGCTGCGCTTACACACCCGGCCTATCAACGTCGTCGTCTTCAACGTCCCTTCAGGACTCTCAAGGAGTCAGGGAAGACTCATCTCGAGGCAAGTTTCGCGCTTAGATGCTTTCAGCGCTTATCTTTTCCGCACTTAGCTACCGGGCAATGCCATTGGCATGACAACCCGAACACCAGTGGTGCGTTCACTCCGGTCCTCTCGTACTAGGAGCAACCCCTCTCAGTCTTCCAGCGCCCACGGCAGATAGGGACCGAACTGTCTCACGACGTTCTAAACCCAGCTCGCGTACCACTTTAAACGGCGAACAGCCGTACCCTTGGGACCTACTTCAGCCCCAGGATGTGATGAGCCGACATCGAGGTGCCAAACACCGCCGTCGATATGAACTCTTGGGCGGTATCAGCCTGTTATCCCCGGAGTACCTTTTATCCGTTGAGCGATGGCCCTTCCATTCAGAACCACCGGATCACTATGACCTGCTTTCGCACCTGCTCGAGCCGTCACTCTCGCAGTCAAGCCAGCTTATGCCATTGCACTAACCTCACGATGTCCGACCGTGATTAGCTGACCTTCGTGCTCCTCCGTTACGCTTTAGGAGGAGACCGCCCCAGTCAAACTACCCACCAGACACTGTCCGCAGCCCGGATAACGGGCCTACGTTAGAACATCAAACGTTAAAGGGTGGTATTTCAAGGTCGGCTCCACGCAGACTGGCGTCCACGCTTCAAAGCCTCCCACCTATCCTACACATCAAGGCTCAATGTTCAGTGTCAAGCTGTAGTAAAGGTTCACGGGGTCTTTCCGTCTTGCCGCGGGTACACTGCATCTTCACAGCGAGTTCAATTTCACTGAGTCTCGGGTGGAGACAGCCTGGCCATCATTACGCCATTCGTGCAGGTCGGAACTTACCCGACAAGGAATTTCGCTACCTTAGGACCGTTATAGTTACGGCCGCCGTTTACCGGGGCTTCGATCAAGAGCTTCTCCTTGCGGATAACCCCATCAATTAACCTTCCGGCACCGGGCAGGCGTCACACCGTATACGTCCACTTTCGTGTTTGCACAGTGCTGTGTTTTTAATAAACAGTTGCAGCCAGCTGGTATCTTCGACTGGCTTCAGCTCCGGGAGCAAGTCCCTTCACCTACGCGCCAGCGTGCCTTCTCCCGAAGTTACGGCACCATTTTGCCTAGTTCCTTCACCCGAGTTCTCTCAAGCGCCTTGGTATTCTCTACCTGACCACCTGTGTCGGTTTGGGGTACGATTCAGTGTTACCTGGAGCTTAGAGGCTTTTCCCGGAAGCAGGGCATTTGTTACTTCAGCACCGTAGTGCCTCGTCATCACGCCTCAGCCTTAAAGCACCCCGGATTTGCCTGGGATGCAAGCCTACACGCTTAAACCGGGACAACCGTCGCCCGGCTAACATAGCCTTCTCCGTCCCCCCTTCGCAGTAACACCAAGTACGGGAATATTAACCCGTTTCCCATCGACTACGCCTTTCGGCCTCGCCTTAGGGGTCGACTCACCCTGCCCCGATTAACGTTGGACAGGAACCCTTGGTCTTCCGGCGAGCGGGCTTTTCACCCGCTTTATCGTTACTTATGTCAGCATTCGCACTTCTGATACCTCCAGCAACCCTCACAGGCCACCTTCAACGGCTTACAGAACGCTCCCCTACCCAACAACGCATAAGCGTCGCTGCCGCAGCTTCGGTGCATGGTTTAGCCCCGTTACATCTTCCGCGCAGGCCGACTCGACCAGTGAGCTATTACGCTTTCTTTAAATGATGGCTGCTTCTAAGCCAACATCCTGGCTGTCTGGGCCTTCCCACATCGTTTCCCACTTAACCATGACTTTGGGACCTTAGCTGGCGGTCTGGGTTGTTTCCCTCTTCACGACGGACGTTAGCACCCGCCGTGTGTCTCCCGTGATAACATTCTCCGGTATTCGCAGTTTGCATCGGGTTGGTAAGCCGGGATGGCCCCCTAGCCGAAACAGTGCTCTACCCCCGGAGATGAGTTCACGAGGCGCTACCTAAATAGCTTTCGGGGAGAACCAGCTATCTCCCGGTTTGATTGGCCTTTCACCCCCAGCCACAAGTCATCCGCTAATTTTTCAACATTAGTCGGTTCGGTCCTCCAGTTAGTGTTACCCAACCTTCAACCTGCCCATGGCTAGATCACCGGGTTTCGGGTCTATACCCTGCAACTTAACGCCCAGTTAAGACTCGGTTTCCCTGCGGCTCCCCTATACGGTTAACCTTGCTACAGAATATAAGTCGCTGACCCATTATACAAAAGGTACGCAGTCACCCCATTAAAGAGGCTCCCACTGCTTGTACGTACACGGTTTCAGGTTCTTTTTCACTCCCCTCGCCGGGGTTCTTTTCGCCTTTCCCTCACGGTACTGGTTCACTATCGGTCAGTCAGGAGTATTTAGCCTTGGAGGATGGTCCCCCCATATTCAGACAGGATACCACGTGTCCCGCCCTACTCTTCGAACTCACAGCAGGTGCATCTTCGTGTACGGGGCTTTCACCCTGTGTCGCGCGACTTTCCAGACGCTTCCACTGATGCACAAGCTGATGATGGTTCCGGGCTCCTCCCCGTTCGCTCGCCGCTACTGGGGGAATCTCGGTTGATTTCTTTTCCTCGGGGTACTTAGATGTTTCAGTTCCCCCGGTTCGCCTCATGCCACTATGTATTCATGACATGATAGTGCAACGGATTGCACTGGGTTTCCCCATTCGGGTATCGCCGGTTATAACGGTTCATATCACCTTACCGGCGCTTATCGCAGATTAGCACGCCCTTCATCGCCTCTGACTGCCAGGGCATCCACCGTGTACGCTTAGTCGCTTAACCTCACAACCCACAGGCGTTTTGCAACGCATACGTGTCGTGATAATTTGAGAGACTCGAACACACCGCCTTCATTCTTTATTACGGAAGAATGACGCGACGTGTCGTTTCAATTTTCAGCTTGTTCCGGATTGTTAAAGAGCAATATCTTAAAACCTGACTCGCGAAAGTCAGCTTTAAGCTATTTTTTGATAACGTCTTTCACTCGTTATCAGATATGGCGTCCCCAAGGGGATTCGAACCCCTGTTACAGCCGTGAAAGGGCAGTGTCCTGGGCCTCTAGACGATGGGGACACGAAATTTGCTTAACCGGCAACCGGTAAGCAAACGGCAATGCAATTGCTCATTACATCTATCAGACAATCTGTTGTGGACACTGCGCCGGAAAGTATCTTCAGGTAAGGAGGTGATCCAACCGCAGGTTCCCCTACGGTTACCTTGTTACGACTTCACCCCAGTCATGAATCACAAAGTGGTAAGCGCCCTCCCGAAGGTTAAGCTACCTACTTCTTTTGCAACCCACTCCCATGGTGTGACGGGCGGTGTGTACAAGGCCCGGGAACGTATTCACCGTGGCATTCTGATCCACGATTACTAGCGATTCCGACTTCACGGAGTCGAGTTGCAGACTCCGATCCGGACTACGACGCACTTTATGAGGTCCGCTTGCTCTCGCGAGGTCGCTTCTCTTTGTATGCGCCATTGTAGCACGTGTGTAGCCCTGGTCGTAAGGGCCATGATGACTTGACGTCATCCCCACCTTCCTCCGGTTTATCACCGGCAGTCTCCTTTGAGTTCCCGGCCGAACCGCTGGCAACAAAGGATAAGGGTTGCGCTCGTTGCGGGACTTAACCCAACATTTCACAACACGAGCTGACGACAGCCATGCAGCACCTGTCTCACAGTTCCCGAAGGCACCAATCCATCTCTGGAAAGTTCTGTGGATGTCAAGACCAGGTAAGGTTCTTCGCGTTGCATCGAATTAAACCACATGCTCCACCGCTTGTGCGGGCCCCCGTCAATTCATTTGAGTTTTAACCTTGCGGCCGTACTCCCCAGGCGGTCGACTTAACGCGTTAGCTCCGGAAGCCACGCCTCAAGGGCACAACCTCCAAGTCGACATCGTTTACGGCGTGGACTACCAGGGTATCTAATCCTGTTTGCTCCCCACGCTTTCGCACCTGAGCGTCAGTCTTCGTCCAGGGGGCCGCCTTCGCCACCGGTATTCCTCCAGATCTCTACGCATTTCACCGCTACACCTGGAATTCTACCCCCCTCTACGAGACTCAAGCCTGCCAGTTTCAAATGCAGTTCCCGGGTTGAGCCCGGGGATTTCACATCTGACTTAACAGACCGCCTGCGTGCGCTTTACGCCCAGTAATTCCGATTAACGCTTGCACCCTCCGTATTACCGCGGCTGCTGGCACGGAGTTAGCCGGTGCTTCTTCTGCGGGTAACGTCAATGAAAAAGGTTATTAACCTCTCTCCCTTCCTCCCCGCTGAAAGTACTTTACAACCCGAAGGCCTTCTTCATACACGCGGCATGGCTGCATCAGGCTTGCGCCCATTGTGCAATATTCCCCACTGCTGCCTCCCGTAGGAGTCTGGACCGTGTCTCAGTTCCAGTGTGGCTGGTCATCCTCTCAGACCAGCTAGAGATCGTCGCCTAGGTGAGCCGTTACCCCACCTACTAGCTAATCTCATCTGGGTTCATCCGATGGTGTGAGGCCCGAAGGTCCCCCACTTTGGTCTTGCGACGTTATGCGGTATTAGCTACCGTTTCCAGTAGTTATCCCCCTCCATCGGGCAGATCCCCAGACATTACTCACCCGTCCGCCACTCGTCACCCGAAGAGCAAGCTCTTCTGTGCTACCGTTCGACTTGCATGTGTTAGGCCTGCCGCCAGCGTTCAATCTGAGCCATGATCAAACTCTTCAATTTAAAGTTTGATTTGCTTCAACTCGTGAAGCGATGCTCAAGGAAAACGTCGTAATGAATTTATTACGTGTTCACTCTTAAGACTTGATATTTTTTACGTCCGGAGACGTTGATATCAATCCTGCGAGTGCCCACACAGATTGTCTGATAAATTGTTAAAGAGCGGTGCAGTCAGCGGCTTCGCCTGCTGCTGCGAGGTGGCGTATATTACGCTTTCCTCTTTCAGAGTCAACCCCTTAAATCAGGAATTTTCTCTTTATCTTTCAGCCGCTGAGCGTTTGCTCTGCTGCCGTTCGATGGAGGCGCATTATAGGGACTTCCGCGCAGGCCGCAACAGCTAATTTACGATAAATTGACTGTTTGCTGCATTCCACAGCAAAAGGGCACCTTATACGCAGTTATGCACAAACTTATCCACATTCATTCATAATCCGCAATTTTGACGAGCATCACGCAAACGTTTTCGCTACAATGCCCGGCGACAAAATGGCCTCTCCTTTGGGGTGTTACATGAAGCTTTGCTCTCCTTTTACTCATTAAGGAAAAGCTAAACTTGATGTAACGCTCTCTATTTTGCGAACCAAAGCCAAGGGATAAACCTCATGCAACAACCTCGTCCTGTACGCCGCGCGCTGCTCAGCGTGTCTGACAAAGCCGGTATCCTCGAATTCGCTCAGGCACTCTCAAGCCGTGGTGTGGAACTGCTTTCTACCGGCGGTACTGCACGTCTGCTGGCTGATGCTGGTCTGCCCGTGACGGAAGTCTCTGACTATACCGGTTTCCCGGAGATGATGGATGGCCGCGTAAAAACACTACATCCGAAAGTGCATGGCGGTATTTTAGGGCGGCGCGGCCAGGATGACGCCATTATGGCAGAACACAGCATCTCTCCGATTGATATGGTCGTCGTTAACCTCTATCCCTTTGCCCAGACGGTCGCCCGCGAAGGATGCTCTTTAGAGGACGCGGTTGAAAATATTGATATCGGCGGCCCAACGATGGTCCGTTCTGCGGCAAAGAACCATAAAGACGTTGCGATTGTTGTAAAAAGTAATGATTACCACGCCATCATTAACGAGATGGATACACACGCCAACGGACTGACGCTTGAGACGCGTTTTGATCTGGCGATCAAGGCGTTCGAGCATACTGCCGCCTATGACAGTATGATTGCTAACTACTTCGGTAGTCTGGTTCCCGCTTATCATGGCGAAACCAATCAACCAGCCGGACGCTTCCCACGTACGCTGAATCTCAACTTTATTAAGAAGCAGGATATGCGCTACGGTGAAAATAGCCATCAGGATGCTGCCTTCTATATAGAAGAGAATCCAGGAGAAGCCTCTGTAGCAACTGCACAGCAAGTCCAGGGTAAGGCACTCTCTTACAATAATATCGCCGATACCGATGCCGCTCTCGAGTGCGTTAAAGAGTTTGACGAACCCGCCTGCGTTATCGTAAAGCATGCTAACCCCTGCGGCGTTGCCGTTGGCGAGAGTCTGCTTGATGCTTACGATCGCGCCTATAAAACCGATCCAACCTCTTCCTTTGGCGGCATTATTGCCTTTAACCGCGAACTGGACGAAGCCACAGCGCAAGCCATTATCAGCCGTCAGTTTGTTGAGGTAATCATTGCGCCTTCTGCCAGCACAGCCGCGCTGAAAATCACCGCGACCAAACAAAATGTGCGTGTCTTGACCTGTGGGCAATGGCAGCAACGTCAGTCAGGTCTGGATTTCAAACGTGTTAACGGTGGTCTGTTGGTTCAAGACCGTGATTTAGGTATGGTCACTGCCGGACAGCTGCGCGTGGTCAGTCAGCGTCAACCTACAGAGCAAGAATTACGTGATGCGCTATTCTGCTGGAAAGTGGCGAAGTTTGTTAAGTCTAATGCCATTGTCTACGCACGTGACAATATGACCGTGGGTATTGGCGCTGGCCAAATGAGCCGCGTCTACTCAGCCAAAATCGCCGGCATTAAAGCGGCAGACGAAGGACTGGCAGTCGAAGGCTGTGCGATGGCCTCCGATGCGTTCTTCCCGTTCCGTGACGGTATTGATGCCGCCGCCGCCGTGGGTGTGAGCTGTGTTATCCAGCCAGGCGGATCCATTCGTGACGATGAAGTTATCGCCGCGGCTGATGAGCATGGTATCGCTATGATCTTTACCGACATGCGTCATTTCCGCCATTAATTATCCTACGGAGACTTCCTGATGAAAATTTTAGTTATCGGTAATGGCGGGCGCGAGCATGCGCTGGCCTGGAAAGCCTCGCTGTCGCCTCTGGCAGATACCGTGTTTGTGGCACCGGGCAATGCCGGCACGGCTCTGGAGCCCGCGCTGCAAAACGTGGCGATTAGCGCCACTGACATTCCAGCACTGCTGGACTTCGCACTGAATGAGAAAATCGATCTGACGATTGTTGGGCCGGAAGCGCCACTGGTCATTGGCGTCGTCGATACCTTCCGTGCTGCCGGCCTGAAGATTTTTGGCCCGACACAAGCTGCCGCACAGCTTGAAGGTTCGAAAGCCTTTACCAAAGATTTCCTCGCACGTCATCACATCCCGACAGCGGAATATCAAAATTTTACCGAGGTTGAGCCTGCACTGGCTTGGGTTCGTGCAAAAGGTGCGCCCATCGTCATCAAAGCCGATGGGCTGGCCGCGGGTAAAGGCGTGATCGTTGCCATGACACTGCAGGAAGCAGAAGACGCCATTCAGGATATGCTGGCAGGTAATGCCTTTGGTGACGCCGGCCACCGTATCGTGATAGAAGAATTCCTCGACGGGGAGGAAGCCAGTTTTATCGTGATGGTCGACGGTGAAAATGTATTGCCTATGGCCACCAGCCAGGACCATAAACGCGTAGGTGACGGCGATACCGGCCCTAATACGGGCGGAATGGGTGCTTATTCGCCTGCCCCCGTTGTCACCGATGAAATTCATCAGCGCGTGATGGATGAGGTGATCTGGCCGACCGTACGCGGTATGGCCGCGGAAGGGAATGTCTATACCGGCTTCCTGTATGCAGGCTTGATGATCGATAGTAACAATCAGCCCAAAGTGATTGAGTTCAACTGCCGCTTTGGCGATCCCGAAACGCAACCGATCATGCTGCGACTCCAGTCCGATCTGGTGGAACTTTGTCTGGCTGGCTGCGAAGGTAAGCTGGACCAAAAAGTGTCAAAATGGGATCCCCGCCCTTCTCTTGGCGTCGTGCTGGCTGCGGGCGGCTATCCGGGCGATTACAACACCGGCGATACCATACACGGTCTGCCGCTTGAAGAAGTGCCTGACGGGAAAGTTTTTCACGCGGGTACTAAAATGCAAGATGACCTTGTGGTAACAAATGGGGGCCGCGTGCTGTGCGTTACCGCGCTTGGCGAGGATGTCGCCGCCGCACAAAAACACGCCTATGCGCTTATGCAGCCTATCTCCTGGAAAGGCAGTTTCTGCCGCCG
Source organism: [Pantoea] beijingensis (assembly GCF_022647505.1). Lineage (NCBI taxonomy): Bacteria > Pseudomonadati > Pseudomonadota > Gammaproteobacteria > Enterobacterales > Erwiniaceae > Erwinia > [Pantoea] beijingensis. Next base: position 3,780,101 of record NZ_CP071409.1, read on the forward strand.
CGATATTGGCTACCGCGCGATTAATCGCAAGTAATATGATCGGGGCAGAATCTGTTCTGCCCTGAACTCTTCCCGCCGTTGAGCATCACTGCCGACTAAAAGTCAGCTTCTTTGGGTTCCCACTTACAGTAATCCTCATCCGCAACCAGCAATAGCTGAGTACCTTCTGGTGCGTCCAGCCAGGCAATACTTAGTGTCTGACGCGATGCTGACTGCCGCTGCAGGATATGCTGTCTGTCACTGTTTTCAAAACGCGGTTTGACCACGGTTCCCTGGCAGGTTTTTACTGTGCCATCGGATAACCAGTGTCCCTGTTTTAGCATTACTCGACCTGAAGCCAGCGTATCACTCACTTTCAACATACGTTGGGCATCGAATTTATATAGATCAACGGCATCATTTGAAACCGCTTCCCGGCGCCCCGCAAGCTGGCGCTGCATAAAGCTCAGGCTACCGTCATGGTCGAAACGCAATGTAACATCGTCAGGTTTGCCGCCTCGGATATGCCGCTCAACCGCAACCAGTTTGCCATTCTGCCAGTTGTAATCGGTTATTTCGGTGGCATCACCATTAAATGGGCTAAAGACCGTCATCAGATGTGCAACCTGTTGCTGGTTCTCTTTGCGCCATATGCGAACAGCGCCACGATCGGCAAGATAGCCACTCGCAGTGAAATCAGGCAAAGGAGAGTGGGAGCTGCAGCCCACAAGAATCACAGCAAAAACGAGGAGCACGTATTTCATAAATCCTCGCACAGAGGTTTAGCCGCTATAAGCGCTGATATGAAGGCCTAAAAATATGGACATATGCATACCACCTGTACATCGCTGCACATGCCTCTGCAACAGATCAAAACAAGAGGGGCGAATATCGCCCCCCTGTTCAAACCTTCACCGTAACGCTATTACTTGACAGCGTCTTTCAGTGCCTTACCAGATACAAATGCCGGTACGTTCGCAGCAGCAATTTTGATCTCTTTGCCTGTCTGCGGGTTGCGGCCAGTACGCTCAGCACGGTGGTTAACTTTAAAAGTACCAAAACCAACCAGTTGTACAGCATCACCTTCTTTAAGAGACTCAGTAATCGCAGCCAGGGTAGATTCCAGAGCAGCTTTAGCCTGGGTCTTAGACAGGTCTGCTTTGTCCGCAATTACATCAATCAGTTGAGTCTTGTTCATAAGTTATCCTTACAGTGTATTTATCGCTTGCTAAGCATCAAGTGCGAGGGAAAAGCCGTATTCGGCACTCTTCAGCCAGCACGCACCGATAGCCACATTTTTTAGCCCCCCAAATGTAGACCAGAGAGGGGGCGGATGTGAAGCCTTTAGGCATGACAAATCAGGCGTTAAGTCACGTTTTATCGCCTCATTGCTCAAATTTCATACCGATGTTACTGATTCCTGACTCTCGCAGGTCAGATCGCAACCCTTTGATCAGGTCCAGGTCACGCTCTTCACAGGCTGCCAGCAGGCGGAAAATTTCCCACTGGATATCCCATTCCTCCTCCACCGCAGGGTTCTCTTTAAGCTCTTCATCGGTCATTTCACGACCGGCCTGAGTCATTTCAAGAATCGCCACGGTAGTAATCGAGGTTTCGCTTACTTCAATGGCCTGGGCGAGCGTTTCACCGCTTAACAACGCATGCAGTAGATCGCTTAGCGCGACACAGGCATCGATGGCAGGATGAACACCATAAACGTCGTAATCCTCAGAAACAGGAATGATCTCTTCAAGTTTCTCCAACTGGCTATCAAAATTTATTTTGGCTTCTTTTACTACCAGCGTTTCCCAAACAAGGTCGAGGATGCGGCGGTAAATCTGGGGCTCGGCAAAACCGGTTTGCTGGCAAAATGCCCAGTAATTAGGGTACATACGCTCGCACAGACAAGCCATGAAGGTCAGATGCTGCCAGCTTTCTAGTTTTTCCAGCCGCAGGTGAATCGGATTACGTAACATGTTGGGATCTCATAGGCAATAACGCACGGCGTGCAGTGTACCCGAAAAGTGCACAGCGAACATCGTTAACCCTGCTGCTGCCAACGCACAAAGGCGCTGCGCTGCGAAGCCACGGCATCCGCCCAGCGTGTAGGTTCTGGCAGACGATAGCCCGCCATGCATTTTTCTACCCACTGCAGCGCGCTGTCCATGCCGACACGGTGTCCGGTAGAGATAAATAGCGGGTTGCAACGCTTCTTACTGCGCCATACCCAACCGATGGCCTCGCCTTTATCCAGCAGCGGTTGGCGGGCGCCGACCTCATCACTCAAGGGCTCAAACTTGCCACACAGACGACGCTTAGCCACGCCGATCGTGGGCACATTAACTAACAGCCCAAAATGGCTGGCAACACCAAGACGGCGCGGATGAGAGATACCATGCCCATCGACAAACAGTAAATCCGGGCGATGTTCTAACATCTGCCATGCCGCTATCAGCGCCGGATATTCACGAAACGAGAGAAAACCGGGGATATAAGGCAAGGTGGTGGCAATGCGCGCCACCTTGTATTCAACCAGCTTCAGTGAAGGATATTCAAGGATCACCAGCGCTGCGCGCGTCACCTCTCCCTGTTGTTCAAACCCGACATCCGCCCCGGCAATCAGACGCGGAGGAAAAATATCGAAATCATCGTGCCGAACCACTTCGGTTGCGCGTGCGATTTGCTCAGCACGCAGCGCCTGCATATCCATGACTACTCCTGATGATATTGACGTGACAGTTTATGCACCGCCTCGACAAACACGCCTGCATGTTCCGGTGACACATCCTGGTGAATACCGTGGCCCAGATTAAAGACATGCCCTTCACCCTGGCCAAACCCTGACAATATAGACGCCACTTCCTGTTCAATGCGCTCAGGAGAGGCATACAGCATAGAAGGATCCATATTGCCCTGGATCGCAACTTTATCGCCCACACGGCGACGAGCTTCAGCAATATCCATCGTCCAGTCGAGGCCAAGCGCATCACAACCTGTTTCCGCCATCGCTTCCAGCCACTGACCGCCGCCTTTGGTGAATAAGGTTACCGGTACGCGTCGACCGTCATTTTCATGCAGTAGCCCATCAACAATTTTATGCATGTAATACAATGAAAAATCGAGATAATCCCGCCCTGTCAGCACGCCGCCCCAGGTATCAAATATCATGACTGACTGCGCGCCGGCGCGAATCTGTGCATTAAGGTAAAGCGTGACGCTGTCCGCCAGTTTATCCAGCATCAGATGCAGGATTTCAGGCTCGGCGTACATCATTTTTTTAATCTTCGTAAAAGCTTTACTGCTACCGCCTTCCACCATGTAAGTCGCCAGCGTCCACGGACTGCCCGAAAAGCCGATAAGCGGCACAGCGCCGTTAAGGTTCTTACGAATGGTACGCACCGCATTCATCACATAACCTAATTCCTGTTCGGGATCGGGAATCGGAAGCTTTTCAACATCGGCACGGCAGGTAACTGGAGAGGAAAAACGTGGCCCTTCTCCCGCCTCAAACCACAGGCCGAGCCCCATTGCATCGGGGATCGTCAGGATATCCGAGAACAGGATTGCCGCATCAAGCGGATAGCGACGCAACGGCTGTAGCGTCACTTCACAGGCCAGTTCCGCATTTTTGCACAGCGACATAAAGTCACCAGCCTCCGCACGTGTCGCTTTATACTCTGGCAAATAACGCCCTGCCTGTCGCATCATCCATACCGGCGTCACATCAACCGGCTGGCGTAATAAAGCGCGTAAATAACGATCGTTCTTCAATTCGCTCATGATAAAACTCTCTAAAACACAGGCACGTAGTGTATACCCAAACCAGATTAGGGTGCAGTAAGGCCGCAATATCTATATGCAGCCACTCTCACTCTGCTTCAGCACGACATAACGCGACCGTGTCCTCAATTAAGCGGCGCGCTACCGTCCCCGCCGGTGGTAGCTGAGGTAAATTATCGTACCGGTACCAGCCAGCATCAATAAGCTCTTTCTCATCATGCTTCAGCTCACCTTCGTCATACTCGGCCATAAATGCCATCATTAATGAGTGCGGGAAAGGCCAGGGTTGCGAAGTCACATAGCGAACATTTTTAACTTTGATATTGCTCTCTTCCATCACTTCGCGTGCTACCGTCTGCTCAAGCGTTTCACCGACTTCGACAAATCCTGCCAGTACCGTATGGATCCCGTTACGGTGACGCTGATGCTGGGCCAGCAAAATTTCATCACCGCGCCGGATAGCCACAATGATACAAGGTGCTATTTGCGGATAATAACGCTGATGGCAATGACCACACAGACAGGCATTTTCGCTTTTACTCAAGTGCATTTCATGGCCACAGTAGCCGCACCAGCGATGGGAGCGATAGAATTCAGCCAGCTGTACACCTCGCCCAACCAGTTGAAAAAGTCCGGCATCTCGATCGATGATCTGCCTCACCGATCCCATATTTTCTTCGCGATTTTCACGGATCAACCAAACGGTTTCACCCTGCCAACTGCCAATCACCGATCCACGGGCCCCTGCAAGGCCGAATGCTTCAGCCGGGCCATGTGGTAACTCTCCCTGCGGTAACCAAAGTTTTTGTTCATGGCTGACAACCCACCAGCCAGCGTCTATGCTTGAAATCTCACGTTCCATAAAAAGGGTCATCCTTTGCTTCAGCAGGTAATTTGTAGTACTGATAGTTGGTGTTATATACCCTGAATAGTTCAAGCTACGAGCAACGGCAAGCTCGGGAGCCATCGGGATGACTGAACGCAGTCAACAAGCCTGCAACCTGAAGTACGACGGGTATAAAAATTGATATGTCGTGTTTAAAACTATATACCCAAAATAATTGGCATTGCATCAAAGTAACATGAGTACGTATCCCACATTGATGTAATGCCAGATATGAAGGGAATATCTCTCATAGGGAGTTGATCATGCTTAACCAGTTAGACACGTTAACCGAGCGCTTCGGAGGCAGTAATGAACTGGTCGATCTTTGGCTGAATGCGCGCCGACATTTGCTAGTTGCTTATTATGAGACGGTGGGGATTAAACCTCACAAGGATGCCCTCACAACGCTCGACGAAGAAGCGTTAGATCATTTTTGCCAGCGATTAGTCGATTACCTTTCGACCGGACATTTCAATATTTATGAGCGAATTATTGACGGACTAGAGGGAGATAGCCCATTAATCGCGGCATCACAGATTTATCCCGCGCTACAAGCTAATACTGAACGGATCATGGAGTACTACGATACCCATTTAGAAGCCGCTATCGACCATGATAACTGCCTGGAATTCCAGCAGGCGCTCTCTGGCGTGGGCGAAGCGTTGGAAGCACGCTTTACGCTGGAGGATAAGCTGATTCAACTGGCTTTCGTTCACCATCTTTCTCCATTATCCGTTGCAAATGAGTCTGCATTGGCACGGCCTGCGTAAGCATTATTCGCTGCCCGCCGCTTGTAGTTTCATTAGCCCCCCTTTATGCTGAAGTTGTAGCGACAGCGTTGCTGTGCGCTTTCTTGTCGGAGTGCCCCTCGGGGCTGAGACCGTTTATTCGGGATCCGCGGAACCTGATCAGGTTAGTACCTGCGAAGGGAACAAGAGTAAAGATACACTAACGGCGCTCTGTTATTTTCGTCGCACTGTTTGTTACTCCCTCCGAGCTCCAGACAAGCCATTTTCCTTATCAATTTCAGGATATGAGCGATGTCTACTACTGTAAATAAACCCAACCGCCGTGAGCAGCGTGCACAGGCACAGCATTTCATTGATTCCCTGCAGGGGACGGCCTTTCCCCGATCTAAACGTATCTACCTTCAAGGTTCACAGGACGATATTCGCGTCCCCATGCGAGAGATCCAGCTCAGCCCCACATTAACAGGCGGGACGAAAGACCATCCGACGTTTGAGGATAACGAACCTGTGCCGGTATACGATACGTCCGGTCCGTATGGCGATCCCGACGCGGCAATCGATGTGCATACCGGTCTGGCACGGATACGAGCAAACTGGATTGAGCAGCGTGGCGATACGGAATCTATCGGACAACGCAGCTCACTCTACACGCAGCAGCGTCTGGCCGATGAAGAGCTTGATCACCTGCGTTTTGAGCATGTTCCACAGCCCAAACGCGCGCTTTCCGGACATTGCGTCACGCAGCTACACTACGCGCGCGCCGGTATCATTACACCTGAAATGGAGTTTATTGCCCTGCGTGAAAATATGGGGCGTGAACGCATTCGTAGTGAGGTGTTATTACAGCAGCATGCTGGCAATAGCTTTGGTGCCAGCTTACCCGAGAATATCACCCCGGAATTCGTTCGTCAGGAGGTCGCTGCCGGACGCGCCATCATTCCAGCCAATATCAATCATCCCGAATCCGAACCGATGATTATCGGTCGCAACTTTCTGGTAAAAGTTAACGCAAATATCGGCAATTCTGCGGTCACCTCATCGATTGAGGAAGAGGTCGAAAAACTGGTGTGGTCAACCCGCTGGGGCGCTGACACGGTCATGGATCTCTCTACCGGCCGCTACATCCATGAAACACGGGAATGGCTGTTGCGTAACAGCCCCGTTCCCATCGGCACCGTTCCCATCTATCAGGCGCTGGAGAAAGTGAATGGCGTGGCGGAAAACCTTAACTGGGAGATGTTTCGCGATACGCTGCTGGAACAGGCTGAGCAGGGCGTCGATTACTTTACTATTCACGCGGGGGTGTTACTGCGCTATGTGCCGATGACGGCAAAACGTCTGACCGGTATTGTCTCTCGCGGTGGCTCCATCATGGCGAAATGGTGCCTTTCGCACCACCAGGAAAACTTTCTCTATCAACATTTCCGTGAAATTTGTCAGATCTGCGCCGCCTATGATGTCTCACTTTCGCTGGGCGACGGGTTGCGTCCGGGCTCCATCCAGGACGCCAATGATGAAGCCCAGTTCGCTGAGTTACATACGCTGGGCGAATTAACCAAAATCGCCTGGGAGTATGACGTGCAAGTGATGATCGAAGGCCCAGGACACGTTCCCATGCAGATGATCCGCCGTAACATGACGGAACAGCTGGAACACTGCCATGAAGCCCCCTTTTATACGCTAGGGCCTTTAACAACAGATATCGCCCCGGGCTACGATCACTTTACCTCCGGAATCGGCGCAGCAATGATTGGCTGGTTTGGCTGTGCAATGCTCTGTTACGTCACGCCGAAGGAACACCTTGGCCTGCCGAATAAAGAAGATGTGAAACAAGGGTTGATCACCTACAAAATTGCTGCGCACGCTGCCGACCTGGCAAAAGGGCATCCCGGCGCACAAATTCGCGATAATGCTATGTCGAAAGCGCGCTTTGAATTCCGCTGGGAAGATCAATTTAACCTGGCACTTGATCCCCATACCGCACGTGCTTATCACGATGAAACCCTGCCGCAGGAGTCAGGCAAAGTCGCCCATTTCTGCTCGATGTGTGGCCCTAAATTTTGCTCGATGAAAATCACACAGGAAGTCCGTGAATACGCGGCAAAACAAGCTAACGAAGCACGCCCGATTGAAATTGGCATGGCACAAATGTCCGATGCGTTCCGCCAGCGTGGTGGAGAGCTTTACCATCAACCCGCCGAGCTGGCGCACAAGGATAATCTATGACAACACCTTTCCCGGCCACGGCTAAAAAGCTGGGGCTTTATCCGGTAGTGGATAGCGTTGAATGGATAGCCCGCCTGCTGGACGCGGGCGTACGCACCATCCAGTTACGCATCAAAGACCTGCCGGAATCAGAGGCTGAGCCTGCCGTGGCCGAAGCGGTGGCGTTGGGCAAGCGCTATCAGGCCCGCCTGTTTATCAATGATTACTGGAGACTGGCAATAAAGTATGGCGCCTATGGCGTACATTTAGGCCAGGAAGATCTGGATACGGCCGATCTGGTGGCTATCCGGCAGGCAGGACTGCGCCTTGGGCTATCAACCCACGATGATGCTGAGCTGGATCGCGCGCTGGCGGTGAAGCCCTCGTATATTGCACTCGGCCATATCTTCCCCACGCAAACCAAAGCAATGCCTTCTGCGCCGCAAGGCCTGGCCGAACTGCGTCGTCACCTCACCCGCCTGAAAGATATTTCCACTGTCGCCATTGGCGGTATCAGCATCGAACGCGCACCTGAAGTATTAGCCTGCGGTCCGGGCAGTATTGCCGTCGTCAGCGCAATAACCCAGGCAGAAAACTGGCGCGAAGCAACCCAAATATTGCTCGCGCTGGCTGAGCCACCGGGAGAAAATAGTGCTGAATGATAATGACTTTCTTCGCTACAGCCGTCAGCTGCTGCTGGAAGAGTTCGGTATTGAAGGACAACAAAAACTCCAGCAGTCCAGCGTACTGATCGTCGGTCTGGGAGGGCTGGGCTCTCCCGCTGCACTTTATCTGGCCGCCGCTGGTGTGGGCAAACTGTTGCTGGCGGATGATGACACGCTTCATATCAGTAATTTACAGCGGCAAATACTGTTCCGTACCGATGAAGTTGGACAATCCAAGGTCGCGCTGGCGCAAAAACAGCTTCAGGCGCTAAATCCGCAGATTGAAGTGATTGCGCTGGAACAGCGTATGGATGAGACGACGCTAACGACGGCCATACAACAAGCCGATCTGGTGCTGGACTGCAGCGATAACATGGCAACCCGTCATGCGATTAACGCTGCCTGTGTGACCAATGATACCTCACTGGTTAGCGGCAGTGCGGTTGGGTTTAGTGGTCATCTGATGGTGATTACGCCGCCCTGGCGACAAGGCTGTTATCGCTGCCTGTGGCCGGATGACGTGGAACCAGAGCGTAACTGTCGCACCGCCGGGGTATTAGGTCCAGTCGTTGGTGTGATCGGTACGCTACAAGCCCTGGAGGCGCTGAAATTACTGGCCGGACACCCATCCGCTCTCAATGGCAAACTGCGGCTTTTCGATGGCTATCAGCACAGCTGGCGAACGCTGGATCTGGAACGGGCACCACACTGTGAAATCTGCGGAGGTAAAGCATGAAAATTGTGGTTAATGATGAACCCGTGACGCTGGATACGCCACTGACGCTGACCGCCCTACTCCAGCAACTCTCACGCCACCAGCCGGGCACGGCCTTAGCCGTCAATCAGACTATCGTGCCGCGCGCACTTTGGGATTCTCATCTTTTACAGGAGGGCGATGACCTGGTTATTTTTCAGGCCATTGCCGGGGGTTAATATGTTACAGATTGCTGATAAAACCTTTTCATCCCGGTTGTTCACCGGGACCGGGAAATTCGCTAATGCGACGCTGATGCTGGAGTCGATTCGCGAATCAGGCTCTCAGTTGGTTACCATGGCGATGAAACGTGTCGATCTTAAAGGTGGCGAGGACGGAATTCTGGCACCGCTTCAACAATTGGGCGTGCAGCTCTTACCGAATACCTCGGGAGCAAAAACCGCCGCCGAAGCGGTGTTTGCAGCGCGACTGGCGCGTGAAGCGCTGGGAACGCACTGGCTTAAGCTCGAAATCCATCCCGATGTCCGTTACCTGCTGCCCGATGCGATCGAAACACTGAAAGCCGCGGAGCAATTAGTCAAAGAGGGTTTTGTGGTGCTGCCCTACTGCGGAGCCGATCCCGTGCTGTGCAAACGACTGGAGGAAGCCGGGTGTGCCGCAGTGATGCCGCTGGGTGCGCCGATTGGCAGCAATCAGGGGTTGAAAACCCGCGATCTGTTGGAAATCATTATTGAACAGGCAAACGTGCCGGTGGTCATTGATGCCGGTATTGGCGCTCCCAGCCACGCCAGCGAAGCGCTGGAAATGGGGGCTGATGCCGTACTGGTCAATACGGCTATTGCCGTGGCACGCGATCCCCGGCAGATGGCGCGGGCGTTTCGCCTTGCCGTTGAAGCTGGCAGGCTGGGTTATCAGAGCGGTTTGGGACAACGGCATCAGCAGGCTGTGGCCTCCAGCCCATTAACATCATTCCTGCAGCACAGCGAGGAGCTATAAAATGAGTAGCTTTGTGACGAATTGGGAAGCGCTGGACTGGGATGACATCGGGATGCGCATTAACAGTAAAACGGCAGCGGACGTTGAGCGGGCCTTAAATGCCCCTCGCGTTGGCCGGGAAGAGCTGATGGCCCTGCTCTCACCTGCGGCAGCGGCATGGCTTGAACCGCTAGCCCAAAAAGCGCAAAGGCTCACGCGTCAGCGCTTTGGCAATACGGTTAATTTTTTCGTCCCCCTCTATCTTTCCAACCTTTGCGCCAATGACTGCACCTACTGCGGCTTTTCGATGAGTAACCGTATTAAACGAAAAACGCTGGATGGAGAGGAGATCGCCCGCGAATGTGCGGCGATCCGCGCGATGGGATTCGATCATCTGCTGCTGGTCACTGGCGAGCATCAAACAAAAGTGGGTATGGACTATTTCCGTCAGCATCTGCCCGCCATTCGCCAGCGCTTTAGCTCACTGATGATGGAAGTGCAGCCGCTGCAGCAGCAGGAATATGCCGAGCTAAAAACGCTTGGGCTGGATGGTGTGCTGGTTTATCAGGAAACCTATCATCAGGCGGTGTATGCCCAACATCATCTTAAAGGCAATAAGCAGGATTTTTTCTTTCGACTGGAGACGCCGGATCGCCTCGGCCGCGCCGGGATCGATAAGATCGGTTTAGGGGCGCTGATTGGTCTGTCTGACAGCTGGCGCACCGACTGCTTTATGATGGCAGAGCACCTGCTGTACCTGCAAAAAACATACTGGCAGAGTCGCTACTCAGTGGCTTTCCCCAGGTTACGACCATGCGCAGGGGGGATTCAACCGGCCTCACTGATGAGCGAAGCTCAGTTGTTACAAACGCTGTGCGCATTCCGCCTGTTTTCACCCGAACTTGAACTGTCGCTTTCCACGCGCGAGTCACCGCATTTTCGCGATCATGCGGTACCACTGGTGATTAACACCGTCAGCGCCTTCTCCAAAACACAGCCAGGCGGCTACGCTGAAAATGTACCAGAGCTGGAACAGTTCGCTACGCATGATAACCGTACACCGTCGCAGGTCGCAGCAGCCCTCTCGAGTGCCGGTTTACAACCAGTCTGGAAAGACTGGGACGGTTATTTAGGGCGCAACACGCAATAAAAATATATGGCTCTGCAACGGAAACGGAAAGTCAGCGGGGCATTACGCAATACGATGATCCACCGCTGGTTCTTGCACTAGCTGCCTTTATAGTAGCGCTGTCGCCAGCAATTCCGCTGCCGTCCAGGGCCAGCTTTATACCCTCTTGCTGGCCCTGCCCTCACGCTTTACCGAATAATACAAAACATACGCTATGACATAGTGTGCACGGAATCATTCCCATAGCAGTCAACAAACCTGCAGCGCGGAGTATGATGATAACTGCTCTAAATAATTCGTGTTGCAGGGCGGCGGCAAACGCGTAAATCCCCGGGAGCATAGCCCCATAGCCCACTATGTGACCGGGATGAACGCGTGCAGCCAACAAACCTGCGGCGCGAAGTATGACGATAACTGCTCTAAATAATTCGTGTTGCAGGGCGGCGGCAAACGCGTAAATCCCCGGGAGCATAGCCCACTATGTGACCGGGGTGAACGCGTGCAGCCAACAAACCTGCGGCGCGAAGTATGACGATAACTGCTCTAAATAATTCGTGTTGCAGGGCGGCGGCAAACGCGTAAATCCCCGGGAGCATAGCCCACTATGTGACCGGGGTGAACGCGTGCAGCCAACAAACCTGCGGCGCGAAGTATGACGATAACTGCTCTAAATAATTCGTGTTGCAGGGCGGCGGCAAACGCGTAAATCCCCGGGAGCATAGCCCACTATGTGACCGGGGTGAACGCGTGCAGCCAACAAACCTGCGGCGCGAAGTATGACGAGCAGGTTAGTTACCGCGGTAGGTTGAGTACCCATACTGACTCAGCAGTAACGGAATATGAAAGTGCTGACCACTTTTCTCTACGTGGAAGATCACCGGAATTTCTGGGAAGAAACTGTCCTTACCATTTTTCTTGTAGTAGTCACCCGTTTTAAACGTCACTTTGTAATCGCCTGCCGTAATGCTTTTCCCGGCAGGATACAATGCACCAATACGCCCGTTTTGATCGGTGCTCGCTGTGGATAGTTTCACCCACCGCTCCTGCTGCTTCTGCTCCAATTCAACCTCAACGCCTGGCGTAGGAACGCCCGTTTGGAGATTCAAGACATGTACGCTTACAGGGTTAATCGCTTGTTCGGCCGCAACAGCTGATACTGAAGCGACCATCAGCGAAGATAGAAAGACTATTCTTACTAATTTCATTATTTTTCCTCAGGGTTAATCACTAATGGAAAATATAGATAATGGTAATTAGGAACAAATTTTCTTTAAAAAATACGAAAATTCCGAGCTTATTGACCTTGGCAACCTCATAGTTTCACCTAAATAATTTGAACTAAAAATATATGCCAATCAGTCAATCTTCAGATGAAAAGATAACGACAGGAATCGCTACACTTATGTCCCATTAGCTCTTCATTCCTCATCGTAAGTCCCTCCTATGCAATTGATTTATAAACAACATCATATAACACTATGTATAATGGTGATTGCTTTTATCAGACTAAAAACAATGATATACGCACAATGTAAAACGCCAGCTTTTAGTTAGCACACTTATAATACCCACATAATTTACTTAAAAATAATAAGTTGACGCTTTAAGTAATTATATTTATCTTAAGAAATAACGGATGATATTAGAAATGGACTTTAATTTACCCTGACAATCGTGGATGTATTTCTAAGAGATATCTTAACTAATTCAAGTTACAGAATGCATGCAGTTCTGTCACTCCCATGAACATAAATGATTACGTAATTGGGATGTACACTGCCGCCAAATTCATGGCTTGAAGTAAGGCAGATCTCGGTCAGGGTGATTAAGTTTCAGCATTGTGAAACTTTAAAATGAAAAATATTTACATTGTGCCAATAGCAGTACTACTTATACTTCAAGCGAATGTAGAAGCAAGTAATGTTGCGCCATCAGTACAGTTTGATCAGGAAATCACAAATCAGCAACAGCAAGAGAAAAGTCAGAAAAAATTGCTGACACCTGATTACAAGAAAGCAGATGTCAAGAATAACGACACGTCTGTTGAATTTAACATTCCTGCAGAGGAAGAATGCTGGATCATTAATAACATTACTGTAAATAGTCCTTCATAAAAGCTTGATCTTCATTTTCTGGACCGACTAGCAAAACAAGCAGAAAAAAAATGTATAGGGCTAAAAGGGATCAAGGCCCTTGCTTATACAATGCAAACGAAGATACTTCAAGAGGGTTACATTACCACCAAAGTATCAATACCCGCCCAGGATCTCACCCGTGGAGAATTAACGGTTTCTGTTATTCCAGGTACCGTAGATAACATTTCAACGTCGGGAAAAACATCTTATACCAGCTTATGGAATACACTCCCCATGGAAACCGGGGAGATTATTACGTTGTCTGCATTAGAGAGAGCCAGTGAAAACCTCCAACGTGTTGATGGATCACAAGCAAGAATTTTTATTCAGCCAACCCTAAACGGTAAAAGCGATATTCTTATTGATCGCTCGCAGCAAAAGTACTGGAAGATCAGTACTTGGGCTAACGATGCTGGAACACGTAATCTCGGGCGTTATCAGGGTGGCGCGGCATTTTATCTCTTAAATCCCACGTCATTAAATGACACGGCTTATGTTTCCTATGCGCAAAATATCCCCACAGCTAAAAACACGCACCGTGGCTATCAAAACTATTCATTTTACTATTCCGTTCCATTGCAGTTTTGGGCAATAGATATTTTTCATAGCCGCAGTAAAACTGAGCAGGCTCTTCATGGCTATTACAATGATTGGTCATATAAGAACAATTATCACTACAGCAGCATCCAATTTAATCGGTTACTCACTTATAATGCAAAGGAGCGTTTAACCGCTGGCCTACAATTCTTTGATAATCAGGCAAATGCTGTCATCGAAGATGTGGCACTTCCGCAGCAGGAGAAACACAGCAGTGGATGGAAAGCGCTACTTAACTATCAGTTGAACTATACAAATACGACAATTAATACGGCACTGAGTTATCAGCAAAAAGCACACTGGTTTGGTACCGCTCCCGAAGAAAAAATCGGGGATGTGAGCCGGAAAGGTCGCGTACTCAGTCTGGATATAGATGCCAATGTTAACTTTATCTGGATGAAGCAGATAATGACTTATGCACCCAAGTTAAAAGTACAGCTGACGCCTGACAGGTTAACTACGCTCGATCAATTTTCTCTGGGTAATCGCTGGACGGTACGTGGTTTCGATGGTCAGCAAAATCTTACGCGCGATAAGGGATGGTTTCTACAAAACGAACTGCGCTGGAATCTTCCGTCCATCACCCACCAGCTTTATGCAGGTATCGACATGGGGCAAGTTACTGGTAAAAGCGATCAACCCTATAATAAAAACAGGTTAGTTGGCAGTGTCATTGGCCTCCGGGGATGGGCTGGAAACGCAGGCTATGAGTTATTTTCCGGTATACCATTATACAAACCGGATGATTTTAAAACGGATAAGATAAATCTTGGACTTAGTCTTCAGTGGCAGTACTGAGGGAATAATACAGGTGCAAATTCATTCATGTTGCATTCAGGCGATTGTCAGTTACGCATGGATAGATAGTTTTATTATGTCATCGTTGCGAACAGGGAGAATCAAAAAATACAACAGAAAATGCCATGTATTAATATCCTGAATAATTCTTCCTGCAGAAAAAGCAAGTCAGGAAATTCACACCAGTAAGGGGAATATGCCGACATCGCTAATAAATCTGCAGTTTGAAATATGAAGGATATATACTGCAAAAAAAATTATCTAACACAAGGACATGTTATTTATGAAAAAATTTAAACTATCTCTTATTTTTACTGCAACCGCAGCCATTTTGGCTAGCAGCAGCCTTTATGCCAGCAGCGCAGATGTTATTAACATTGCCAAACCGAATGGGAAAGGCATCTCTGTTAATAATTATAATGAATTTAATGTCTCGAAAGATGGCATGATTCTTAATAACAGCGGTAAAAATGTTGCGACTCAGCTCGGCTGATCATTAACCAAGTCCGCCCGGGCAGTAGCAAAAGTCAATTGAATGGGCAGATCGAAGTTGCTGGTCAGAAAGCTGATGTGATTGTCTCTAACCCTAATGGCATAACCTGCTCGGGTTGTGGTTTCATTAATACGTCTTCAGCCTTGCTTACTACTCACAATGTAGATACTTCCTCAGGTACTGCTCGCATTGTTCAAACCGCAAAAGGGAATAATGGTACGGTCACATTTGAAGGCAAAGGGTTAGTCAATCCAGCGCTGGATAACCTGAAAATTGAAGCCGGTAAAATTATTGTCGACGCGCCAGTGCAGGCCAAAAACGTAACCATGAGCTCGGCAAGATCACAAGCTCAATATGGATATGATGTCACTCTTGATGTTACTGAGTTGGGCGCAGTCAAAGCTGATACCATTTATCTGGTGAGCGATGATTCTGTTGCACGCAACTCGGGTCAGTTAGACGCAAACTATAGTTTGAAAATCAAAGGAAAATCCATATTAAATGCAGCCGGTAATATGACGGCCAACGATATTGATCTGGATGCTGATAAAAACCTTATGAACGGCGGAGGCAACATTACTGCGCGTGATCAGTTGGTCATGAATGCAGGTTACCTTTATAACGATCAGGATGGAGAGATCAACGCGAAAGGAATGAAGGGCGATGTCCGTAGAGTGAATAACTTTGGTAATTTAACCGCCAAAAGAAATATCGACCTCCGCAGCGACTGGGTAACAAACCGCGGCAATATGGATGCCGGTGACACCTTAAGCATTCATTCTGATGACGATTATTGGGCTCCGGTCTTTACAAACTATGGCGGTAAGGTCAAGGCACAGACTGTGAAAGTGGGCGGTGAAAAAGTAGATAGCTATATTGCAAGCGATCTCTACGGTGGTGAGTTCGAATTCGTCTCAGCAGAACCATCAAATCGCTACGAAATGACCCCTGAAGATCTGGTGGACTTAGATGCTTTCATGCGCTGGCTGAATCGCTGGTCATAAAGATAATTCTGAGTTCTGTATAACGTACCCCTCACGACTGAAAGTGACTGAGTCGTCGTCCGGGAATTCGTTTCGGGGAAGACCAGTAACCTGGCTGAAGTGATACGAACGCGTTACAAACAGGTCTGCAATTCAAAGTACGATGGGGAAATACCTTCGGGTGATTCCCTTGCCAAAGCGGCATCATCCGGTGCCGCTTTCTCTTTAAAAGCACCACGTAACATCACTTTCCAGCCGCTGGCAAACCAGCGCATACTTGCTTCCCCCATTTTGCATCTGTCTATTGCTGAAATACGCAATTCGTTTATCAATACTGGACAGATATAGTGGTACGCAAAATTCCGTCACGGAGTAGCAATGAAGGTTCCGCGTTTTATAACACCCGCTGATATCCGGCACGAGCCGCCACATGATGGTACACCACCTTCCACAGACGACGTAAAGCAAGCGAACAAAGCGGCAACACATCAGCAGGTTTCGCCCAGCGCCGGCCAGCCGCCTTCCAGTAGCAGGCTTTCCCGAATGAAAGAAAAACTCTCTGCTCGCACGCAGGATTACACTCTTGGGATCCCGGGAAGCGGCACAACACGTGACAGACAGGAGCGCAGCGGCGTGCCACAGCAGGAGAGCGCCCGCAACCCGAATGCGCTGGCATTCCCGATGCTACACCGCAGCCACCAGCTATTACGCTATGCTGAATCCAGCGTCAAAACCCTCGAACAGAGTAAGCATACGCTCTGGGATCGACCCGCACCGGGTAAGTATCGACAGCGGCTCACCAAACTCTTTCCCTTCCTTGCGCCCGCCTCGTTAAAAAAGATCGCAACGTCCTATGGCGAGAATGTCAATAAAAGCGGTAGTGAGATGCGTGATGGCGTGATTCCTCATGAGGAGATCGCCCACGCGGCGGGTGAACTGCAACAAGCACTGCAGGACAAACGGACCCTGTTAGAAACCGCAACAGACGTACTGGAAAAATGCTATGAGCAACATGACAGGGCAATCCAACAACATGATCCCGATCGGGTAAAACAGCTACAGCAGCGAGTGAACCTGGCCGAACAGCAGGTGGCTTCCCGCCATGCCGAGCTGCTCAGCATGCTGGAAGACCCTGCAATGATGGCGCTTAGTCGCATGAGCGATCACGCTGACAGCGCCGACAAACAGTTGGCATTTTCCCGCCAACGGCTGGCAGAGCTTCACCAGGAAGCCAGTAAACTGGTGACAACCAGTGCCACACTGCGCGATGAAATATCCCAGCAGTTTACAGTCGGCGCGGAGAAAATCCGTAGCTTGATGGTTCTGGCAAGCAGTATGGAGAACGGCTATCGCCAACTGAATCTCGCAGGAGAGGAACTGGAGCGATTAAAGGCGCAGGAACCGGTCAGTGCAGGGAATGAAGAATCGCATCAGCAAGCAGTCATGCATCAACTGCTGGTGCAATCCGCCGCCCAAAGTAGCCTGATGGAGAATATTGCTCAACTGGAGACGCTGGATATTGATAGTTCCCAGGCACTGGAAGGAATTAACCAGGCATTAGAGAAACTGCAGGGCAAACAAATGATGCTGCTACAGCAGCGTGGGGTGGCACAACAACAGTGGATAAATGCCAACCAGGCCACCGCCTTACTGCGCCCCGCCCAAGGGGCCGGTCACCAAGAAACTATCCCGTATCAGGCAGAGCACACCAGCCAAAGCAGAACCCCGCTGACGAGTGGGAGCAAATTAAAAGACGAAATCAGCCCGCTTGTGGAGCAGGAAAAAACCGCGCTTAAAGCGATGAAAAACGAAGCGAATGCTGCCCGCATAGATACGCTCGAACGCCAGCAGGATAAACCATTAACCACACAGTTAAAGAACCTGATTGCCCGGCTGGATGCCAATCCTGCCCTGACCAAACAACCGGGCTGGCTGATTGTCGATGTAGTGCAAAATGCTCTGGCACAGTCGAGTGATGAACCCGGCATGGCCGGAAAAATTCTTGATGTACTGTCGGAGTATCCTGCACAGCACTGGGCCTCACAGACTGCTCCGCACGATAAACTCACCGCAGCCGCAGTACACTTTAATCATAAAATCAGCGCCCTGCCGCGCGGTGCAGATATGCTGCAACTGCTTTCCAGTAAAGGTGACGAGGTACCTGATGCAACAATCAGCAAGTCCCTTAGTACGTTCTGGAAGGCTGACAGAGCGCTTACAACAGAGCAGGACCCAACAGTGATCGGCTGGTTACAGGACGCACGCGCTGTTGCCGCCAGCAAGCTTGTTAGCGAAAGTGAAGTAACCCATTTCGATGATGTACAGCATGCTGCCTATAACGCCGTACGTAACGGCTATATCAGTAATGCACCCGGCTCGCCCTATGACGTGGATAATCAGCGCCTGATGAAAGCGACACATGAGTGGGTCTTTCGGGCAATGGCCTCGCCACCGCCAGCGCAGAAAGAGGGATTGCGTCTGCTACCGCATATGCAGAAAACGCCCTATACCCCGGAGGGACTGACCCGTGCAATGGACATTACCGATAGCATGGATATGACCTCACTACGCAGCCAGGGAGATAAGCAGGTTAATGAAAGGCTCATGCAACTCAAAGCGCTGATTGAACATATCGGAGATGAACATGGGCCGGAAGCTCAGTTGCTCGTGCGGGCAGCCAGCGCCCTGACGGAGAGTATGGAGACTTCAGCAGTGAAAGGTGGGCATCTTTCTCAACAGGTGCCTGGACGCAAAGAACGCCGTGCAGCCCTTCAGGCTCTGGCCCTGCTCCAGAACGCAGACAGCAAACCCGACAATAAGATTCGTTCCATATTTACATCAACCGAACTGCCTCCTGTACTGGAAACCATGTTTGAGCAGAGGCTTAGCAGCTTTGAGATGATCAACCGCCTGTATGAAGAACTGAATAATACGTTACCTGCGGATAAACGCCTGCCGTCACCTGAGCTGACGCCGGAATCAGAGCGGGCACTACAACTGTTGAAATCACGCTGTTTTCAGAGCAAAGACGATATCCTCACCTTTTTCCAGCCACTGATTGAGGGCAGTCGCCTGCGCGATCGCGTCAGATTAGGCGGCGGGGGAACGCTGGGGGTTGGGCTTCCCACGCTGCCTTATAATGTTCTGTTTCCGGTCGCGCCTACCGCCTCTTTTGAGCTGGCGCGAAGTGAGGAAGCCTGGGTACAACTGTTTATGCCGATTCTTGGTATGGAATTTTCATTTGGTAAAAGTAAAACTCACAGCGCTGAGGCCTCACTGGGTATCAGCGCAGGGGTACAACTGGATAATAATGTCAGCCTGCAGGGCGGCGTCCGCACTACACTGAGACAGCAACAGTCACACTCAGACGCCACGCTGATCCGCTTCTTCCGTCGCCGTTTTCAGGATGATGAGATGCGTCAGAAAATGTATACAGCCCTGGAGAGCGTCGTCCGCTGGGACAGTCTCGAACCGCAGCAGGGACGCAGTTTCAGCGGACCGCTGGAGGCCATTCTGGCACGTAGCCCGGATGTTTCAATGAGCCACGTGCACTCAGAAAGCACTTCCCGGGGTGTGACGGGAACGCTATATGGCAGGCTGCCCTTTGTCCGTCATGCAGGGCAAGCGATGACCGGGCAATATGCTTACGGTGAGTTTGCTGTTAGCCAGCAACATGACCAAACAAAGGACAAAAGGCAGGAGTCCGGCGGTACTGTACGCATCAATGGTTATCGGGGTGATACCACCACTCAGCGGGCCCGTGTGTCAGCAGGGATCGGCGGTTCGCCGCTCAGCAACACACCCACGAGTGAAGGACTCGGCGTCAGCGGCCGTTTTGGCTTGCCGGTACAACTTGGCATCACACGTGACCTCAGTTGGCATCAGCAGCGGCATGAGCTGTCACTCTACACCATCGAAGACAAACAGGATGCGGATATTGACCGCCACTATTCCACTGTGGCCGATATGCAGCAGGAACTTTCAGCCCACCGCGATGCATGGCTGATGCGCTGTATTGAGACGCTGGAACCAGATGCAGATAAGCGTGATACCCCCGATTTACGCAATCAGGCGATGGCGGTACTGGATGAGTTCGAACAGCAGTTGGGGAAACTTGCAGAACAATCTAACTACTGCCTGTACAACGTCAATTATTCGTTGCGCGGCGAAAGTGGTGCGGAAATTGATGGCTACCGTGCTCTGGCACAACTGGCGCGTGAACAGAATGATGAAATTCGTGCACAGGAAATGGAGGGTGCTATCAACACATTGTTGAGTACAGAGGGAAGCTGGCGACCATTGATGTTAATCATCCGTGAGCGTGCGCGCGAAAACACTACGACAGGTATTCGCACTGCTCTGCGGTTTCAGCATAATCGCAATAACGATGGACTACGCACCGTGGCACAATTCCCACCCCCATGATGAGGTAATAAGTCGCCGCAACGAACATCATCCCCTGCGTTGAACCTTATCCAGCAGGAATCAGCTCAATTTTTTTACCGTCAATAAAAAAGCACCGCCGATATAATCGGGCGGTGCTTTAAATCTTATCTTATCCAACTCTCCGTTCACTTCAAACCACATGGGAAGAAGTGAACGGCGTTATTGGCTAAGCAAGGTCTTTAAGGCTATACGAAATTAATCGTCGTTGCCACCAAGGCCAGCATTCAGCAACTCTGCCAGACTGGCAGACGCCTCATCTGCAGTAACCTGAGGTACAACAGGTACTTCGCCTGCAGCCTTACGACGCATACGATCCTGGTGGTAGGCGTAACCAGTACCAGCCGGAATCAGACGACCTACGATAACGTTCTCTTTCAGGCCACGCAGTTCATCACGTTTACCTGCTACAGCGGCTTCGGTCAGGACACGCGTGGTTTCCTGGAAAGATGCTGCAGAGATGAACGATTCGGTTGCCAGTGATGCCTTGGTGATACCCAGCAGATCGCGCATGTAAGTCGCTGCGATTTTGCCGTTGGCTTCCAGATCGCGGTTAGAAATTTTAACCCGCGAGACTTCAACCTGCTCACCATCAAGGAAATCAGAGCTTCCTGAACTTTCAATGGTCGCTTTACGCAGCATCTGACGAACGATAACTTCGATATGCTTATCGTTAATCTTAACGCCTTGCAGACGATAAACTTCCTGCACTTCGTTGGTGATATAGCGTGTTACTGCATGCACACCACGCAGACGCAGGATGTCATGTGGAGACTCAGGACCATCGGAAACCACATCACCACGTTCTACGCGCTCACCTTCAAACACGTTAAGCTGACGCCATTTTGGAATCATTTCTTCGTAAGGATCGCTGCCATCTACCGGGGTGATAACCAGGCGACGCTTCCCTTTGGTTTCTTTACCGAAGGAAATGATGCCGCTGATTTCAGCCAGGATTGCCGGCTCTTTCGGACGACGCGCTTCGAACAGGTCAGCAACACGAGGCAGACCACCGGTAATATCTTTCGTACCGCCGGATTCCTGAGGCACACGCGCCAGGGTATCACCCGAACTGATCTGAATACCATCTTCCAGTTGGACAATCGCTTTACCTGGCAGGAAATACTGAGCAGGCATATCGCTGCCAGGGATCAGTACATCGTTACCGTTGGCATCAACGATTTTCAGTGCCGGACGTAGATCTTTACCACCTGCTGTACGCTCTGCACTGTCCAGAACCACCAGAGATGACAGACCGGTCAGCTCATCAGTCTGACGCGTAATGGTCTGACCGTCGATCATGTCAGTGAAGCGAATAAAACCGCTCACTTCAGTAATGACCGGCATGGTATGCGGATCCCAGTTCGCAACGGTTTCGCCCGCAGCAACCTGCTCACCATCACCTTTCGCCATGGTAGAACCGTAAGGAACTTTATAGCTCTCTTTGGTACGACCAAATTCGTCGATCATTTTCAGTTCAACGTTACGCGAGGTAATAACAAGCTTGCCAGCGGAGTTGGTTACCGACTTGGCGTTGGTCAGCTTAATGGTACCTTTGTTCTTCACCTGAATGCTGGATTCAGCAGCCGCACGCGAGGCCGCACCACCGATGTGGAACGTACGCATCGTCAGCTGAGTACCTGGCTCACCGATGGACTGTGCTGCGATAACGCCGATGGCCTCACCTTTGTTGATGATGTGACCACGCGCCAGATCGCGTCCATAACAGTGCGCACACACACCGAAGTCAGTTTCGCAACTTACGACGGAGCGAACTTTCAGGCTGTCGACAGAGTGTTCTTCCAGCAGATCACATTGGTACTCGTGCAGCAGCGTGTTACGCGGCAGCAGAATATCTGCAGTGCCCGGCTTCAACACATCTTCCGCCGTTACACGTCCCAGAACACGTTCACGCAGTGGCTCTTTAACATCACCACCTTCGATAACCGGCGTCATCAGGATACCTTCGTGGGTACCACAGTCGTCCTCGGTGACCACCAGATCTTGCGCTACATCAACCAGACGACGCGTCAGATAACCGGAGTTCGCGGTTTTCAGTGCGGTATCCGCCAGACCTTTACGCGCACCGTGCGTCGAGATGAAGTACTGGAGTACGTTCAGACCTTCGCGGAAGTTCGCAGTAATTGGCGTTTCGATGATGGAGCCATCTGGCTTCGCCATCAGACCACGCATCCCCGCCAGCTGACGAATCTGTGCAGCAGAACCACGCGCACCGGAGTCGGCCATCATAAAGATGCTGTTGAAGGAGACCTGACGCTCTTCAACACCGTCACGGTTAATCACGCTCTCGGTCGACAAGTTTTCCATCATCGCCTTGGCTACGCGTTCGTTTGCTGCAGCCCAGATATCGATAACCTTGTTATAACGCTCGCCAGCAGTGACCAGACCAGACTGGAACTGCTCCTGAATCTCAGCCACTTCCGCTTCCGCTTCGGTGATGATTTCCGCTTTCTTCGCCGGGATGACCATGTCATCGATACCAACGGAAGCACCTGAACGTGCTGCATAGGCAAAACCGGTGTACATCGTCTGGTCAGCAAAGATGACGGTTGGTTTCAAGCCCAGAATGCGGTAACAGGTGTTCAGCATTTTGGAGATGGCTTTCTTACCCAGCGCCTGGTTGACGATAGAGTAAGGCAGACCTTTCGGCACGATCATCCACAGAATGGCGCGGCCCACGGTCGTGTCAATAATGCTGGTTTTAGCAACCCACTCGTCCTGCTCGTTTTTCTCATGCTCAGTGATACGTACTTTCACACGAGCATGTAACGAAGCCAAACCAGCGCGATAGATGCGCTCTGCCTCTTTCGGACCGGTCAGCACCATGCCTTCGCCTTTGGCGTTAACACAGTCACGGGTCATGTAGTACAGGCCCAGCACGACGTCCTGAGAAGGAACGATGATTGGCTCGCCGTTCGCAGGTGACAGAATGTTGTTGGTTGACATCATCAACGCACGTGCTTCCAGCTGAGCTTCCAGCGTCAGCGGTACGTGCACAGCCATTTGGTCACCATCGAAGTCGGCGTTATAGGCCGCACAAACCAGCGGGTGCAGCTGGATAGCTTTACCTTCGATCAGAACAGGTTCAAATGCCTGAATACCCAAACGGTGCAGAGTTGGTGCACGGTTCAGCAGGACCGGGTGTTCACGGATCACTTCGTCGAGGATATCCCAGACAACAGCTTCTTCACGCTCTACCATTTTCTTAGCAGCTTTAATGGTGGTCGCGAGGCCACGCAGTTCCAGCTTGCCGTAGATGAACGGTTTGAACAGCTCCAGTGCCATTTTCTTCGGCAGACCGCACTGATGCAGACGCAGGTATGGACCTACGGTGATAACAGAACGACCGGAATAGTCAACACGCTTACCGAGCAGGTTCTGACGGAAACGACCCTGCTTACCTTTGATCATATCGGCCAAAGATTTCAGCGGACGCTTGTTAGATCCGGTGATCGCACGGCCACGACGGCCGTTATCCAGCAGGGCATCTACCGCTTCCTGCAGCATACGTTTTTCGTTACGTACGATGATATCAGGCGCAGCCAGATCCAGCAGACGCTTCAGACGGTTGTTACGGTTGATCACGCGACGATACAGATCGTTCAGATCTGAGGTTGCGAAACGACCGCCGTCCAGCGGCACCAGTGGACGCAGATCCGGCGGCAGCACTGGCAGCACGGTCAGGATCATCCACTCTGGTTTGTTGCCAGACTGCACGAACGCTTCCAGCAGCTTGATGCGCTTGGTCAGCTTTTTGCGTTTAGTTTCAGAATTGGTTTCATTCAACTCTTCACGCAGCTGTTCGCACTCTTGCTCCAGATCCATGTTTTTCAACAGGGCCTGGATCGCTTCTGCACCCATTTTTGCGTCGAATTCATCACCAAACTCTTCCAGCGCATCCAGATACTGCTCTTCAGTCAGGATCTGACGCTTTTCAAGGTTGGTCATGCCGCCTTCAACCACCACATAGGATTCGAAGTACAGCACGCGTTCGATATCACGCAGTGGCATATCCAGCAGCAAACCGATGCGTGATGGCAACGATTTCAGGAACCAGATGTGCGCAGTTGGCGAAGCCAGTTCAATGTGGCCCATGCGCTCACGGCGAACTTTGGTCTGTGTAACTTCAACGCCACACTTCTCACAGATCACACCGCGATGTTTCAGGCGCTTGTACTTACCGCACAGGCACTCATAGTCTTTCACTGGCCCGAAAATACGCGCACAGAACAGACCGTCACGCTCTGGTTTGAACGTACGGTAGTTGATGGTTTCCGGCTTTTTAACTTCACCGAAAGACCAGGAACGGATCATGTCTGGCGAAGCCAGCGCAATTTTGATCGCATCAAACTCTTCAGTTTTAGTTTGCGCTTTCAGAAACTTAAGTAAGTCTTTCACGGATTAGCTCCCGTCGGAGTGAGACTTCTCAGAGACGCCCGGAATAAACCGGGCGCCCTGTAACCAGTACAAATGCGAGTCGTTACTCGTCTTCCAGCTCGATGTTGATACCCAGCGAGCGGATCTCTTTCAACAGCACGTTGAAGGATTCCGGCATGCCTGGTTCCATCTGATGGTTGCCGTCTACGATGTTCTTATACATCTTAGTACGACCATTCACGTCATCAGACTTAACAGTGAGCATTTCTTGCAGCGTATAGGCAGCGCCGTATGCTTCAAGCGCCCACACTTCCATCTCACCGAAGCGCTGACCACCGAACTGCGCCTTACCACCCAGCGGTTGCTGAGTAACGAGGCTGTAAGAGCCGGTAGAACGTGCATGCATTTTGTCATCCACTAAGTGGTTGAGTTTCAGCATGTACATGTAGCCAACGGTAACCGGACGCTCAAACTGCTCGCCAGTACGGCCGTCAAACAGCGTAATCTGACCCGAAGTCGGTAAACCGCCAAGCTGCAGCAGTTCTTTGATTTCGCTCTCTTTCGCACCATCAAACACCGGCGTTGCAATTGGCATACCTTTTTTCAGGTTCTCTGCCAGACGCAGTACTTCTTCATCACTGAAGGTGGCCAGGTCAACTTTCTGACGCACATCAGTGCCCAGATCGTATGCACGCTGAATAAACTCACGCAGTTTGGTCACTTCTTCCTGCTTCTTCAGCATCGCGTTGATTTTCTCACCGATACCTTTCGCAGCCATACCCAGGTGGGTTTCAAGAATCTGACCAATGTTCATACGTGATGGTACGCCCAGCGGGTTCAGTACGATATCGACCGGCGTGCCGTTCTCATCGTAAGGCATATCTTCGATCGGGTTGATCTTGGAGATAACACCTTTGTTCCCGTGACGACCAGCCATTTTGTCACCCGGCTGTATCTGACGCTTAACGGCCAGATACACTTTAACGATTTTCAGCACGCCAGGTGCCAGGTCATCGCCCTGAGTGATTTTACGGCGTTTTGCTTCGAGTTTTTTCTCAAACTCATGCTTCAGCTCGTCGTACTGCTCAGCCAGCTGTTCAAGTTGGTTTTGCTTGTCTTCATCGGTCAGACCCAGTTCTAACCAGCGCTCACGTGGCAGTTTGTCCAGCTTCTCAGCTTCAACGCCACCTGATACCAGTACGAAATGGATACGGCTGAACAGACCCGCTTCGAGGATCTGCAGTTCTTCAGACAGGTCTTTCTTGGCCTGCTTCAGCTGCATCTCTTCGATTTCCAGCGCACGCTTGTCTTTTTCTACACCATCGCGAGTAAAGACCTGAACGTCGATAACCGTACCAGATACGCCGTTTGGCACGCGCAAAGAAGAATCTTTAACATCAGACGCTTTCTCACCAAAGATGGCACGCAGCAGTTTCTCTTCTGGCGTCAGTTGGGTTTCACCTTTCGGCGTTACCTTACCAACCAGAATGTCGCCACCGGTCACTTCCGCACCGATGTACACAATACCGGATTCATCCAGTTTAGAGAGTGCAGCTTCACCCACGTTCGGGATATCAGCGGTGATCTCTTCCGGCCCCAGTTTGGTGTCACGAGACACACAGGCCAGTTCCTGAATGTGGATAGTAGTGAAGCGATCTTCCTGTACTACGCGTTCGGAGACCAGGATGGAGTCTTCGAAGTTATAGCCGTTCCACGGCATGAACGCCACGCGCATGTTCTGGCCCAGCGCCAGTTCACCCAGATCGGTAGATGGGCCATCTGCCAGCACGTCGCCGCGCTCGATTGGCTCACCCAGATTGACACACGGCATCTGATTGATGCAGGTGTTCTGGTTAGAACGGGTGTATTTGGTCAGGTTGTAAATGTCGATACCCGCTTCACCCGGATACATTTCGTCTTCGTTAACTTTGATAACGATACGTGATGCATCAACGTACTGAACGGTACCGCCACGTTTCGCTACGGCAGTTACACCCGAGTCAACCGCAACCGCACGTTCCATACCGGTACCCACAAGCGGCTTATCAGCACGCAGTGTTGGGACCGCCTGACGTTGCATGTTTGCACCCATCAATGCACGGTTGGCGTCATCGTGTTCCAGGAACGGGATCAGGGACGCACCGACAGAAACCACCTGCTGGGTGGAAACGTCCATGTAGTCAACCTGATCGCGACTGAACAAGCTGGATTCGCCTTTGCTACGGCAGGTCACCAGATCGTCAACAAAGTGACCTTCGTCATCGAGATTGGTGTTCGCCTGAGCGATAACGTAGTTACCTTCTTCAATCGCAGAAAGGTAATGAATTTCGTCGGTCACCACACCTTCACGCACGCGGCGATATGGCGTTTCGAGGAAACCATACTCGTTCGTCTGTGCATAAACAGACAGCGAGTTGATCAGACCGATGTTTGGACCTTCCGGCGTTTCGATTGGGCACACACGACCATAGTGAGTCGGGTGAACGTCTCGAACTTCAAAGCCTGCACGCTCACGCGTCAGACCGCCCGGGCCAAGTGCAGAAATACGACGCTTGTGCGTGATTTCAGACAGTGGGTTGTTCT
Organism: [Pantoea] beijingensis; assembly: GCF_022647505.1. Taxonomy (NCBI): domain Bacteria; kingdom Pseudomonadati; phylum Pseudomonadota; class Gammaproteobacteria; order Enterobacterales; family Erwiniaceae; genus Erwinia; species [Pantoea] beijingensis. Next base: position 3,807,614 of record NZ_CP071409.1, read on the forward strand.
GGTCCATAAATTGAGACAGCTGGCTGGAACCAAAGAACTCTTTCACTGCTGCAGAAATCGGCTTCGCGTTGATCATATCCTGTGGCATCAGGGTATCCAGATCGCCCAGAGACAGACGCTCTTTTACCGCACGCTCAACACGTACCAGACCGACACGGAACTGGTTTTCTGCCATTTCACCAACGGAACGGATACGGCGGTTGCCGAGGTGGTCGATATCGTCCACTTCACCCACGCCGTTACGGATGCCGATCAGCTTTTTCATCACTTCAATGATGTCGTCTTTGCTCAGGATACCTGAACCTTCGATCTCATCACGCAGCAATGAACGGTTGAACTTCATGCGGCCAACCGCAGAAAGATCGTAACGATCTTCCGAGAAGAACAGGTTCTCAAACAGGTTCTCAGCGGCTTCACGCGTTGGTGGCTCACCAGGACGCATCATGCGGTAGATCTCAACCAGCGCGCTAAGACGATCGCTGGTTGGGTCAACGCGCAGGGTCTCGGACATGTAAGCGCCGTGATCCAGGTCATTGGTGAACAGCGTTTCAATGCGCTTGTGACCAGACTGGCTCAGTTTTGCCAACAGGTCGAGCGACAGCTCCATGTTAGCCGCTACGATCAGCTCACCGGTGTTTTCGTCAATGTAGTCTTTAGCCACAACTTTACCGGCAATGTATTCAACCGGCACTTCAATATGCTGGATACTGTCTTTTTCCAGCTGGCGAATATGGCGCGCAGTGATGCGACGACCTTTTTCAACATAAACGGTGCCATTCGACTCAATGTCGAATGAAGCGGTTTCGCCGCGCAAGCGCTCAGGAATCAACTCCATCTGCAGCTTGTTATCGCGAATTTCGTAAACCACTTTGTCAAAGAACAGGTCAAGGATCTGCTCAGTGGTATAGCTCAACGCACGCAGGATGATGGTCGCAGGCAGCTTGCGGCGACGGTCAATACGGACGAACAGGTTGTCTTTCGGATCGAACTCGAAATCCAGCCAGGAACCGCGATAAGGAATGATACGCGCGTTATACAGCACTTTACCCGAAGAGTGGGTTTTACCCTTATCGCTGTCAAAGAAGACGCCAGGACTACGATGCAGCTGAGAAACGATAACCCTTTCTGTACCGTTGATAACAAAAGTACCGTTATCGGTCATGAGCGGAATTTCGCCCATGTAAACTTCTTGTTCTTTGATGTCTTTAACGGTGCCTTCCGGCGCTTCGCGCTCGTAGATCACCAGACGCAGTTTTACACGCAGCGGAGCTGAAAAAGTCACGCCACGAATCTGACACTCTTTAACATCAAATACAGGTTCGCCCAAGCGATAGCTGACGTACTGCAGCTCGGAGTTACCGCTGTAGCTTTGGATAGGAAAAACAGAACGGAATGCTGCTTCCAGCCCGTACTGGCCTTCCGGATCTTGCTCGATAAATTTCTGAAACGAGTCAAGCTGGATAGAAAGGAGATATGGAATATCCAGAACTTGTGGACGTTTTCCAAAATCCTTACGAATGCGTTTTTTCTCGGTATAGGAGTAAACCATAGGGTTCCTCAGCTCGCTGAAAAGTAGAACCACTCTGTCCGTCCTGGAGGACAGTTCATGCAACACTATTTGGTTTTCCGGAAAGCAAAGGGGACTTTCCGCAATACATCTTTCTATCACTCTTAAATCATTTCATTGCTCTTGTGCAGACAGGGAGCCCTCACAGGGAAGCAGTATATTAAGGCGTCGATAGAAAAAGATATTGAAGGACATCAATGGCTAAACAGTGTGAAACCCCATTGAGGTCCTGTAGCGCAAAAAGGCTGGTGACCAAAAATAGTCACCAGCCATCAGCCTGATAAATCAGACTGCAACCAAAAAGGTCGTCTTACTTAACTTCAACTTCTGCACCAGCTTCTTCCAGAGAAGCTTTAAGTGCAGCTGCGTCGTCTTTGCTAACGCCTTCTTTAACCACACCCAGCGCTTCAACCAGGTCTTTAGCTTCTTTCAAGCCCAGACCAGTTGCGCCACGTACGGCTTTGATTACTGCAACTTTGTTAGCGCCGATGCCTTTCAGCACGACGTTGAACTCAGTTTGCTCTTCAGCAGCTTCAGCTGGGCCAGCAGCAACAGCTACAGCGGCAGCAGCAGAAACACCGAATTTTTCTTCCATAGCAGAAACCAGCTCAACAACGTCCATTACGGACATAGCTGCTACTGCTTCCAGAATTTGATCTTTAGTGATAGACATGACAATTGTTCCTAAGAATCAGAAAAAGTTTATACGTTAAAGTGCGCAAGAAAAGGAAGAGCGATTAAGCCGCTTCTTTTGCATCGCGAACAGCAGCCAGAGTACGAACCAATTTGCCTGCAGCGGCTTCTTTCATGGTCGACATCAGACGTGCCAGTGCTTCTTCGTAAGTCGGCAGCGTTGCCAGACGGTCAATTTGAGCCGCTGGGATCAGCTCACCTTCAAAGGCCGCAGCTTTGACCTCAAATTTTGCATTCGCTTTCGCGAACTCTTTGAACAGACGAGCAGCAGCGCCCGGGTGTTCCATAGAGTATGCAATCAGGGTCGGACCAACAAACGTGTCTTTCAGGCACTCAAACTGAGTACCTTCAACGACGCGGCGCAGCAGGGTGTTACGAACAACACGCATGTAAACGCCAGCTTCACGACCTGCTTTACGCAGTTCAGTCATTTTATCTACGGTCACGCCACGGGAATCCGCAACAACCGCAGACAGCGCGCCTTTGGCTACTTCGCTGACTTCAGCAACAATCGCTTGTTTGTCTTGAAGATTTAATGCCATTAGCTTGTGCTCCTGGATTTTGGCCGGAGAAGGATTTCTCCGGAACTCACTTTCACTTATCAACCGCAAAGAAGATAAGCGCTAAAACACGGTGAGCAGAATCCAGCAAAGACTATAAAAATATTCTTCAGGTTCTGTCACCGTCTACGCAGGAAAAATTAAGTTTCTTGCGAAACTCCTGCGGTCTTGGACGGAGGCCTGGATAAGGCCAGGCTCCAACCGAAAATTCTTTCTAATTCGTCGTCTTTCAAGCCGCCACTAACTTGGCCGCTTTCACTTACCTCAGACACACAGTTAACTATGCTACCGAGGATTCATTCATTTGCCGCCACGCCACAACTTGAATGACTCGATTAGACGTCCTGTATATTAACAGAACAACGGGCGTAAGATTCTAGACGAAACTAACGCCCGCGTAAAGCAACGAATTAGTTCGCTGCTGCGTTCAGGCCAGCCTGATCAACTGCAACACCTGCACCCATTGTGGTGGAGATGCTAACTTTCTTGATGAAAATACCTTTTGCCTGAGAAGGTTTTGCTTTTTTCAGCGCAACCAGCAGAGCTTCCAGGTTTTCTTTCAGCTTGTCTGATTCGAAATCAACCTTACCGATAGTAGTATGGATGATACCGTTTTTGTCGTTGCGGTAACGAACCTGGCCCGCTTTAGCATTTTTAACTGCTTCAGCAACGTTAGGTGTTACGGTACCGACTTTCGGGTTTGGCATCAGACCACGTGGGCCCAGAACTTGGCCCAACTGGCCAACAACGCGCATTGCATCAGGAGATGCGATAACAACGTCAAAGTTCATTTCGCCTTTTTTGATCTGGTCAGCCAGATCTTCCATACCTACCAGCTCAGCGCCTGCAGCTTTAGCAGCTTCAGCGTTTGCGCCTTGGGCAAATACTGCAACGCGAACAGAACGGCCAGTACCGTGTGGCAGTACAGTTGCACCGCGAACGTTCTGATCGGATTTACGTGCATCAATGCCCAGGTTTACAGCTACGTCAACGCTTTCTACGAACTTAGCGGTCGCCAGTTCTTTCAGCAGAGCAACAGCTTCGTTGATGTCATACTGTTTAGTTACATCAACTTTCTCACGGATCACGCGCATGCGCTTGGTCAGCTTAGCCATTTCTTAGTCCTCCACTACCAGGCCCATGGAACGAGCAGTACCTTCGATTGAGCGAGTCATCGCTTCAACGTCAGCACCAGTCATGTCCGCAGCTTTGGTTTCTGCGATTTCACGTACCTGAGCACGAGTTACTTTACCGACTTTCTCTTTGTTTGGCTTACCAGAGCCAGACTTAACACCCGCCGCTTTTTTCAGCAGAACTGCTGCTGGCGGGGTTTTGGTCACAAATGTGAAAGAGCGGTCAGCGTAAACGGTGATAACAACCGGAGTCGGAAGACCCTTTTCCAGGCTTTCTGTTTTGGCGTTAAACGCTTTACAGAATTCCATGATGTTAACACCCTGCTGGCCCAGAGCTGGACCTACAGGTGGACTTGGGTTAGCCATACCTGCAGCAACCTGCAGCTTGACGTAGGCTTGTACTTTCTTAGCCATGATAATTCCTCTATTGGGTTTTAGCGCCTTAGTTAAAAAGGCTCCCCGTGATTAATATTCACACGCTGAAACAGCGCATAAAAACAAAAGGCGCGAAATTATAGTTAAATTTCGCGCCTTCCGCAACCGGAAATCGGTTACTGCTTATACTGGCACTTGTTGCATACAGGCTGTTTCACCTGCAGCAAGCTACACAATAATTTTAGCCTTTCTCAACCTGCCCAAAATCCAACTCTACTGGCGTTGCACGCCCAAAGATGGATACAGAGACTTTCAAGCGGCTTTTTTCATAGTCAACTTCTTCAACAACACCGTTAAAGTCAGCGAACGGACCATCGTTGACACGAACCATCTCACCAGGTTCAAACATTGTTTTCGGCCGCGGTTTATCACCAACCTGCTGCAGGCGGTTCATAATCGCATCAACTTCTTTATCGCTTATTGGTGCAGGACGATCGGAAGTACCGCCAATGAAGCCCATGACGCGAGGCACGCTGCGCACAAGATGCCAGCTTGCATCGTTCATGACCATCTGAACCAGAACGTAGCCCGGAAAGAACTTGCGCTCGCTTTTACGGCGCTGCCCGCCACGGATTTCCACAACCTCTTCGGTTGGAACCATGACATCGCCAAACAGTTCTTCCATGTTATGTAACTTGATATGCTCACGCAGCGATTGTGCTACGCGGCCTTCAAAACCGGAAAACGCCTGAACGACGTACCAGCGCTTTTTTGGAGCTTCAGACATCTCAGAACCTCAGGCCAGTGATAAACGATACCAGACGGACCAGAATACCATCCAGCCCCCACAAAATCAGTGACATCACGGCGGTTACCGCGGCAACGATTAACGTGGTGTGCAACGTTTCCTGACGAGTTGGCCAAATGACTTTACGGACTTCAGTTCGCGCTTCACGCGCAAAAGCCACGGTAGATTTACCTTTGGTCGTCAGCAGCGCAATGCCGCCCGCCGCTGCGATCAGAATGACAACAGCCAGCGCACGTATCGGTAATGTAACGTCGCGATAGTAGTAGTTACCTACGATTGCCACGATCAGCAAAACGGCAACGACTAGCCATTTAATCGCTTCCAGGCCGCGCCCGCTCCCTTGAGCTTCGGTATTAGCACTCATAAACTAACCTGCCACCATAAATCAGAAACTGTTTTGCTTCGCAATACGAAGCAACCAAACCGAATAATGCTGTGAGGCGAAACCCGGCATATCCCTTCATCTTTCAAATCACAGCAGAATGATTGCCTGCCTTTACCCGGTTCTTGCACTAAATCTGCATATCCAGAGCATTCACTCACATTTGCTGTAACGTGAAATCTATTGGGTTCAACGCCGTGCGACAGAGCCTGCCTCAGCAATGATTATGATCTAAAATCACTGATGAGCCAGGTTCTATGTTACAGCGTGCAAAAAGGGCATCAAATGATGCCCTCTTCATGTACGTTGCGTCAAATATTATCAGCGATTAAGCGATAACTTTAGCAACAACACCTGCACCAACGGTACGACCACCTTCACGGATTGCGAAACGCAGACCGTCGTCCATTGCGATTGGGTGAATCAGAGTCACTTTCATGTTCACGTTATCGCCTGGCATTACCATTTCCACGCCTTCTGGCAGTTCGATGGTACCGGTCACGTCAGTTGTACGGAAGTAGAACTGTGGACGGTAGCCTTTGAAGAACGGAGTATGACGGCCGCCTTCTTCTTTGCTCAGGATATAAACTTCTGAGTCAAACGTGGTGTGTGGCTTGATAGAGCCTGGCTTAGCCAGAACCTGACCACGTTCGATTTCTTCACGCTTGATACCGCGCAGCAGAACACCAACGTTCTCACCGGCACGGCCTTCGTCCAGCAGTTTGCGGAACATTTCAACGCCAGTACAGGTTGATTTTACGGTTGCTTTGATACCAACGATTTCAACTTCTTCACCCACTTTAACGATACCGCGCTCTACGCGACCGGTAACAACGGTACCACGACCGGAGATGGAGAATACGTCTTCGATTGGCAGCAGGAACGGCTTATCAATCGCACGCTCTGGCTCAGGGATGTAAGAATCCAGGTAACCTGCCAGTTCGATGATTTTCTCTTCCCACTGTGCATCGCCTTCCAGCGCTTTCAGTGCAGAACCACGAACAACAGGCAGATCGTCGCCCGGGAAATCGTATGCAGACAGCAACTCACGAATTTCCATCTCAACCAGTTCCAGCAGCTCTTCGTCATCAACCATGTCACATTTGTTCATGAACACGATGATGTAAGGAACGCCTACCTGGCGACCCAGCAGGATGTGCTCACGGGTCTGAGGCATCGGGCCGTCAGTCGCAGCAACAACCAGGATTGCGCCGTCCATCTGTGCAGCACCGGTGATCATGTTTTTGACGTAGTCGGCGTGTCCCGGGCAGTCAACGTGCGCATAGTGGCGGCTTGGGGTGTCATATTCAACGTGAGACGTGTTGATGGTGATACCACGAGCTTTTTCTTCAGGCGCGTTATCGATCTGGTCGAATGCACGAGCAGAACCACCGTAGGTTTTAGCCAGAACGGTAGTGATAGCTGCAGTCAGAGTAGTTTTACCATGGTCAACGTGGCCGATAGTACCGACGTTGACGTGCGGTTTTGAACGTTCAAATTTTTCTTTAGACATCGATTGTCCCTCTAAGACACGGATAAATCGGTGATATCACCACATCAACCAGGCTACGCCTGAACAGTTGAATTTTATTCACAGAAGAAGAATCAGGAAGGGAGATAATGAAGTGGTGCTGATACCCAGAGTCGAACTGGGGACCTCACCCTTACCAAGGGTGCGCTCTACCAACTGAGCCATATCAGCACATCTGGAGCGGGCAGCGGGAATCGAACCCGCATCATCAGCTTGGAAGGCTGAGGTAATAGCCATTATACGATGCCCGCATCCTGGAACTCGGCTACCTGTTCTTTCTGTAGCATATGAACAGTTAAAAAGGTTTTACTGTTCGAGTCAACTTGCACTGCCTGCTGACTCTGACTGTGCTTGAGCTCAGTCTGAATATGGCGGCTGGGTAAGAATTACTCGTCACTTAACCCTAACCTTTCACATCATGCTCTACACGTTTCCTCGTGCTTCATAACGTGAAACTTCCAGAAGATTTTTCAACCTTCCCGGATGACTTATTATTCATCCGCTTTCGGTCCTTTACTACAGAACCAAAATGGTGGTGGGGGAAGGATTCGAACCTTCGAAGTCTGTGACGGCAGATTTACAGTCTGCTCCCTTTGGCCGCTCGGGAACCCCACCCAGTTACTTGATGGTGCCGGCTACCGGAATCGAACTGGTGACCTACTGATTACAAGTCAGTTGCTCTACCAACTGAGCTAAGCCGGCATCAAGTGACGCGCATTCTAGGAAGACCGGCCTCGCTATGCAACAAAAAAATTGCGATAAATGTTCTATCGCTTATAATTTGTGCAAATTGTCGCAATTTAACCATTAAACGCTGAAAATTCATCCAGGTTTGATTGTCTCCCCGAACTTTTACAACCGCATTTCGCCACGCCGATAAACGGTCTGGACTTTCCTACCTCGCTGCATAGTATATTATTTATGCAATAAGAGACATTTATTTACTCTCATGACGTCTGGTGTACCCGGGTTGTTGGGGCTGGTATAGAAGAAAGCCTGATGTTCTTTGGGTATATGGACAAACATCATGTCTATCGTGGCGTGACGAGGATCGCGAGTACGCACTTGCAGTGCTCACCTTATACTTACCGAATTAAAGTTGAAAAGTGCGAGTGCCGTTGTGATTGCATCGGCATATTTATTTTTTCCTTCTTTTTCTCGTCATACTGATGTTAACCTCCTGCGCACTGTTTTCTGAAACGTCCCTTAGTACTCGAGTTGAGAAATTGATGATTTTATTACGCATCCTCAACAGCAACGTGCTGACAGGAAAATATTTGCTGACAGAAGCATGCATATGAGTAAAAAAGATTCCTCGTTAACGACACCTTATTTGCAATTTGATCGCACCCAGTGGGCGGCACTGCGCAACTCTGTTCCCATGACGCTGAGGGAAGATGAAATTGCACGTCTTAAAGGTATTAATGAAGATCTCTCGATTGAAGAAGTTGCAGAGATCTACCTCCCACTTTCGCGCCTGTTAAATTTCTATATCAGCTCTAATGTACGTCGCCAGGCGGTACTTGAGCAGTTTTTAGGGACCGATGGGCAAAAGATACCCTATATCATCAGTATTGCTGGCAGTGTTGCGGTTGGCAAAAGTACAACCGCCCGTGTACTTCAGGCATTGCTCAGTCGCTGGCCAGAGCATCGGCGCGTAGAGTTAATCACTACTGACGGTTTTCTTCATCCAAATGACGTATTAAAGGAACGTGGATTGATGAAGAAAAAGGGGTTCCCGCAATCCTATGATATGCATCGTCTGGTAAACTTTGTCTCAGACTTGAAGTCAGGCGCAACTCAGGTGACAGCACCGGTTTACTCGCATCTTATTTATGACGTTATCCCTGGCGGGGATAAATTAATACAACAGCCAGATATTTTGATTCTTGAAGGATTAAATGTCTTGCAGAGTGGTATGGATTATCCACACGATCCGTTACATGTATTTGTTTCAGATTTTGTTGATTTTTCAATTTATGTCGATGCGCCAGAAGATTTATTAGAGCACTGGTATATTAATCGCTTTCTCAAATTCCGTCAGGGAGCCTTTACCGATCCAGACTCTTATTTTCATCATTATGCGCAACTCCCTGAAGAGGAAGCCGTCGGGATCGCTGCACAGTTATGGAAAGAGATTAACTGGCTCAATCTGAAGCAAAACATTTTACCAACACGGGAAAGGGCGAGCCTGATTATGACAAAAAGTGTTAATCATGCCGTTGATTGTGTTCGTCTAAGAAAATAATGTTATGTCTCAGCATGTATCCCTTTAATTCGCGTAGTTTCACGATGAAAATACAATCCTAATATATTTGGAAAACGTCTAAATAACGTTACAGAGCTATCCTGGGGGATAGATAATCCTGAGATGATTTTTTAGGGTAAATATCCCCCCTTCCTTTTCCCGCACTAAAACATGCCGTTAATGCTGAATTCATCCTAATCAAATTGTCATCGCTATTGATTAAGATGTCATAAATAGTGGATTAAAAGGTTTTATCCCAGCATGTGGTGGGAGCTCTAGTATCATTGCAGCTATTCTTTATTTTAATACTACGATTGAAATCCACATAATCAGTATAGATGGATGGCCTGACCCACATCGCAACTATGTAGTTCAGGCAAAGTAGGCATATTGTTACTCTCACGTGATCGTGGAACAACCGCTAAATAACTCATCGAAAAGACCCGTCCATGAATTTTAAGTCCCCCCTGTCCGCGGTTTTCATCAACCCTGCGACCGCAATGAGATCTCTCCGCCAACCCAAGACTTAAGTGCGCCATCCTGCTCAAGTAGCAATCCACCTTGTTGGTCTATCCCGCGTGCGATACCGGGTACTTCACGATCGCCAATAAGTAGTTTAACTGGGCGGTTAATAAAATTATCTAACGCTGACCACCGGTCAATAAAAGGTGCCAGACCTTCACGTTCAAAAACGATAAGAGTACTGCGTAATTTATTGATCAACTTAGCCGTAAGCGCATTGCGATCGATAGTGATACCTGCTTCCTCCAGGTTAATCCATCCCTGATTTACAACCGTAGTATCAGGCGCACGCATGGCCAGGTTAATTCCTGCACCAATGACAATCTGTGCAGCGTCACCCGTTTTTCCGGTTAATTCAACCAAAATACCTGCCAATTTACGATCGTTCAGGTAGAGATCGTTCGGCCATTTAACTCTGACCTCCTTCGCCCCTAATTCATGCAGCACTTCAGCCATTACAATGCCGATTACAAGGCTTAACCCCATTGCTGCCGCTGGCCCTTGTTCCAGTCTCCAGTACATCGACAGATACAGATTGGAAGCAAACGGGGAAAACCATTGCCGTCCACGCCGACCACGTCCGGCCTGCTGATATTCCGCGACACAAACATCTCCTGATTGTAAAGTATCCATCCGGTCCAATAGATACTGATTAGTTGAATCAATGACCGGGATAACCGCTATCCGGCGATCATCCAGCTGCGATGCTATTTCCTTCTCATTTAATAGATGAAGTGGAGCAGACAGGCTATAGCCTTTACCTGTCACAGTGAACACATCCAGCCCCCATTCTTTGAGCACCTGTATATGTTTATTAATCGCAGCCCTACTCATGCCAAGCTGCTCACCAAGCTGTTCACCAGAATGGAATTCACCGTCTGCTAAGATGCTAACTAGCAGCAATGGGACTGTATTATTTTTCATGCGATCACCTCAACTGCATCCTTTTCACCCGTAGCGCCTATAAAGCGGACCTCAGGCTCGAGCCAAACATTAAACTTCTCACCAACCTTCTGGCGGACATAGTGCGCCAGTGAGACAATGTCCTGCCCTGTTGCATGCGATTCATTTATTAATACTAAAGCCTGCTGACGATGAACTGCGGCTCCACCAATACGATGTCCTTTAAGCTGGCATTGATCAATTAACCATCCTGCAGCCAGCTTTACTGCATTGTCCTGTGGATAGTGTGGTGCATCAGGATAGTCTTGCAAGATGGTCATGGCATGCTCTTTGCTAAGTACCGGATTCTTAAAGAAGCTACCAACATTGCCAGTTATCTTTGGATCGGGAAGCTTACTACGTCGCATATGGCAGACGGCGTCATAGATTTGCTGGGGGGTGACTGTTGTAGGGTCGAGTTTTGCTAAATCACCGTAAGTCATTATCGGCTGCCAACGCTTCTTCAAATATAAGCCTACGGCAATAATGGCGTGTCCAGCACGGTAGTGATGTTTGAAGATACTATCACGATAGCCAAAAAGGCATTCTTCAGTGCTCAGGCGTGTTATTTCACCGCTATTTAATGTCAGAACATCGACGTATTCACAAATATGGTTCAGTTCAACACCATAGGCACCAATGTTCTGAATAGGTGCAGATCCTACACATCCGGGAATGAGTGCAAGATTTTCCAGACCGGAAAATCCATTCTTCAGCGAATATTCAACCAAGGCATGCCAGTTTTCACCGGCACCAATGTGCAAATGCCAGGCATCATCATCCTCTTCAACTTTGATGCCTTTCAGCCGGTTGATCGCTACCATTCCCGCGAAATTTTCCATAAACAGCACATTACTGCCTTCACCAAGAAGTAAAAAGGGGAATCCCGCTTGCTGGCTTTCACACCAGGCTTGGGTAAGCTCGTCAAGTGTTTCGACAATAACCACCTGCTGTGCAGTAACGTCGATCCCTAAGGTATTAAAAGATTTGAGTGCTTGGGTGTGGCTGGACATGACACGGCCTTTACTGATTTATCTGCATATAGTCTACCCGATAGTCAGCATGTTAGTCGTAACAATTATGGCGTGCTCAGAGGGGGGGAGGTGGCATTCCCCGCGGTTAACTCAGGAGCCCCAAAACAAAAAAAGCCCCCCGCTTTCGCAGGAGGCTTCTTTCTTTATTTGATGCCTGGCAGTTCCCTACTCTCGCATGGGGAGACCCCACACTACCATCGGCGCTACGGCGTTTCACTTCTGAGTTCGGCATGGGGTCAGGTGGGACCACCGCGCTAGTGCCGCCAGGCAAATTCTTTTCGTGACGCTCATTCTGCGCCACTGATTCTTTATCCGTTTACAAGCCGAAAATCTTTATCGTCTCTCTACCAAAACGCCTCTGGCGTTGTAAGGTTAAGCCTCACGGGTCATTAGTACCGGTTAGCTCAACGCATCGCTGCGCTTACACACCCGGCCTATCAACGTCGTCGTCTTCAACGTCCCTTCAGGACTCTCAAGGAGTCAGGGAAGACTCATCTCGAGGCAAGTTTCGCGCTTAGATGCTTTCAGCGCTTATCTTTTCCGCACTTAGCTACCGGGCAATGCCATTGGCATGACAACCCGAACACCAGTGGTGCGTTCACTCCGGTCCTCTCGTACTAGGAGCAACCCCTCTCAGTCTTCCAGCGCCCACGGCAGATAGGGACCGAACTGTCTCACGACGTTCTAAACCCAGCTCGCGTACCACTTTAAACGGCGAACAGCCGTACCCTTGGGACCTACTTCAGCCCCAGGATGTGATGAGCCGACATCGAGGTGCCAAACACCGCCGTCGATATGAACTCTTGGGCGGTATCAGCCTGTTATCCCCGGAGTACCTTTTATCCGTTGAGCGATGGCCCTTCCATTCAGAACCACCGGATCACTATGACCTGCTTTCGCACCTGCTCGAGCCGTCACTCTCGCAGTCAAGCCAGCTTATGCCATTGCACTAACCTCACGATGTCCGACCGTGATTAGCTGACCTTCGTGCTCCTCCGTTACGCTTTAGGAGGAGACCGCCCCAGTCAAACTACCCACCAGACACTGTCCGCAGCCCGGATAACGGGCCTACGTTAGAACATCAAACGTTAAAGGGTGGTATTTCAAGGTCGGCTCCACGCAGACTGGCGTCCACGCTTCAAAGCCTCCCACCTATCCTACACATCAAGGCTCAATGTTCAGTGTCAAGCTGTAGTAAAGGTTCACGGGGTCTTTCCGTCTTGCCGCGGGTACACTGCATCTTCACAGCGAGTTCAATTTCACTGAGTCTCGGGTGGAGACAGCCTGGCCATCATTACGCCATTCGTGCAGGTCGGAACTTACCCGACAAGGAATTTCGCTACCTTAGGACCGTTATAGTTACGGCCGCCGTTTACCGGGGCTTCGATCAAGAGCTTCTCCTTGCGGATAACCCCATCAATTAACCTTCCGGCACCGGGCAGGCGTCACACCGTATACGTCCACTTTCGTGTTTGCACAGTGCTGTGTTTTTAATAAACAGTTGCAGCCAGCTGGTATCTTCGACTGGCTTCAGCTCCGGGAGCAAGTCCCTTCACCTACGCGCCAGCGTGCCTTCTCCCGAAGTTACGGCACCATTTTGCCTAGTTCCTTCACCCGAGTTCTCTCAAGCGCCTTGGTATTCTCTACCTGACCACCTGTGTCGGTTTGGGGTACGATTCAGTGTTACCTGGAGCTTAGAGGCTTTTCCCGGAAGCAGGGCATTTGTTACTTCAGCACCGTAGTGCCTCGTCATCACGCCTCAGCCTTAAAGCACCCCGGATTTGCCTGGGATGCAAGCCTACACGCTTAAACCGGGACAACCGTCGCCCGGCTAACATAGCCTTCTCCGTCCCCCCTTCGCAGTAACACCAAGTACGGGAATATTAACCCGTTTCCCATCGACTACGCCTTTCGGCCTCGCCTTAGGGGTCGACTCACCCTGCCCCGATTAACGTTGGACAGGAACCCTTGGTCTTCCGGCGAGCGGGCTTTTCACCCGCTTTATCGTTACTTATGTCAGCATTCGCACTTCTGATACCTCCAGCAACCCTCACAGGCCACCTTCAACGGCTTACAGAACGCTCCCCTACCCAACAACGCATAAGCGTCGCTGCCGCAGCTTCGGTGCATGGTTTAGCCCCGTTACATCTTCCGCGCAGGCCGACTCGACCAGTGAGCTATTACGCTTTCTTTAAATGATGGCTGCTTCTAAGCCAACATCCTGGCTGTCTGGGCCTTCCCACATCGTTTCCCACTTAACCATGACTTTGGGACCTTAGCTGGCGGTCTGGGTTGTTTCCCTCTTCACGACGGACGTTAGCACCCGCCGTGTGTCTCCCGTGATAACATTCTCCGGTATTCGCAGTTTGCATCGGGTTGGTAAGCCGGGATGGCCCCCTAGCCGAAACAGTGCTCTACCCCCGGAGATGAGTTCACGAGGCGCTACCTAAATAGCTTTCGGGGAGAACCAGCTATCTCCCGGTTTGATTGGCCTTTCACCCCCAGCCACAAGTCATCCGCTAATTTTTCAACATTAGTCGGTTCGGTCCTCCAGTTAGTGTTACCCAACCTTCAACCTGCCCATGGCTAGATCACCGGGTTTCGGGTCTATACCCTGCAACTTAACGCCCAGTTAAGACTCGGTTTCCCTGCGGCTCCCCTATACGGTTAACCTTGCTACAGAATATAAGTCGCTGACCCATTATACAAAAGGTACGCAGTCACCCCATTAAAGAGGCTCCCACTGCTTGTACGTACACGGTTTCAGGTTCTTTTTCACTCCCCTCGCCGGGGTTCTTTTCGCCTTTCCCTCACGGTACTGGTTCACTATCGGTCAGTCAGGAGTATTTAGCCTTGGAGGATGGTCCCCCCATATTCAGACAGGATACCACGTGTCCCGCCCTACTCTTCGAACTCACAGCAGGTGCATCTTCGTGTACGGGGCTTTCACCCTGTGTCGCGCGACTTTCCAGACGCTTCCACTGATGCACAAGCTGATGATGGTTCCGGGCTCCTCCCCGTTCGCTCGCCGCTACTGGGGGAATCTCGGTTGATTTCTTTTCCTCGGGGTACTTAGATGTTTCAGTTCCCCCGGTTCGCCTCATGCCACTATGTATTCATGACATGATAGTGCAACGGATTGCACTGGGTTTCCCCATTCGGGTATCGCCGGTTATAACGGTTCATATCACCTTACCGGCGCTTATCGCAGATTAGCACGCCCTTCATCGCCTCTGACTGCCAGGGCATCCACCGTGTACGCTTAGTCGCTTAACCTCACAACCCACAGGCGTTTTGCAACGCATACGTGTCGTGATAATTTGAGAGACTCGAACACACCGCCTTCATTCTTTATTACGGAAGAATGACGCGACGTGTCGTTTCAATTTTCAGCTTGTTCCGGATTGTTAAAGAGCAATATCTTAAAACCTGACTCGCGAAAGTCAGCTTTAAGCTATTTTTTGATAACGTCTTTCACTCGTTATCAGATATGGCGTCCCCAAGGGGATTCGAACCCCTGTTACAGCCGTGAAAGGGCAGTGTCCTGGGCCTCTAGACGATGGGGACACGAAATTTGCTTAACCGGCAACCGGTAAGCAAACGGCAATGCAATTGCTCATTACATCTATCAGACAATCTGTTGTGGACACTGCGCCGGAAAGTATCTTCAGGTAAGGAGGTGATCCAACCGCAGGTTCCCCTACGGTTACCTTGTTACGACTTCACCCCAGTCATGAATCACAAAGTGGTAAGCGCCCTCCCGAAGGTTAAGCTACCTACTTCTTTTGCAACCCACTCCCATGGTGTGACGGGCGGTGTGTACAAGGCCCGGGAACGTATTCACCGTGGCATTCTGATCCACGATTACTAGCGATTCCGACTTCACGGAGTCGAGTTGCAGACTCCGATCCGGACTACGACGCACTTTATGAGGTCCGCTTGCTCTCGCGAGGTCGCTTCTCTTTGTATGCGCCATTGTAGCACGTGTGTAGCCCTGGTCGTAAGGGCCATGATGACTTGACGTCATCCCCACCTTCCTCCGGTTTATCACCGGCAGTCTCCTTTGAGTTCCCGGCCGAACCGCTGGCAACAAAGGATAAGGGTTGCGCTCGTTGCGGGACTTAACCCAACATTTCACAACACGAGCTGACGACAGCCATGCAGCACCTGTCTCACAGTTCCCGAAGGCACCAATCCATCTCTGGAAAGTTCTGTGGATGTCAAGACCAGGTAAGGTTCTTCGCGTTGCATCGAATTAAACCACATGCTCCACCGCTTGTGCGGGCCCCCGTCAATTCATTTGAGTTTTAACCTTGCGGCCGTACTCCCCAGGCGGTCGACTTAACGCGTTAGCTCCGGAAGCCACGCCTCAAGGGCACAACCTCCAAGTCGACATCGTTTACGGCGTGGACTACCAGGGTATCTAATCCTGTTTGCTCCCCACGCTTTCGCACCTGAGCGTCAGTCTTCGTCCAGGGGGCCGCCTTCGCCACCGGTATTCCTCCAGATCTCTACGCATTTCACCGCTACACCTGGAATTCTACCCCCCTCTACGAGACTCAAGCCTGCCAGTTTCAAATGCAGTTCCCGGGTTGAGCCCGGGGATTTCACATCTGACTTAACAGACCGCCTGCGTGCGCTTTACGCCCAGTAATTCCGATTAACGCTTGCACCCTCCGTATTACCGCGGCTGCTGGCACGGAGTTAGCCGGTGCTTCTTCTGCGGGTAACGTCAATGAAAAAGGTTATTAACCTCTCTCCCTTCCTCCCCGCTGAAAGTACTTTACAACCCGAAGGCCTTCTTCATACACGCGGCATGGCTGCATCAGGCTTGCGCCCATTGTGCAATATTCCCCACTGCTGCCTCCCGTAGGAGTCTGGACCGTGTCTCAGTTCCAGTGTGGCTGGTCATCCTCTCAGACCAGCTAGAGATCGTCGCCTAGGTGAGCCGTTACCCCACCTACTAGCTAATCTCATCTGGGTTCATCCGATGGTGTGAGGCCCGAAGGTCCCCCACTTTGGTCTTGCGACGTTATGCGGTATTAGCTACCGTTTCCAGTAGTTATCCCCCTCCATCGGGCAGATCCCCAGACATTACTCACCCGTCCGCCACTCGTCACCCGAAGAGCAAGCTCTTCTGTGCTACCGTTCGACTTGCATGTGTTAGGCCTGCCGCCAGCGTTCAATCTGAGCCATGATCAAACTCTTCAATTTAAAGTTTGATTTGCTTCAACTCGTGAAGCGATGCTCAAGGAAAACGTCGTAATGAATTTATTACGTGTTCACTCTTAAGACTTGATATTTTTTACGTCCGGAGACGTTGATATCAATCCTGCGAGTGCCCACACAGATTGTCTGATAAATTGTTAAAGAGCAGTGCAGTCAGCGGCTTCGCCTGCTGCTGCGAGGTGGCGTATATTACGCTTTCCTCTTTCAGAGTCAACCCTTTTTAAGGAGGTTTTTTCTCTGGCAGTTCAGTGTGTTCTGAACCTCTGACCCGGTGGCCTGTAAGCCGTTGTTCCGTGTCAGTGGAGGCGCATTATAGGCAGTTCCTGACGGCTGACAAGTGTTAAATGCAAAAAAAATATCGTTCGCACTATTTTTCTACAAAGCGGGTTATTTTGCTACGATTTGCTGGTTAAGTGAGCGAAATCCTGGGCAAAACGCGATACCTGAGCCCAATCGGTATATTCCACTTCTTTCGTCGCATCTGTTTCACCACCGGTCATCCGCATGATGAGCTGGATCATTATGCGATCAAAGAATCCATAGCGCGGATAACGTAGTGCTCCTGCAAATACTGCACAACAATCTGGCTGCCACGGTGACTGGAGCAGAAACTTACGCGTATATGCATTCGTTTGTGGGGAACGCTTCTCGGGTTTTCTGGCAGTAAGATTAACGGAGAAAAATCCTGTTACCCGCTCTTGTAACTCTGGCAAGTAGCGCTTAACAAATTTCGCCACCGCGGAATGAAAGTGGCCATAGCGAATCGAGGCCCCAATCAGAACGCGATCGTACTGTTCCCACTTCAGATCCTGAATATGCAAAATATTGAGAATATCGCATTCCATTTCATTACGAAGGCTAGTCGCAATATAGGATGCAATTTCACGGGTTTGTCCATCACGGCTGGAAAAAAGGATAAGCGCTTTCATATTTTTACTCTGATTATTCATTCACGCCAAAAGGTTGGGGTAAACAGGACTAATAACGTGAACACTTCAAGACGGCCAAATAGCATCGTCAAAATAAGCACCCATTTCGCCACATCATTCATTGACGTGAAGTTATCAGCAACCACGCCAAGACCCGGACCAAGGTTATTAAGCGTAGCGGCTACCGCTGCAAATGCAGAAAAATCGTCAACACCTGTCGCAATAATCACTAACATACTAAGGATGAAAACTAACGCATACGCAGAAAAAAATCCCCAAACTGCCTCCAGAATGCGTTCAGGCAAAGCGCGATTACCTAATTTAATTGTATATACGGCATTGGGGTGGACCAATCTCTTTAATTCACGTGAACCCTGTTTGAACAGCAGCAGAATACGAATAACTTTTAGTCCACCACCGGTTGATCCCGCACACCCGCCAATAAAAGCAGAACAGAGCAGCAACACAGGCAAAAAAAGCGGCCATCGTGCAATGCTATCGGTGGTGAACCCAGCGGTAGTGGCCATTGAAACCACCTGAAAAAAGGCCTGGTTAATGGTTTGCAGCCCCGTCTGATAAACGTCGTGGAAATAGAGGACGACAGTACACACCACTACCAGCGTCAGTTGTACCCCAATGAACATTCGGAACTCAGGATCCCGCCAGTAAACTCTAAGATTGCGCCCACTGAGTAAGGAAAAGTGCAAACCATAATTGCAGCCTGATATCAGCAGGAAGACAGCAATTATGGTATTAATCGTTGGGCTGTTGAAATAACCAATGCTGGCATCGTGCGTTGAGAAACCACCAATCGCAATAGTGGAAAAGCTGTGACTGATCGCGTCAAATAATGGCATCCCCGCTATCCAGAGCGCGACGGCACAGGCTACCGTCAGCAGCACATAAATAAGCCATAATGTTTTTGCCGTTTCAGCGATCCGCGGACGCATTTTATTATCCTTAAGCGGGCCCGGCATCTCGGCACGGTAAAGCTGCATTCCACCTACGCCCAAAATAGGCAATATCGCTACAGCCAGGACGATAATCCCCATTCCTCCCAGCCATTGCAGCATCTGTCGATAAAAGAGAATAGCTTTAGGCAACGAGTCCAATCCTACCAGTGTGGTAGCGCCTGTCGTCGTTAAGCCAGAAAAGGATTCAAAAAAGGCATCTGTCACGCTGAGGTTAGGCCGTTCAGAGAACATAAAAGGCATTGCCCCTACGCTGCCCAACACCGTCCAGAAAAGGACAACGATCAGAAAGCCTTCACGCGGCTTCAGTTCACTTTTCTGCTTACGGTTAGGCCACCACAGCAATGCCCCGATGACCAGCGCCATGAAAAAAGTTTGACTAAATGCACGCCCGGCGCCATCACGATAAATCAGCGCCACTAAACCGGGTACAATCATCGTTCCTGAAAAAAGAATAACCAACAAGCCAACGATGCGAGTAATGGCACGAAAATGCATTCAGCCGTTTCCTATAACCTGACAAAAAAGAAATATATATCCTAAACAGTTCAGATTGCAGAATGGCGGCAAGCGACTAAATCTCCCTGAACATCAATAATCATGCAACCAGGAGATAGCGACACAGCCAGCAATTCCGCAGCGTGAAGTAAGATGGATATATTATTTTACTGGAAGAAGCTGTAGAGCTCCCCGACTAAAGTCTGATAAATTTTGCGTGAACCCTGTAATTTGCGCATAGGGGAGCGCTAAATTTATCAAGACAACATCCAAAAATTCGCTGTTCAGAAGTTTACCGTCAAAACGTTTAATCATTCTTTCAATATCAGCTAATTGCGCATAATCACAACGTAGCTGAAACGTACGCATCGGTACTTTTTGCAAACGCGCTAGCTGCTTTAGTCCTGCTTGCACACCGCCGCCATAGGCTTTTACCAGTCCGCCGGTACCTAGCTGTATACCGCCATAATAACGCACGACAACCGCAGTAATTTCACCAATATTGTTGCCCATCAACTGAGCCAGCATAGGTTTGCCAGCGGTACCTGAAGGCTCGCCGTCATCCGAAAAACCAAGCTGCTGTGAATCATCAGGCGCGCCAGCCACCCACGCCCAACAATGATGCCGGGCAGCAGGATGCTCGTTTTTAACCTGCTGCACGAAGGCACGAGCGGCTTCAACACCATCGGTGTGCGCTAACAGCGTGATAAACCGGCTTTTTTTGATGGTGTCCTCGCTGATACTGACCGATTCAGCAGGAATATCATAGGCATCCATCAGGCAAGATTAAGATCGCGCGTCATGTTTTCAACATGATTGTCGTAAATCACCACATTATCCTCAATACGTATACCACCATAAGGTTTTAGTGATTCAATACGTTGCCAATCGAAATGTTGACTAAATTTACCCTCTCGCCATGGAGCCAATAGGGATTCAATAAAGTAGAGGCCCGGCTCAATAGTTAATACCATGCGTGGCTCAAGTACTCGGGTGCACCGCAGGAAAGGGTATTGCTGTGGTGCACCCAGATGGGTACCGTTCTCGTCCTGCATAAAACCAGCGACATCATGAACCTGTAATCCAAGAGGATGACCTAAGCCATGCGGCAGAAATGGCCCGGTCAGATTATTCTCAACCATTGCTTCTTCACTTATTCCATTCACGACCTGATGTTTAATAAGTAATTTAGCAATACGCTGATGCATCTGCTGGTGATAGTCGGTGTAACGCACGCCCGCTTTAAGCGTATCAATTAACGCCAGCTCTTCACCATTAAGATCGTGTACCAGACGGGCAAAGAGTGAATCCCCTTTCGCCGCATAAGTACGGGTTAAATCAGCCGCATAGCCATTATATTCCGCACCAGCATCGATCAAAAAGCTACGCAGCTGTTCCGGAACCCGATGCTCCAACTGGGTATAGTGCAGCACGGCGGCATGTTCATTAAGCGCAATAATATTTCCATAAGGCACGTCGATATCACGATGCCCCGTTGCGCTCAGGTAGGCAACATTGATATCAAACTCGCTCATACCGGACAGGAAAGCTTCTTTGGCAGCCCAATGTCCCGCAACCGCAATTTTCTGCGCTTCACGCATGCAGGCCAGTTCATAATCAGTTTTAAATGAACGGTGATAATGCAAGTAGTCCAGTACACCTTTTGGATTCACGCGTTCCGCAGTGATATCAAGTTGTGCAGCACGCTGCGGTGCCGGACCGATATAGACGATATCCTGCCGCTGGCGGGGCAGCAAAGCCGCAATATCATCCGCATTTTTTAGCTGAACAATCTCGATTTCATCGGTCCAGAATCCCTCAGGAAGCGGCTCCACGTTATGCCAGTAATCAACCGGAGAGTAAAACCACAGCTTCGGTTTATTCACCCCATCCACCCATAACCAACAATTAGGCACCTGCGTCACCGGCACCCACGCTTTAAATTGTGGGTTAACTTTAAATGGGTAGTGATGATCATCGAGAAAAACCGTTAATAGTTCTCCGGAATGGATCAACATGGCATCAAGCTTAAAGCGCGCCAACACTTGTTGTGCGCGCTGTTGCAGCGTTGCAATATGATTTTTATACAGCGTAACAAGCGAGTCCATTTATCTTCCTCCGAGCAACGAAAAACAGTGCCCGCATCTTATCACAGGCTGGCATAGGATGCCGTTTTGCCTCACTTGTGATCCTGTTAGCAAATAAGCAAAGAGTCATTTGCAAATAATTAACATAAAACTCAAACTCAGGACTATCTGGTATGACCAGATCCCTTTATCGCTGCTTCAGGAGATTGACATGCTGTACCAAAGCGAAACACTTTCTCTCGACTGGCTGGATGACGGTATTGCCGAACTGATTTTTGATGCTCCCGGCTCAGTAAATAAACTGGATACTAAAACGGTAGCCAGTCTGGGTGAAGCGATCGCAGTTCTGGAGAAACAAGCGACTCTCAAAGGATTACTCCTCAGCTCACGGAAGCCCACATTTATTGTCGGTGCCGATATCAACGAATTTTTATCGCTGTTTGCAGCCCCTGCAGAAAAACTTGAGCAGTGGCTCGCTTTTGCCAATGCAATTTTCAATCGGCTTGAAGATTTACCTGTCCCCACTCTCTCCGCCATAAGTGGCTACGCGTTGGGTGGTGGCTGTGAATGCGTGCTGGCTACTGATTATCGTATTGCCACCGCCGATGCACGTATTGGTTTGCCGGAAACCCGACTCGGTATTATGCCGGGCTTTGGCGGCTCAGTGCGTCTTCCGCGTTTGCTTGGTGCCGATAGTGCATTGGAAATTATCGCCGCAGGTAAAGATGTGGATGCAAACCGCGCATTGGCGATAGGTTTAATCGACGCTATTACCACACCGGAAAAGCTGCACAGTGGGGCAATAGCAATGTTAAAAGCAGCTATCGCCGAACCGCACTGCTGGCGGACCCGCCGCCAACCTAAGCTACAGCCGTTAAAACTGAGTGCCATTGAAGCGGCAATGAGTTTCACTACGGCCAAGGCGCTGGTCATTCAAACTGCAGGTAAACACTATCCAGCACCTCTTATCGCAGTCAAAAGCATCGAAGCTGCCGCCGGATTAGACCGCGATAACGCGCTAAAGCTGGAAGCAAAAGCTTTCGTCCCGCTGGCTCGCTCTAATGAAGCTCGTGCCCTGGTGGGAATTTTCCTCAACGATCAATACATTAAATCGAAAGCCAAAAAACTGATCGGTAACAGCAAAGTTCCAACACAAGCCGCCGTATTAGGGGCTGGCATTATGGGTGGTGGTATCGCTTATCAGTCCGCCTGGAAAGGTGTGCCCGTAATAATGAAAGATATCAACCCGAAATCGCTGACGCTTGGCATGGACGAAGCCAGCAAACTGCTGAATAAACAGCTTGAACGGGGAAAAATAGATGGGCTCAAACTGGCTGGCATTATTGCGACAATCCAACCCACGCTGGATTACGCTAGCTTTGAACGTGCTGATATCGTCGTCGAGGCCGTAGTAGAGAATCCGAAAGTCAAAGCGGCCGTATTGGCAGAAACGGAAAAACAGGTGCGCGAAGACACAATTTTAGTTTCAAACACCTCAACCATTCCGATTAACCACTTAGCTGGCGTATTAACCCGTCCGCAAAACTTCTGTGGTATGCACTTCTTCAATCCGGTACACCGCATGCCACTGGTCGAGGTGATTCGTGGTGAAAGGACCTCGGATTCAACGCTCGCTAAGGTGGTAGCCTGGGCAAGTAAAATGGGTAAAACCCCCATTATCGTTAACGATTGCCCCGGATTCTTCGTGAATCGCGTGCTCTTTCCCTATTTTGCCGGTTTCAGCTTACTGCTACGTGACGGCGCTGATTTTCGGCAAATCGATAACGTCATGGAAAAAACCTTTGGCTGGCCCATGGGGCCTGCCTATCTGCTGGATGTGGTTGGGATTGATACGGCTCACCATGCTCAACGCGTAATGGCAGAGGGCTTTCCAACGCGAATGAAAAAAGATTATCGCGATGCCATCGATGTCATGTTCGATGCTCATCGCTACGGCCAGAAGAACCAGCTCGGCTTTTACGCATGGGAAAATGACAAAAAAGGCAAAGCCCAAAAAGTATCAGACCCAGCGGTAGATGAGTTATTACAAAGCGTCAGCAAGCCCCGGCGAGAGTTTAGTGACGCCGAAATTATCGCCCGAATGATGATCCCAATGATCAATGAAGTAGTGCGTTGTCTGGAAGAAAACATCATTGCCAGCCCGGCCGAAGCCGATATGGCATTAGTCTACGGGCTCGGTTTTCCACCATTCCACGGAGGTGCTTTCCGTTATCTGGATACCATAAGCAATATCGCCTTTGTCGAGCAAGCGAAGCAATTTATACATCTGGGCATGCTGTACCAGGTGCCGGCAGGCATAGAAAATAAAGCACAGATTGGTGAAAGCTGGTATCCCGTTGCTCAACCGACTAACGACGACATCCTGAAAACGGCGTGAGGAAAATATAATGGAAAACGTAGTCATTGTTGATGCTATCCGTACGCCAATGGGACGCTCCAAAGGCGGTGCATTTCGCCATGTACGTGCGGAAGACCTCTCAGCTCATCTGATGCGTGAGATCGTTAGTCGTAACCCTTCACTGGATGCGGCGTCACTGGACGATATTTACTGGGGCTGCGTGCAACAAACACTGGAACAGGGATTTAACATTGCGCGTAATGCCGCACTGCTGGCGGAAATTCCCCACCACGTTCCTGCTACCACAGTAAATCGCCTGTGTGGTTCATCTATGCAGGCTCTACACGATGCCGCCCGCGCCATTATGGTTGGTGATGCTACCGCTTGCCTTATCGGTGGTGTGGAACATATGGGCCATGTTCCTATGAACCACGGGGTTGATTTCCACCCTGGCCTGAGTCGTACTGTAGCAAAAGCAGCAGGTATGATGGGGCTGACGGCAGAGATGCTGGCACGCATGCATCATATTAGTCGCGAGATGCAGGATGAATTCGCCGCTCGCTCCCACCAACGGGCCTGGGCTGCCACCCAAGCCGGGCATTTTAAAAATGAGATTGTCACCACTTCCGGCCACGATGCCGATGGCGTGCTTAAACGTTACGATTTTGATGAAGTCATCCGCCCTGAAACTGACATTGCAGGCCTGGCAGCACTGAGGCCTGCATTTGACCCGGCAAATGGCAGTGTCACCGCAGGCAGCTCTTCCGCTCTCTCCGATGGCGCCGCAGCTATGTTAATAATGAGTGAATCGCGCGCCCGGGCACTGGGATTAGCGCCTCGCGCACGTATCAGGGCGATGGCCGTAGTCGGCTGCGCCCCTTCAATCATGGGCTACGGTCCAGTACCTGCATCAAAACTGGCACTAAAGCGAGCAGGTCTGACGGTTAACGATATTGATCTGTTTGAACTGAACGAAGCCTTTGCCGCGCAGACGCTTCCGTGTATCAAAGATCTGGGATTACTTGATCGGCTGGATGAAAAGGTCAACTTGAATGGTGGTGCGATTGCATTAGGACATCCGTTGGGTTGCTCCGGAGCCCGTATCAGCACCACATTACTTAATTTGATGGAGCGTCGTGATGTCCAGTTTGGCCTGGCGACCATGTGTATTGGATTAGGTCAGGGTATTGCGACAATTTTCGAACGCGTCTGACCGTTCATCAAGCTGCAGGTTTACTGGTTACGCCATTACCTGGCCCATCTCTGGGCCACGCCCTTTCGAGACCAAGAGCTGGCGTTCAAATCTGTTCTGGTCACTGCAGTTGCCTGCATATGTTGTCCGGGAGGGATTTCTGACGTTGGCCTGCATTCCGGAGCAGATACGATGGCACGTGAACCAATTGAATCGCTTCCCGCCCGTTGGGGCGGTTTTAATTTCAATGAAACAACACGTTGAGGCGAGTAACAACCCGCCTCTGCGGTCTCAAATAAAAGCAAAAGCGTCGCCGAACATCTGATTTTCCTGTGCACCACGTTCAGTGCAGAAACGATCGCGAGCAACTTTTGCCATCTCAAAACGTCCGGCAATATAGATATCATGCCCGCTTAGCGAACCATAGTCCTGCATCACGGCGGTTAGCACCGTACCGTTCCGCCCTTCCCAGCCTTCTTCAGGCTGTTCAACCACCGGAATGACTTTTAGATTTGGATGCTTAATTGCCAGCGCATTTAGCTCATCAAGATCGTAAAGATGTTTGAGTTCGCGCCCACCCCAGTAAATAGCAATATCCCGATCGGGCTGCTGTGCAAGAGCCGTCAGCAGGATCGAGCGAGCGTAAGAAAATCCCGTACCTCCCGCAATCAAAATCAACGGACGCGTACTGTCATCGCGTAACCAGGCATCACCATGAGGAATATCCACGGTAATTTCACGCTGTTGCTGAATACGTTCCATGACGGCCATCGCATAGAGATTGAGCTCGGATGCACCAATGTGCAGTTCGATAATATCCTTCTCCATCGGCGTTGAGGCCAGAGAGAACGGACGTTTATCACGTTCGTCCATCACAACCATCAAATACTGGCCCGCACGAAAACTAAAATTAGCTTCAGGCACCAGTCGAACTCGATACACGGTATCGGTAATAGCCTCTACCGAGGTTACTTTACAGCTTAACGTTGTCATGCGTTCCCTCTGTCGGGTCGTCATTATCAGTGGTTCACGATGCGTATACCCGCCCAATTCCACGCTGCAGATTTGTTGATAAACCCCACACGCCCCGGCCATCTGATTTCATTCAGCCTCCGGGAACGTACAGATTCCCCACATCCTGCAACGCGAATGATTCAGGATATCATTAACGCTTCGGCGCTACATTAAAGATAGCTAGCTCATCCCAGATGGCATCAATACGTGCGGTAACAGCCGCATCTTTTACGATCGGCCGGCCCCATTCTCGCTGCGTTTCACCCGGCCATTTATTTGTCGCATCCAGCCCCATTTTTGACCCCAGTCCCGAAACCGGCGATGCAAAATCCAGATAATCGATTGGCGTATTTTCGACTAAGACCGTATCACGCGCGGGGTCCATTCGCGTGGTAATAGCCCATATCACATCGTTCCAGTCTCGCGCATTCACGTCATCGTCACAGACGATAACAAACTTGGTGTACATAAATTGCCGCAGAAATGACCACACGCCCATCATGATTCTCTTGGCGTGTCCGGCATACTGCTTTTTCATTGTCACAACAGCCAGCCGATAAGAACAACCTTCAGGCGGCAAATAGAAATCGACAATTTCCGGGAACTGCTTCTGCAAAATAGGCACAAACACTTCGTTTAGCGCAACACCCAATACCGCAGGTTCATCCGGTGGACGTCCCGTGTAAGTAGAATGATAGATAGCATCACGACGTTGCGTAATATGCGTTACGGTAAAGACAGGGAAGTTATCGACTTCGTTATAGTAACCGGTATGGTCGCCATAGGGGCCTTCCGGCGCGGTTTCCCCCGCCTCAATATAACCTTCAAGTATTATTTCCGCACTGGCGGGAACTTCAAGATCGTTACTGATGCACTTCACCACTTCGGTTTTATTGCCCCGTAACAGGCCTGCAAAAGCATATTCCGACAGGCTGTCCGGAACCGGTGTTACCGCGCCTAAAATAGTGGCAGGATCGGCACCCAATGCCACGGCAACCGGAAAACGTTCACCAGGATGCGCCTGACACCACTCTTGAAAATCAAGTGCACCGCCGCGGTGGGAGAGCCAACGCATAATAACTTTATTTTTTCCAATCACCTGCTGACGATAAATGCCAAGATTCTGCCGTTCTTTGTGGGGACCGCGCGTAACGGTCAATCCCCAGGTTATGAGCGGTGCGGCATCTTCCGGCCAGCACTTCATCACCGGAATGCGGGACAGGTCAACGTCATCACCTTGCCAGATCTGTTCCTGGCAGGGAGCATTACGTAACCGCTTCGTTGGCATATTCAGCACTTGCTTAAACTGCGGCATCTTATCAAACAGATCACGGAAACCTTTCGGCGGCTCCGGTTCTTTTAAAAAAGCCAACAGTTTACCCACTTCGCGTAAGGCGCCGACATCCTCCTGGCCCATCCCCATCGCTACACGCTTGGGTGTGCCAAACAGGTTACACAGCACCGGCATGTCATAGCCTTTGGGGTTTTCAAACAGAAGGGCCGGGCCGCCGGCACGCAGAGTGCGATCGGCAATTTCGGTCATTTCCAGATCGGGATCGATCTCATGCGTGATTCTTTTTAATTCCCCGCGCTGCTCCAGCAGAGAAATGAAGTCGCGTAAGTCCTGGTATTTCATGACTTTCCATCAATACGGTCGGTGAATCGGCCATTATAAAGCTGATTCCTGAGGCATGCTTGTTTTTGTTACTGACTCTGTCATCCCGCCAGATGAAAGGTAATCGTGGTCACCTGGGAATGACACCCGCTCACGACCAAGATCCTCATCAAACATTCAGAGTACAGGAAGAAACATCCTCAACGTATGATCAGTCGAGTTACCGAGAGTCTGATACAGGTTGGCCATCAACGTCAATTTCCAATTCAGCGTTATACGTCAGCGTTGCCTGCATAGCGAGGCTGGTTTATGGTGATAGATTAAGATATTTCTTACGCTACAGGATGGCGTAAAGCTTGATGTAGCTATAACTCTAACAGGGGTTTTGGTATCCTTATCATCTGATAATTGGAAAGTGACATTATGGAATCCTGGTATTTACTTTACTGCAAACGTGGGCAGTTATTGCGCGCAAAAGAGCATCTTGAGCGTCAGTCGGTGCATTGTCTTAGCCCAATGATAGCGATGGAAAAA
Source organism: [Pantoea] beijingensis (assembly GCF_022647505.1). NCBI lineage: Bacteria > Pseudomonadati > Pseudomonadota > Gammaproteobacteria > Enterobacterales > Erwiniaceae > Erwinia > [Pantoea] beijingensis. Next base: position 3,835,837 of record NZ_CP071409.1, read on the forward strand.
ATCGTGCGTGGCAAACGTACCACCGTTAGTGAGCCTCTGTTTCCCAATTATTTGTTCATTGAGTTCGATCCCGAGACCATCCATACCACCACCATCAGCGCGACACGTGGCGTTAGCCATTTCGTACGTTTTGGCGCACTACCTGCTACCGTGCCGCAGGAAGTTATTGACATGCTGCAGACGGACACGCCACAAAACAGGGTTGATCCTGATACGCCGCAGCCCGGTGATGCGGTCATCATCACCGAAGGGGCTTTTGAAGGATTAAAAGCGATATTTACCGAACCAGACGGTGAAGCGCGCTCTATGCTGTTGCTCAACTTACTGAACAAACAGATTGTGCGTAGCGTGGATAATAAGCAGTTTCAGAAGATGTAAATTGGGCGGTTTAATACCGCCCAAGATCGGTTACCGCTGCATCTGCTCGTCACGTAACCACTCGGCCACACGTTTAGAAAAATAGGTCAAAATACCGTTCGCACCCGCACGCTTAAAGCATAATAACGATTCCATAATCGCAGGCTTCTCTGCCAACCAACCATTTTGAATCGCGGCCATATGCATCGCATACTCGCCAGAGACTTGGTAAGCAAACGTTGGCACGCCAAAGGTATCCTTCACCCGGCGAATAACGTCAAGATAGGGCATACCCGGCTTAACCATTACCATATCTGCACCTTCCTGCAAATCCTGGGCAATCTCTTGCAGCGCCTCATCCGTATTGGCCGGATCCATCTGATAGGTCATTTTATTGCCCCCTTTCAGATTACCGGAAGAACCAATCGCATCACGGAACGGGCCGTAGTAGCAAGAGGCATACTTCGCGGAATAGGCCATGATCTGAGTATTAACAAAACCCTCAAGCTCAAGCTGCCCACGGATAGCGCCAATACGGCCATCCATCATATCGCTTGGCGCGATGATTTCAGCACCAGCCTCAGCATGGGAGAGCGCCTGACGTACAAGGATCTCTTTCGTGATGTCATTGATAACATAGCCATCAGCATCAATCACACCATCCTGGCCATGCGTGGTATAAGGATCCAGCGCGACGTCTGTCAACAATCCCAGCTCTGGTACTGCATCTTTTAACGCACGGATAGTACGCTGGACCAACCCGTCGGGGCTGTACGCCTCTTCCGCATGCAGGGATTTCTTATCACCTTCAATCACCGGAAAAAGCGACATAACCGGTACGCCAAGTTTTGCAATCGCTTCCGCTTCTTTTAACAACAGATCGAGGGTCATACGCCTGACGCCCGGCATAGATGCTACGTCCTGTTGCTTATTGTGGCCTTCCATAACAAAGACGGGATAAATTAGATCGTCAACGGTTAGTTGATTTTCCGCAACCAGACGACGACTAAAATCATGACGACGCACGCGGCGCAGACGACGGCCAGGAAAGGCGCCAGGGAATGCAAAGCTCATTAGTGTTCTCCTGATAGGAATAGTGCAGACTTTTATATTACGCAGCGCATGGCGGGTATAACCCCGCCCGATTAAAGCCTGAACAAACTCCGGGTATTTTCATCAATTTTCTGCCCAAGCCACTCAGGATCTTCGCCACGCCATACGGCTACCTGATGGACAATATGTGGCAAAAAACAGGGTTCATTGCGGCGCGAAGGAGGACGGGGCCTCATGTCACGCGGTAACAGATAAGGTGCATCCGTCTCCAGCAATAGGCGATCGGCGGGAATTAGCGGCAATAGCTCGCGCAGGGCCAGTCCACGGCGCTCATCACAGACCCAACCGGTGATCCCCACATAAAGTCCACACGCCAGACACGCTTCCAGCTCTGATTGCGTACCGGTAAAGCAATGCACCACCGCCCCGGGCAATTTGTCGATCCACGGCGTTAAGATATCGATAAAACGCGAATGTGCATCACGGCAATGGAGAAATACCGGCATTGAAAGTTCTGCGGCCAGCGCCAGCTGAGCATCAAACGCATATTCTTGCTGATCGTGGGCCGAGAAGTTGCGGTTAAAATCGAGCCCACACTCGCCGATAGCTACAACCTGTGGGCGCTCTGTCAAACGACGTAGCGTTGAGGCGGTTTCGCCAGACCATTCACTGGCGTGGTGGGGATGAACACCCGCGGTTGACCAACAGTAATCGGGGTTTTGCTGAGCCAGGCTCTGCGCCTGCTGACTTTCTAGCGCGTTAGTACCGGTAATTAAAATGCCGGTGACGCCTGCTTCACGCGCGCGTTTAACGACCTTTACACGATCTTTGGCGAATTGTGTACTGGTCAAGTTTACACCGATATCAAACATGTCTCTTTCCAAACGGTAACCGCCCTTACGGGCGGTTTTCTATGACTTTTAATTCCACGCATCTGGCTGGAATCGCGTGCCCCAGGGGATATCAGGATTCAGGTTCCTGCTCCTTATCCATACCCTGACGTCCTTTTCCGACATAGAAGCGTGAAAAGAATACGCCGACTTCAAACAAACAGTACATCGGAATAGCGAGCAAAGTTTGCGAAAAAACATCCGGCGGTGTCAGTAACATACCGACGACAAAAGCGCCTACAAGCACATACGGACGCTTTCTTTTTAGATCTTCCGGGCTTGTCACGCCGGTCCAGCACAGCAATACAATTGCGATAGGCACTTCAAAGGAGACGCCAAACGCCATAAATAGCGCCATGACAAAATCCAGGTAGTTATTAATATCAGTCGCAATCAATACGCCCTGGGGGGCGGTTTTGGCGAAAAAACCAAACGCTAATGGGAAAACGATAAAATAGGCAAACGCCACACCGATATAAAACAAAGCAGTACTGGAAAAGAGTAAAGGCATAACCAGCCGGCGTTCATGCCGATAGAGTGCTGGGGCAACAAAAGCCCAAATCTGATACAGGATCACCGGAACAGCAAGAAACACCGAGACAATAATGGTGAGCTTGATAGGCGTAAAAAAGGGTGAGGCGACATCGGTCGCAATCATGCTGGCACCTACCGGCAACTGCTTGATCAGCGGAGCGGAAACCAACTGGTAAATATCATTCGCAAAATACACCAAGGCAAGGAAAATAACCAAAACGGCAATAATGCAGTTGAGCAGGCGCTTACGCAGTTCAATCAGATGACTGATGAGGGGTTGGGTATCTTCAACAGCCATGTTTAACGTTCATCACTTGTTGGTGCAGTTAATGTTGCCACTCGCGGATCTTGTTTGGCTTCAACCGCTGTAGCAGATTCTGCTGATGGTGAAATGGAATCGAGTGCAGCGTCGACAGTTTCTGGTGCCTGAGGGGGTGAACTGACCTGCGCACCTGCGGCCGCTGGCGTCACGCCATCATGAGACTCATGCGGATCGTTCACCAGTGGATTATGTATCGTATTGGCTTCATCATCCGCTTTTTCGTTATCGCCCAGATAAGAACGTCTCATAGAGTCTGCCGTTTTTTTCAACGCCTCCATAGACTCTTTTAGCTCAGGAGAAAGCGAATCCTTACTGGCCTGCTCGACTTTTCGCAGACTGTCCTGAAGTTCCTGAATTTTCAGTTCCTGTGCCAACTCATTCTGCACGTTGGCCGCGAGTGAACGCAATGCGCGAATCCAGCCGACCACTGTTCTTACCGCAACCGGCAGACGCTGCGGTCCAAGGACAACCAGTCCGATAACGAACACCAATACCAGTTCACTAAAACCTATATCGAACACGGCTTACACCTTGTCTTTGTCGTTCCTGGATTCTTCGTTCTTAACTTCAGTCTGTGGCTTGTCTGCCAACGTTTTAGCACTGAAGTCAGCATCCTGAGACGCTTTCTCTGTGTCTTTCTGATCCTCATCACCCATCGCTTTTTTAAAACCTTTGATGGATGAACCTAAATCGGAACCCAGGTTACGTAATTTATTGGTACCGAACAGAAGTACCACAATCACGGCAATAATTAACAATTGCCAAATACTGATCCCACCCATGTGCTTGCCTCTGATAAAAGATAATAATCACGCCAGTCATGAAGTATATAACATCTCGCTGCACACTGACGATGAGCAAACCTCCAGCATCCTCATAAAAACGTTTTTTTACGCTTCATGACAATGCGCTGGCTCTGCGCCAGCCGATAAGCCAGGCGACGAGACCGCCAGCCATCATCAGCGCCGGAAAAATATCCCATTCAGGATGCATCAGTAACATTCCGGTCCCGCTCAGGAGGAGAGTCGCGCCAACGCCAAACAGAAAACGTGACTGATGTTGGTTTGCTCGCTGAATATGAATATCACTGACCAGCCGGTCCACGCTATGCTGCAATCTTTTATGTTGACGCATGCTGTCATAAAAAAGCTCAGGTAATTCGGGTAACTTCTCAGCCCAGAAAGGCGCTTTCTCTTTTAATGCACGCACAATGGCGGGAATGCCAACCTGGTCTTTGATCCACTCTTCCAGGAAAGGTTTCGCTGTCTTCCACAGATCGAGCTGGGGATACAACTGCCGGCCAACGCCCTCAACATACAATAACGTTTTTTGCAGCAACACCAGCTGTGGCTGCACTTCCATATTAAAACGGCGTGCGGTGTTAAACAGATTTAACAAGACGTGACCAAAGGAGATTTCAGCCAGTGGCTTCTCAAATATCGGTTCACAGACGGTACGGATCGCGAACTCAAAATCTTCAACGTTGGTGTCTGCGGGCACCCAGCCAGAATCCACATGCAGCTCGGCAACCTTTCGATAGTCACGGTTAAAAAAGGCAATAAAGTTTTCTGCCAGATAACGCTTATCACCTTTATTAAGCGATCCCACAATCCCACAATCAATCCCGATATACTGTGGATCTTCAGGGTGGTCATAGCTTACGAAGATATTGCCTGGATGCATGTCAGCATGGAAAAAACTGTCACGGAATACCTGGGTAAAGAACACCTGCACACCGCGTTCAGCTAGCAGTTTCATATTCACACCGTGCTGTTCGAGCGTCACGACATCTGAAATAGGAATACCGTAGATGCGCTCCATCACCAGCATTGTCTCACTGCAATAATCCGAAAAGACTTCAGGAACATACAGCATTTTGCTTTGGTCAAAGTTGCGACGCAGTTGAATCGCATTCGCCGCCTCTCGCAGCAAATTAAGTTCATCGATCAGGGTCTTTTCGTAATCAGCGACGACTTCAAGTGGACGCAAACGACGTCCGTCCGGTAACAGACGCGGAACCCAACGCGCCAGCCGGTAGATCAGTTTCATATCCGCTTTGATGACCGGCAAAATATCCGGGCGGATCACTTTGATGACGATCTCTCTGCCATTCTCTTTGAGCGTCGCGGTATGTACTTGAGCAATAGAAGCAGAGGCCAGCGGCTTGATCTCAAAATTATCAAACCAGGTCTCAATCGTCGTTCCTAAAGAAAGCTCGATTTGTCGACGAGCCTGAGCCCCATCAAAGGGGGCCACGCGGTCTTGCAACATAGCCAGTTGATCGGCGATATGGGGCGGAAAAAGATCGCGGCGCGTTGACATCATTTGGCCAAACTTGATCCAAACCGGCCCAAGTTCTTCCATCGCCAGTCGGATGCGCGTGCCTAAGTCTTCTTTTTTATGCCGATTAGGTAACCAGAAAATACAACGTCGCCAGAGACGAATGGGCAACGTTATACGCATTCGGGGGATCAGTTCATCCAGGCCATAGCTCAGGAAAACTTTGATGATGTAATAAAGTCGACGAATTTCACCCAGTGTCATTTCGCCTCCAGTTGCGCTAACCGGTCGCTAAGTGCATCCGCAGCGCGACTTATCGCATCAACTTCTTCAGCGAACCAGGCAAGCTCAAGTCCACAAGGAGCGACACGCCACTCTTCTGTTAAAGTCAGGGCCGCGTAACGCTGCTTACGTTCCATATCGCCGCGAAGGAAACGAAAACTGCGACGCGCGAACTGGCTCATGCCCTGTGCGACAATATCGCCTACCCAGGGAGCAAGATACTCTGCCGGATCGAGTTCGGCTAAGTCGAACAGAGTAGAGAACTGCTGCACAACTTGCAGATCCCCTTCCACTTCCAGCTCTCCACTGCGGATCAAGGTTGTGAGCTGTTGCTTATCACGCAGTTTTACCAACGTTGCAAGTCGCGTTTTTACCGAACAATCCGCCTGCTCACTCCACTCACCCAATACATCCACATGGTTCTCACTGAATATCAACGTTAAAGGCTGAGAAAGCGCATCCAGATCGAACGCTAAACTTTTGCCGTTAAGGCGTTGACGCGCCGCTTTCAGGCTACGATCGCGATACAAAATTTGGTTAAGCGCGGTCTCCAGACCTGCGGTTAACAGCGGCGTTAAAGTCATTCGCTTTCCCGGTTAAAACTTGAATCCACGATGCAGCGCAACGATGCCGCCCGTCATATTGTGGTAAGTCGCATTTTCAAAACCCACGTCCATCATCATCGCCTTCAGCGTTTCCTGATCGGGATGCATGCGGATGGATTCAGCCAAATAACGGTAGCTTTCTGCATCTTTTGCCACCAGTTCACCAATGCGCGGCAAGATATGGAAAGAATAGGCATCGTAGGCTTTACTGATCGGCTCAAGAACCGGTTTGGAGAACTCCAGCACTAACAAACGGCCGCCAGGTTTCAGCACGCGAAACATGGATGCCAACGCCTTTTCCTTCTCGGTTACGTTACGCAAACCAAAAGAAATGGTGATGCAGTCAAAATAATTATCAGGGAAAGGTAGCGCCTCTGCATTAGCCTGCACGTAGCTAACGTTGCCAACAATGCCGCTATTGCGCAGCTTTTCACGCCCCATTTTCAGCATCGAACTGTTGATATCAGCCAGCACCACTTGCCCGGTCTCACCCACGATACGGGAGAATTTCGCGGTGAGGTCACCGGTTCCACCCGCCAGATCGAGCACACGCTGACCGCGGCGCACGCCGCTAGAATCGATGGTAAAACGCTTCCAGATACGATGGATACCAAACGACATCAGATCGTTCATCAGGTCATATTTTGCCGCGACGGAATGGAAAACGTCTGCCACCATATCCGCCTTTTCGCTTTTCGCTACGGTGCGAAAACCAAAGTGTGTGGTTTCCTGCGGTTCATCTGCCATTTGTTTTGCCTGCTCCACAATCAAATATCCCCGAAGTGTATCAGAGTCGCGATTATCAGGCACGCTAGCCCACGTTTATTCGTTGATGCATCTCAATATCCCATCAGACTTCAGGCTGCAGATTACGGGCTGTGATATGAATCATTTCGAGTAATCATCATCCGATAACACGTTACTGTCTGATGCGTCTTCATGGATCTCCGACGTTTCCGGCAGCGCCTGCTCAGCCAGACGCGGATTAATGGGCCGTTTTATCTCGACGCCGAGATGGCGAAAACTTTCACTCTGGGCAATGAGGTTACCACGCCCTTCCGCCAACTTTTTCATTGCAAGGCGGTAATGATCCTGAGCTTTATCCAGGCTCAGTCCTAAGCCTGTCATATCATCAACAAAAAGTCGCATCTTGTCGTAGAGCTTAGCGGCACGATCGGCAATACGCTGTGCATTACGACTTTGATGCTCATAGCGCCAGAGATTATTTATGGTACGTAACGCCACCAGCAGCGTTGTCGGGCTCACCAACATAATGTTCAGTTTTAGCGCTTCGCTAATCAACTCTGGCTGTCGATCAATCGCCAGTAAAAATGCAGGTTCTACGGGAATAAACATCAACACATAATCCAGTGAGCGTAAACCCGGTAATTGTTGATAATCTTTTCGGCTTAACCCCCGAAGATGCGCTCGAATTGCCGCAATATGCTCGTTAATTGCCTGCTCCCGCGCAATATCGTCTTCCCCATTGAAGTAACGCTCATAGGCAACCAACGTCATTTTGGCATCAATCACCACATCTTTACCCTGTGGCAAGCGCACAATAACATCCGGCTGCATACGGCTATGCTGATCGATCTGGACATTAACTTGGGTCTGATATTCATGGCCTTCACGTAAGCCCGATGCTTCAAGTACTCGACTCAGCACCACCTCTCCCCAATTCCCCTGGGTTTTATTATCGCCCTTTAACGCTTTGGTCAGATTGATCGCTTCCTGTGCCATTTGCGCATTCAGCTGTTGCAGATTACGAATTTCATGGGAAAGCGTATGTCGCTCACGCGCTTCCTGACCGAAACTGTCCTGAACCTGGCGACGAAATCCTTCCAGTTGTTCACGCAGCGGCGTTATTAAACCCTGCAGGCTTTGACGATTTTGTTCATCAACCCGCCGACCACTGCTTTCAAAAATGCGATTCGCCAGGTTTTCAAACTGTGCGGTCAGCCGCTGTTCACTGTTTGTCAGCAAACGCTGCTTTTCTTCAGCCGCCATTCTTGTCTCTTCCAGCCGGATAGTCACTTCACGCAATTCAGCTTCCTGCGCGCTGTTAATTTCACGCAGCGCACGGAGCTCCTGCTGCAGCAGTTCACACTCATTGCGCCAGTAGCCCAACTGCTCTAGCTTCTCCTGCGCGGCGGTAAACTGCCCGTGAAGATTTCGCAGCTCAATCTCATGCTGGCGCAGGTGTTGCTGATGCTTTTCCAGTGACAGTTGACGCGAGGCTAGCTCCTGCTGTGTCTGGTGCAAATCATGTTCCAGCAGACGCTGCTGCGTATCATGCTGCGCACTACGCTGCTGCGCACGCATACTGACAATTAACCAGCCCAGCAACAGCCCAATCACTAAGCCGCCAATACCGTAAAATAAACTGGTATCCACTTATCCTCCTGTTACATCGCGCGTTTCTATCGCGCTACGCGTCTATTCAACGCCACGTTAAAGGGAGGCTGTATGGATGTCCAGTCTGTTTTATCCTGACCAGATGATAACGGTAAAAATGACCGCATAAGCGGCCACAGAAGAGTGATCATTTTGAGGGCCACGGCCGTGGCACAAGGGAGAGAGCAGGCCGCCGAAACGCCCCCGTCCTGAAAGGGCTACAGCAGGCGGCGAGCCGCTTCAACCACGATTTTCACCGCGTCGCTTTCCGTCTGTTGCATTGTCTGAGCATCCGGGATCTCTTTTTGAGTCCGGTTAACAATGACACCAGCCACCATACCAGCACGCAAGCCCTGGCTGGCGCACATCGTTAATAACGTTGCAGACTCCATCTCATAGTTCAGTACCCCCATTTGCTGCCACTCTTTCATCGATCCCTGGAAGCGGCTCACCACGCGCCCGGAGAATGTGTCGTAGCGTTCCTGACCGGGATAAAACGTATCGGATGAAGCGGTAATCCCAATATGGGTTTTCGCACCAGTGGCTTTCGCAGCATCGACCAGCGCCGTCGTACAACTAAAATCGGCCACAGCCGGAAACTCCAGTGGAGCAAAATGCAGACTTGCACCGTCAAGACGAACCGATCCCGTCGTCACCAGCACATCACCCACATTAATATGCGGCTGGATCGCACCGGTAGTTCCCACACGCAGAAACGTTCTGACGCCTAACTGCGCCAACTCTTCAACCGCGATTGACGTCGAAGGGCCACCAATGCCGGTTGAACAAACCACAACAGGTTTACCGTCCAGTTCCGCGCGCCAGGTAGTGAACTCGCGATGAGACGCAAGATGAACAGGATTCTCCATCAGAGCCGCAATTTTTTTCACGCGCTCAGGATCGCCAGGCACAATCGCCAGTGTCGCTCCCTGTAAATCAGCTTTTGTAATACCAAGGTGAAAAACGTCAGATTGGGCCATAACAGACTCCTGTTTAAAATAGGATTGATAATGCAATGCGCTACTGTAAGGCAGCACTCAATAAATTTATGTGATTTTTCTCACTCATTAAAATGGAAGTTACATTTCATAAGGAAAAATATGTGGTTTAAATCACATTAAATCACTCTGTAATCATAATTTGCTACAACCAACCCTGCGCTTTTTCCTGCCCGAGTGTTAAAGAGATAGATGTTAAAAAGGGTACGCAACACATAATCAATGTGTAATTCTGACTATAGTTACCTGATTGCGCTAATGCTTGCATGGAGAGAACAATGAACACTGAAAAAAACACCGCTCATAAACAAGACAATAATGGGTTCGCTCCTGCGGTAGCCCCCACCGCATCGACCACGATTCTGACTGAAAGTGAGTCGATCACGACTAAAGAAACTTCCATTCCCACACAGGGCGAAAACATGCCCGCTTTTTATGCCAAACCCAAAGATGCATCAGAGCCGCTACCGGTAGTTTTAGTGGTTCAGGAGGTCTTTGGCGTCCACGAACATATCCGCGATATTTGCCGCCGCCTTGCGATGGAAGGGTATCTGGCTATTGCCCCTGAACTCTATTTCCGTCAGGGCGACCCTAATGATTACAGCGATCTCTCAACATTGCTGAAAGAGCTGGTCAGCAAGGTGCCTGATGCACAGGTATTAGCCGATCTTGACCACGTGGCTAATTGGGCCTCGCGGAACGGAGGCGATATGCGTAATACCGCTATCACCGGCTTTTGCTGGGGAGGACGTATCTGTTGGCTGTATGCCGCTCATAATCCACAGTTAAAAGCAGCTGTTGCATGGTATGGCAGGCTTGTGGGTGAAAAAACCATGAAACAGCCAAAACATCCGGTTGATGTGACAATGGACCTTAACGCACCGGTGTTGGGTTTGTACGGTGGATTGGATACTGGTATCCCACAGGAAAGCGTTGAATTAATGCGCCAGGCGTTACGAGCGGCTAACGCTAAATCAGAAATCATTGTCTATCCGGAAGCCGGACATGCATTTAACGCAGATTATCGTCCCGATTATCATGAAGAATCAGCGAAAGATGGCTGGTCGCGGATGCTCGCCTGGTTCAAACAAAACGGCGTAAAACCTGCAGCCTGAGTAAACAAGGGGGCGCCGGCGCCCCCTAGTATCAGACTTTAGTTTCACGCAGGTTCTGTGCCGCTTTTACCATGTTGGCCAGCGCCTGACGCGTTTCAGTCCACCCACGCGTTTTCAAACCACAGTCCGGGTTAACCCACAAGCGCTCAACCGGAATACGTTTCGCCGCTTTCAGCAGCAGATCCTGAATCCACTCCACGCCAGGCACGTTGGGTGAATGAATGTCATACACGCCCGGCCCAATTTCATTGGGATACTCGAAATCCTCAAACGCCTCGAGCAGGTCCATATCAGAACGCGATGTTTCGATGGTGATCACGTCAGCGTCCAGCGCGGCGATAGAATCCATGATGTCGTTAAACTCGCAATAACACATGTGGGTGTGAATCTGCGTATCATCCCGTGCAACAGCCGCATTCAGGCGGAACGCATCCACGCCCCATTTCAGATAGGCCGCCCAGTCAGACTGACGCAATGGCAAACCTTCGCGCAGCGCAGGCTCATCAATCTGGATGATACCAATGCCCGCTTTCTCCAGGTCTTCAACTTCGTCACGCAGCGCCAGCGCAATCTGTTTAGCAATGGTTTCACGTGACACATCTTCGCGCGGGAAAGACCAGCAGAGAATGGTCACCGGCCCCGTCAGCATCCCTTTGACAGGCTTATCGGTCAGAGACTGCGCATATTTGGCCCATTCAACGGTAATCGCTTCAGGACGACTGACATCGCCAATAATAACCGGCGGTTTCACGCAACGGGAACCATAGCTTTGTACCCAACCGTTCTGAGTAAACACGAAGCCATCCAGATGCTCGCCGAAGTATTCAACCATGTCGTTACGTTCTGCTTCACCATGTACCAGCACGTCCAGACCTAAACGCTCCTGCTCCGCGATCGCCTGTTTGATATGTTCCGCAATGCCGGTGCGGTAATGATTACCGTCGAGACGCCCCTGTTTGAAATCCAGGCGCAGGCCACGAATTTCAGTGGTCTGAGGGAATGAGCCTATGGTCGTGGTGGGCCATGCCGGCAGGTTAAAGCGCTTACGCTGGGCAACGGCACGCGCCGGGTAATCGCTTTGACGTTCAATATCTTGTGGGGTGATCGCGGCCAGACGTTGTGCAACAGCGGCATTATGTACGCGGTTTGAGTTACGACGAGCGCGGATTGGCGCGCTCCATGATTCCAGAGACGCCGCATCGTTGGTGTTCAGCGCTTTCGTCAGCAGCGCCAACTCACCGCATTTTTGCAGTGCAAATGAGAACCAGCTTTTCACTTCATCATCAAGCCGTGTTTCAACACTCAGATCGATTGGGCTATGCAGCAGTGAACATGAAGAACCCATCCACAGCTGTTTACGCTGACCAACAAGCGGCGCTAAACGCTCAAACCAGGTGCTCAGATCGGCACGCCATACGTTACGGCCATTGATCACCCCTAAAGAGAGCAGCCACTCGGCGGGCAGTTTAGCGTTGATATCAGTGATATCATCTTTGCCGTGTACTAAATCAACATGCAGGCCATTTACCGGCAGTGCGCGAAGGGTATCCAGGTTGTGAGAGATACTATCGAAATAGGTGGTTAACAGCAGTTTTGTATTGCCCAGCAGCGCAGTATAAGCCGGTTTGAAAGCGTTCAGCCATTCAGCAGGCAGCTCAAGAACCAGTGCAGGTTCATCGATCTGCACCCACTCAATACCACGTTTCGCCAGCTCCGCCAGCACTTGCTGGTAGACGGGAAGAATATCCTGCAGCAGGCTCAGGCGATCAAACTGCTCACCTTTCACTTTGCCCAGCCAAAGATAGGTAACAGGCCCCAGTAAAACAGGTTTGACTTTATGCCCAAGGGCCAGCGCTTCATCGACTTCATCCAGCAGCTGTGTCCAGGTCAGTTTGAACTGCTGGCCCTTAGTGAATTCTGGCACCATGTAGTGATAGTTGGTGTTAAACCATTTGGTCATTTCTGCAGCGGCGGCGGGTTCGCCGGTTGGTGCGCGACCACGTCCCAAACGGAACAAGGTGTCCAGATCGACCGAGCCGTCTTTATTTTGGTGACGCGCAGGTACGTTGCCCAGTAACAGACTGGTCGTCAGTACGTGATCATACCAGGCAAAATCACCTACGGGCAGCAGATCAACGCCAGCCTCTTTTTGTTGCTGCCAGTGGCGAGCACGCAGTTCACTACCCACGGCCAGCAACTCTTCCTGAGTACTGTTGCCTGCCCAGTAACTTTCCTGCGCTTTTTTCAGTTCGCGACGTAAGCCGACGCGGGGAAATCCAAGTGTATGGTTCAGGATGGTCATGATTTTATCCTTGTCTGTTAATAACGTTGCGCAATATGTTGAACTGGCGTCATTAGCACCGTCAGTTTGGACGTGGGTCGCGCGGCATTTTTAGCATGGTTCACCGCGCCGCATTTAAGGTCACCTTGCGCACTCAGGTGCTCATACGTCTGGTAAAATACACCTCGGTCCAAAATGACAAGCAGGATAGCTGGAAGTTTGGACGTCCAGATGTTTACACTGCTATACTGTGCAGGTACTGTATGAACCACAAGCGCAAATTATTCACTCTCGATATGAAGGACTCTCATGATCGAACTCAAACACCTGCGAACGCTGCAAGCATTGCGAAATACTGGCTCGCTCGCTGCGGCGGCGGCCCAGCTGCACCAAACGCAATCGGCGTTATCCCACCAGTTCAGTGACCTGGAGCAGCGCCTGGGCTTTCGTCTGTTTGTGCGCAAAAGCCAACCGCTGCGCTTTACGCCGCAGGGAGAGATCTTGTTACAGCTGGCTGAACAGGTGTTACCGCAGATTCAGCAGGCCTTACAGGCATGCCATGAACCTCACCAAGCCACCCTGCGTATCGCTATTGAATGCCATAGCTGTATTCAATGGCTGACGCCCGCACTGGATAATTTCCGCCAAAGCTGGCCGCAGGTGGTGATGGATTTCAAATCAGGCGTGACTTTTGATCCTCAGCCTGCGCTGCAGCAGGGCGAACTTGATGTAGTACTGACTTCTGATATCTTGCCTCGCAGTGGTCTACACTATTCGCCCATGTTCGATTTCGAAGTTCGGCTGGTACTTGCGCCCGATCATCCGCTGGCCCAGCAGGAACAAATTACGCCAGTTGACCTGGCGAATGATGTGTTGCTTATTTATCCAGTACAGCGCCAGCGTCTGGATATCTGGCGTAACTTTCTGCAACCCGCGGGCGTCAGTCCGGCATTGAAAAGCGTCGATAATACTTTACTGCTGATTCAGATGGTTGCCGCGCGTATGGGCATTGCCGCGCTACCGCACTGGGTAGTAGAAAGCTTCGAACGTCAGGGATTAGTTGTCACAAAAACACTGGGGAATGGACTCTGGAGTCGACTGTACGCTGCCGTGCGTGATGGTGAGCAGCGCCAACCGGTTATCGAAGCGTTTATTCGCTCTTCACGCCAGCACGCATGTGATAATTTGCCGCTGGTTCATGACGCCTCGCGTCCCGGCAACCCGATACCACAGCCGCTCTCGTCACCGCTACTCTGAATATATACGCACGCCAGTGGGCCTCACTGGCCGTCATCAATCCTATCCCTGTCTGCCAGCCATATTCGGCAAAATCCACGATTGCGATGACTCCTGTTTACCACCTGCAGACACGAATACCGTGAACAGCGCTGCAACTTCAGGGACGACATGTATATAATGCGCCGCAACGCCCTTATAAATTGAAGAGATTTCATTATGACCAACAATGACGTGTTACGCAGCGTGCGCTACATGCTGGACTTAAGTGACGCCCAGATGGTCGCCCTTCTGGCGCTGGCAGACAGCGACGTGTCCGCCGAGGAAATGCATGCCTTTTTGAAAAAAGAAGAAGAAGAGGGGTTCCGCGCCTGTCCCGATGTCATCATGGGCTATTTTCTTAATGGATTGATTTTTCAGCGTCGCGGTAAGAGTGAAGAGGCACCAGCACCGTCCATCGAACGCAAAATGACCAATAACATCATGCTAAAAAAACTGCGCGTTGCCTTTGATTTAAAAGCGACCGATATTACGGATGTGCTACAGCTAGCCGATTTCTCAGTATCACAAAGCGAGATAGGTGCCATTTTCCGCAAGCCGGGGCACAAAAACTATCGGGAATGTGGCGATCAGATCTTAAGAAACTTTTTAAAAGGGCTGACGAAAAAAATACGTCCGACAGCCGAGAAGAAAGCCTAGAGCATCGTAAGCCAGGTCCGCCTGGCTTCTGTTACTGGCTGACAATCCATCGCTTATGCACCCATAATGACGCACAGATTATCGTTGCACCGATAATAAAACTTGGCCAGTGCGGTTGTTGCTGCCAAATCGCCAGATTGACCAACAACCCTGCGGGGACATGCATGTTGTTCATAATGCCCAACGTGCCGGCATCGACCTGCGTGGCGCCATAATTCCACATAAAATATCCCAGTCCTGATGCCACTACACCCAGCCACAGTAAAATGCCCCACTGCAGGCCGGTAACAGGCAATTTGTCTGGATTTCCCCATAGCAGCCAGGCAACGATAGCAACACTCGCCGCACCAATATAAAACCAGGAAAATGCGGTATGCTGCGGCATAGGCCGCGTTTCCTGCAGCCGTTTATAACCCACCATACCCACTGCGAAGCAGATATTCGCCAGCTGTACCAGCAGTAAACCATACCAAAAATGGTCGCTTACTTTGTCATAGCGAATAATCGCAGCACCCAGCACCGCCAGTAACGCGCTCAACGCATACCCCGGACGTACACCCCGACCGCTAATGAGATCATATATTAACGTGACATACAGCGGTGTCATGACGGTAAATAGCAGAAATTCCGAGACGCTAAGATAGAGATACGCCTGAAAACTGATGAGATACATAATCCCCAGTTGCAACATTCCCACCAACATATACAGCAGCAGCGTAAACAACGGATAACCACGCCAGCGTAAAAAGGGCAAGAATACCATTGCGGCCAAACCCAGCCGCATGAGTACGGCAAACCAACTGTCAACCTGGCCTGCAAGGTACTCACCGATAAGACTAAAAGAAAAAGCCCAAAGAATAGTGGTAATAATCAGTAATGCCACGTTACACACTCATCAAAAAAAGAAGCGCTATTGTAACGAAAAGTGTGTGCGTTAAGGCATGTTTTTGAGTAACACGCCGCCAACAAATAAATAATTAAATATGTTTGATAAAGAAAACAAACGCGCATCACTGTAATCAAACTGTAACAATTGAGCAGTTACTCACAGTTATTATCCCCTCCCGCCGCTATTATTTGCTCGAAATGGAACATTTACACCTGCGTAGTCGAGCAATGTTCTTACTTAAGATCATCCAATCTGAGATGTCAGAACAAAACGCGCCACTGGAGGCCAAATGCTAACTATCTTCAAACCCGCGCAGCATCAACCGCGTGTTTCAGATGAACACATTGATCCACACTATCGCCGCCTGCGTTGGCAAATATTTCTGGGTATCTTCTTCGGCTACGCCGCTTACTATCTGGTACGTAAAAACTTTGCGCTGGCAATGCCCTACCTGGTTGAGCAAGGCTTTTCGCGAGGAGATCTGGGGTTCGCTCTGTCCGGGATTTCTATCGCCTATGGCTTTTCAAAATTCATTATGGGCTCAGTATCCGATCGTTCAAATCCACGCGTATTCCTTCCTGCTGGTCTGATTCTTGCGGCAGCAGTGATGCTATTTATGGGATTCGTACCTTGGGCCACCTCCAGCATCATGGTGATGTTTGTTCTGCTGTTTTTATGTGGCTGGTTCCAGGGAATGGGATGGCCGCCGTGCGGGCGTACAATGGTGCACTGGTGGTCACAAAAAGAGCGCGGCCGTATCGTTTCGATATGGAACTGTGCCCATAACGTTGGCGGCGGCATCCCTCCTCTGCTCTTCCTGCTTGGCATGGCCTGGTTTAACGACTGGAAAGCCGCACTCTATATGCCTGCTTTCGGGGCAATCATCATTGCCTTGATTGCATTTGCACTGATGCGTGATACGCCACAATCGTGTGGTTTACCGCCTATCGAAGAGTATAAAAATGACTATCCGCCTGACTACACCGACAAAGCGGAAGAAGAACTCACAGCAAAACAGATCTTTATGCAGTACATACTGCCCAACAAGCTGCTGTGGTATATCGCTCTGGCCAACGTTTTCGTCTATCTACTGCGCTACGGTATTCTCGACTGGTCACCGACTTACCTGAAAGAGGTCAAACACTTCGCACTGGATAAGTCGTCCTGGGCCTATTTTTTATATGAATATGCAGGCATCCCCGGCACGCTACTGTGTGGCTGGATGTCGGATAAAGTATTTAAAGGTAACCGCGGTGCGACTGGCGTTTTCTTTATGATACTGGTCACTATCGCCACCGTAATTTACTGGATGAATCCGGCAGGTAACCCGGGTATCGACATGGCCTGCATGATCGTCATTGGTTTTCTCATCTATGGCCCGGTAATGTTAATTGGGTTACATGCGCTTGAGCTCGCGCCGAAGAAGGCAGCGGGTACCGCAGCCGGTTTCACAGGACTGTTCGGCTATCTCGGTGGCTCCGTGGCCGCAAGTGCCATCGTTGGCTACACTGTCGATTACTTCGGCTGGGATGGCGGCTTCATCATTATGATCGGCGGTTGTGTGCTGGCCGTAATTTTACTGCTGATGACCATGCTAAGTGAGAACAAACATAAGCAGACATTACAGCAGTTGAATTAATCGGAGGATGCGATGAAATTAAAACCTATGCTGGCTGGGATGCTCTTGATTAGCGCATGTTCAGCACTTGCTGAAACGAATGGAAAAATTGTTATCGCGCATCGCGGTGCCAGTGGTTATTTGCCGGAGCATACGCTACCGGCAAAAGCGATGGCCTATGCGCAAGGTGCAGACTTTCTTGAACAGGATCTGGTGATGACGAAGGATAACCGACTGGTTGTTCTGCACGATCACTATCTCGATCGCGTGACCGACGTTGCCAACCGTTATCCCAACAGAGCCCGCAAAGACGGACGCTACTACGCTATAGATTTCACCCTGGCTGAAATCAAAGGACTGAAATTTACCGAAGGCTTCGATATTAAGAACGGCAAGCAGATACAGACGTTCCCGGGACGGTTCCCGATCAATACGTCCGATTTCCACATACATACCTTTGAGGAAGAGATCGAATTTGTTCAGGGTATGAATCATTCAACCGGTAAAAACATCGGCATCTATCCCGAAATTAAAGCGCCCTGGTTCCACCACCAGGAAGGTAAGGATATTGCGCTTGAGGTGCTCAAGGTACTGAAAAAATATGGTTATAGCGGTAAAAGCGACAATATCTATCTGCAGTGTTTCGATTTTAATGAACTAAAACGTATTAAAACCGAGCTGGAACCAAAAATGGGTATGGACCTTAAGCTGGTGCAGTTAGTCGCCGAAACCGACTGGGATGAAACACAGGAAAAACAGAACGGTAAATGGATTAATTACAATTACGACTGGATGTTTAAACCAGGTGCAATGAAAACGTTGTCGCAGTATGTGGATGGTATTGGACCGGATTACCATATGTTGATCGCACCCGGATCAACACCAGACCATATCAAATTGACCACTATGGCACAGGAAGCGCATCAGAATAAATTGCAGGTTCACCCGTATACGGTACGCGCCGACCAATTACCGGATTTTGCTACCAATGTAAACCAGGTGTATGACGCGCTTTATAATAAAGCCGGTGTAGAAGGATTGTTCACTGACTTCCCGGATAAGGCCGTACAATTTTTACAGCAGGAATAATATGCTTTAAACCACTGGCTTCCTGAGAGCTTACTCAGGTAAATGACCAGTCTGACGGCAAAAGAGTTGCATCACAGCAGCAAGCCACCTCGCCCTGTCGCACAGAGAACGATGCGACAGGGCGAGGTGGCACAGCCGACAATGGGCTGGCTTGAAGAATGACAGGTAGATTAGTTTAAGAACAGCTTACGCAAATAATGAGGGACAGCTTCATCCGCATTACTGCCAATGACTTCCAGTTCTGGTAACAGATCTTTGAGTCTTTGATGCGCATTACCCATGATGCATCCTTTACCTGCCATTAGCAGCATTTCTTTATCATTAAGTCCATCACCGAACGAAATACACTCATTTAATGAATAACCCAACATTTTAGAAACGGCCTCTAACGCGTGGCCTTTGGACACGCCGCCCGCCATAACTTCCAGACAGGTTGGAAATGAAAAACTAACATTGACACGATCGCCCCAGCGAGCTTGAATGGCTTGCTCCAGCGGTAACAGTTTGTCGGCGTCATCGCAGGTGAAGAAGACTTTACTAACGCCTCCGGCATCCAACATACCGGGTTCAAATAAACGACAGGTGAAAATGGATTCCTGGAAGTATTTCTCTTCATCCGGATGACGTCGATTGAGATACCACTCATCATCGCGATACACGTTGGTCAGAATATCGGGATCGTCATATTTAGTAGCGAACAGCTCCGCCGCTATATCACGATCGAGGTTATGGCTGAAGATCAACTCACCTGCAGTGTTATGCACGCGGGCCCCGTTTGAGGTGATCATAAAGGATTCAATTTCCAGGCTATCGCGCATCTGTGAAACGTCAATATGATGGCGACCGGTTGCAAAGATAAAGTGGATCCCTTTCTTCGTCAGTAGTTTCAGCGTTTCTTTGGTATAGGGCGTCAGATGATGGTCAGGTGATAGCAGTGTGCCATCAAGATCGGATGCAACTATATGGTACATAATTCTTTCAAACCTCTGGTTAATTTTGTATCGATATCAGCAAAGAGCTGGGCCTGCGTAGCCACAGCGATTTAGCCCACGATAAAAACGTTCTGAGTAAGTTGCTAACGATGCCGCGCATAAAAATCAACGATGGCATCTAGTGCTTCGGTACGCATATTGTCTTTTTCAAATAAGATCTCATGACGCGCACCTGCGATAACCCGCGGTTTTCCTCCATCACAAGGATGGCCCGCTTCCACCATTTTGGTGCAAAACAGATCCTGGGCGCGGTTATCCACTACGTTATCTTCACCCGCCTGGAGCAGTAAGAGCGGCGTGACGATCTCTGCCGCCTGATTGACTATACGCTGCCCGGCCATCACGCCTTCCCGCACCCAATGATAAGTGGGGCCGCCAACACGAATGCCTGGGTCGTCAGCATAAAAGCGCAAATTACGGCGATAGCGTTCATCACTATGCGTCAATTCATTTACGCTAAAAGAGCGCACGCGCCATTTGCCGGTACCTAACGCATAGCTATCACGGATCACAGGCCGACGTTCTGCCCAGTCGAGGATTCGTTTTGCCAGCCAGTTGGGCATCGGTAGAGTGATACCAAACATCGGGGATGCCAGCACCGCCGCGTCAAATGCCTGCGGCTGGCGAGCCAACATCAGCGCGAGAACAGCGCCCCCCATGGAGTGCCCTAACGCATAGCGGTGGCGATAGTGACCTGCGGCAATCTCCGTCAGATAGAGCGCTTCCAAATCATCGACATAGTCTGAAAAATTTACCACGTGCCCCCGGTGCGAGTCCTGTAATAAACGTCCCGAACGCCCCTGACCACGATGATCGATAATGATCACATCATAACCGCAATGAAACAGGTCATAGGCCAACTCAGGATATTTGACATAGCTTTCAATGCGTCCCGGAACCAACAAGATGGCCTTGTCATGTCTTGCCGAGGAGAATCGGACATAACGAATGGGTACATTCGCAACGCCGATAAATTCACGCTCTTCACGGCGGCGCCAAAAATCCAGCAACGGACCGGTGGCAAAAGCGGCAAAGGCATTTTCACGTGTTAACCAGCCCTTTTGGTGCTTTGTCATCCTGTAATTTTCCGCACAAACATCGCCTGACTACCGCCATAGCAGAACAATAAACAATGGCGTATTGTGTCACAATTCCAGGTACACAGGGAGTTTTACCCATGACCATCGAATGGTGGCTGACTTACCTTTTGACGACCAGTATTCTCAGCCTCTCTCCGGGATCGGGGGCAATAAACACCATGAGTACCGGTATCAGCCACGGCTATCGGGGTGCTGCCGCATCGATTGCAGGATTACAAGTTGGTCTTGCACTGCATATTATTCTGGTTGGCGTCGGTCTGGGGGCGCTTTTTTCGCAATCGCTGATAGCGTTCGAAATACTGAAATGGGCTGGTGCGGCTTATCTGGTCTGGTTGGGGATCCAACAATGGCGTTCCGCGGGTGCCATTGATTTAAATGCGGTGGCAAAAGTCACACCACGGCGTCGCCTGTTTAAGCGCGCGATATTGGTTAATCTAACCAATCCGAAAAGCATCGTTTTCCTGGCAGCGCTGTTTCCTCAGTTTATTATTCCCCATCAGCCGCAGACGATGCAGTATCTGGTGTTGGGCGTGACAACAGTGATTGTCGATATCATTGTAATGATTGGCTATGCCACGTTAGCCACACGCATTGCCAACTGGATTAAAGGGCCGCAGCGGATGAAATTACTCAATCGCATCTTTGGCGGACTTTTTATGGCGGTGGGTATTTTGCTGGCATCCGCACGAAGAATGGCGTAGCTCCTCTTTTTCCCGCACCAACGTTGGCTCAACTTTTTGAGCCAACGTAAATGAGCGCGTCACACGATGCGAATTAGCGGGAGAGAATAAGATGGATGCCAAAGCCAGCGAATAGCACACCAGCCATGCCATCAATCCATTTTGCTAAATGTTGGTAGCCGCGGCGAATCGTCGGCAAAGCAAAAATAGTGGCAACCATGCTGAACCAAAGGAACGTCTCTGTAACAATCAATAAAAAGAGCCCCCAGCGTTCGCCAGCACCAACATCATCGCCAACAAACAGGGAAAAAACGCTGCCAAAATAGATCACCGCTTTCGGATTAGAGAGATTAGTCAGAAAGCCTTTTAAAAAACTGCGACCCTTTTTGGGAAGGATAACATCCGCCTCTGGTGACACTGGACGCCTATGCTGCTGACACGCCGAACGCAGCAACTGCCAACCCATCCACAGAAGATACAAGCCCCCGCCGATCATAATAATTTCATGCAGCCAGGCCATCTTCTGCAGTAGCAGATGCAGCCCCATGAGTGCCACGCCAGCCCAAATAATAATCCCTAATGAAATACCCAGCACGCCCATCATAGCTTCCTTTCGCGATCGGCTGGCTGCCGTCTGTGAGACAAAGAAAAAGTCCGGGCCAGGACTCATCAGCGCGATTAAATGCACCATTGCCACAGTCAGGAATAGCATAAGCATTGTCTTTTACCTGTTATCTTCTGATTTTCTGGGGTGAAGTTCGTCATATGTAATGTTGCTACTGCCAGTCTTGAAATGAGGGGCAGACAACCCTGAATAAGACACATACGTAAACAAAGCCACTCATCGTAATCGTATATGAAATTTATTGGTCACCGCCGTCGACGTGCTCTCTGATCATCATCATAAATGGCTTACCAAACCGCTCCAGCTTACGCTGTCCCACGCCATTGATACTCAACATTTCAGACGCAGTAATCGGCATCTGTTCTGACATTTCAATCAACGTCGCATCGTTGAACACAACATAAGGTGGGATATTTTCTTCATCGGCAATGGCTTTGCGCAGCTTGCGTAATTTAGCAAACAACTTACGATCGTAATTACCGCCGTAGGATTTCTGGTTATAGCTTTTTGTTTTAATGCTGACCATACGCGGGACAGCCAACATCAGGGGCATTTCGCCACGCAAAATCGGGCGGGCAGCTTCAGTGAGTTGTAATGCGGAATGCATCGCGATATTTTGCGTCACTAAGCCAAGGTGGATCAGTTGACGTAATACACTGGTCCAGTGTTCCGTACTCTGCTCGCGGCCAATACCATAAACCGGCAACTTGTCATGTTGCATATCGCGTATGCGCTGATTATTGGCCCCGCGCATCACTTCCACAATATAGCCCATGCCAAAACGCTGCCCAACACGATAGATGCTTGAAAGCGCCTTTTGTGCTTCCACTAATCCATCATAGCGGCGGGGAGGATCAAGACAGATATCACAGTTGCCACAAGGCTGCTGACGCCCCTCGCCAAAGTAGTTCAGCAGCACTAAACGGCGGCAGGTTTGCGCTTCAGCAAACGCGCCCATCGCATTCAGTTTATGTCGCTCAATATCCTGCAGTTGACCCGGTGCCTTCTCTTCCAGACAGCGGCGCAGCCAAGCCATATCTGCAGGGTCATAGAGGAGTACCGCTTCAGCAGGCAAGCCATCTCTCCCGGCACGGCCAGTTTCCTGATAGTAGGACTCAATATTGCGCGGGATATCGAAGTGCACCACAAAACGCACATTAGGCTTATTAATTCCCATACCAAATGCCACGGTGGCGACCACAATTTGTAAATCATCCCTTTGAAAAGCTTCCTGAACCTGGGCACGATGCACATTGTCCATCCCGGCATGATAAGCCCCAACGCTCAGACCACGGCTCTGCAAGCGTGCAGCTGTATCTTCCACTTTTGCCCGGCTGTTGCAGTAAATGATACCGCACTTGCCACGTTGATCCTGTACATAGCGAAGTAACTGCTCGGTAGGCTTAAATTTCTCCACTAGCGTATAGCGAATATTTGGACGATCGAAACTGCTAATTTGGATTAGCGGGTCGTTAAGTTGTAATAACCGTGCAATATCATTGCGCGTCGTTTCATCTGCCGTCGCGGTCAATGCCATAACCGGTAGCGCCGGGAAACGCTGGCGTAGCTGACCTAGCGCCCCGTATTCTGGTCGGAAGTCATGTCCCCACTGGGAGATACAGTGCGCCTCATCAACCGCCAGCATCGCCGGGTTCCAATGCGCAAGATTATCGAGGAAATTATCCATCATCAGGCGTTCCGGCGCGATATACAGCAAACGGATACGCCCCGAGCGGCAACCGGTGATAACGTCAAGCTGCTCTTCACGATTTTGAGTTGAGTTGAGGCAAGCTGCCGCCACACCGTTAGCCAACAGTTGATCAACCTGATCTTTCATTAGCGAGATCAAGGGCGACACCACCAGCGTCAGTCCCTCGCGCACCAGTGCAGGCACCTGATAGCAGAGGGATTTACCGCCACCGGTTGGCATAACCACCAGACAGTCACGCCCGTTTAACGACGCCTGTATGATGGTTTGCTGGCCGGGACGAAACTGTTGGTAGCCAAAGGTATCTTGTAATACCTGCTCCGCCAACGTCTCATGGTTAATTACAGCAGCCTCAGACACATCTTCCCCAAAAATCATTTGTGCATACTTTTCAACAGGAGCGGATAAAAGACTCGTACTTATGAATCAATTACTGAACCGGATAACGTATTTTTCCGGGACCTTCGCAGATTAAAACAGATCGTTCAAGGTTATTCCGACGCCAAGACGCGTCTGCCGATGATCGTAGTCAATTAAGGATTCACCGTAACCGCTGAAAAGTTGCGTGTAGAAACGTACGTGCTCGCTGATCGGATAGCTCCATCCAAGTTCAGCACCACCAAAACCACTGTTCCAGTTGTAATTACCCTGGACGCTAAAAATGCTGTCACCTAACGCATAGCCAAGCTTCAGCCGATAGTAACCCATGTATTTGGTGATATCCGGGTTATCATCATTATTGGCACTGTCGGGAATACGATACCATGGCTTAATTTCCGCCAGGAAATTACCGTTCTCAGCCATCAAACGCGCATAAACGCGGTTCCAGCTGCGCGATGTTGGATCGGAGCGACCATTAGATTGATGGTTCAAGCCAACTTCAATATCCCGAAGCGTCCAGCCAGCAAAGCGATAATCCGTGGCCCAGCCCAGGAAAATTTGGGGTTCATAATTCGTTTCACGAAACGGTGAAGAAGCCGAACGGTTGGAAAGCTGCCACCACGAGCGCTGTGTATAAGATGCGGCCAGAATAGAGTTATCACCGAGCACACCGCGCCATAATGGAAAAGCCAGGCTAAGCTGGAATTTTACTTCGTCTTTTTTTGCGTTATTGGCCCAGTCATACGATTCGATAGCATCTTTATTGATCGAGTTGGTATACGTGTAGAGTAAGTAATTGTTTTCGTAGGGATAAAGTAAAAAAGGATTATCATGCTTTTCCAGCAGGTTAGCAATGATGCTCCCACGTACCGCTGGCGCATCATGAACCTCGTTGACGGTTGCTTCCTGCGCCTGCGCTATTACAGGGAGTAACATCAATGCCGCCAGTATTCCTCGTAGCATACGCATAATCATCTCCAGATAAGAGGTGCGTTATGATGTGTAAAAAGCAGGCCATTCTACACAGAAATGCCCCCCGATATCAGCGTTGATTTCTGAATGTGAAAAGTACATCCTCTGATACAGAAAATAATTATTTGTTTAACATCTTTGGTCGTTAATTTGGCCTTCAGGAATCTCTGTTCATGTCGACTATCCCTTTAACTCAGGATGCTGCACGGCGCCTGATTGGTGAAATTTTCGTCTACCACATGCCATTTAATCAGGCGTTGGGACTGAAACTGGAACGTCTGGAACCCGATTACGCTGAGTTAAGCTTTACCAATCAGGAGATGCTGGTAGGTAATTCCGCGCAAAAAATTCTGCATGGTGGTGTTATCGCTTCAGTACTGGACGTTGCCGCCGGGCTGGTTTGCGTGAATAGCACACTGACGAGGCAGGAATGTATAACCGAAGAAGAATTGCGCCAGCGCCTGTCACGGATGGGGACCATCGACCTGCGCGTTGATTATCTGCGCCCTGGGCGCGGCGAACGCTTTATTGCCAGCAGCAGCCTGTTACGTGGCGGTAATAAGGTCGCGGTAGCCCGTGTCGAACTACATAACGATGCTGGCGTGTATATTGCCAGCGCGACGGCAACTTACCTTATTGGCTAGTAACGTCAAACTACGATTCACTTTTCTTAAGCTGATGACATACAGCACAGACAGATATCGCTAACCGCTGTTCCATCCAGTATAAAGCGAGTGAATAATATTGGATATTGTCTACTAAGCGTGGTTTTCATGGATGCACAACAAACACGCCAGGGCATTCTTTATGCCCTCGGTGCTTATTTCATCTGGGGCATTGCCCCCGCTTATTTTAAGTATATCAAGCAGGTTGCTCCCGGTGAAATCATGACGCACCGCGTTATCTGGTCAGCGCTGTTTATGATCATCTTGATTAGCCTTGGCCGTAACTGGGCAGCAGTGCGCAAGACCGTCCATCAGCGCAAAAAAGTCTTTTTACTCGCGCTTTCCGCGTTGGCTATTGGTGGGAACTGGCTTCTGTTCATCTGGGCGGTCAATAATAACCATATGCTGGAAGCGAGCCTTGGCTACTTCATCAACCCGCTGCTAAATGTGCTTGTAGGAATGCTATTTCTCGGTGAACGTTTTCGCCGCATGCAGTGGCTGGCAGTAGCGCTAGCTGCCTGTGGCGTGCTGATTCAGTTATGGAAATTCGGTTCCTTGCCGATCATTGCTCTGGGTTTGGCATTAAGTTTTTCATGCTATGGCCTGATCCGCAAAAAAGTGGCGGTCGATGCACAAACCGGCATGCTGATTGAAACTATGTGGTTATTTCCACTCGCGGCAATTTATCTTTTTGGTATTGCCGAAAGTAGTACCAGCAATATGAACAACAACGCCTCCACGCTGAATTTATTGCTGATTGCGGCTGGCATTATCACCACTATTCCGCTGATGTTGTTTACGGCGGCCTGCACGCGTTTAAGGCTATCAACGGTCGGTTTTTTCCAGTATCTCGGCCCCACACTCATGTTTCTGCTCGCCGTGATCTTTTACGGTGAGAAAATGACCGATGATAAAATGGTGACCTTCAGCTTTATATGGCTCGCACTGGCATTATTCATACTGGATGCGTTGTACACGCTGCGACACTCACGTACGCGCATAGCGTGAGATAAAACGCGCCACCGCCGGGCCGGTGAGCAAGATAGTAAATAAGCGTAGCGTCTGCATCGCCATTACAAATGCGATATCGACCCGGCTCCCGGCGGCGATGATTGCCACGGTATCCAGCCCACCCGGGCTGGTTGCCAGATAAGCTGTCATTAAATCCACATGCAACAACCGTGTTAACATCCATGCCATCGCACCACATAGCACCATTAATCCAACAATTGACCCGATCATTTGCGGCAAGGTACGTAACGCCAGAAGGAAAATAGATTTAGTGAAACGTAATCCTACGCTCCAGCCAATAAATGCATAAGCCAGCGCCAATAACCATTCAGGAACCTGTAATACCAGGGTATCCGTCGAGTGCAGCGTTGCACCGATCAGCGCCGGTAACAGTAACGCGCCGGAGGGAATGCGAAAACACTGACCCAGCCAGGCACCGCCCAACGCGACGACCAGCATCCCAACAAAACCCAGTCCCAGGGATGGGAACCAGACAAGAGCCCCTGCACTGTGTACATCATTCCCCATACCGATACGCGTGACCATAGCCGCAGCCGTCGCCACGAATAAGACGCGCAAATATTGCATAAAAGCGACCAAACGGACGTCAGCGCCAAAATCGCCAGCCATGGCGACCATCGCTGATGCTCCTCCAGGTGACGAACCCCACGCTCCTGTAGGCCCGGGAAGATCGCTAAAACGCACCAGTAGAAAACCCGATAGCCCGCTGGCAGCCAGCGTCATTAGTAAGACGCTGAGTACGACTGGCCAGTTAGCGATGAGCGGAGTCAGGATTGAGGGGGACAGGCTTTGTGCAATCATGCATCCGAGAATCGCCTGGGAGAAAATAAACAGACGCTTATCAATACGTACCGATGCACCCAAGAGCCCCATAACAACACCAACAATCATCGGCCCAAGCAGCAAAGCGGCTGGAACGTGAAAGTATTGCAGTGCAAAACCCAGTAGCAGTGAAGCACTCAGCAAGATAAATCCTTGCAGTCTTAGAGACAGTCGTTCCATATGATGACAACTTTGCTCAGAAAAATAAGAATATATACCCTAAATGATTTAAGTTGCAGGGCGCAGTGGAAAGATCGAGCATTCTGGGTCACTTACATAGATATGTGACCGGGGTGGCAAACCTGCCAGGGAAAAGATTTGAACGCGAGTTTAGCCGCCCAATGGGGCAATATCCAATCCAGGTGCCCCCGGGAGCTTACACAGGTAAGAACCCGGGGTGACTAAGTTTGTAGCCAGTGTGCAGTATGATAAGGATTACAACCAGTTCTTACGCTTAAAGTAGGCATAAGGTGCCAGACCTGCCAAAATCATCAGGGTAATCGCCCCCGGATAGCCAAAGCTCCATTTTAACTCTGGCATAAATTCGAAGTTCATACCGTAGCTTGAGGCCACCAGCGTAGGTGGCAGGAATACAACGGAAACCACAGAGAAGATTTTGATAATCCGGTTCTGCTCGATATTGATAAACCCCATTGCCGCCTGCATCAGGAAGTTCACTTTTTGAAATAACGATTCATTATGCGGCAACAGCGACTCGATATCGCGCAGGATTTCACGCGCCTGCTCTAGCTGGTTACCCGGCAGGCGGGCTTTGCGTACCAGAAAGTTAAGTGCTCGCTGGGTATCCATCAAACACAAACGCACTTTCCAACCGATATCTTCAAGTTCGGCCAGCGTCGATAGCGCACCGTCAAATTCATCTCCCTGATGCCCTTCCATAATCACACGGCTCAGCTTTTCCAGATCGCTATAAATATTTTCGATCTCATCAGCCAACTGCTCAATTTTGGTTTCAAACAGATCCAACAACAGTTCGAACGCATTACCATCTATTAGGGTCTGATTACGCGCGCGCATACGGTAGAGGCGGAATGCCGGTAGCTCACGCTCACGTAGAGTATAGAGACGTCCTTCACGAATGGTAAAAGCTACCGTCGCGTTACCCGCATGATCTTCAGCATCTTCATAAAAAAAGAAGGAGTGAATATGCAAGCCATCTTCATCTTCAAAAAAACGCGCGGAGGCTTCGATATCCTCCAGTTCCGGACGAGTGGCCAGACTCTGCCCTAACTCAGCCTGGACCCGCTCGCGCTCATTCTCTTCGGGTTCGATCAAATCGACCCAAACGGAAGAGATAAGTTCGTCAGACGTTTCGTCCAGCTCAAGACGCGTTAAGCGACCATGATTCAGTTTAAATGCGCTCAGCATAACAGTACTCCCAATTGCTGTAACAAATGGGACATCGCGCCAGAACACCAGAAACACCAAGGCTTCATTCAGTGATCAACGCTGACTCGTGCGACGGGGGAAATAAGCGGTCGCTGACAACCACGAAGGCTATCAGGCAAAAAGAGGATAGCCTTAGGCGTTGTACCTGCGTAACAGGTTAACGAGCCAGTATCGACTGGGTGTGTCCAAGGCGAATGTCCTCTTAGGGTGATCGTGCGCGCATGTTACGCTGAGACGAAAAAGCCGTCAAGCGCACCACTGCGCCTGAACACACTCAAACCGTCTCCAGCCGCGCGTAGGCTGCAACCAGCCATTTGATACCCTGTCCCTGAAAGGCGACCTGCAATCGACTATGTTCGCCGCTCCCCTCCAGATTAATAATGGTTCCCTCACCAAATTTCGCATGCCGGACACGCTGCCCCAGCGCAAAGCCACTGTCATTTTGCGTCATGGGTGTTCCCAGGCGCTGATGGCTTACTGGTCGGCTAACGCTGGCACGTAAACGCACTTCATCCACACATTCTTCGGGCAATTCACCAATGAAGCGTGAAGGGCGATGATACACTTCCTTACCATAAAGCCGCCGCGTTTCGGCATACGTCAGCGTCAGTTTTTGCATCGCACGAGTGACGCCAACATAAGCAAGCCGGCGTTCCTCTTCCAACCGTCCCCCCTCATCCAACGACATCTGACTCGGGAACATGCCTTCTTCCATCCCAACAATAAAAACCTGGCTAAACTCCAGACCTTTTGCCGCATGCATGGTCATTAGTTGTACCGCATCCTGCCATTTATCGGCCTGCCCTTCACCTGCCTCAAGCGCCGCGTGAGAAAGAAACGCCTGCAGTGGCATCAGATCCTCATCTTCATCCTGGTAACTGTACTGCCGCGTGGCATTCACCAGTTCTTCTAAGTTCTCGATGCGTGCCTGACCTTTTTCGCCTTTTTCCTGCTCATACATCAGCCACAGGCCCGAGTCTTTTACCACACGATCCGTTTGCACATGCAGCGGTAGTTCGGCTGTTTCCTGCGCCAGTGAATCTACCAGTTCGGTAAATCGCTGCAACGCCGAAGCCGCACGGCCTGCCAGTGCTTTTTCCTGCAGTAATATACGTGTCGCCTGCCACAGCGTCAGTTGGCGCTCGCGTGAAGTCTGACGTACCACATCCAGCGTGCGGTCACCGATGCCGCGCGTTGGCGTATTGACGACACGTTCAAAGGCTGCATCGTCGTTACGGTTGGCAATCAGGCGTAAATAAGCAAGCGCATCTTTAATTTCCTGCCGCTCAAAGAAGCGCATGCCGCCATAAATGCGATACGGCATACTGGTTTGTAATAGTGCCTCTTCCAGCACACGCGACTGGGCGTTACTACGGTAAAGAATGGCACAATCGTTCAATGCACCACCGTTTTCTTGCCAGACTTTGATACGATTAACAACAAAGCGCGCTTCGTCCAGTTCATTGAACGCACAATAAAGCGAAATCGGTTCGCCATCGCTACCGTCAGTCCACAATTCCTTACCCAAACGACCGCTATTGTTAGCGATAAGGGCATTAGCCGCTTTCAGTATATTATTGGTAGAACGGTAATTTTGCTCAAGGCGGATAGTTTCAGCACCGGAAAAATCACTCAGGAACCGCTGAATATTCTCAACCTGCGCACCACGCCAGCCATAAATGGACTGATCGTCATCACCGACAATAATGACTCGGCCACTATCGCCGGCCAGCAGACGGATCCAGGCATACTGAATATTGTTAGTATCCTGAAACTCATCCACTAAAATATTACTGAAGCGCTCACGGTAATGATTAAGAATATGCGGTTTATTCAGCCACAGCTCATGCGCCCGCAGTAACAGCTCTGCGAAATCCACCAGCCCGGCACGATCGCAGGCTTCCTGGTAAGCCTGATAAATTCGTAACCAGGTTTGCTCAATCGGATTGCCGTAGCTTTCAATATGCTTTGGCCGCAGCCCTTCGTCTTTTTTGCCGTTGATGTACCACATTGCCTGGCGCGCTGGCCACTGCTTCTCATCCAGATTCATGGCTTTAATCAGACGCTTAAGCAGGCGCAGTTGATCTTCGCTATCAAGGATCTGGAAGTCCTGAGGCAAGTTGGCATCCAAGTGATGAGCACGCAGCAAACGGTGCGCTAAACCATGAAAGGTACCAATCCACATGCCGCCCTGACTGGTACCAATTAACTGCTCAATGCGGTGGCGCATCTCAGCCGCTGCTTTGTTAGTAAAGGTGACGGCCATGATGGAGTAAGGCGAGCAGTTCTCTACCGTCAGTAACCAGGCAATACGATGTACCAGAACGCGTGTTTTTCCGCTCCCCGCGCCCGCCAGCACCAACAAATTGCTGCGTGGCGCCGCAACGGCTTCGCGTTGTTTGTCATTCAAACTGTTGAGCAGATCAGAAACGTCCATAAGCACCATTCAAGCAGGAAACGCAGGCTGCGCCTCACTGGATATTTATCCAGCTTATTATATCAGCGCCGTCAGCGATGCCAACTGCGAAATTTCAAGATGAGGCAGCAAACGACCGTCATTAATCTCCATCAGGCTACCGCCCTGCAAATTAATCCAGCATGCCTGCATACCGCTGCGTAGTGAACCAGCAACATCGGTGGTGAGATCGTCGCCGACGTGCAGGATATTTTCTAAGGGAATGCCAAGTTTTTCTGACGCCAGATGATACATATCCTGCCAGGGCTTCGCGCGGCCATCTGGCCCCGCACGCAGGATAAACTGAAAGTATTTATCGATACCAAACAGATGCGGCTGCGCATTGCCATTGGTGATGGCCACTAACGGAAAACGTTCACTGAGTGCCGCCAACGCCGAGTGAGTCTCTTCGGTGATGGTTATCTGGCTACGCCAGTAATCAAAGTTTTCCATCACTTTTCGTGAGCCATGATCTGCCTCATCGGGCGTTAGACCAACATTACGCATTGCCAACTCAACGGCACGGCGTCGCCACTCGCTCACGTCGTGATAAATATCCGGCTCTTCAGCGCACAGTTCTTCTCGCAGTTGCTGATAAGCCTCTACGCTGAAATCCTTTAACCCTGGATGGTAGGCCTGCAGAAAAGCATGAGATTCCTGCTGGGTACGGCGAATAACCTCAGAGTTATCATACAAGGTATCGTCCAGGTCAAACGTCATCGCTTTGACCGGGCGAAGCGGACGGTAAAAATGCATTACGATTTTCCTCGTTTCGCACGGGGGTGTGCAGCATCGTAAACGGATGCAAGGTGTTGAAAGTCGAGATGGGTATAGATTTGCGTCGTCGATAAGTTAGCATGGCCAAGTAGTTCCTGTACCGCGCGCAGATCGCCGCTCGATTCCAGTAGATGGGTAGCAAAAGAGTGCCGCAGTTTATGTGGATGAACATGGCTGGCAACACCCTGTTTCACTCCCCATTCAGCAAAGCGTTTCTGCACGTTACGCGCTGATATACGTCTACCCTGCTTAGACAAAAACACGGCCTCATCCTCCGGAGCAAACAGAAAGCGCAGCGCCATCCATTGTTCCAGCCAGCTCACTGCGGTACGACCTATCGGTAAACGGCGCTCTTTACTGCCTTTACCCATCACCCAAACTTCACCGGAATCAAGATCGAGATGACCGCAGTCAATTCCAACCAATTCGGAAAGACGCAGTCCCGCACCATACATAATTTCAAGCATCGCACGATCGCGCACCGCCAGCGGATCGTTAAGATCGATCTCCAGCAGTTGGTTAATTTCATCCACGTCAATATTTTTAGGCAAATGACGCGGCGCACGCGGTGTAGCAATCCCTTTTGCCGGATTGGCTTTTAACTTCCCCTGACTTACCAGCCAATCCAGGAAACTGCGTAGCGCGGAGAGACGTAATGCCAGGCTGGCAGGTTCTAAGCCAGCCCGGCGGCTGCGGGCGGCCAGAGAGCGCACGTGAGCAGCATCCAGCGCTGTCCAGTCTGCCACTTTCAGTTCATCAGCCAGGGCAACCAGTACCTCCAACTGATGAGCATAACTTTTCTGCGTTAGCGGGCTCAGTTGCCTCTCGACCTTCAGATAACGCAGAAAGCCCTCTACGGCGGACTGTAGAGGAGAAACCGGGGTCATGCTGGCTCAACCCAGCGGGAGAGGAGCTCCGGCATCATCATAGCCAGGTGTTGTAACAACACGGTGCCCATACCGGATTGATAGTGTTGCGTATCACGGCTGCTGAATATCAGAACGCCGAGATCGCCCCCTTCACCCATCAGCGACATGGCTACCGAGCCTATGGCTTTAGCCTGAGGAAGCAGCAGCAGCAGTTCCGGCCCGTTGAGATGCCCCAAATAGTGGTGCTGTTTGCCCAAACGTTGAATGCGAACCGGTTCAAAAGATTGCCGAGAGAGGGCCAGTTGGGTGAAACCAGAGGGGGCACCAATGCGCCACTTGTCATGGAACAGACGTACATTCGCTCCGGCAAGCCCCAGCTCTCTGGCCCAGCGATGCAGGCGATTGAGCATGTCATGCAGACTGGGGGCCGCCGCCAGGTGGCTCTGTAGCGCTAACAGCCGATCAAACAGTTGATGGTTGGCAGTCGCCTGTTCCATCAACAAGGTGATTTCTTCTTCCAGTTGCGCAATATGGTTACGCTGCCGTGCCAGATGCCACTCCACCAGCGACACTGTGCCGCGTACAGGATGAGGCACAACCATCTGCTCAACCTGACGCGCATTACGAATAAAGAAATCTGGATTTTGCAGTAGATAATCACCCACTATTCGATCGTCCAGCATGACCTCGCTGGATGTCTGTTCCTCGACATTTTTCATAGATGGATAAACCCGTCGTATACGTGTGTCGCCGGTCCTGTCATAAACAGGGGATGGCCCGGCCCTTTCCAGGCGATATGCAGTGTGCCACCCGGCAAATCGACACGAACTTTTTCTGCCAGCGTCGTCTGCTGAATCCCAACGGCCACTGCCGCACAGGCCCCACTACCACAAGCCTGCGTTTCGCCAGCACCGCGCTCGTAAACACGCAGGCGAATGTGCTCGCTACTTACCACTTCCATAAAACCCACGTTTACCCGTTCCGGGAAACGCTCATGGCTTTCCAGCACCGGTCCCAATGTTTCAACCGCAGCTGTTTTAACGCTGTCGACCTGGATTACGCAGTGAGGGTTGCCCATCGAGACCACGCCACACATAACCGTTTGCTCTGCAGCGCGCATTAGGTAGAGGCTTTCTGCTTTATTGGCTCGGAAAGGAACCTGTTGCGGTTCAAAATTAGGCTCCCCCATGTTCACCCGCACCCGATCGTCATCGGTCACGCTTAGGACCATACGCCCTGTTTGCGTACTAACATGAATTTCACTTTTATTCGTCAACCCTTTCAGGCGGACAAAGCGTGCAAAACAGCGAGCACCATTGCCACATTGGGCAACTTCACTACCGTCAGCATTAAAAATACGGTAATGAAAATCCAGATCGGGATCGTAAGGCGGTTCGACGATCAGCAACTGATCAAACCCGATCCCCAGATGACGATCCGCAAGACGGCGGATCAACTCCGGAGAGAAATAGACATTTTGCGTGACGGCATCAACGACCATAAAGTCATTGCCCAGGCCGTGCATTTTGGAGAACTGCATCTTCTGCTCCGCCGAGTGCGCCATAGGTTATTAAGTCGATTACATACTCGTATTGATGGTTGTCGGGTTTTCTTCGGCACCATCCGGTTGGGTCATTCTTGGGTCCTGAGACGTTGGCTGAGGCTGCACCTGCTGCCGATCCGACTTATCCTTCGGCGGAAAATAAAGCGGCCCTTTTAAACCACAACCGACCAGGCTCGCCAGCGCCAGCGCCATCGCTAACTGGCAAATTGTTTTATTCATTATCATTCTGCTCGTGATTGATGCTTAGCTCAATTGCTTATCTTCGCAGGTGAACGCTGAAAAGCAATAGGAATTGGCGATTCACTGTGGTGGGGCCTGTCGCAATTTCATTATTTTCCCTCCGGGGCCATCACGTTATACTCAGCCAAACGACAAAGGAAATCATAATGAACGACAGCGAATTTCACCGTCTTGCAGACAGCCTGATGCTTACCATTGAAGAACGCCTCGACGAGAATAACGATCACGGCGATGCAGACATTGATTATGAGAATAATGGCGGTACTTTAACGCTCAGTTTTGAAAACGGCAGCAAAATTGTCATCAACCGCCAGGAACCTCTCCATCAGATCTGGCTGGCGACAAAAGCAGGTGGCTATCATTTTGAGCTGAAGAATGAGCACTGGATTTGCAATCGCAGTGGTTTTGAATTCTGGCAATTACTGGAAGAGGCGTGTGCCGCTCAGTCTGGCGAAAAGATTCCATTTAAATAAATGCGATCCGCTGGGGCAGCTATCCTGCTCCAGCGCCACATGCATTTAATGTATCTGATAACGCTGAATGTAGTCGTTGTTATCATTATCCGGCAGGCTGGCACAGATTTGCGTCAGCGTCTGACTGCGGAAGGGAATAACCTGAAAGTTCCCATCTGCCTTCACGATTTGATAGAACTGCGGCAAATTAAAATTGATAAAACTCGAACCATAGGTAAAGCGATCGTGTGATGACGAGTAAAAACGGCTGACGTCACGTACCAGCTCTTCTTTGCTGCCTTCGCAATGATGATAGATCTCCACACGGTTTGTTTCATCCAGGATATAAATGTTAAAGCCGTGATCGTCACTGGTATCTTCAAAAAAGAATTGGATGATCCCCTCACTGGCGTAACCGTTTACCACATTCGGTAAGCGTGTTTGCTCGGTCTCAACCTTGATCGACAACCCGTGCAACTTGTTGTGGGAGATAGCACCATAGAATTCTACCGCATTTTCCAGCTTCTGCACTGACACGCTCAGGCGTTCGAAGAACAGTCCCCACGTTTGGCCTGCGACGCGCACCGCTTTAAACCGGCCGGGTTCCTGACGCGTGCTGGAGAGGCGCAGCTCAATACATTCGGAAACCAACTGCTGTACACGCGTACGAATAAGACCGCGCAAATGCTGGCTGTAACAAAATACCTCAACGGCATCAGGCGGTGCAGCATCCTGGTGCATTTTCCCCAGAATCGTTTTCAGCGCTTCGGTCATCGCCTGTTCACCATTAAAGTGCAGCGTACGGACTTCATTCCACGAGTTACGATAAAGCAGATCTATGCTGCCCACTAAACACTGCTGCTGCTGACCAAAACTGAAAACGTCCAGCTTACGGAAATCGAAATGCACGACCTGATTACGGAACGCCGATGTCGGATCATGCTCCAGATTTACGATGATCGCCAGATGACGAATTTCACAAGGGCTATAAAGCGCTTTCGGCGTCGGCGCAGGCAACCGCAAAGGGAAGTGGTGCGACACATCCGCCACCAACTCCTGCAAACGCGGCAAATCGCAAATATCATTGCCCTTAATATGCAGTCGCGTTTTCGCCGTCAGCAAACCATTAAACCATGCCCAGGCCACTAACTTATTCAGATAGCGGTTATATTCCAGTGGCTGGTGGCTAATGATCGAACTCATATCGGGCGACTGATTATAGAGGTACCAGCCGGCACGATTAGCACGCCCCGTCGGTACGTGAATAAATGTCAGGTGCGGCTCTGAGAGATCCGGTGATATTTGCGGGTTAACCAGCGTGACTTTACCGGGCAACGCCTCAAAGGCCGCATACAGCTTACGCGTTAGCACCCCAATATCCTGCGGACTGGCGCTAACGCTTAAGTTGTTCCGACGAGCAAAGCGGATCAAATTACGATAACTCTGCATCATGGCATCCAGCAATTCATTGTGCGCTTCGCGGACACGCTCAATTTTCCAGTCTGCGCGGCTGTCCAACATTACAACGCGTGCGTTATCCCAGCCCCACTCTTTGACCAGTTGGTTCAGGATCTCACGACGCCAGCCTGATTTACCCGACTCAACGTCAACCGACAGTTTTTCACACACCTTCAGGTAGAAACAGCGGCGAACCAGATCGAGACGTGCATGATCATCAATGCTGGTCAGATAATGCGTGACGCGCTCCAGCATCATACAGTACGAATCAAGACCAAAAGAGACGATCTCACCATCATGCAAACGCTGCTTAATATCCATTGCTAACAACTTGGTGTCCGGATATTCCCAGGAATAGGCTTCCAGCAACAACGTTTTTAATACGGCCTTATAAGGAGAATCGATACTTTTATACAGTTGCCATAAGCTGGCCCCAAAATACTCTTCCGCTGAAAGCGTGCCGAGGCCGCCAAGATCCAGCCATTCGTTTGGCGTCAATACGCCCTGCGCGTACAGCGACATGACGTAATCGTCATAATGTTCTTCTTCTTCGCCAGGCACCATATTCCACAGAATACGTTTGCCTGCCATCCGTACAGCGGTACGGTAAAACTCATCAAGCAGCAGGATATGTTGCGTTGAGCCGCAGTCTTCACCACCCAAATTTCCGCTTTCGTTATGACGAAAACGATTTTCATCAATCAGGAAAAAGCTCACCTCAAAGCCCATCGCCGCGCACCATTTCTGCAGCAGCGTGCATTTTTTTTGCAGGCGCAAGCGCTCTTCGTTATCCAACCAGGATTGATGGCAGACCCAGATATCAAGATCGGAGGTAATATTCTGACCGACCGATGAAGTACTGCCCATGGAGTAAACCCCGGTAATCGGCATTTCTCCCTTCGGCGGCACAGCAGCATTCGCCCCTGATTTTCCTTCGATATCATTCAGATAACTAATTTGATTTTCATCAGGCGTGAAAAAGCTGATACCATGTGGAACGTTACCTTCAAGGTAACCCGGCATCAGCGGATGATGATAATGTAATAAGGTCGGCAGCAGACTGTACACCTGCTGGAAAGCAGGTCCCATGGCAGCCAGTGCACGATCGACGCGCAGCTGGTTGATGGCATCCAGTCTCTGTTTCAATGTCTCAATGTAGAGGTACAAGACGTCTCGCCTGATTATCCCAGTGCTTACAAAAAAACCCTGTTCCCAAAATCCGCCGCTTGCTTTAAAAATAGTCGTGCGAATTATTGCTGGAAACGTGATCAATCTAACACCTGACAGATTGACCGTAAAGAAAGTTGCGCTACACAACATTTTAGCACGTTTACGGCCACCCATCCCGCTCAATCCTTTATGCGTACTTTTCCCGTCGCTTAAAAAACGTTGCAACTGACAGTTTTGACTTATCAATGATAGGATAATCAATGAACGATCAAAACGGTAAAGAGCATGTTAGACAAAATTTTAAGAATTGCCACCAGGCAAAGCCCGCTCGCTTTGTGGCAAGCACAGTATGTTCAACAACGTTTGATGGCTTGTCATCCCCAGCTTAGCGTTGAATTAGTCCCGATGGTTACTCGTGGCGATGTGCTACTGGACACACCGCTAGCCAAAGTCGGTGGTAAAGGCTTGTTTGTGAAAGAACTGGAACTGGCGCTGTTGGAGGGCCGTGCGGATATCGCCGTGCATTCAATGAAAGATGTGCCTGTCGCCTTTCCTGAGGGGCTTGGGCTGGTCACTATCTGTGAGCGGGAAGACCCTCTGGATGCCTTTGTTTCCAATCTGTATGAGCGTGTTGATATGTTACCGTTGGGCGCAATTGTGGGCACATCAAGCCTGCGCCGCCAGTGTCAACTGAGCGAACGTCGCCCTGATTTAGTGATTCGTACACTGCGAGGTAACGTTGGCACGCGTTTATCGAAACTCGATGCCGGAGAGTATGATGCCATCATCCTGGCTGCTGCTGGTTTGAAACGCCTTCAGTTACAGGATCGCATTCGCCATACCATGCCCGCAGAGGAGTCTCTGCCTGCAGTCGGCCAAGGTGCCGTGGGCGTTGAATGTCGCCTTGGCGATAGTGAAACGATTGAGCTGCTGGCCGCCTTAAACGATGATGATACTTCAGTACGCGTAAAGGCCGAACGTGCAATGAACACTCACCTTGAAGGCGGGTGCCAGGTACCAATTGGTAGCTATGCGGTGCTGGAAGGCGATAACCTCTGGCTGCGCGGATTGGTTGGTTCGCCTGACGGTAAGAAAATGATACGCGGTGAGCGCCGTGGCCCTCGAGAAGATGCAGAAAAAATGGGTATCTCGCTAGCTGAAGAACTACTTGATAACGGTGCACGCGCAATCCTCAGCGACATTTATCAGGGAAATCCGCCCGTATGACTATTCTGGTAACCCGCCCCTCTCCCGCAGCCGAAGAACTGGTCAGCCGGCTGCGCGCCCTGGGAAAGGTTGCCTGGAGCTTACCGCTAATTGAGTTTACACCCGGCCGCGACCTTGACCATTTGCCACAGCTGCTGGCAACGTTACAGGCTGGTGATATGGTGTTTGTTCTGTCACAACATGCTATTCATTACGCACAATCTGTTATTAATCAGGCCAGAACCGAATTAACATGGCCGGTTAACCTGAACTACTATGCAATAGGGCGCAGCAGTGCGCTGGCATTGCATACCGCAAGTGGTATGCAGGTGGAATACCCGCATGAGCGTGAAACCAGTGATATCTTAGTCCAGTTGCCCGCCTTATTGCGGGTTGCAGGCAAGCGCGCATTAATTCTGCGAGGTAACGGCGGGCGCGAGCTATTAGCAGAAACACTAAGCGAACGTGGTGCTGAAGTAACATTCTGCGAATGCTATCAGCGTTGTGCAAAAATTTATGATGGCTTCAGTGAAGCCCGACGCTGGCGTGAACGCAACATTAATACGCTGGTCGTAACCAGCGGAGAAATGCTACAACAGCTTTATTCACTGTTCCCCGAGAGAGATCGCAGGGAATGGTTATTACACTGTCGGCTACTTGTCGTCAGTGAACGTTTGGCTACCCTGGCCAGGGAATTGGGCTGGCAAGCGATTACGGTAGCTGATGGGGCTGATAACGACGCGCTCCTGCGCGCGTTACAATAAACTTATAGATGGGAAGTGCCATAATGACGGAACAAAAAGATTCCTCCGCCATAGTTGATGATGCCGCAACAACGGTTGAAGCAGCGACGCCTGAACAGCCGCAAAAGGCAAAAAATGCCGGAACGGCCCTGGGCGCAATTGCGATTGTAATTGCCCTGGCAATGGGGGTTGGACTTTATATTAATGGTAAATATCAGGAACAGCTGCAAACA
Source organism: [Pantoea] beijingensis (assembly GCF_022647505.1). Classification (NCBI taxonomy): domain Bacteria; kingdom Pseudomonadati; phylum Pseudomonadota; class Gammaproteobacteria; order Enterobacterales; family Erwiniaceae; genus Erwinia; species [Pantoea] beijingensis. Next base: position 3,876,036 of record NZ_CP071409.1, read on the forward strand.
GAGGCAAATCAGGCGCTGACAACAAAGCTTGAGGAATTGCAGCGGCAATCCACCAGTGACAAACAGCAACTGACGCAGCAGCTCGCGACACGTGATAGCGCATTGCAGACCGAACGCGATCGCCTCAGTGCCACCAGCCAACAACTGGATGAGCTAAAAGAAAAAGTGACCACCATTTCTGGTAATGATGCCCATACCTGGCTGCTGGCGCAGGCTGATTATCTGGTGAAACTCGCGGGTCGTAAATTATGGAGCGACCAGGATGTCACCACTGCCGCAGCCCTGCTCAAAAGCGCAGATGCCAGCCTGGCTGACATGAACGATCCCAGCCTCATCGATGTGCGTCGTGCATTAACTCACGATATCAGCGAACTTTCGGCAGTAAGTCAGGTTGATTACGACGGTATTATTCTGAAGTTGAATCAATTGGCTAATGGCGTGGACAACCTCCGCCTTGCTGACAACGATAATGATGATACGCCGATGGATGCTGACAGTAATGAACTTACCTCATCTCTGAATGAGTGGCGTCAAAATCTGGTAAAAAGCTGGCACACTTTTATGGATGATTTCATTACTATCCGGCGCCGTGATAATACTGCCGAACCGCTTTTAGCCCCCAATCAGGATGTCTATCTCCGTGAAAACATCCGCTCACGTCTGCTAATTGCCGCACAAGCCGTACCACGTCATCAGGACGAGATCTATCGTCAATCGATTGATACCGTTTCCACTTGGGTACGAGCCTGGTTCGATACTAACGATCCCGCGACAAAATCTTTTTTGGCCCAGCTTGATGATTTAAGCCAGCAAAACGTGTCAATGGACGTACCGGATGCGCTGGAAAGCCAGCCAATGCTCAATAAACTGATGCAAACACGCGTGCGTAATCTGCTGGCTCAGCCGTCAGCATCATCGCAACCACAGGGAGAATAAGCATGCTCAAAGTTCTGTTGCTTTTTCTTCTGTTAATCGCAGGCGTCGTGATTGGCCCGATGATCGCAGGCCATCAGGGCTATGTCCTGGTTCAAACCGATAACTGGAATATCGAAACCAGTGTGACTGGTCTGGTTATCATATTGATCGTCGCTTTACTGATCATTTTTGCTCTTGAATCAATCTTACGCCGGATTTTCCGTACCGGGGCCAGAACGCGAGGTTGGTTCCTTGGACGTAAACGTAGCCGAGCGCGTAAACAGACCAATGCTGCATTAATCAAGCTGGCTGAGGGTGATTATAAACAGGTTGAGAAGCTCCTATCACGCAATGCCGACCATGCAGAACAGCCCGTAGTGAATTATTTGTTAGCTGCCGAAGCTGCCCAGCAGCGCGGCGACGAGATCCGCGCCAATCAGCATCTGGGACGTGCCTCCGAGCTGGCAGAAAGCGATCAACTTCCTGTTGAGATCACTCGGGTACGCATTCAACTGGCGCGTAACGAAGATCATGCAGCCCGACACGGTATTGACCGTTTGCTGGAAATCGCGCCACGTCATCCAGAAGTGCTGAGGCTTGCCGAGCAGGCCTATGTGCGTACCGGCGCATGGAGTTCCATACTGGATATTCTGCCTTCGATGGAGAAAGCGCAGGTCAGCGACGATGCGCATCGACAAGCACTTCAGCAACAGGCATGGCTTGGTCTGATGAATCAGGCAATGGCAGATCAGGGTAGTGAAGGTTTGAAGCGCTGGTGGCAGGATCAAAGCCGTAAAACGCGCCACGAAACGGCATTGCAGGTTGCAATGGCAAATCATCTTATTGAATGCGACGACCATGAAACTGCACAGCAGATCGTTTTAGATGGTCTTAAGCGTCAATATGACGAACGTCTGGTGTTATTAATGCCGCGCCTCAAAACAGGCAACCCTGAACAACTTGAGAAAGCCCTCCGCCAGCAGATTAAACAGCATGGTGCAACAGCATTACTCCATAGCACGCTGGGGCAGCTGTTGATGAAGCATGGCGAATGGGAGCAGGCGAGCGAGGCTTTTCACGCAGCCTTGCAGCAGCGACCCGACGCGTTTGATTATGCCTGGCTGGCCGATACGCTGGAGCGTCTGCATAAACCCGAAGAAGCGGCACAAATGCGACGGGATGGTTTATTGCTCACGCTGAAAAACTAGAGGCTGAAACACACCATACAATACCGGAGGCCATCGCCCTCCGGTTTTTTTAGTCTGATTTTAAGCAAAAAAAAACCTGCCAAAATGGCAGGTATAAAGATCAGATCGGTAAGACAACCGATTGGTACCAGACTCAACGTAATGCCCACTTTCCAATAAGGTCCTCTAGCCCTGCATACTTCGCGTTCAGTCAACAAACCTGCACTTTGAAGTATGAGAGAAAAACGATATTGGCTGGTCGGGCAACAAGTACCGTAAATTGGCTCTGCATCATTCCCAATTTTATGAAGCATCAGCAAACATAAGGGGTGGAATGAGCATCTACATATTTAGTATTGCACAACGCGTGCCAGTGTAGAATTTCCCTTATTCCGAATAATGCAACCTACTGATTTTATATTCTTATTTATTCAAACTATGAAAAATCAGGGAGCCATACTGTCGCTATCATGCTACGGTTAGCCTTTATCATGTCGTCATAAAACGACAGTTAAAAAGACATCTGTAAAAAAAATTATAAAACAAATAGTTATACGTCTCTACTTTGAGACACCTTATGTGGTTCAGCTGTATTTCACAGGATTGAGCTTCACTAAACTCCAGACGAAAAAAAAACCTGCTTTTTAAAGCAGGTTTCTTAAATAGGGTCGCCGAGAGAGGATGAACGCTCTCTGCGAGAGCCGCCCTGCGGGCCGTTGCTGAAGCAACGTTGTCTCGCTGCATTCGGCTCAAACCTCCTTCGGAGGTTCTCATCCTCTTTGAACTCCAGACGAAAAAAAACCTGCTTTTTAAAGCAGGTTTCTTAAATATGGTCGGCGAGAGAGGATGACCGCTCTCTGCGAGAGCTGCCCTGCGGGCCGTTGCTGAAGCAACGTTGTCTCGCTGCGCTCGGCTCAAACCTCCTTCGGAGGTTCTCATCCTCTTTGAACTCCAGACGAAAAAAAACCTGCTTTTTAAAGCAGGTTTCTTAAATATGGTCGGCGAGAGAGGATTCGAACCTCCGACCCACTGGTCCCAAACCAGTTGCGCTACCAAGCTGCGCTACTCGCCGAAATAATGCTGGCACTTTATTTTGCGTGGTGCGAAGAGAGGGACTTGAACCCTCACGTCCGTTAAGACACTAACACCTGAAGCTAGCGCGTCTACCAATTCCGCCACCTTCGCGTACCTTGCAAAATTTGGGGTGGCTAATGGGACTCGAACCCACGACAACTGGAATCACAATCCAGGGCTCTACCAACTGAGCTATAGCCACCACAGTTACTTCTTTAACTAACACGGTATTACATACCGCCGCAGCTCTATGCGCACAAAAATAATGGCGCGCCCGACAGGATTCGAACCTGAGACCTCTGCCTCCGGAGGGCAGCGCTCTATCCAGCTGAGCTACGGGCGCGTAGCGCCGTTGCGGATGTGCATACTACGGATCCGGGCCGAACCTGTCCAGTGCTTTTTTCACAAAAAAACGCGTTTGATTACGCTTTGCGCATTCCGTCGAAACAACCGCCGTTTTTGTCGCATCGCTACCATGCAAAATGCAGCTAACCTACCGGAAAACCATCGCTTAGAGTTGCCCACGATAATGATAACCCAGATATTTCAGCAGTCGGAGCTGCCTGCGCAAACGGCTTGGCTGAAGGATCAGGCGATAAAGCCACTCCAGTCCCAAATTTTGCCAGATCAGTGGGGCACGCTTCACATGGCCGGTAAAAACGTCATAAGTTCCACCTACGCCCATATAGAGGGCTTCAGGATACAGAGCCTGGCAATCCCGCATCACAATTTCCTGCTTTGGCGACCCCATCGCCACCGTCACTATTTTCGCACCACTCTCCCGAACCCGCTGAAAAAGCGCATCACGATCGGCAACATCAAAATAGCCATCCTGGGTACCCACAATATTGAGGTTCCACTGACGACGCAGCTTATCTTGCGTTTGTTCCAGTATCTGCGGTTTACCACCGATCAAAAATACCGGCACCCCTTCGCGCCCAGCCCGCTCCATCAGCGCTTCCCACAGATTTGCCCCGGCAATACGCGTCACCTTAGCCTGTGGGTATTTTTTGCGTATCGAACGCACAATACTGATGCCGTCAGGATACTTATACTCTGCTGCTGCAATTAACTGATGAAAATCTGCATCGCTCTCTGCGGTTAACACTTTTTCAGCGTTTATCGCCACCAGAGAACCCGTTTTTACTCTGCCACCAGCAAAAAGAAAATCCAAAAACTGGGGCATATCGCGAAAACCATATAGCGTCAGCCCCCTGATCTGATACTGCGGTGCAACAGGAATATTATCCATTCGTTTCCCTTACATCGTTCCGATCATTTAATCGGTAGAGAATTTATTGTGGTATCAGCGGGTAAGCGCGACCCCGAGAGAAGTGCTGCCGAATGAGACCGGCACGATCAAACAGCCAGTACAGCAGTTTCGCCACTAGCACGCACGCCCCAAAAACAATACAGAAAAACACCACGCGCGAGACAAAAGCATCCAGCCCTTCCCGCGCCAACACAATCATATTAAACACCGCGCCAAAGCAGAAGCTTTGTAAAATCGCCGCTTTGTAGCGGTTTTTCTCGTATTTTCCCAACGCATAAAGCCAGTCGAACCATTTAATGATAAAACCCACCACAATCGCGCCCAACGGGATAAACGCCACGCCCCCCATGACAAGCAGTGAACCAATAAGCGTGGGCGAAATCGCCAGCCCTGAGTGGTTATTCAACACTTCCCAGGTAAAGTAGTTACCGCTATTCAGCACGACTTGAGGACGCTCCGGCCAAAGCCAACTGGGAATAAAAACATAAAAGTCGCGCACAATCGGTGCTAATCCCTGAAAATCGATCTTGTCGTAATTTTGCAGCAATAATCCGAGGTTTTCCCACGGCGAAAAGGTATCACGCGTTAAATAAAGGAAAGTATAAAATGTCTCAGCACCACTGACATCCAGGTTATAGCGTCGCATCGCCAGTAAAAACATGCCAAGGATGCCTAACACGCCTGCAACGGCCAGCATCCACAGTGTGATCCAGCCGCGGATAATCCCTATAAACAAGAACAACGCAAAAGCAATGATGATATTGGCACGCGTTCCACCAACAATGACATACGTCAGCAAACCGAAAGCTACGGTGCTGACAAGGAAAAGTAACCAGGTACGAAAATTCTGCCGCAGGAAATAGATCACTAACATGGCGGGGATGAAAAAATAAAAAAAACGCTTTAGGGCAACCCCAGAAACGTCACTGGAAAAAATCTGGCTGTAGCTGCGCAATTTCAACAGTAAAAAGCCATTGTGCATGAAGAAGATGCCCACGGTGACCAATGCGATGAGTGCCAGCAGCATCCAGACCAAATGCGTTTCAACGCGATTCATGCTAAATAGCGGTCGTCGAGACCGGTCGCCATGCGCGCGAAGACGTGTCTTATAACTGACATAATAGATCGCATAGAACCCCGTCGCGGCCAACAGCGCCTGCAACAGATACTCGGAGGGGACGACTTTGACATCAAACTGAAAGACCAGCAGGCCAGTAAGCGGAAAACCGAAGTAGAATGTCAGTAAAAAAAGCAATGAAAAGAATACGTTAAAATTAAAGCGCACACGGCGGAATTCGCGCCAGGTGAGCGTGAGGATAAAGCCAAGTGATAACAGATAAACCGTCAATAACCCGCTAAACGCCATCATGCTCATGCCCTATCCCCTTCAGCAAGCAACAGTGCATGTTTCCAACCATCAATATAAGCCGGGTCAAAGAAGGCAATGCGCTGTTTATCCAGCAGGCTCATCTGTCGTCGTGCTTCCGCAACCAGCGTTTGATCCAGCGGGTCATCACTGAAGAGCACTGGAACGTGCTGTCCTGCTAAATCTTGCCAGAAGGGATTCTCCCGGCTTAGCACAAACGGTACGTTAGCCTGGATCAACAAACATAATGTCCCAATACCCTGCTGACGTTTAAAAATAAAATAGCCTAAATCACACTGGGCGATCAGCTGCAAATATGCGGTGAAATCGAGCTTTTCCGTAAGCAACTGCAAATTCTCTGCACGGAATAGCGCTTCACCAGCACGGCGGATCTGACTGATATAGGCATCATTATCCGCCGGGTACCCTAACGGCACCACTACGTTTACGTTATCGCCAAATTGCTGATAAATAGCCTCTAACGCTTCAATGTGATGATTACTGGCATCCCCGGAATTACCCACCAGAATGGTAAACGGATGAGAAGGCGTGATAATCTCCGGAAGCTCACTTGGCATCCGTGTCGGAAAGTAGAGCAAAGATACCGGCGTACGTGGATGCCGCCGTTGGTAATGATTGATATCACCTTGCGTGGCAAAAACATGCCCCACCCGCCCTTGGGCAAAACGGCGCAGCAAATAGAACACGCGAAATTTCAGGCTACCTGATTCTTCATACAGGTCAGCCCCCCACACATGCCAGAATACTTGCGAAGAGCGTAACTTGCCGCTCAGAATAGCCAGCCATATCCCAGAATTGAATTGTCCGTGAAAAAAGAAACGCGTTTGTCGATGTTTGGCTCGCTGGATTACCGCCTGTGCCAGCGCTTTTTTTGAGGGAAAACACTCAATATTCAGCTGAGGAAAATCCGTGAAAACACGGGCGTCTTCGGCAACCACCATAAAATGGCGGGCACCGTCAGCAGGCTGCTGTATGCTCATCACGTCATTAAAAAAACGTAATACCGTTTGGTTATGGTGCGGGATAGGCGATCCCAGTACGTGAATCAGTGTATTCATGCTCTTCGACGATAAATAACAAAGGCGCCACAACAGAGCGCAAAATAGAGGATATAGGTTGCCATATAGGCCTGTGCTGCTCCGGTCGCGCCATAGAGCGGGATGAGCCAGCGAGAAAATGCCGTTAACAGAATCAACTGGCTAATTTCCGTCAGAATATAGAGCCGAAGGGACGCTTTGGCGATCACCAGATATCCGAAAATATAACATCCGACTTTGAATACATCACCGATTAGTTGCCAAATAAACAGATCCCGCATGCCGCTAAACTTGCTGGTAAAAAGCAGCCAGATAGTAAAATCACGCAGTAACCAGACGCAAAAACTGGCGGCTGCCACTGCTGGTATCACAAAGCGTAACGCCCGGAAAATTTCATTCGCGATGTCAGCTTTATTATTTAGGCGTGAAAGCGTAGGCAACAACCAAACGCTGAAGGTGGCAGTGATGAATTGTAAATAGGCATCAGATATGCTGGTCACGCCCTGCCATAACCCAACCGATTCCCAGCCATAGCGGGACGCCAGCAAGTTACGCATCATGACCCAGGCAACAGGTAATGTCACTGAGGTGATTAACGCCATCAGCGTAAATTTGCCAAGATTTCTCGCCAGTTCGCCGTGCCATTGTGGCTTCAGGTAATGCAGTGGCAGGTGGTTACGCTTTGCCAGTATTAACACTGCGGGAATCACGACCAGCGTCGGTACGAGGGCTAACCCGACCAGCGCTCCACTGTACCCGCCCAGCCTGTAGCAGGCGTACCATGCCATAACGCCGATCAGGCTACCGATAATCAGCGCCAGCGCATTCCCTGCCGCATCACGAAAACCTTTCATGATTGCCAGCGATAAATTGGCCCAGGCAATGCCCATTTGCAGGAAAGCAACGATACGGACGACGTTTTGATAATCAGAGTGGCCAAACAGTCCAACACTGACCGGTTTTGCCGCCAGCAAAAAAATCACTGCCAGTAAGGTAGAGAATCCAAGCACCATACTGGTTGCAGTACCCGTAACGGCGTATAACCGATCGGGCTGCTGCTGATATTCAGCAACGTATTTGGTGACGCCGTTAAAAATCCCGGCACCGGCCAATACCCCCAACACGGTAATCAACTGACGAAAATTTCCCGCCTGTCCTACACCACCCGGCCCATAGCTGACCGCCAGCAGTTTCACCACCAGCAAGCCCGCTGCAATTTTTACCAGCGTGGACGCCGCCGTCCACACTGACGCTTTTGCCAGTGACATATCAGGAGAAAAAACTCAGTAGCGAGTTAATTACCGTGCTCTGGTTATTATCGGATAAATTGTAAAACAGTGGCAAACGCAGCAGCCGTTCACTCTCGATCGTAGTGTAGCGATCGTCGCCGTCAAAACGACCAAACCGTTCTCCCGCGGGTGAGGAGTGCAGCGGAATGTAATGGAAGACCGCAAGAATTTCCGCCTCTTTCAACCAGTTGATAATCGCACTACGATCGTCGTTGTTCTTGAGTTTGATATAAAACATGTGGGCATTATGCTGGCAATGCGTAGGCACCGAGGGCAGCGTAATCCGGCCAGCCTCGGCAAGCGGCAGTAATGCCGTATAATAACGCTGCCACAGACGTAAACGCTGCTCGTTGATGCGGTCCGCCGCTTCGAGCTGCGCCCACAGGTAAGCCGCCTGAAGATCGGCCATCAGGTAGCTGGAGCCGATATCGCGCCAGGTATATTTATCTACCTGTCCACGGAAGAACTGGCTGCGATTAGTGCCTTTCTCACGAATGATTTCCGCCCGCTCCACGAGCGAGCTTTCGTTGATGAGTACCGCCCCACCTTCACCACCGGCCGTATAGTTTTTCGTTTCGTGAAAGCTAAAACAACCAATGTGACCAATGCTACCCAGCGCTTTGCCTTTGTATTCTGACATCACGCCCTGTGCCGCATCTTCAATAACCATCAGACCGTGCTTTTGTGCCAGTGCCATAATCGTATCCATTTCACAGGCTACGCCCGCATAATGGACCGGTACGATCGCACGTGTCTTATCCGTAATCGCCGCTTCTATGCGGGTTTCATCGATATTCATGGTGTCTGGTCGGACATCAACAAACACGATGGTTGCACCACGTAAGACAAAAGCATTAGCCGTTGATACAAAGGTATAGCTCGGCATAATGACTTCATCACCGGGCTTAATATCGATCAGGATCGCCGCCATTTCCAGAGATGCAGTACAGGATGGCGTCAGTAATACTTTTTTGCAGCCAAAGTGCTGCTCCATCCACTGCTGACAGCGGCGCGTAAAGCCCCCATCACCGCATAATTTACCGCTGCCCATTGCCGACTGCATATATTCGATTTCGGTTCCCACCACCGGTGGAGCATTGAATGGAATCATCAGATTACCTGTATAGCCAGTATGCAGTGCTTTCAAGTGAAGCTCCGCAACGAAGATAAAGCCGCATTGCGGCAAGATTACTTAATTGGGTCGCCACTCGCAGACTGGAGAGCCTACGCGCCTGACACCAGTCGGCGGCCGCGTTCATCAAGCGTGTTCCAACACCCTGCCCCTGCATTTCTGGCAGTGTTGCCAGCAGGCCGATACGCGCGGCGCCGTTATCCAACTCACGTAACGAGACAAACCCCTGCAACGCCCCCGTCTCACCGACTGCCAGCAAACACTGATTGTCAAAGGTGCCACGCACCGCATTTTCAATCCACTGCGCGTAAAAACGACCGCTATCACCCGCTTGATACCAAGGTTCGCGAAAACGGCTACGAGCAAAAGCCGCACTGGCTGCATCACGTAATAACGGTATATGCTCCACACGGGCAATACGAATGCCGGACTGCCGCTCGGTGGATTCAACGTTAAGTTGCAGCTCAGCTTCGCCTTCAACCAGCCTGAAGCCCTGTCCGGCAAGCACATCTAACAGGTCAGTCCGGTCTGCGCTCACTTTCGCCTGTATCCGCTCATAAGCTTGCATTTGCAGAACATCCAGCGGTTGAGCGTCATCAAAGGTAAGCCTTGCACTTTTTATCCCAAAAAAGTGACTTTCCCACTCAAGGGGGCTAATACTGGCGAGGACGGGCATGAAGAAGATCCAGTAAATATTTGCCATAGCCGGTTTTTGACAACGCGGCTGCCGAACGACGCACGTCGTCGTCGTTTAACCAGCCATTGCGCCAGCCAATTTCTTCCAGGCAGGCGATTTTGAATCCCTGACGTTTCTCGACCGTTTGTACAAATGTACTCGCCTCTATCAGGCTGTCATGAGTCCCCGTATCCAGCCAGGCAAAACCGCGCCCCAGCAATTGCACGGTCAACTCACCATTATCAAGATACATCTGGTTTATTGAGGTGATTTCCAGTTCTCCGCGCACGGAAGGCTTTACCTGTTTAGCGTATTCCACAACCTTGTTGTCATAGAAATATAGTCCGGTCACCGCCCAGTTTGACTTTGGCCGCGCAGGTTTTTCCTCTATCGAAATCGCACGAAAATCATCATCGAACTCCACCACGCCAAACCGCTCAGGATCCATCACCTGGTAGCCAAATACCGTCGCACCGGATGTTTTCGCTGCGACGCTTTTCAGCTTCGGACTAAATCCCTGACCAAAGTAGATGTTATCACCCAATACCAGGCAACATGATTCATCACCGATAAAAGTCTCACCTATAATAAACGCCTGTGCCAGGCCGTCGGGATGGGGTTGCTCAGCATACTGAAGGGTAATGCCAAACTCTGCGCCATCACCAAGCAGACGCTGATAATGTGATTTATCTTCCGGGGTGGTAATAATCAGGATTTCGCGGATTCCAGCCAGCATCAGGACAGAAAGCGGATAATAAATCATCGGCTTGTCATATATGGGCAAAAGCTGCTTCGATATTCCACGCGTGATCGGATACAGCCGGGTTCCTGAGCCACCAGCAAGAATGATACCTTTCATAGCATGCTCCTCTGTCTTGCGCTTAACGCGTGGTGGTCGTTGGTGACAGGACGGGATGCGCAGCCTGATAGCTACCATCCAGGATAGCTTGCCACCAGCTTTCGTTTTCTAAAAACCAAGTGACGGTTTTACGGATACCGCTGTCGAAACTCTCTTGCGGGCGCCATCCCAATTCTCTCTCAATTTTACCCGCGTCAATGGCATAACGCTGGTCATGGCCAGGTCGGTCAGTCACCCAACGAATCAAATCGCGATACTGTTTGACGCCTTGCGGTTTATTCGGTGCCAGCTCTTCTAAGAGCGCACATAAGGCTTCCACCACATCAATATTGGTACGCTCATTATGGCCACCGATGTTATAGGTTTCGCCAGGCTTCCCCTGCGTGACAACCTGGTACAACGCACGCGCATGATCTTCGACATACAACCAATCACGGATCTGTCTGCCGTTGCCGTAAACAGGTAGTGGTTTCCCCGATAACGCATTGATGATCATTAACGGGATCAGTTTCTCCGGGAAATGGTAGGGGCCGTAATTGTTCGAGCAATTTGTCACAATCACCGGTAAACCATAGGTACGCCACCATGCCCGTACCAGGTGGTCGCTACTGGCCTTGCTGGCAGAGTATGGACTGCTGGGAGCATACGGCGTCTCTTCAGTGAAAAAAGCCTGGCTGTCGTCCAGATCGCCAAAGACTTCATCGGTAGAGATATGGTGAAAAATAAAGCCTGCTTTTTTCTTTGCATCCAGCGAGGCCCAATAATGGCGGCTCGCTTCCAGTAACTGCCAGGTACCGACAATATTCGTTTCGATAAACGCAGCAGAGCCATCAATCGAGCGATCGACGTGGCTTTCAGCCGCCAGATGCATAACCAAATCAGGTTGGAATGCCGTAATAACGCGATCAACTTCACTACGATCGCAGATATCCACTTTTTCAAACGTAAAGCGTGCATTGCCAGCAACCGATGCCAGAGAGGCCAGATTGCCAGCATAACTGAGCTTATCGATAACCCTCACCTGATGCGTGGTCTGCCCGATGAGATATCTGACGACAGCAGAACCGATGAATCCGGCACCTCCAGTAACAAGGATACGTTTCACCGCCACACTCCTTTGGTATCCACAATCCATTCCTGTTTAATTCGTGTGGCATCGATCGCTTTAAAAGGATGATGGTCAACCAGCATCACCAGAATATCGGCATATTCAAGGGCATCGTCAATGGAAACAAGGGTTGCGGCATTCGCCAGTTTTAAGGGAAGGCTATCTATATTTGGTTCAATGACCCATGTTTCACCAACGTTCCAGTTCGCAATTAAATGCGCAACTTCCATCGCCGGACTTTCACGTAAATCGTCAATATTGGGCTTAAATGCCAGACCAAAACAGGCAATTTTCAGCTCGCTGGCGCGCTTATTACTGGCTATAAGGCAATCCGCAACGGTGTTTTTCACCTGTTTCAGAACCCAATGCGGTTTATCATCATTAACCTCACGAGCAGTGCGGATAAGCCTTGCCAGCTGAGGATTCTGGGCGACGATAAACCAGGGATCGACTGCGATGCAGTGCCCGCCGACACCCGGACCTGGCTGAAGAATATTCACTCGCGGATGGCGGTTTGCCAGGCTAATCAGCTCCCAGACGTTTATGCCCTGTTCGGCACAAATCACCGATAACTCATTGGCGAACGCAATGTTAACGTCGCGAAAACTGTTTTCAGTCAGTTTGCACATCTCTGCTGTGCGCGCATGGGTCGTGATGCACTCACCCTCAAGGAAAATAGTATAAAGCTCGCTGGCGCGCGCCGAGCAAACCGACGTCATTCCGCCAATTACCCGATCGTTTTTAATCAGCTCAACCATCACCTGCCCAGGCAAGACGCGCTCAGGACAATAGGCAATATTAATATCGGCCTGTTCACCCACCTGCTGCGGAAAACGCAGATCGCGCCTTGCTTCCGCCAGCCACTCAGCCATTTGCTCCGTGGCGCCGACGGGCGATGTCGACTCCAGAATCACCAGATCACCCTTTTTTAATACCGGTGCCAGCGATTTTGCCGCTGCCTCCACATAGCTCAGATCGGGTTGATGCCCATCTTTAAAGGGTGTCGGTACCGCAATCAAAAACGCATCAGCGGCAACCGGCTGGGTAGCAGCAGATAAAAACCCGTTCTCCACCGCCAGCTTTACAACTTTATCAAGATCGGGTTCAACGATATGAATATCACCGCGATTGATGGTTTCTACCGCGTGAGAATTAATATCAATTCCGACAACTTTTTTCCCTTTTGATGCAAAAGCCGCTGCGGTTGGCAAACCAATATAGCCCAAACCTATAACGGAAATCGTTTTGAAACTCATAGTGTTACTCTATTATTTTTAAGCGCTTGTATAATACGCGCGCAGGCATGTCCATCGCCATAAGGATTGTGGGCGCGACTCATCGTCTGATACGCCTCGTCGTCTGTTAAAAGACGTGTGACTTCCGCCAGGATTTTCTCCACATCGGTTCCTACCAGACTAACGGTTCCCGCCTCAACGGCTTCGGGACGCTCTGTCGTATCACGCATAACCAATACCGGTTTACCTAACGACGGAGCCTCCTCCTGTATGCCGCCAGAGTCGGTCAGAATTAACCATGAGCGATGCATCAGCCAAACAAAGGGCAGATACTCCTGCGGCTCAATCAGGACAATATTTTCAATATTCGACAGGATGCGGTTAACCGGCTCACTGACGTTAGGATTAAGGTGCACAGGGTAGACGATTTGCACCTCAGGATGTAAACGCGCAATGTCAGCCAGTGCCTGGCAAATACGTTCAAATCCGCCACCAAAGCTTTCACGACGATGCCCAGTGACCAAAATCATCTTCTTCTGTGGCTGTAAAAAGGCGTAACGCGTTGTCAGGCTGCTACGCAGCGCTTCATCACCAAGTATTCGGTTTCTTACCCATAGCAATGCGTCAATCACGGTATTTCCAGTAACGAAAATACGCTCACCACTCAGATTTTCACGAAGCAAATTCTGCCTCGAGGTTTCCGTTGGCGTGAAATGAAAAGTAGCAAGGTGGCCTGTCAGTTTACGGTTTGCTTCTTCAGGCCACGGAGAGTAAAGATCGCCAGTGCGCAAACCGGCCTCAACGTGGCCCACAGGAATACGATGATAAAAGGCAGCGAGGCTAGCTGCCAGCGTTGTGGTGGTATCACCATGAACCAATACGACGTCAGGCTTAAACTCATCAAAAACTGCCTTCAAATCTTGCAAAATACGGCAGGTAATTTCGGTCAGGCCCTGCTCAGGACGCATGATATTCAAATCATAATCAGGCACCAGGGCAAAAAGGCGCAGCACTTGATCCAACATTTCACGGTGCTGCGCAGTGACGCACAGACGTGAGTCGATATCAGGGTCGTCAGATAGGGCTTTTACCAGCGGGGCCATTTTTATGGCCTCAGGTCGCGTGCCGAAAACGGTCAATACTTTCACGGTATCTCTCTTAATTCGTCTGCAGTAATACGGAACCAAATGAGCGCTTGATTAAGCGCGTGGTCGACGTATCAGCGCAATGCCCGCGCCAATTAGCGCCCCAACTGCACCCCACATAATCATTAAGAACAGGCGACGCGGACTATCACGCTTAACAGGTTCTTCTGGCGTACGCAGATAACGGTACGTCTGGAATTTAGCATCCAGCGTTGGCCCGACATTCAACGTCAGCAGCATCGCTCTGTTTTTATCATAATCGAGATCGTAACTTGGACCGCTTGCCTGAAGATTTTCCAGACGAGCTTGCAGCATGGGACGTCCGAGCAAAAAGAGTTCAGAATCCGGCAACTGTTCGGAAGGCGTCGTGGTTTTGAGCTGTTCAACCCCCTGCTGTTGCGCGATTTTTAGCGCTTGCTGAACATTATGCAGCTGGCGATCATAAATAGATTGAGCAACAGTCTCCTGCCGTTTTACCTGTGCCTTCAACTGCGTTTCACGGGCATTCCAGCCGCCCGTTAACTCGTCATTTAAATGACGAGCAGCGCGCTGGCTGGCAAAAGCGACATACTGGCGCAGCAGATTATTAGCATCCGCTGCCGTTTCAGCCATTAGCCTGACACTATCGTTAATGTTTTTTGCTGCATCTGCGGCGGTAAACTCAATATTACCCACCATCTCATCAAGCAATGCCGCATCCTTTTTCGCATTACCATTTTTACGCTGTTTGTAATAATCCGTTTGTAACCAAAAATCACGTCGCGTGTCGTAAGCCGACAGTTGCATGACAAACTCCTTGTAAGCATCGTCCATTACCGTTGGCTGCGGGGTTGCAGCCACTGTATTGATGCGTGAATCCAGATTTTGCAGAAATTGCTGCTGAGAATAAAAGCCACCAAGCATATTCACCGTTGGACGATCGGTTATCGCCGCCGCACTCCACTGCTGTTTAACCAGCAAGGAGTAGATAAAAGCAGCAGCAATAAACAGTAGTGCCATACCGGCAATCCAGTGCTTTCCCCGCCACAGGGTGCAGCAGAGCCCACGAATATCCAACTCATTTTCCACCCGGGCCGAGTGTGAAAAAACTTCAGAATCTGTTTTCATGGCATTCCCAACATCGTCCATTCAAGAAAGTGTCTTATTCGCGCTTGAATTACGCATTCTGCGTTTCATTCGTTTAATAAAACGCGCCACGCGCCACGCGCGCTTAATGCAATATCCATACAAGCCAAATGCAAGCAAGAACAATACCAACATTATCCATTCGGGAATAAAATTAAGATATTCACCCAGAACACCCACGCCCGCCAGTAACGCAGCAGCCAGCGTGATCAAGACAAAAGCCTGACGTGAAGAGAAACCCGCCCGCATAATTAAATGATGAATATGCTGGCGATCGGCGGAAAAGGGACTCATCCCTTTACGCAGGCGACGATACATAATGGCAATCATATCCATCAAGGGGATAGCAATCAGCCAGAGTGCGGTAACCGGGGTGATCGGATGCCTTTTCCCCTGCGTCGTTTCCAGCAGGATCCAGATAACGGTAAAACCGATGAGCGTACTGCCCGCATCGCCCATAAAGACTTTATAGCGGCGACCAAAAACACCGAGATTCAACAGGATATAAGGAATAATGGCGGCAATCATGGCGAAACACCACATTGCAAGACTAAGCTGTCCGTCGAAATAGAGGATGATTCCCATGGCGCCAAAAGTAACGCAGGAAAGGCCGCCAAGGAGCCCATCAATACCGTCCACCATATTGAAAGCATTGATGGCCGCCCAGACGGCGAACAGCGTCAGGACATAACCAAATGGCCCAACAACCAGCTCCCATGAACCAAAGATGTAGCCAAGGCTGAGCAGATAGAGATTGCCAAAATACATCATCGCGATCGCGATCAGCGCCTGCACTGAGGCACGCAGCTTAACACTGATATCGTACCGATCGTCCAGTGCCCCAATCAGCACAAGAATCCCCGCACAACTCAGATACAGCAGCGCGTGAGGGACATAATAGTTTGTAATCAGAAAAGTAAAGCAGATACCCGCATAAACGGAGATACCACCCACCAGTGGGATGACACCCTGATGACGTTTACGATAATTAGGTTTGTCCACCAATCCGATTTTTTTGGCTATTTTTCGAGCAAAAAACAGGAACACAAGTGAAAACAAAAATATTGAAGCAAGCTCAGTACTCATATTGAGTAAATTCACATTAACAGCTCTCAGCAAAGAATCTCAGGTTTACCGTATAAGGTATGTACCCGATTCTGAAATCCTGCAATGGCGAAGGGCAAATCTGTATAGCGCCATCCTGACCATCATCTCAACGCGGTCACCCTACCGCAATCTCACCCGTTAACCACTAAAAGAAAACGCCCCTTCAGCGCTTACCGAAAGGGTGAATCCCTCAGACTGATGCGCAACGTAATGTTGTTCTGACACCCTGGTTAACTATCGGCACAAAGCCGATGCTGACATATCGTATAGCCCATAAACGAAAAACGCCACGTTTCTACGTGGCGTTCCCCGAGTTTTTGTATTTTTAAGAGCGCTTCATCATGTCGAAGAACTCATCGTTGGTTTTTGTCATCGCCAACTTATTAATGAGGAATTCCATTGCATCGATCTCACCCATTGGATGGATAATTTTACGCAGGATCCACATTTTCTGCAGCTCTTCCTGAGAAGTCAGCAGCTCTTCTTTACGCGTGCCTGAACGATTGTAATCGATCGCAGGGAAGACACGTTTTTCAGCAATTTTACGGGCAAGATGCAATTCCATGTTACCGGTGCCTTTAAACTCTTCGTAGATGACTTCATCCATCTTCGAACCGGTATCGACCAGCGCGGTTGCGATGATCGTCAGACTTCCACCTTCTTCCACATTACGTGCGGCACCAAAGAAGCGCTTAGGACGATGTAATGCGTTCGCGTCTACACCACCGGTCAGCACCTTACCGGAAGCCGGCACCACGGTGTTATAAGCACGCGCAAGACGCGTGATGGAGTCGAGCAGGATGATCACATCTTTTTTATGCTCAACCAGGCGTTTGGCCTTCTCGATCACCATTTCAGCAACCTGAACGTGGCGAGAGGCAGGTTCGTCAAAGGTAGAAGCAATAACTTCACCCTTCACCAGGCGCTGCATTTCCGTAACTTCTTCAGGGCGCTCATCGATCAGCAGCACCATCAGTACGCAATCCGGGTGATTATAAGCAATGCTTTGTGCAATATTCTGCAACAGCATGGTTTTACCCGCTTTCGGCGGTGCCACAATCAAACCACGCTGCCCACGACCAATTGGCGATGCCAGATCGAGGACGCGTGCGGTCAGATCTTCAGTGGAGCCGTTACCGCGCTCCATACGTAACCGTGAATTAGCATGCAGCGGCGTTAGGTTTTCGAACAGAATTTTGCTGCGCGCATTTTCAGGTTTATCGTAGTTAACTTCATTAACCTTCAGCAGTGCAAAATAGCGTTCACCTTCTTTTGGTGGACGAATTTTACCGGCGATGGTGTCGCCCGTGCGAAGGTTGAAACGGCGAATTTGGCTGGGAGAAACGTAGATATCATCAGGACCGGCGAGGTAGGAGCTATCAGCAGAACGGAGGAAACCAAATCCATCCTGCAATATCTCCAACACACCGTCGCCGAAGATATCTTCGCCACTTTTAGCATGCTGCTTGAGGATGGCAAAAATGATGTCCTGCTTACGCATGCGCGCCAGGTTTTCCAGCCCCATATTTTCGCCGAGAGTAATCAGGTCAGAAACCGGCGTATTTTTTAATTCGGTAAGATTCATAATGGTGGGTTCTTAAACTCGGGGTAAATCTCGAAATGATTGTCGTGAGTGGTATGGCAATACTGTCCATGCCAGTTAATTGCATTGTTTCCGTTGTCCGCTCGGCGATCATGTGCAGGAAAATGCAGATCTGAAAACGAGGAGACGGTTGGAACGTGATGCCAGAAAAAGTGATGCTAACCGTCAGATTGCTGAATGCTAATGCACTTGCGTGCGGAATACAGTATTCAACAAGGGAAAATCTAAGATTCAAACTACAGGTAAGTTCGAAATGCAGTGAAAGTAACTTATCATGCTTAATACCGGGCGTCTAGCGGTCTGAGTAAAATAACGCAAACCACCAGCGCCTGGCAACAAAACATTAGTCCAGATTCGCGTTCAGGAATTCTTTAAGCTGGCCTTTAGAGAGGGCACCGACCTTCGTTGCCGCAACTTCGCCATTCTTAAATAACAGCAGAGTTGGAATACCGCGAATACCGTATTTCGGCGCTGTGCCCGGGTTTTCGTCAATATTCAGCTTGGCGATGGTCAACTTACCTGCATATTCCTCAGCAACTTCGTCGAGGATCGGTGCGATCATTTTGCACGGACCACACCACTCTGCCCAGAAATCTACCAGCGTCAAACCGTCGGCTTTTAGTACGTCGGTTTCAAAGCTGTCATCGGTCAGGTGAACAATTTTATCGCTGCTCATGTCTTACTCCAAAAGTTTATGCCTGGCTGGTTGGCGTAAAATCTGCCAACTTAGGTTGACTTTATTTCACCGGATACGCTTTCGTAAAGCAATAGTAAGCTGATATTCTATCACACTATGAGCAAAACACACTTAACCGAAAAGAAGTTTTCCGACTTCGCCCTGCACCCTCAGGTGATTGAAGCCCTTGAAAGTAAAGGGTTTCATAATTGCACGCCCATCCAGGCGCTTGCATTGCCTTTTACGCTCTCCGGACGTGATGTAGCAGGTCAGGCGCAAACAGGTACCGGCAAAACGATGGCGTTTCTGACGTCAACGTTCCATCATCTCCTTTCTCACCCTGCGGCACCTGGCCGCCAGGTGAATCAACCTCGCGCGCTAATCATGGCCCCTACGCGCGAACTGGCAGTACAAATTCATGCCGATGCTGAGCCACTGACAAAATCTACTGGCTTAAAACTCGGGCTGGCTTACGGCGGCGATGGCTACGATAAACAGCTTAAGGTGCTGGAAAGTGGTGTGGACATCCTGATCGGTACTACCGGCCGCTTAATTGATTATGCTAAACAAAATCACATCAATCTTGGTGCGATTCAGGTCGTCGTACTGGACGAAGCCGACCGCATGTTTGATCTTGGCTTTATTAAAGATATCCGTTGGCTATTCCGCCGCATGCCGGCAACCAATCAACGTCTGAATATGCTGTTCTCCGCGACGCTCTCTTATCGCGTACGTGAGTTGGCTTTTGAACATATGAACAACGCTGAATATGTCGAAGTTGAACCGGAACAGAAAACGGGCCACCGCATCAAAGAAGAGCTGTTCTATCCTTCCAACGAAGAGAAAATGCGCCTGTTGCAAACGCTGCTGGAAGAAGAGTGGCCCGATCGTGCAATCATCTTCGCAAATACCAAGCATCGTTGTGAGGATATCTGGGGCCATCTGGCCGCCGACGGACATCGTGTTGGTTTGCTGACTGGAGATGTCGCGCAGAAAAAACGCCTGCGTATTCTCGACGACTTCACCAAAGGTGACGTTGATATCCTGGTGGCAACCGATGTTGCAGCGCGTGGCTTGCACATTCCCGCCGTTACGCACGTGTTTAACTACGATCTTCCGGACGATCGTGAAGATTATGTGCATCGCATTGGCCGTACCGGTCGCGCTGGAGCTAGCGGGCATTCAATTAGCCTGGCATGCGAAGAGTACGCGCTCAATCTGACAGCGATTGAAGAATATATCGGCCACAGTATTCCAATGAGTAAATACAACAGCGAAGCGCTGATGACCGATTTGCCACCGCCGAAACGCTTAACGCGTAACCGCTCAGGCAACGGCCCACGTCGTGGGGGCAATAACAATCGCCGCAGCAGCGCACCCCGTAATAACAACCGTAAACGCCCGGGTTAAGTCAGCTATGCTAAGCGCGTCGTCACTTTATGCTGCGATCGATCTTGGATCTAACAGCTTTCATATGTTGGTGGTGCGTGAAGTCGCTGGAAGTATCCAGACCGTCGCGCGGATTAAACGTAAAGTTCGCCTCGCGGCCGGCCTTGACAACGCCAATCATCTTTCTGATGAAGCAATGGCGCGAGGCTGGCAGTGCCTGCGGCTATTTTCTGAACAACTCCAGGATATCCCGCTGGAGCAAATTAGGGTTGTCGCTACTGCAACGCTCAGGCTAGCCGCTAATGCGGATATTTTTCTGTCTAAAGCCCAGCATATTCTCGGCAGCACTATTAACGTCATCAGCGGTGAGGAAGAAGCACGGCTGATTTATCAGGGCGTCGCACATACCACTGGTGGTTCTGATAAGCGTTTAGTCGTTGATATTGGCGGCGGCAGTACCGAACTCGTGACTGGCGATGGCGCGCATGCGACATCACTATTCAGTTTACCAATGGGCTGCGTGACCTGGCTTGAACGTTATTTCACCGATCGTCATCTGGGTAAAGCGAATTTCGAACAGGCAGAGCAGGCCGCACGGGCGATGATCCAGCCGGTTGCTGCAGCCCTAAGAACGCAAGGATGGCAGATTTGCGTTGGTGCGTCCGGTACCGTACAGGCACTGCAGGAAATTATGGTTGCACAGGGCATGGATGAGCAAATCACGCTGTCCAAGCTGCAACAACTTAAGCAGCGCGCCATTCAGTGTGGCAAGCTGGAGGAGTTGGAAATCGAAGGACTAACACTGGAACGAGCGTTAGTTTTCCCGAGCGGCTTATCGATCCTGATCGCCATTTTTAACGAATTGGGTATCGAAAGTATGACATTAGCGGGTGGCGCGTTACGCGAGGGACTCGTTTATGGCATGCTGCACTTACCCGTCGATCGTGATATTCGTAGTCGCACGCTGCAGAATGTCCAACGCAGGTTCACAATTGACACCGAGCAGGCAGAGCGCGTACGCCAACTGGCAGAAAGCTTTGCTCGTCAGGTGAAGCAAAACTGGAAGTTGGATGAGCGCTGCTGTGAATTACTGGAAAATGCCAGTCTGATCCATGAAATCGGCCTTAGTGTAGATTTCAAGCAAGCCCCGCAACATGCAGCCTATCTGATTCGCCACCTCGCGATGCCTGGCTTTACTCCCGCCCAGAAAAAATTGCTGGCAACGCTGTTGCAAAACCAGGGTAACAACATCGACCTTGGGCTATTAAGTCAGCAAAATGCCGTGCCACAACGTATGGCGGAACGGCTATGCCGGCTGCTGCGTTTAGCCATTATTTTTGCCAGTCGCCGCCGCGATGACACGCTGCCAGCAGTGCGTCTGCATGCTGATGACGAAACGTTATCGTTAACACTCCCGACCGACTGGCTGGAAGCGCATCCGCTGCGCGCGGAGCTGCTTGAGCAAGAGAGCCACTGGCAGAGTTATGTTCACTGGCCGTTAATCATCTCCTGATTTATTTTGTCGCTGATGCCGGGTTGGCATCGGCTACATTGCTTGACGTTCACTGCCTGGGGGCAACCTTAAGCCATGTTAAGTTGCGTCGCCGCCGGGGTTATCCCCCTTTTGCCTTCGCTAACTGCGCCCGGATATTCGCTAAATGGCTTTGCCCTTTCTGCATCCTCTCCTCAGCGCTCACAACTTTTCGCTCCGTTTCCCATTGCAGGTCATCCTGAGGCAGCTCCAGCAGAAAACGGCTAGGCTCGGGCCGTACAATTTCACCATATTGTCGACGCTCGCGGCATAAAGTAAACGTCAGCTCTTTCTGCGCGCGCGTGATCCCTACATAGGCGAGTCGGCGTTCTTCTTCCACATTGTCTTCATCGATACTGCTCTGATGCGGCAACAGCCCCTCTTCCATACCGACAAGATAAACGTAAGGAAACTCCAGACCTTTTGATGCATGCAGCGTCATCAGCTGTACCTGATCGAGCTCTTCATCACTCTCTCCGCGTTCCATCATATCGCGCAGGGTAAAACGCGTGACAACCTGGGTTAAGGTCATCGCCTCATCAATTTCCGACCCTTCGAGCATTTCCGTCATCCACTGAAATAGCGTATTGACGTTTTTCATTCGCATTTCGGCGGCTTTTGGGCTGGCGGAGGTTTCGAACAACCAGCTTTCATAATCGATACCGTGAATCAAATCACGCACCGCAGCCACAGGCTCACGTTCCGCCAGTTGTGAAATATCCCGTAGCCAGAAGGTAAAGCGCTGCAGTGATTCCAGTCCACGGCCGTTCAGCGTTTGCTCCAGTCCCATATCAAAACTGGCGTTCAGCATGCTTTTATTCCGCTGCATCGCCCATTCGCCCAGTTTCTGCAGCGTAACCGGACCAATCTCCCGGCGCGGCGTATTCACAATGCGCAGGAACGCACTGTCGTCATCCGGGTTGGTTAAAATCCGCAGATAAGCCAGCAAGTCCTTTATCTCCGGACGCGAAAAGAAAGAGGTTCCACCTGAGATGCGGTAAGGGATACGGTTTTGCATCAGCATCTTTTCAAATACGCGTGACTGGTGGTTGCCGCGATAGAGAATGGCATAGTCTTTATACTGCGTTTTATTAATAAAGTGATGGGCGATAAGTTCTCCGGTCACGCGTTCAGCTTCGTGCTCCTCGTGGTTCGCCGTCACCACTTTGAGCTCAGCACCATAGCCTAGCTCAGAGAAGAGTCGCTTCTCAAAAACATGCGGATTATTCGCAATCAAAATGTTCGCTGCTTTAAGGATGCGTTCAGATGAGCGGTAATTCTGTTCCAGTTTAATCACCTGTAGCGCAGGGAAATCCTCTTTGAGCAGTACCAGATTTTGTGGGCGGGCCCCGCGCCAGGAGTAGATCGACTGGTCATCATCCCCTACTACGGTAAAACGCGCACGTGCGCCCACCAGCAGTTTCACCAGCTCATACTGGCTGGTATTAGTGTCCTGATACTCATCTACCAGCAGATAACGAATACGCTGCTGCCAGCGCTCACGGACCTCTTCATTACGCTGTAGCAACAGCGTTGGCAGTAAAATAAGATCGTCAAAATCAAGCACATTACAGGACTTAAGATGACGATCGTACAGGGCATAACAGTGGGCGAAAATTTTATCGCGCTCGCTGTTTGCTCTCGCCGCAGCGTGAGAAGGATCGATCAGATCATTTTTCCAGTTAGAGAGGGTCGAGATCAGCTGTTGTAATAAGGCTTTGTCATTTTCCAGCCACTCTGCGGTGAGATCCTTCAGCAAGGCCATCTGGTCCTGATCGTCAAACAGTGAGAACTTCGCTTTCATCCCGAGCGCTGCATACTCACGCTTAATGATCTCAAGCCCTAACGTATGAAACGTGGAAATCATCAGGCCACGCGATTCTTTACGCCCAAGCGTTTGTGCAACTCGCTCTTTCATCTCACGGGAAGCTTTATTGGTAAACGTCACTGCAGCAATATGACGCGCCTGATAACCGCATTCACGGATCAGATGAGCGATTTTATTGGTTATCACACGTGTTTTACCGGATCCCGCCCCCGCCAGAACCAGACAGGGTCCGGTAACGAATTCGACGGCTTGTTGTTGACCTGGATTTAAACGCATAAGTGAAATCGCTCAGTGAAAAAGGCAGAGGGGGATAAATTTCAGCGTGGTAGTATAGCCAGCGAAATCAATATGACTCAAGGTACTATCATGGCAAAAACAGCGGCAGCACTGCATATCCTTGTTAAAGAAGAGAAACAGGCTCAGGAGATTCTGGCACAGCTGGAAAATGGCGCAGACTTTGAAAAACTGGCCAAAAAACATTCGATTTGCCCGTCTGGTAAAAAAGGCGGCCATTTAGGCGAGTTTAAGCAGGGCGCTATGGTGCCGGCGTTCGATAAAGTGGTTTTTTCCTGTCCGCTGATTACGCCGTATGGCCCACTGCATACGCAGTTCGGTTATCACATCATTAAGGTGCTGTACCGCAATTAAAAAAGGAGCCGATCGCTCGGCTCCTTTTTATCTACATTCCCCCGGCATCGGGGGAGTTTGGGAATTAGCTAGCTACCGCAATACGTTTCATATCGGTCATATAACCACGTAATTTACGGCCAACCGCTTCAATCGGGTGATGACGAATGGCCTCGTTAATATCACGCAACTGCGCGTTATCGACGGAACCGGCTGCGATCGCTTTACCCAAATCGCCAGCTTGCAGCGTGGTCATAAACTCTTTCAGCAGCGGTACGGCAGCGTAAGAGAACAGGTAGTTACCATATTCTGCGGTATCCGAGATAACCACATTCATTTCGTACAGACGCTTACGCGCGATGGTATTTGCAATCAGCGGCAGCTCATGCAGTGATTCGTAGTAAGCTGACTCTTCAATGATGCCCGCATCCACCATGGTTTCGAATGCCAGTTCAACACCCGCTTTCACCATCGCAATCATCAGAACGCCCTGATCGAAGTAATCCTGTTCAGCAATTTTCCCTTCGAATTGCGGGGCGGTTTCGAAGGCGGTTTTACCCGTCTCTTCACGCCAGCCCAACAGCTTCTTATCATCGTCCGCCCAGTCAGCCATCATGCCGGAAGAGAAATCACCGGAGATGATGTCATCCATATGTTTCTGGAACAGCGGCGCCATAATGGTTTTTAACTGCTCAGACAGGGCGTATGCACGCACCTTCGCCGGGTTGGAAAGGCGGTCCATCATTAATGTGATCCCGCCCTGCTTCAGCGCCTCGGTCACAGTTTCCCAGCCAAACTGAATCAGTTTTTCAGCATAAGCAGGGTCAGTGCCTTCTGCTACCAGCTTGTCAAAGCAGAGTAAAGAACCCGCCTGCAGCATGCCACACAGAATAGTTTGCTCACCCATCAGGTCAGATTTGACTTCCGCAACAAATGAGGATTCCAGCACGCCCGCACGGTGACCACCGGTTGCCGCTGCCCAGGCTTTGGCGATGGCCATACCTTCACCTTTCGGATCGTTTTCCGGGTGAACCGCGATCAGCGTCGGTACGCCAAAGCCGCGTTTGTACTCTTCACGCACTTCAGTTCCCGGACATTTCGGTGCAACCATCACCACGGTAATATCTTTACGAATGGTTTCGCCCACTTCAACAATGTTGAAGCCGTGAGAATAACCCAGCGCAGCGCCCTCTTTCATCATTGGCTGAACCGCTTGAACCACGGTTGAGTGCTGCTTGTCCGGCGTCAGGTTTACCACCAGGTCGGCTTGTGGAATCAGCTCTTCATAGGTGCCAACTTTGAAACCATTTTCGGTGGCTTTACGCCATGATGCGCGTTTTTCAGCGATCGCTTCGGCACGCAGAGCATAGGCGATGTCCAGTCCTGAATCACGCATGTTGAGGCCCTGGTTTAATCCCTGGGCGCCACAGCCAACAATCACGACTTTTTTCCCTTTCAGGTAGCTTGCTTCATCAGCAAACTCGTCACGCGACATAAAGCGGCATTTACCTAATTGCGCTAATTGGTTGCGCAAGTTCAGGGTGTTGAAATAGTTAGCCATGGGTACTCCATTATAAGGTTATGTTTATCATTTGTTCGACGGGCGAGGCGCTTATCAACCTGCCTTGAATGTTTCCCATCATATGACAGGAAATGCGTTGCTTAAATTGATATATTAACAACGTGACATTGCAATAAGTGCAACGCAAAAACGAGGCCTGCATCGCATGGATTTACGAGATCTGAAACTGTTTCTACATTTGGCTGAAAGCCGCCATTTTGGGCGTACGGCAAGAGCGATGCATGTCAGCCCGTCAACGCTTTCCCGCCAGATTCAAAGACTCGAAGAGGATCTTGGACAATCACTTTTTTTACGCGATAACCGCACGGTCATCCTGACCGATGCCGGGGATCGCCTGCGGGAATTCGCACAACACACCCTGCTGCAATACCAGCAGCTACGCCATGCTATTGGACAGAATGGCCCCTCATTAAGCGGCGAGCTCCGCCTTTTTTGCTCGGTAACCGCAGCCTACAGCCATTTGCCACCAATACTTGATCGTTTCCGCGCCGAGCACCCGCAGGTGGAAATTAAACTGACCACCGGTGATGCCGCCGATGCCGTCGAAAAAATACAATCCAACGATGCAGATTTAGCGATTGCGGGTCGACCTGAAACACTGCCAGCCAGCATTGGCTTTACGCCTCTCGGTGATATCCCCCTTGTTTTGATCGCTCCCGCTCTTGCATGTACGGTGAGGGCGCAGGCAACACAGCACCATCCCGACTGGTCCCAAATTCCTTTTATCCTGCCAGAACAGGGGCCGGTGAGGCGACGAATCGATCTCTGGTTTCGTCGCCTGCATATTGCGAATCCGCTAATTTATGCCTCGGTATCGGGTCATGAAGCGATCGTTTCAATGGTTGCACTAGGCTGTGGCATCGCCCTGTTACCCGATATCGTACTGGAGAATAGCCCTGAGCCAGTGCGTAACCGTGTGCTGGTGCTGGATAATGTAACCTCCGTTGCGCCATTTGAGCTCGGTGTATGCGTACAAAAAAAGCGGCTCAATGAGCCGCTTATCCAGGCATTCTGGAATCTGCTGTAACTATTTCTCATTCCCGGCGAGGAAAAAGCTGAACGCCGGGTTACGTGTTTCATCATGACAATCATAGCCCAGTGCGGTGAGATGGCGCTCAAACTCCGGCTCGTTTTCTCCCAGTTCGAAGCCTGCCAGCACGCGTCCGTAATCAGTACCGTGGCTGCGATAATGAAACAGTGAAATGTTCCAGTGCGTACCCAGCGTTTGCAGAAAACGCAGTAATGCGCCAGGTGCCTCAGGAAACTCGAAGCTAAACAACCGCTCGCGTAGCGGCTTCGAAGGACGTCCACCGACCATATAACGCACGTGTAGCTTTGCCATCTCGTCGTCAGAGAGATCGACCACCTTGTAACCACCTTCGGTCAGTAACGAAATAATTTCGCTCCGCTCTTCAAGGCCCCGGGTCAAACGCACACCGACAAAGATGCAGGCGTTATCTGCGTCCGCATAGCGGTAATTAAACTCGGTGACCGAACGTCCACCCAGCAGCTGGCAAAATGTCAGGAAGCTCCCTTGTTGTTCAGGAATGGTCACCGCCAGAAGGGCTTCACGTTGCTCACCCAATTCGCAGCGCTCTGAGACATAACGCAATCCGTGGAAGTTAACGTTTGCCCCTGAAAGGATATGTGCCAGGCGTTCCCCTTTGATGTCATGCTGCTGGATGTACTTCTTCATTCCTGCCAATGCCAGCGCCCCCGAGGGTTCTGCCACCGCACGGACATCTTCAAACAGATCCTTCATGGCAGCACAAATCGCATCACTGTCTACCGTGATGATATCGTCCAGATAAGCCTGGCACAGACGGAAGGTTTCATTGCCAATGCGCTTCACTGCAACGCCTTCAGCAAACAATCCAACACGAGGCAGGTCAACAGGTTCCCCTGCTTCCAGTGCCGCTTTCAGGCAGGCCGAGTCTTCCGCTTCAACGGCAATGACCTTAATCTGCGGCATCAGCTGCTTAATTAATACGGCTACGCCAGCCGCCAGTCCACCACCACCAACCGGAACAAAGATACGATCGAGATGTGCATCCTGCTGCAACAACTCCATCGCCAGCGTGCCCTGACCGGCGATGACTGCAGGATGATCGAACGGCGGAACGAAGGTGTAACCCTGCGCTTCCGATAATTCGATCGCCTTCGCTTTTGCCTCATCAAAATTGGCACCAAACAGCAAAGCCTCACCGCCAAAGGCACGCACCGCATCCACTTTAATGTCCGCGGTCGCTAGTGGCATCACGATCAATGATTTGATCCCCAGCTTGCTGGCGGAAAGCGCTACGCCTTGCGCATGGTTACCCGCGGAAGCCGTTACAACACCACGTGCTTTTTGCTCGTCGGTCAGCCCGGCAATCATTGCGTAGGCACCACGAAGCTTAAAACTGTGGACTGGCTGCCGATCTTCACGCTTAACTAAAATAGTGTTCGCAAAACGTGACGAGATTTTTTCCATTTTCTGCAGCGGCGTCACCTGTGCCACTTCGTACACCGGCGAACGGAGAACCGCTCGCAGGTACTCTGCGCCATCAGGCTTTTCCGATAGCGGTTGAGACTCTGCCATGTTTAGCCTCCCAGCTTGCTCTTATCGCGTACCGCACCTTTATCGGCACTGGTTGCTAACAGCGCATAAGCACGCAGAGCAAAGGAGACAGAACGCTCGCGTCCGTGTGGCGTATAGGCCGCTTCACCACGCGCCTCTTCCTCTTCGCGGCGCGCGTGAAGTTCACTGTCCGCTACGTCAAGCTTGATGCCACGGTTCGGAATATCGATATCGATCATATCGCCATCTTTCACCAATGCGATGGTACCGCCGCTTGCCGCTTCAGGAGAAACGTGACCGATTGACAGGCCAGAGGTGCCGCCGGAGAAACGACCATCGGTGATGAGCGCACAGCTTTTACCGAGTCCCATGGATTTAAGGTAGGTGGTGGGATAGAGCATTTCCTGCATTCCCGGGCCACCTTTCGGGCCTTCATAGCGGATAACGACGACATCGCCTGCAACCACTTTACCGCCCAAAATCGCTTCTACCGCCGCATCCTGGCTTTCATATACCTTCGCTGGGCCACGGAATGTCAGGCTCTCTTTCTCAACGCCGGCGGTTTTTACAATCGAACCGTCTTCCGCCATATTGCCGTACAGTACCGCCAGACCGCCATCCTGACTGAAGGCATACTCACGGGAACGGATACAGCCTTCCTGACGATCGTTATCCAGCGTATCCCAGCGGCAATCCTGTGAGAATGCCTGCGTGGTGCGAATACCTGCCGGACCGGCACGGAACATTTTCTTCACGCTTTCATCCTGGGTCAGCATGATGTCGTACTGCTCCAGTGTCTCTTTCAGCGTCAGATTAAGGATGTTTTTAACACTATTATCCAGCAGCCCTGCACGATCCAACTCGCCAAGGATACCCAGAACACCGCCGGCGCGATGCACATCTTCCATATGATATTTTTGCGTACTCGGGGCAACTTTGCACAGATGAGGAACTTTGCGGGAGAGGCGGTCGATATCGGAAATATTAAAATCTACACCGCCTTCCTGTGCAGCAGCCAGCAGATGCAGAACGGTATTGGTTGAACCGCCCATCGCGATATCCAGCGTCATGGCGTTTTCAAAGGCAGTTTTATTGGCGATATTGCGCGGCAGCACGCTTTCGTCATCCTGCTCGTAGTAACGTTTCGCCAGGCCCACGATACGCTTGCCCGCGTTCAGGAACAGCTCTTTACGATCGGCGTGGGTTGCTAACAACGAGCCATTACCCGGTTGCGACAGCCCCAGCGCTTCGGTCAGACAGTTCATCGAGTTCGCGGTAAACATACCGGAACAGGAGCCGCAGGTTGGGCAGGCTGAACGTTCAATTTGCTCACTATCCGCATCGCTCACATTGGGATTCGCGCCCTGGATCATGGCATCAACCAGGTCCAGCTTGATGATCTTATCGGACAGTTTGGTTTTACCGGCTTCCATTGGACCACCGGAAACAAAGATCACCGGAATATTGAGGCGCAAGGCTGCCATCAGCATCCCGGGGGTAATTTTGTCGCAGTTAGAGATACAGACCATGGCATCTGCACAGTGTGCGTTAACCATGTACTCGACGGAGTCAGCAATTAATTCGCGAGACGGCAGTGAATACAGCATGCCACCATGTCCCATCGCAATACCGTCATCGACAGCGATAGTGTTGAACTCTTTAGCGACGCCACCGGACGCTTCAATTTGCTCGGCGACAAGTTTTCCCAAATCGCGCAAATGCACGTGTCCCGGTACAAATTGGGTGAATGAGTTAACGACCGCAATGATCGGTTTACCGAAATCATCATCAGTCATTCCGGTTGCGCGCCACAGGGCACGGGCACCTGCCATATTTCGGCCATGGGTGGTGGTGGCGGAACGGTACTTAGGCATGCTCTATTTACTCCAGTCTGAAAAAGTTGCGAGCAGGGAATTCCCCGCTCGCTAAATCGTTATTTATGGGTTAACCGGATCTAACCAGCCCCATTTATCTTCTGTCTCGCCAGTGAATAAACCAAAGAAGGCTTGCTGAATACGTTTGGTCACAGGACCACGTTTTCCTTCACCCACCTTAATACCATCAACGCTGCGGACTGGGGTAATTTCAGCGGCAGTTCCGGACATGAAGACTTCATCAGCCAGGTACAGCGATTCACGCGACAGAACCTGCTCGCGCACTTCTATACCCAAATCCTTCGCCAGTTTGATAATTGCATCACGTGTGATGCCCGGCAGAGCGGATGAAGTAAAGGGTGGGGTGAACAGAATGCCATCCTTCACTTCAAACAGGTTCTCGCCAGCACCTTCAGAAATATAGCCTTGGGTATCCAGAGCGATCCCTTCCTGATAACCATGACGGCGCGCTTCGCTACCGACAAGCAGTGAAGAAAGGTAGTTACCACCGGCTTTTGCCGCGGTCGGAAGGGTATTTGGCGCAACACGGTTCCAGGAGGAAACCATCGCGTCAATACCTTGCTCCAGTGCTTCAGCACCCAAGTAAGCTCCCCATGGGAAAGCAGCAATAATGACATCAGTGCTGTAACCGTCTGGAGGATTCACGCCCAGACCAACATCACCGACGAATACCAGTGGACGAATGTAAGCACTTTTCAGTTTGTTTTCACGCAGTACCTTACGGCACGCTTCCATCAGTTCATCGACGCTCTGGCTGACAGGGAAGCGGTAAATTTTTGCCGAGTCATGCAGGCGTTGCATATGTTCACGATGGCGGAAAACAACGGGTCCCTTGTGCGAGTCGTAGCAGCGGACGCCTTCAAACACTGACGTACCGTAATGCAACGCATGGGACATCACGCTAACTTTCGCCTCTTCCCATTTAACCATCTCGCCATTGAACCAGATAAAGTCTGCTTTCTTCGTCGACATTCTTATTCCCTCTCGCGGCTAAGCGCGGATTTGTTGTGTTGTTTGTTGTTGAACCTGGACGCATTCAACGTCCATTAATTTGCTTAACTGCGATGACAGTAAATCGACTGAGCGTTGGCTGGCAACGGTCATTTCAATATTTATATTCTGAAGGTCGATCGCAGGGGCCATATTCATGGCACAAACCTGAAAGCCGCGATGGCGCACAACGCGTAAAATGCGTTCCAATAATTCAGGTCGGAAACGCGCTTCGATAGATAATTGGTGTTGGTTCATGAAATTTTCTCCATCATATTTGCGTTGCTGGCTCCCGGTGGGACCAGTGGCCAGACATTTTCAAGCTCGTCGATAGAAACATGTAATATGTAGGGGCCTTCACTTTTCAGCAGGGCGTCTAACGCACCGTCGACTTGGTCTTTACGCGTGATCTGTTGGCCCGGGATACCAAAAGCGCGTGCCAACATCAGGAAATCCGGATTATCAGAGAGGTTAGTCTCACTATAGCGTTCAGAGAAAAATAGCTGCTGCCACTGTCGAACCATCCCTAAACGTTGGTTATCCAGCAAGACGATTTTCACCGGTAGCTGTTTTCGTTTAATGGTTCCCAGTTCCTGCACATTCATCATAAACGAGCCGTCACCCGAAACGCAGATGACCATATCGTGTGGGCGGGCTACCTGCGCACCAACGGCGGCAGGCAAACCAAAGCCCATCGTTCCCAGCCCGGCGGAAGTGATAAAATTTTCCGGCGCGCTGAAACGCATATGCTGCGCTGCCCACATCTGATGCTGGCCAACATCAGTGGTCACCACCGTATTATCAGGTTTACGTGCCGAAAGCTGTTGTAAGAACAGAGGTGCATAAATTGCTTCCCCTGGATGATCGTAACGCCAACCGTGCTGCGCTTTCAGCGCCATCACCTGTTCACGCCATGCACAAATTTCAATAGGCTGATACATGTCAGGCAATAACGCGTTAAAGTCACCTTGTAAGGTAATATGCGCCCGGCGCAATTTATTCAATTCTGCAGGGTCGATGTCCATATGAATCACACTGGCGTAAGGGGCAAAAGTGTCCAGCTTGCCGGTGACACGATCGTCAAAACGCGCACCAATGGCGATTAATAAGTCACACTCATGAACAGCAAGATTAGCGGCTTTAGTACCATGCATTCCCAACATGCCAAGATAGCAAGGATCGTTGACGTCAGGTGCGCCTAACCCCTTCAGCGTAGCCACCGTAGGGATACCCGTCTCTCTGGCAAAGGCACGTAGCGCCGGAACGGCCTGTGCTATTCCGACGCCCCCGCCCACGTACAGTATGGGCTTCTTTGCATGCATTAGCATCGCGCGTGCCTGCTGTAATGCCTTATCAGGATGGGTTGGCGCTTCTTCAACCGGCAATAAATATGGCGTTAATTCGCCAGTGGCCAGCTGAATATCTTTTGGAATATCAACCAGGACCGGACCAGGACGACCGGACTGTGCGATAGCAAAAGCTTCAGCCATCACTGCGGGAAGCTCCTCTAAAGATTCAACCAGGAAACTATGTTTGGTACAGGCCAGTGACAACCCCAGCACATCGATTTCCTGAAAGGCATCCGTGCCAATAAAAGCAGCAGATACCTGCCCGGTAATCGCCACAACCGGTACCGAATCCATCATGGCATCCGCCAGCCCGGTAATAAGGTTAGTTGCACCAGGACCTGAGGTAGCGATACAGACGCCAACTTTACCGGTTGAACGCGCATAACCGATCGCCGCAATGGCTGCACCCTGCTCATGACGACACAGTAGATGTTCGACGCCGCCATCATAAAGCGCATCGTATACGGGCATGATGGCTCCGCCAGGATAACCAAATACTGTTTCCACACCTTGCGCACGCAACGCCTGAACCACCCACTGAGCACCATTCATAGTTATTCCCCCGCCTCTGGCCAGGAACAACAGCATTTTATGCTACTGTTCATTCTCGATTCCTCTCTCATTCACTTCACGTTAGCCTGGGTCGAAAAAAAACCCCCGAACCTTTCGGTGCGGGGGTTTTTTGAATTCAGACTTGATTTTTAAGCCTTTCTTTCTCCAAGCGATGCCCCGCACGGTGTGATAATAATCACCACCACGCTAATCACGACTAGGCTAATCACTCGTAGAAGGGCTTTCATTTTCTATTCTTTATTTTGCTTGTTCGAAGTAATGCCTACAGAGTTATCACAGTTAGTGTTCTATTGACAACTTTTTTCATCAGTTAATTTTATGACGCCTTAAAAGATAAGAAAGAAAAGTTTTATTATTCAGTAGATAAGCTACAAGCTGAAAAATCATCACACACCGGCCATAGCGCCTTGATTCCAGATAGTAGAACGCTGCCATTCGTGAAATCACGCACAACAATTTTTTACAATCGTGTACCGAAGAATATCTTTTCAGAAGTGTTACGCAATACGGAGAGTGCGTCATCGCATGGGTGGGATATCGTGTGCACACTGGGGGCGAGCAGAACCTCTTTCAGTGACCGCTGTTACAGGAGCACAGCAGGGACAAACCGGCAAATCAAATAACCTATTGGAGTAGCCTCTAAGGAGCTGTTATGGCTTTAGCCATGGTATTAACCCGTGCTGCACTCGGTGTAGAAGCACCTTTAGTGTCGGTTGAAGTACATTTAAGCAACGGATTACCTGGACTGTCACTTGTTGGTCTACCAGAAACTACGGTTAAAGAAGCCAGAGATCGCGTAAGAAGTGCCATCCTCAACAGTGGCTTTACTTTCCCTGTAAAGCGCATCACGGTTAATTTAGCCCCAGCCGATCTTCCTAAAGAGGGAGGACGTTATGACCTTCCCATCGCCATCGCTATTCTTGCGGCCTCAGAGCAAATCTCTGCGGATAAACTCCCACATTACGAATTCCTGGGTGAACTCGCATTAACCGGTGCGCTACGTGGCATACAGGGGGCTATTCCAGCCTCAATAGCGGCATTGTCAGAGGGGCGCCAACTCATTCTTTCGGGCGATAATCAGCAAGAAGTTGCGCTGATTCAACATGGAGAAAGTTTGGTGGGATACCATTTGCAGGAAGTTTGTGCATTTTTAAATGGGCAACAATCATTAAGTTCCGCGATAATACCTCCATTCACTGAGTGTCCAACACAGCAGGATCTCAGCGAGATTATTGGTCAAGAGCAAGCTAAGCGTGCATTAGAAATTACCGCAGCAGGTGGTCATAACCTATTACTACTTGGGCCCCCCGGTACAGGTAAAACGATGCTGGCATCACGTCTACCCGGATTGATGCCACCATTAAGCAACAGAGAGGCACTGGAGTGTGCATCTATAGCAAGCCTGGTGAGCACCGCTACCCTGCAACACAAATGGCGACAGCGGCCGTTCCGTTCGCCTCATCACAGTTCATCAATGTTTGCGTTGGTAGGCGGCGGA
Organism: [Pantoea] beijingensis; assembly: GCF_022647505.1. NCBI lineage: Bacteria > Pseudomonadati > Pseudomonadota > Gammaproteobacteria > Enterobacterales > Erwiniaceae > Erwinia > [Pantoea] beijingensis. Next base: position 3,910,686 of record NZ_CP071409.1, read on the forward strand.
TCATTACCGAGACCAGGAGAGATTTCACTCGCCCATAATGGCGTACTCTTTCTCGATGAATTGCCTGAATTTGGAAGGAATGTGCTGGACGCGCTGCGGGAACCCATTGAGTCAGGAGAAATTTCAATTTCCCGCGCGCGTGCAAAAGTGACCTATCCGGCCCGATTCCAGCTCGTTGCCGCAATGAATCCGAGCCCAAGTGGCCACTATAGCGGTATCCACAATCGATGCTCTCCGCAGCAAACTTTACGTTATTTGAGCCGCTTGTCTGGTCCCTTTCTTGATCGTTTTGATCTTTCACTTGAGGTTCCGTTGTTACCGCCGGGAACTCTCAGTCGCCAGGTCCGGGGGCATGAGACTAGTGAAATCGTCAGAGAACGAGTATTCGCCGCTCGGGAAAAACAATTGGCACGTAGTGCAAAAGTTAACGCGATACTGACAAATACAGAAATCCAGCAGTGGTGCTCAATTAGTCAACAAGATGCAGAGTGGCTGGAGGATGTACTAATCAGATTGGGGCTTTCTGCCAGAGCATGGCAGCGACTGTTAAAAGTGGCACGTACAATTGCTGACTTGGCTGATGAGGAGAACATACAGCGCAATCATCTACACGAAGCGTTAAGCTATCGGGCAATAGACCGCTTGTTCATCCATTTGCATAAGAGTATAGAATAAATAATGGGGCCTCGAGCCCCATCAAAATTAATCATCGCTGTCAGAATAATCCTCAACCCCTTCCATTTGCGGCTTACCGCCAGAAAGAGTATGGAAGCGCTTCGGGCGCTTAATGCGCGTCATGTATTTAGACCATACACGTTCTGCTTCCGTTTGCGGCTCACGGATACCACGACAAACTTCAATAAAGAGTCGCTCTTCTTCTGTCGCGGGTTCACGCTTGGCCAGATCCAGCTCATTAAAAGCGTAACCATGACGCTCCAGGAGCTGGGCCTCTTTAATGGTGAAATCACCATGACGAGAGAATCCGCGTGGGTAATGTTTGTTATCGAAAAAACGATTAGTTGTTGCGAAGCTTTCCGCCATTTTACACGCTCCTAACTCTTTTATAGCCATGCTATTTATGGCGCGGAGTATTAGATAGGCTTGACAGAGTGTAAAACAAAACATTTAAATCATTACGACAAAAGTTTTTTGGGGGATAACTGTGGATACGGAATTACTTAAAACCTTTCTTGAAGTGAGCAGAACTCGCCACTTTGGACGTGCCGCTGAAGCGCTTTATCTCACGCAGTCTGCCGTAAGCTTTCGCATCAGGCAGTTAGAAAATCAGTTAGGAGTGAATCTTTTCACTCGTCACCGTAATAACATTCGTCTGACTTCTGCAGGAGAGCGTTTATTACCCTACGCAGAGAATTTAATGAGCACCTGGATGACGGCGAAGAAAGAAGTGTCGCAAACACAGCAGCATCATGAGCTGTCCGTAGGTGCTAGCGCATCCCTTTGGGAGGCTTATCTGACACCGTGGCTACAAACGCTTTATGAGAGCCTTGAAAGCCTCCATCTGGAAGCACGTATTGCACAACGCCATTCACTGGTGAAGCAGTTACATGAACGCCAGTTGGATTTGCTCATCACGACAGAAGCGCCAAAAATGGACGAGTTAACCAGTCAGCAAATTGGCCATATTTCTCTGACACTGTTTCGATCGCGCAAAAGTGAGAAGCGTGACAAATATGATTACATTAAACTGGAGTGGGGAGCGGATTTCCATCAACATGAAAGTTACCTTGCCGGCGCCGATGATGTACCGGTATTAACCACTACATCTGCTCATTTGACCCGGCATCTTTTACATACCACTGGTGCATGTGCGTTCCTGCCTGATGTCTGGAATAATGCGTACTCGGATCTGGTGGTGATCCCTGATACCCCCGTCGCCATACGCCCACTTTATGCCGTCTGGTTGCAAAGTAGCGATCAGCAGTCACATATACGTCAATTACTCAAGTTTCCGATCGTTACACAATAATGATTTAAGAAAGGACAAGCTATTAATTAAGGGTCAGTGAGAACTGGCTCTTTATATGCGGATTAATGAAAGGGGATTTAGGGCACTTAGTGTGCTTATTCAGGGTAAAAAAAATCCTTTGCAGATGCAAAGGATTATTGTCTGGCAGGGGCGGAGGGACTCGAACCCCCAACACCCGGTTTTGGAGACCGGTGCTCTACCAATTGAACTACGCCCCTAAATAGGGTGGCGGAACGGACGGGGCTCGAACCCGCGACCCCCTGCGTGACAGGCAGGTATTCTAACCAACTGAACTACCGCTCCACCGATTCTGGACTGAATTCAGAATGTTGCTTCTGATATCAGGTATTTCGCCCGCCCCGCGTCACCGGGATGGTCATGTCTGATGCCTGGCAGTTCCCTACTCTCGCATGGGGAGACCCCACACTACCATCGGCGCTACGGCGTTTCACTTCTGAGTTCGGCATGGGGTCAGGTGGGACCACCGCGCTAGTGCCGCCAGGCAAATTCTTTTCGTGACGCTCATTCTGCGCCACTGATTCTTTATCCGTTTACAAGCCGAAAATCTTTATCGTCTCTCTACCAAAACGCCTCTGGCGTTGTAAGGTTAAGCCTCACGGGTCATTAGTACCGGTTAGCTCAACGCATCGCTGCGCTTACACACCCGGCCTATCAACGTCGTCGTCTTCAACGTCCCTTCAGGACTCTCAAGGAGTCAGGGAAGACTCATCTCGAGGCAAGTTTCGCGCTTAGATGCTTTCAGCGCTTATCTTTTCCGCACTTAGCTACCGGGCAATGCCATTGGCATGACAACCCGAACACCAGTGGTGCGTTCACTCCGGTCCTCTCGTACTAGGAGCAACCCCTCTCAGTCTTCCAGCGCCCACGGCAGATAGGGACCGAACTGTCTCACGACGTTCTAAACCCAGCTCGCGTACCACTTTAAACGGCGAACAGCCGTACCCTTGGGACCTACTTCAGCCCCAGGATGTGATGAGCCGACATCGAGGTGCCAAACACCGCCGTCGATATGAACTCTTGGGCGGTATCAGCCTGTTATCCCCGGAGTACCTTTTATCCGTTGAGCGATGGCCCTTCCATTCAGAACCACCGGATCACTATGACCTGCTTTCGCACCTGCTCGAGCCGTCACTCTCGCAGTCAAGCCAGCTTATGCCATTGCACTAACCTCACGATGTCCGACCGTGATTAGCTGACCTTCGTGCTCCTCCGTTACGCTTTAGGAGGAGACCGCCCCAGTCAAACTACCCACCAGACACTGTCCGCAGCCCGGATAACGGGCCTACGTTAGAACATCAAACGTTAAAGGGTGGTATTTCAAGGTCGGCTCCACGCAGACTGGCGTCCACGCTTCAAAGCCTCCCACCTATCCTACACATCAAGGCTCAATGTTCAGTGTCAAGCTGTAGTAAAGGTTCACGGGGTCTTTCCGTCTTGCCGCGGGTACACTGCATCTTCACAGCGAGTTCAATTTCACTGAGTCTCGGGTGGAGACAGCCTGGCCATCATTACGCCATTCGTGCAGGTCGGAACTTACCCGACAAGGAATTTCGCTACCTTAGGACCGTTATAGTTACGGCCGCCGTTTACCGGGGCTTCGATCAAGAGCTTCTCCTTGCGGATAACCCCATCAATTAACCTTCCGGCACCGGGCAGGCGTCACACCGTATACGTCCACTTTCGTGTTTGCACAGTGCTGTGTTTTTAATAAACAGTTGCAGCCAGCTGGTATCTTCGACTGGCTTCAGCTCCGGGAGCAAGTCCCTTCACCTACGCGCCAGCGTGCCTTCTCCCGAAGTTACGGCACCATTTTGCCTAGTTCCTTCACCCGAGTTCTCTCAAGCGCCTTGGTATTCTCTACCTGACCACCTGTGTCGGTTTGGGGTACGATTCAGTGTTACCTGGAGCTTAGAGGCTTTTCCCGGAAGCAGGGCATTTGTTACTTCAGCACCGTAGTGCCTCGTCATCACGCCTCAGCCTTAAAGCACCCCGGATTTGCCTGGGATGCAAGCCTACACGCTTAAACCGGGACAACCGTCGCCCGGCTAACATAGCCTTCTCCGTCCCCCCTTCGCAGTAACACCAAGTACGGGAATATTAACCCGTTTCCCATCGACTACGCCTTTCGGCCTCGCCTTAGGGGTCGACTCACCCTGCCCCGATTAACGTTGGACAGGAACCCTTGGTCTTCCGGCGAGCGGGCTTTTCACCCGCTTTATCGTTACTTATGTCAGCATTCGCACTTCTGATACCTCCAGCAACCCTCACAGGCCACCTTCAACGGCTTACAGAACGCTCCCCTACCCAACAACGCATAAGCGTCGCTGCCGCAGCTTCGGTGCATGGTTTAGCCCCGTTACATCTTCCGCGCAGGCCGACTCGACCAGTGAGCTATTACGCTTTCTTTAAATGATGGCTGCTTCTAAGCCAACATCCTGGCTGTCTGGGCCTTCCCACATCGTTTCCCACTTAACCATGACTTTGGGACCTTAGCTGGCGGTCTGGGTTGTTTCCCTCTTCACGACGGACGTTAGCACCCGCCGTGTGTCTCCCGTGATAACATTCTCCGGTATTCGCAGTTTGCATCGGGTTGGTAAGCCGGGATGGCCCCCTAGCCGAAACAGTGCTCTACCCCCGGAGATGAGTTCACGAGGCGCTACCTAAATAGCTTTCGGGGAGAACCAGCTATCTCCCGGTTTGATTGGCCTTTCACCCCCAGCCACAAGTCATCCGCTAATTTTTCAACATTAGTCGGTTCGGTCCTCCAGTTAGTGTTACCCAACCTTCAACCTGCCCATGGCTAGATCACCGGGTTTCGGGTCTATACCCTGCAACTTAACGCCCAGTTAAGACTCGGTTTCCCTGCGGCTCCCCTATACGGTTAACCTTGCTACAGAATATAAGTCGCTGACCCATTATACAAAAGGTACGCAGTCACCCCATTAAAGAGGCTCCCACTGCTTGTACGTACACGGTTTCAGGTTCTTTTTCACTCCCCTCGCCGGGGTTCTTTTCGCCTTTCCCTCACGGTACTGGTTCACTATCGGTCAGTCAGGAGTATTTAGCCTTGGAGGATGGTCCCCCCATATTCAGACAGGATACCACGTGTCCCGCCCTACTCTTCGAACTCACAGCAGGTGCATCTTCGTGTACGGGGCTTTCACCCTGTGTCGCGCGACTTTCCAGACGCTTCCACTGATGCACAAGCTGATGATGGTTCCGGGCTCCTCCCCGTTCGCTCGCCGCTACTGGGGGAATCTCGGTTGATTTCTTTTCCTCGGGGTACTTAGATGTTTCAGTTCCCCCGGTTCGCCTCATGCCACTATGTATTCATGACATGATAGTGCAACGGATTGCACTGGGTTTCCCCATTCGGGTATCGCCGGTTATAACGGTTCATATCACCTTACCGGCGCTTATCGCAGATTAGCACGCCCTTCATCGCCTCTGACTGCCAGGGCATCCACCGTGTACGCTTAGTCGCTTAACCTCACAACCCACAGGCGTTTTGCAACGCACATGTGTCGTGATAATTTGAGAGACTCGAACACACCGCCTTCATTCTTTATTACGGAAGAATGACGCGACGTGTCGTTTCAATTTTCAGCTTGTTCCGGATTGTTAAAGAGCATAATACTTCGCAGCATACTGTTGCCAGTACACTCTGAAGTATTGGATTTCAGGACATATATGGTGGAGCTAAGCGGGATCGAACCGCTGACCTCCTGCGTGCAAGGCAGGCGCTCTCCCAGCTGAGCTATAGCCCCATACAGTCACTTGCAGAGACCTTTATTACCAAACTCAATCAAGAGTTAATTCTTTCTCAGGCAAGGCATGCGACCGGGAAGTTTACTTCAGTAAACGACCGCGAGCATAACGCAGCATGAGTAAGAATTTGGTAGGCCTGAGTGGACTTGAACCACCGACCTCACCCTTATCAGGGGTGCGCTCTAACCACCTGAGCTACAAGCCTATAAAGGTATCCTGCTCGTTTCTTTTCATCAGACAATCTGTTGTGGACACTGCGCCGGAAAGTATCTTCAGGTAAGGAGGTGATCCAACCGCAGGTTCCCCTACGGTTACCTTGTTACGACTTCACCCCAGTCATGAATCACAAAGTGGTAAGCGCCCTCCCGAAGGTTAAGCTACCTACTTCTTTTGCAACCCACTCCCATGGTGTGACGGGCGGTGTGTACAAGGCCCGGGAACGTATTCACCGTGGCATTCTGATCCACGATTACTAGCGATTCCGACTTCACGGAGTCGAGTTGCAGACTCCGATCCGGACTACGACGCACTTTATGAGGTCCGCTTGCTCTCGCGAGGTCGCTTCTCTTTGTATGCGCCATTGTAGCACGTGTGTAGCCCTGGTCGTAAGGGCCATGATGACTTGACGTCATCCCCACCTTCCTCCGGTTTATCACCGGCAGTCTCCTTTGAGTTCCCGGCCGAACCGCTGGCAACAAAGGATAAGGGTTGCGCTCGTTGCGGGACTTAACCCAACATTTCACAACACGAGCTGACGACAGCCATGCAGCACCTGTCTCACAGTTCCCGAAGGCACCAATCCATCTCTGGAAAGTTCTGTGGATGTCAAGACCAGGTAAGGTTCTTCGCGTTGCATCGAATTAAACCACATGCTCCACCGCTTGTGCGGGCCCCCGTCAATTCATTTGAGTTTTAACCTTGCGGCCGTACTCCCCAGGCGGTCGACTTAACGCGTTAGCTCCGGAAGCCACGCCTCAAGGGCACAACCTCCAAGTCGACATCGTTTACGGCGTGGACTACCAGGGTATCTAATCCTGTTTGCTCCCCACGCTTTCGCACCTGAGCGTCAGTCTTCGTCCAGGGGGCCGCCTTCGCCACCGGTATTCCTCCAGATCTCTACGCATTTCACCGCTACACCTGGAATTCTACCCCCCTCTACGAGACTCAAGCCTGCCAGTTTCAAATGCAGTTCCCGGGTTGAGCCCGGGGATTTCACATCTGACTTAACAGACCGCCTGCGTGCGCTTTACGCCCAGTAATTCCGATTAACGCTTGCACCCTCCGTATTACCGCGGCTGCTGGCACGGAGTTAGCCGGTGCTTCTTCTGCGGGTAACGTCAATGAAAAAGGTTATTAACCTCTCTCCCTTCCTCCCCGCTGAAAGTACTTTACAACCCGAAGGCCTTCTTCATACACGCGGCATGGCTGCATCAGGCTTGCGCCCATTGTGCAATATTCCCCACTGCTGCCTCCCGTAGGAGTCTGGACCGTGTCTCAGTTCCAGTGTGGCTGGTCATCCTCTCAGACCAGCTAGAGATCGTCGCCTAGGTGAGCCGTTACCCCACCTACTAGCTAATCTCATCTGGGTTCATCCGATGGTGTGAGGCCCGAAGGTCCCCCACTTTGGTCTTGCGACGTTATGCGGTATTAGCTACCGTTTCCAGTAGTTATCCCCCTCCATCGGGCAGATCCCCAGACATTACTCACCCGTCCGCCACTCGTCACCCGAAGAGCAAGCTCTTCTGTGCTACCGTTCGACTTGCATGTGTTAGGCCTGCCGCCAGCGTTCAATCTGAGCCATGATCAAACTCTTCAATTTAAAGTTTGATTTGCTTCAACTCGTGAAGCGATGCTCAAGGAAAACGTCGTAATGAATTTATTACGTGTTCACTCTTAAGACTTGATATTTTTTACGTCCGGAGACGTTGATATCAATCCTGCGAGTGCCCACACAGATTGTCTGATAAATTGTTAAAGAGCGGTGCCACAATCTCGTGTGGCGCGGGTTGCGTATATTACGCTTTGCCGCTGAAGAGTCAAGGGTTTATTCGCCTTTCTCTTCCTGACACGCCGACCTGTAAGCCGTTGTTCCGTGTCAGTGGAGGCGCATTATAGGGAGTTCCTGACGGCTGACAAGTGTTAAATGCAAAAAAAAAATCGAATGTTTCTTTTTTACTCAAAACGCCAGTTTCTCGAGTTTTACAAAGCCATATCTTTGTAAAACGGGCATTAACTGAGCAGTTTCTTCCGTAAATTCCATACAAAAAGCAGTGTTACTTTCTGTTGAATACACTTTTGGTGATTCATGTTCCAGCAACCAGGCCGTTCGGCGCGCGATAGCCGCACCGGAATCGATTAATCGGGTTCCTTCAGGCAAGACGCTTTGCAATTCTTCGCTTAATAAGGGGAAATGGGTACATCCCAATACGACGGTATCCGGCGGTTCCTGCATACGCAGCCATGGCTGCAAAATCTGTGTCATCTCTTCCAGAGAAATCATCCGCCCGTGCAATTTTGCCTCAGCTAACTCAACCAGCTCTGCTGAACCCAGCATTTCAATTTTACATTCACTGGCAAAACGCGAAACCAATTCATGTGTATAGCGGCGTTTCACCGTAGCACGCGTCGCCAGCAGGCCAACAATTCCGTTACGTGTTAAACGTGCAGCGGGTTTAATCGCTGGCACAACACCGACTACTGGGAAATCAAATCGCTCACGTAGCGCTGGTAACGTTACCGTACTGGCGGTATTACACGCGATAACCACCAGAGAGAGTGGATAACATTTTTCCACTGCAGAGACGATATCCACTACACGCTCGACAATAAAATCTTCACTCTTCTCCCCATACGGAAAAGCGACGTTATCGAAGGCATAGAGATAATGAAGATCCGGCAACAATTGCCGGATTTCATCATAGACAGAAAGCCCGCCCACCCCGGAATCAAAAACCAGTACGGTGGGGCGCTGTTTAAAAGGTATAGCTGCCGCTAAGGTAGTACTCCCTTCCTGGAGTTTGATAGCCATAAACTGTCTCGTAATCTTTATCAAACAGGTTGGCGATTCTACCACGAACGGTAAGCTGGGATGTGATCGGATACGAAACGGCGAGATCCCACAGGCTAACGCCACCGAGTTTCACTGTCCGTGGCGTAAAGGATGAATTGAAGTCTTTATCGTAACGATCACCCAGGTACTGATAGCTCAGCGACCAGTCTAAACTATAGATCGTATAGTCCAGTTGATATTTGACCTGCTGCTTAGCGCGGCGAAGCAGAACCTCATGCGTCTGACCGTCGCGTGGGTCAACATAATCATACGAGAGAGAATGGCTGACCGGTCCGGTGTCAAAAGAGGCCGTTGCTTCTACACCCTTTATGGACACTTTACCAATGTTGTAATAGCGGAAAGTGGTGGGATCGCTATCGATAAGGTCCTCAATATCGTTGCGATAGCCGGATACGCGCCAATTCAGCGGCCCAGTGAGCCCCTCGAAACCGCCTTCCCACTGTTTACTTTTTTCCGGATTGAGATCGCGATTGCCATAGGTTCCACTATAAACCTGGCTTAGATTAGGTGCTTTGAAAGCCGTACCGTAAGATGCGAAAACGCTATACCCATCAACTAATTCCCAGGACACGCCAGTCTGCCAGGTATTGTGCCAGCCAAACGCATTGTTATCGTCACCGCGAACCGCACCTTCCAGCGTCACGCTTCCCAATTTTTGTTGGGTCGTCGCGTAAACGCCAGTATTACGCTGCTCTTGCCCCTCGCTGACAAAGTTAGTATTCGGCTCAGATGTTTGCTTTTGCCAGTCAACGCCTGTACTCACAGTGCCATAACCCACGGCAAGAGTATTACCCCATTGCAGGTTATATTGTTCAACGTCATCTGCCGTTGCCGGTTCAGCGTAGCGGCCCAGGCGCGGATCGTAATTATAATCTTTCGTGTGGCTATAGCTGGCAATTAACTGGGTAGAATAGATGTCGCGGTTGAAACGCAAGCCGGTATCCCACGTTTGGCTATAGAGCTGGCGAGTATCCACCAGCGCGCCGGGCACCGCGAAACTGAGGCTATTATCATAAGCAGTACGGTTATCATAACCATAACCACGGAAAAAACCGCTAAACTCATCATTAAACTGGTGCTCTACCGCACCATACAGGCTTTTACTCATAAACCCGTCGCGATCTTTTTGCGCCGGATCGCCATAGACATCCGGGTAATTAGCCACAACATCATAGCCACGGGTATAAGTGTAATTAGCCGCCAGCGTGGCGCGAGTCTGATCGCCAAGCATCTGCTGCGTAGCACCATCATAGGCCTGATAGCCATTCGATCCTATCCCGGCCGTCAGAGTGGTGCCTGGTTTGTCGCGGCCGGTGATAATATTGACTACGCCGCCAATAGCATCCGAACCATATATAGCTGAACGCGCCCCCCGAACATACTCAATACGTTGTACGAGGGAGACAGGTATTTGGCTAAGGTCTGAAGAACCACTAATTCCCGCCTGATTCAAGCGAATACCGTCAATCAGCACTAATACATGGCGGGACTCCGTGCCACGAATAAACAGTGAGCTTTGCTGACCCAATCCACCACTTTGAGCGATATCTACGCCAGGCAAACGCCGCATGACATCCGCAACGCTTTTGGATTGCCAGCGATCAATCTCTTCACGGGTAACAACGGAGGTTGAAGCTAATACTGATGACACCGGTTGAGAAAATCGGTTCGCCGTGGTGACCAGCGTATTGTCAGGCTCCTGTGCGAAGCCGTTTTGCACCCAAAGGTAGAGCGCCGCTGTGTTCAATGCCAACAGCGTTTTTTTATTCTTTTTCATGGTGATTAAGCATCCAAAAAATCATACAGGATGCCGCAGGCATACGATTGATAGCACGCGATAATCGTACGAAGTGCGACGTTACGCCGGCAGGTCTTCGGGCTGGGAGTCGATGATAAGGCGAAGACTTCCCATCCGAAGACAGTGTCTGCATCAGCAATCGCCTGGATACTCTTTACCGCTGCGCGTCAGCTCCAGATTTACACTGGATTCCCTTTTAACTCCTCGGGAGGCCGGTGCACGCATACTACTTTTTAGATACATGGAAATCCAGACTTCTAAACTGCTAAAAAATCACTTTTTGCGACAACGCTGGACATCGACCATTGAATCCCTACAATCGCCGGCAAGCAGGCATATTACCAGGATTAAAGATGACACCCGAACAACTCCCGATTGAACAGTACGACGCGCAACTCACGGAAAAGGTCAGCCGTTTACAGGCAATAATGACGCCTTTTAGCGCGCCCGACGTGGAGGTGTTCCGCTCACCGGTGAGTCACTACCGTATGCGCGCCGAGTTCCGCATATGGCACGAAGGTGATGATCTCTATCACATCATGTTTGATCAACAGACCAAACAACGTATTCGTGTCGATCAATTCCCCGCAGCCAGCGCCTTGATCAACCAGATGATGCCAAAAATGATCGATGCGCTACGTGACAATCACGTGCTGCGTTATAAGCTGTTCCAAATCGATTATCTGTCGACAATGAGCAATCAGATTGTTATTTCCCTGCTGTACCACCGCAAGTTGGAAGACAAATGGAGCGCTGCAGCAGCAACCTTGCGCGATAACCTTCGCGCCGAAGGGTTTGATGTACAGTTGATTGGCCGCGCCACCAAAACCAAAATTTGCCTGGATCGCGATTACGTTGATGAATGCTTGCCCGTCGCGGGCAAAGAGATGATTTATCGCCAGGTGGAAAACAGCTTCACGCAGCCTAACGCGGCTATGAATATACAGATGCTGGAGTGGGCCTTAGATGTGACACAAAATTCACACGGCGATCTACTGGAACTCTATTGCGGAAACGGTAACTTCTCGCTGGCGCTCGCACGTAATTTCCGCCGCGTACTGGCGACAGAAATCGCCAAACCATCAGTTGCATCAGCGCAATACAACATTACGGCTAATCATATTGATAACGTACAGATCATCCGCATGGCGGCAGAAGAATTTACCCAGGCAATGAACGGCGTACGTAGCTTCAATCGGTTAGAAGGTATCGACCTCAAAAGCTATCAATGTGAAACCATTTTTGTCGATCCACCGCGCAGTGGGCTGGATGACGAAACATTAAAGATGGTCCAGGGTTATTCGCGGATTCTGTATATTTCATGTAATCCACAAACGTTGAGCGATAACTTGCAAACGCTATCGCAAACGCATGACATCACCAGATTAGCCCTGTTTGATCAGTTTCCTTATACACACCATATGGAGTGCGGCGTATTACTCTCACGCTCAGGAAACTAGCGCACAATCACTTTCATATAATCAGGATCCGGCTGATAAGAACGACTAACACAACGCAACTTGTGCTGTTTAAGCTCGCCATGCTTGCCCGTATTTTCCTTTATCAGCCTAGCCTGTCGCAAACAATCCTGATAGCGCTGGCTCTGCGTGCGTTTATCACCATGGATCTGACCAGTCGACGTGCCAGGATATAAATCCTCGGCAGACTTCCAGGTTGACCCGTGATCGCTACAACCCGCCAAAAAAACGATGAAAAGGGATAAAGAAAGATAACGCATAATTTAAAGCCTTCCTTGTGCTTTAATTTGTCTGGATCCGAGCTCACCTTTTTTTTATCACAGCTTCTTCTTTGCTTTAAGACGTAGCCCAATCCAGAAAATCAGTGCGACCATCAGGATAACCGGGATAAAATTTGAACCAATATCAGGGTATTCAGCGCGAACGATAGCGCTATAAAGCAGGACACCAAGCAGGAAAAACGCCGCCGCCAACGAAGGCATACCTTCAGGCATCGCACGGTTAAGGTAGCGTTGATGCAAGCACCAGACCGCCAGGCCAAGAGCAATAATGGGGAAAATTGAAAACGGCACGATGGAGCTAAAAAGCACCGAAAAAGAACCATTTATCGAAAGCCCGGAGATAAAAGCTAACAATAACGTCCCTCTGTCCCGGTGAGTTTGTTCAGTCATGTCATTATCCTTATTAACCTGCTTAGTGATTTGATTCTAATGTTACCGCCAACCTCTCCTGCTCACGGCGATACCAGTAATAAGCACCCTTCGAAATCATGCGCAACTGCAACACCAGGCGTTCTTCAAGCTGACGTCTCTGTTCAGTATCAATGTCTAATGCTTCTGCTCCCGCATTGAAAACAATCGTGACCATTGCTTCCGCCTGCGCTTCCGTAAAGCTGCGCGGCATGCGATTTTCCAGCTCGAGATAATCGGCAAGCTCAGCAATGAAATGCTGAATCTCGCGGGCAACAGCAGCACGAAACGCCGCGGAAGTACCGGAACGCTCACGTAGCAACAGACGGAACGCATTGGGATTATTACCAATAAACTCCATAAATGTTGATACAGAGGTACGAATAACGCTACCTCCTTTTGCAATACGCTGTCGTGCCTGGCGCATCAACTGACGCAACATCAATCCACTTTCATCAACCATGGTTAACCCAAGCTCATCAACATCACGAAAGTGACGGTAAAAGGAGGTCGGCGCGATACCCGCTTCGCGAGCGACTTCACGCAAACTCAGGCTGGCAAAACTGCGCTCGGCACTCAGCTGACTGAATGCCGCTTCAATAAGCGAACGCCGTGTACGTTCTTTTTGCTGCGCTCTGACGCCCATTTTTATGCCTGTTTTGCATGCCGAAGCGGCACTATAGCAAACTTTTCAGCGTACAGTCCGGCAAAGTTTGTGACCGCCTGTTAACCCCACGCTTTGTCAAATCATGGTAAAAAACCCTGATACAATTGGGATGTTCGCGACGAGATGTTAGAATCCCGTTGTAAAAATGTATATAAAATAGGACTTACGGGTATGCAACAGTCTTACGATTACGATGCCATTGTTATTGGCTCAGGTCCCGGCGGTGAGGGTGCTGCGATGGGCCTGGTGAAACAGGGGGCGCGTATCGCAGTGATCGAGCGCTACCACAATATTGGTGGTGGCTGCACACACTGGGGAACCATACCGTCGAAGGCATTGCGCCATGCCGTCAGCCGCACTATCGAGTTTAATCAAAACCCGCTTTACAGTGACCATAGCCATCTGCTTCGTTCTTCTTTCGCTGATATTCTTAATCACACAGAAAACGTTATTAGCCAACAAACCCGCATGCGTCAGGGCTTTTACGAACGTAATCACTGCCAAATTTTTCAGGGGGATGCGCATTTTATTGATGCGAATACCATTGAGGTGGCCTATCCCGACGGCACCACTGAGCGCTTTACCGCCGAAAAATTTGTTATAGCCTGTGGCTCACGCCCATACCATCCGGCAGACGTTGATTTTACTCATCCACGTGTTTATGACTCAGATTCCATCCTTAATCTGACCCATGAGCCCGGTCATGTGATTATTTACGGCGCTGGCGTAATCGGCTGCGAATATGCCTCCATTTTTCGCGGTCTGAACGTGAAAGTGGATTTGATTAATACCCGCGATCGTCTGCTGGCATTCCTTGATCAGGAGATGTCAGATTCACTCTCATATCACTTTTGGAATAGCGGTGTTGTTATCCGACATAACGAAGAATTTGAGAAAATCGAAGGGGTACAGGATGGTGTCATTGTACATCTGAAATCCGGTAAGAAAGTGAAAGCAGACTGCTTGCTGTATGCTAACGGGCGTACCGGCAATACTGATTCACTCTCGCTGGAAAACGTAGGACTGGAAGCCGATAGTCGCGGATTGCTGAAAGTAAACAGTATGTACCAGACCGCACAACCGCATATCTATGCAGTGGGGGATGTCATTGGCTATCCAAGCCTTGCCTCTGCCGCTTATGATCAGGGCCGAATTGCCGCACAGGCGATCATTAAAGGTGAAGCCACCGCACATCTGATCGAAGATATCCCAACCGGGATTTATACCATCCCAGAAATTAGCTCTGTCGGTAAGACTGAGCAGCAGCTTACCGCAATGAAAGTCCCGTATGAAGTGGGGCGTGCGCAGTTTAAACATCTGGCACGAGCGCAAATTGTTGGTATGAATGTCGGTAGCCTGAAAATCCTGTTCCATCGTGAAACGAAAGAGATCCTCGGTATCCACTGCTTTGGTGAGCGTGCAGCGGAGATTATCCACATCGGCCAGGCGATCATGGAGCAAAAAAATGGTGGCAACACGATCGAATACTTCGTGAATACCACCTTTAATTATCCGACGATGGCTGAGGCCTATCGCGTTGCAGCGCTAAATGGCTTAAATCGCTTGTTTTAAGCCATTGCCCATATAAATCTGCATATGGGCACGGATTGCCTCTGCCAGGTGCTCATAACGGCTACGCAGCGGCGAGCCAGGACGGTAAACCAGCGCAATGGTGCGCTGGGGTTCTGGCTTGTAACATGAGAGGTAACACACACCGTCGCGAATCCGCTCTTTTGGTACGGCCAGTGACGGTAACAGCGTAATCCCACTGCCTGCGGCAACCATATTACGTAGCGTTTCCAGACTGGTCGCACGGAAATGCGTGTCTTCATCTGCACCGGCCTGAAAGCAGAATCCCAGTGCCTGATCGCGCAAGCAGTGGCCATCTTCCAACATCAGTAACTTCTCACCGGCTAAATCAGACATCGGCACGCGATCGCGATCGCGCCACGGGTGATCGGCGTAAATTGCCAGCTTCATCGGCTCGTCAAACAAAGGAACCTCAATAAAAGCCTCAGTCTCTTTAACCAGCGCCAAAATAGCGCAGTCAAGTTTTCCACTGTCGAGCTGAGCTAAAAGCTGATGCGTCTGTGCCTCGTGCAAATACATTTCAAGCTTTGGAAAGGTTTGATGCAGCATGGGTATTATCTGCGGCAACAGGTAGGGACCTACCGTCGGAATCAGCCCGATATGCAAAGGCCCTGACATCGCTTCGCCCTGCTGGCTCGCCATCTCTTTAAGTACCTTCACTTCGCGCAGGACGGTACGAGCCTGATCCACCAGCAATAGACCCGCCTGTGTGAACAAGACTTTACGGCTGGTGCGTTCCAGCAACATGACACCTAATTCATCTTCAAGCTTACGAATTTGTCCACTCAGCGTGGGCTGGCTGACATGGCATGAATCGGCGGCTCGTCGGAAATGACGATGCTCAGCCAACGCAACCAGGTATTCAAGATCACGAATATTCATTTAATCCTCCGAGCCACGATAGCCCGTGGCGATAGATAGCATAGCAATCAACGATTAGCCCTATCAAGTCCGGATCTGAATAATGTCCAATATTCAGGCAAAGCCATATCGACATTATTCACCATGAGGTAGTTTATGTTTGCAAGTCAGGAAGGTAAAAAGGTCCCGCAGGTTACGTTCCACACACGCCATGGCGATCGCTGGATCGACGTTACGACCGATGAACTGTTTAAAGACAAAACGGTTATCGTATTCTCGTTGCCGGGTGCTTTTACGCCAACCTGCTCCTCCAGCCACCTGCCGCGCTACAACGAGTTGGCCAGCGTCTTTGCCGCACAGGGTGTCGACAGCATTCTTTGCGTGTCGGTAAACGATACCTTTGTCATGAATGCCTGGAAGGCTGACCAGCATGCCGACAACATCACCTTTATTCCGGACGGCAACGGTGATTTTACCCGCGGTATGGAAATGCTGGTTGAAAAAGCGGATTTAGGTTTCGGCCCGCGCTCATGGCGTTACTCCATGCTGGTACGTAACGGTGTAGTAGAGAAAATGTTTGTTGAGCCGAACAAGCCAGGCGACCCGTTTGAAGTCTCCGACGCTGACACCATGCTGCGCTATCTGGCACCGGAATTTAAGGTACAGGAATCGGTTTCCCTGTTTACCAAGCCCGGCTGCCCATTCTGTACCAAAGCTAAGCAGATGCTGCTCGATCGTGGTATCCAGTATGAAGAGATTGTTCTGGGACAGGATGCCACCACCGTCAGTTTGCGCGCCGTAACCGGCCGCGCCACCGTGCCGCAGGTGTTTATTGGCGGACGCCATATTGGCGGCAGCGACGACCTGGAAAAATACTTCGCGACGGCGTAATAAGCGGGAGGGCGGACGATTATCCGATAGCCCGTCCCTCGGATGTATCTAAAAAAATAACGATTCTAACGCGTTAATTTGGCGGACTTTTATAAGCCCGCCTTTTTTATTAACCCAGGCGCTGCTTCGCTTCGGTAATAGCCAGTGAAACCTGATGCGGAGAAACACCGCCTTTAGCATTCCGCTTATCGAGGCAGGATTGTAGTGAAAGGAAGGGATAAACATCGTCACCGATCACGTCACTGAATTTCTGCAAATCCGCCAGCTTCAACGCTTCCAGTGCCACGCCTTGACCGATCGCTTCCACCACAGCCTCACCGACAATATGGTGCGCTTCACGGAACGGTACACCTTTCGCGACCAGATAGTCCGCCAGCTCGGTTGCATTAGCATAGCCTTGCTCAGCAGCATCTTTACAGCGCGGACGTTTTACCTGAATCCCTTCCAGTACCAGCGCAGCCATATGCAGGCAATCCGCCCAGGAATCGAGCGCATCGAACAGCCCCTCTTTGTCTTCCTGCATATCCTTGTTATAGGCCAGCGGCAAACCTTTCAGCGTCATCATCATGCCGGTCAGTGCACCCTGTACTCGGCCACACTTACCGCGGATCAATTCCAGTGCATCCGGATTTTTCTTTTGCGGCATCAATGACGAACCGGAAGTCACGCGATCGGAAAGCTCAACAAAGTTGGCCTCGCCGGTATTAAAGAAGATCAGATCTTCAGCAAAGCGCGACAAATGGATCATCCCGATCGACGCGTCAGAAAGCAGCTCCAGCACATGATCGCGATCGGAAACCGTGTCCAGGCTGTTACGCGTGGCGGAGGCAAAACCTAACCAGCCTGCCAGCTGCTCACGATCGATTTCATAGGCAGTGCCCGCCAGTGCGCCACAGCCCAGCGGACTTACGTCCAGGCGCTTCAGCGTATCCTGCAGACGGCTCTCATCACGCGCCAGCATCTCAACATAGGCCAGGCACCAGTGTGCAAAGGTTACCGGCTGAGCACGTTGCAAATGGGTGTAGCCCGGCATCACCGCATCCTGATTCGCTTCCGCAGTGGTAACCAGCGCCTGCTGCAACTGACGCGTCGCCAGCAGCAATTCACCAATCTGCGCTTTGCACCAAAGCTTGAGATCGGTGGCAACCTGATCGTTACGGCTACGCCCGGTATGGAGCTTTTTCCCCAACGCCCCGACTTTATCGATCAAGCGTCCTTCAACCCAGCTATGAATATCTTCGGCATCGCTTTCCAGGATCTGCTGCGGATTAGCTCTTACCTCCTCCAGCAACACATTCAGCGCGGCTTCTAACTGCTGCTGCTCTTCTACATTCAGCACGTTAACCGTAACCAGCGCTTTGGACCAGGCAACAGAACCGACGATATCCTGCTCGGCCAGACGATAGTCAAAGCGTAACGAGTCATTAAACAACTTGAAACGTTGATCCGCCGCCTGAGTAAACCGTCCACCCCAAAGTGCCATGTTATTGCCCCATTTCATCATTAGTCATCGAAGATAATCGCTAAAGCGATACGCTGTCTGTTATTCCGGCCCGTAAAGAGAAAACATTACGGGCCGTGGTGGTCAGTCACTCTGACCACATTGCGCTAGCAGATATTATTTCTTTTCATTTAACGCACGGATGCGTGAAGAGAGAGAGAATAAACGGATAAAGCCGCCCGCATGGCGGTGATCGTACACTTCATCTTCACCGAAGGTTGCAAACTCTTCTGAATAGAGGCTGTTGGGTGATTTTTTCTGAATCGCCGTGACCTGTCCCTTATACAGCTGTAGCACCACTTCGCCGTTAACCTCTTCCGCCAGTGCCTGTGCCGAAGCTTGCAGCGCTTTACGCAGCGGTGCAAACCAGCGGCCATCGTACACAACGTATGACATTTCAAGGCCCAGCTGTTCACGCCATTTAAAGCTATCACGGTCCAGTACCAGTTGCTCAATGGCACGCAGGGCGTTAACCATAATGGTGCCGCCGGGGGTTTCATAGCAGCCACGGGACTTAATGCCCACCAAACGGTTTTCGACGATATCAATCCGGCCTACGCCGTGTTTCGCGCCGATAACGTTCAGTTTTTCCAGGCACTGGAACGGACTCAGTTGCTCGCCGTTCACCGCGACTACGCAGCCTTTCTCAACGGTAATGGTAACCTGCTCCGGCTGATCCGGTGCTTCCAGCGGGTCGACGGTCCATACCCAGCAATCTTTATTTGGAGCATTCCACGGGCTTTCCAGCACGCCGCCTTCGGTCGAAATGTGCCAGGCGTTCTCATCACGGCTGTAGATTTTTTCCAGCGACGCGGTGGTTGGAATATTGCGCTCTTTCAGGTAATCCAGCAGCGCCTCACGCGAGCGCAGGTTCCATTCACGCCACGGCGCCACCACTTTCAGCTGAGGTGCCAGCGCGGTATAAGTGGTTTCAAAACGTACCTGGTCGTTACCTTTGCCGGTCGCACCATGGCACAACGCATCCGCGCCCACTTTACGTGCCAGTTCAACCTGCGCCTTAGCAATAATCGGACGAGCCATTGAGGTTCCCAACAGGTAGGTACCTTCATACAGCGCACCGGTCTGCAGCACGGGATAGACGTAATCACGGATAAATTCTTCACGCAGATCCACCACATGGCACTCGGATGCCCCGGACTGCAGCGCTTTCTGCTCAACACCTTCCAGATCGCTACGCTCCTGGCCAATATCCGCCACGAACGCGATAACTTCACAACCGCCGTAGTTCTCTTTCAGCCACGGAATGATGGCCGAGGTATCCAAACCACCGGAGTAAGCCAGAACGATTTTTTTAATGTCTTGGTTTTGCATCTCTTAATCCTTGAATATAAAGCGTTTGGTTAGGCGAGGATCCGGGTGCCAATCGACACGCCGTTAAACAATGTGGGAAGTTGCTCCGCATGACGCCAGCTGGCAATATCCACCGGGCGCCCCAGCGTGCGGGCAGCATCCAGCGCAGCATTCACTTTCACAATCATCCCGTCGGTAATGATGCCCTGAGCGATCAGTTGCTCTGCTTTAGCGGCCGTCATCTCGGCGATACGCTGGCCTTTGCCGTCAAGGATGCCGCTCACATCAGACAGTAAGATTAAGTCCGCACCCAGCGTTGCCGCCAGTGCCGTTGCCGCCTGATCGGCATTCACATTCATCAATTCGCCCGCTTCAGTGATGCCAATGGAGCTGATTACCGGCAGAAAACCAGAAGATAACAATGTATTGAGCAACAGGGGTGAGCCGGGCGTCGCGTTACCCACGTGACCCAATGCAGGATCCAACTGCTTTACATTCACGCTATCGCCATCGGCCAACGACAGACCAACCGCGTTGATACCGTTTTTCTTCGCCCAGGCCATTAAGGTTTTATTTGCTGTGCCTGCCAGCGCTCCGGTGATAATGTCGATCTGATCGGCCGGCGTGACGCGCAATCCCATTTTCTTCTCAACCGGCAACGCCAGTTTTTTCATCAACTCATCCACCAGGCAACCCCCGCCGTGCACGATTAACAGCGGACGCTGATGGGACTCACGATAAGTGACTAACGCGTGGAACAGGCGTTCCAGCGCTTCTTCGCTATCTAACAGTACGCCACCCAGTTTGATAATTAATGGATTGGTCATGTGTTTTAAACTCGTCAGTTAAATAAGTGACAGTGTTTCAGGAAAGCCGAAACGAATATTCAAACACTGAACGGCCTGGGATGAAGCGCCTTTCAGCAGGTTGTCTTCTGCCGCAACCACGATCAAATGCTCGCCCTTAACGGCAAAACCAATATCGCAGAAGGGCAAACCGACCACCGATTTCAACGCGGGAACGCCTTTATCATACAAACGCACCAGCGGTTTATCCTGATATGCCTGCAGGAAAGCCTGTGCGACATCTTCATGGCCGACTCCCGCATTCAAACGGCAAGTAATAGTGGCCAGAATGCCCCGTGGGAAATTGCCTAAATGCGGCGTAAAAATGACGGGCATGCCAAGATGCGCAACAATTTCAGGCTGATGGCGGTGATTAAAAATCCCGTAAGGCTGAAGGCTCACCTCACAAAAGCTGGTGCCGAGGCTCGCTTTGCGCCCTGCACCGCTCACGCCACTGGTGGCATTAATCACCGGCCATTGCGCCTCATTCAGCAAGCCCGCTTCAACCAAAGGCTTCAACGCCAACTGTGATGCCGTGGGATAACAGCCAGGCACCGCAATCAATTGCGCCTCTTTAAGATCTTTGTGTCGCCACTCCGCCAGGCCATATACCGCTTTATCCAGCCACGCCTGATGCTGATGTGAAAATCCGTAGTACTCGGTGTAGAAATTTTCGTCATTTACACGGAATGCACCAGAAAGGTCGAATACGACACAGCCTGCACTAAGAAATTCCGGTGCTAAATCGTGGCTCACTTCATGTGCGGTTGCCAGAAAAACCACATCGACTTTATCCGCAAAATCCGCGGCCTGACTTAGGGGTTGCAGCGGGAGATCGAGGATCCCTTTCAGCTGCGGATGAAGATCAGAAAGCAATTTTCCTGCATCCGGGCTTTGCGCTGAAACCGCTAAAGCGGTTATGTTCATATGCGGGTGGCGATTCAGATAGGTCGCCAGTTCTACACCAGCATATCCACTGGCACCAACAATCAGCGTATTCAACATCAGGCTGTATACCTTATTACAGTCACAACATTCCGGGTTGCAGCTTAGAAGCTTCATTCCCACGATGTCGGCGTTCAGGTTTACACAATTAAAGGGTTTCCCTGCGCACGACGTTAATGTATTTTTATTCACTATTAATGCATGAATATTTATACTATCCTAACTCAAGGGCCGTCAACAGTGAAGACAAAATTACCCCCTTTTATCGAACTTTACCGCCAGTTAATTGCGATACCTTCGATCAGTGCGACCGATAGTGCCATCGATCAGAGTAATGAAAGTTTAATCAATTTACTGGCTGGCTGGTTCCGCGATCTTGGCTTCAGCGTGGAGGTACAGCCCGTACCCGGTACGCACCATAAATTTAATATGCTGGCTAAAAGCGGAATCGGTGCAGGTGGCCTACTGCTGGCGGGCCACACGGATACGGTGCCTTACGATGATGGGCGCTGGACGCGCGATCCCTTCACGTTAACCGAGCATGAAAACAAACTGTACGGTCTCGGCACCGCCGACATGAAAGGTTTCTTCGCCTTTATCCTTGATACGCTACGCGATACCGACATCAGCAAGCTGGAAAAACCGTTGTACATTCTGGCAACGGCCGACGAAGAAACCACGATGGCTGGTGCCAAATATTTTTCAGAAAGCACCGCACTGCGCCCCGATTGCGCCATTATCGGTGAGCCAACCTCGTTGAAACCGGTACGTGCACATAAGGGCCATCTGTCGAATGCGATTCGCATTCAGGGCCAGTCAGGCCACTCCAGCGATCCGGGTCGCGGTGTCAATGCCATTGAGCTGATGCATGACGCTATCGGCCATCTGCTGACATTGCGCAATACGCTGAAAGAGCGTTACCACCATGACGGTTTCGCTATCCCTTACCCCACGATGAATCTGGGACATATTCATGGGGGGGATGCTGCCAACCGTATTTGCGCCTGCTGCGAGCTACATATGGATATTCGCCCGCTCCCCGGTCTGACGCTCAGCGATCTGGACGCCCTGCTGAATGAAGCACTGGCACCCGTGAGTGAACGCTGGCCTGGCCGCCTGACGGTAAACGAGCTGCACCCCCCCATTCCGGGCTATGAATGCCCGCCCGACCATCAACTGATCAAAGTAGTCGAGAAATTACTGGGCACGCCGACCGAAGTGGTGAACTATTGTACTGAAGCGCCTTTTCTTCAGACTCTATGTCCAACGCTGGTTCTGGGGCCAGGCTCAATCAACCAGGCACATCAGCCTGATGAATTTATCGATATGGCCTTTATTAAGCCCACTCGTGAGCTGATTGCACAGGTGGTACAACACTTTTGTCATCACAAAATAGCCTGAGTAATGATCCGGGCAATGCCAATCAGGCGGAAGCACAAAGGCACACAACCTCCTCAGCAGAGAGGAGACATAGCACTCGGGGTAAATAACTGCTAAAACAGTCGCTTGCCCTTAATTTATTCCGTCTTTAGCGATAAGAATAACTTATCTAACCGTTCACTAAATAAATTTCTTAAATTACCGTTAGTTAGATGCATAGCAATGCGAATTTAAGTCAATTGACGAACGGATAGTTACATGGCTAGATAAAAGGCGACGTCGTGCCCACACGGGTGAAATATAGTGAGAATCAGTCTGAGATAGTGATGGGCAACAACCGATCGAAGCAATGTGCAGAGGTGTAACTTATTTATATATCCCCTCAATATTTCGAGTTGCAGGGCGGAGGCAAACTCGAGGGCCCCTAAAACTTACTGAGGTAAGTGACCTGCGGGCTTGGGTACAGGCAATATGAGGTATGAGGGTGATAAAAACAGATTTATGCACATCTTCGGTCGAAAAGCGCAATCACAGTATATTTCAGGCGGTTCTGACCTTGATAATGAAGGGTGTCAGGAGTCT
The DNA here is from genome assembly GCF_022647505.1 of [Pantoea] beijingensis. Taxonomy (NCBI): domain Bacteria; kingdom Pseudomonadati; phylum Pseudomonadota; class Gammaproteobacteria; order Enterobacterales; family Erwiniaceae; genus Erwinia; species [Pantoea] beijingensis. The sequence continues at coordinate 3,934,070 of NZ_CP071409.1, forward strand.
ATGAACGAACAATATTCCGCAATGCGAAGTAATGTGAGTATGCTCGGCAAACTGCTCGGGGATACGATTAAGGATGCGCTGGGAGAAAACATCCTGGATAAGGTGGAAACCATCCGCAAACTCTCCAAGTCATCCCGTGCGGGAAATGACGCTCATCGTAAAGAACTACTCACTACACTACAGAATTTATCCAATGATGAATTACTGCCCGTGGCCAGAGCTTTCAGCCAGTTCCTCAACCTGACGAACACGGCAGAACAGTATCACACTATCTCACCCAAGGGTGAAGGGGCGAATCAGCCGGAAATGCTGGCGAAAGTCTTTGAGCGCCTGAAACAACAGCCAGAACTGAATGAAAATGCGATTCGCGAATCGATTGAGTCTCTCTCTCTTGAATTAGTGTTGACGGCTCATCCGACGGAGATCACCCGCCGAACCCTGATTCACAAACTGGTTGAGGTCAATACCAGCCTGAAACAACTCGACCATAACGATCTGTCCGACTACGACCGTAATCAGATTATGCGCCGCCTGCGCCAACTGGTCGCACAGGCCTGGCATACCGATGAAATCCGTAAATACCGTCCCTCACCGGTTGATGAAGCCAAGTGGGGCTTTGCCGTGGTGGAAAACAGTCTGTGGGAAGGTGTACCGAATTTTCTGCGCGAGTTGAATGAGCAGGTTGAAGCCTCCTTTGGCTACACATTACCGGTCGATTTCGTCCCCATTCAGTTCACTTCCTGGATGGGCGGTGACCGTGACGGCAACCCGAACGTTACTGCAGACGTAACGCGTCATGTCCTGCAACTCAGCCGCTGGAAAGCAACCGACCTGTTTTTACGCGATATCGGCGTGCTCATTTCTGAGCTTTCTATGTCGGAATGTACCCCCGAAGTTCGTGAACTTTGCGGTAATCCGGAAGCCCTTGAGCCCTACCGTGAAATTATGAAGCGTTTACGCTCGCAGCTGATGAGCACACAGGCATACCTGGAACGCCGTCTGAAAAATGAACGCTTGCCGCGTCCGGCAGATTTACTGATTTCCAACGATCAGCTGTGGGATCCGCTCTATGCCTGTTATCAATCCTTACAGGCGTGCGGCATGGGAATTATCGCGAATGGCCAACTGCTGGACACCCTTCGCCGCGTGAAATGTTTTGGTGTTCCACTGGTACGTATCGATATCCGTCAGGAGAGCACTCGTCATACTAATGCTATTGCTGAAGTAACGCGCTATTTGGGGCTTGGTGATTACGAAAGCTGGTCTGAAGCCGATAAACAGGCGTTTCTGATCCGTGAGCTCAATTCCAAACGCCCCTTGCTGCCGCGACAGTGGGAGCCTGGCGCCGACACGCGTGAAGTCCTGGACACATGTCGCGTTGCCGCAGAAGCACCAAAAGGCTCGATCGCCGCCTACGTCATCTCCATGGCAAAAACCCCTTCCGACGTGTTGGCGGTACATCTGTTACTTAAAGAAGCGGGTATTTCTTTCGCTATGCCGGTCGCCCCGCTATTTGAAACGCTGGATGACCTGAATAACGCCGATGATGTGATGAGCCAGCTACTCAATATCGACTGGTATCGTGGCTTTATTCAGGGCAAGCAGATGGTGATGATTGGCTATTCCGATTCGGCCAAAGACGCCGGTGTGATGGCAGCTTCCTGGGCACAATATCAGGCACAGGACGCATTGATCAAAACCTGCGAAAAAGCGGGTATCGCGCTGACGCTCTTCCATGGGCGTGGCGGCACCATTGGCCGCGGTGGCGCGCCGGCTCATGCCGCACTGTTGTCACAACCACCTGGCAGCCTGAAAGGCGGATTGCGCGTTACCGAACAGGGGGAAATGATCCGTTTTAAATACGGCTTACCAGAAATCACCATCGCCAGCTTGTCGCTATATACCGGCGCCATCCTGGAAGCGAATCTGCTGCCGCCACCGGAGCCAAAGAAAGAGTGGCGAAATATTATGGACCAGCTCTCAGCTTTCTCCTGCGATATGTACCGCGGTTATGTGCGGGAACATGTCGATTTCGTGCCTTATTTCCGTTCAGCAACGCCTGAATTGGAACTGGGTAAATTACCACTTGGCTCACGTCCAGCCAAAAGGCGCCCCACTGGCGGCGTTGAGTCGCTGCGTGCTATCCCATGGATTTTTGCATGGACACAAAACCGTCTGATGCTACCTGCCTGGCTCGGTGCCGGTGCGGCACTGCAAAAGGCGATGGAAGAGGGCCACCGGGATCAGCTGGAGGCAATGTGCAGCGACTGGCCGTTCTTTTCCACCCGTCTCGGTATGCTGGAAATGGTATTCTCCAAAGCAGACTTGTGGCTGGCTGAATATTACGATCAGCGGCTGGTTGATCAATCACTGTGGCCACTGGGCCAGCAGTTACGCGAGCAGTTAGAGTCCGATATTAAAGCGGTACTGACCATCGCTAATGATTCACATTTGATGGCTGACCAGCCATGGATTGCTGAATCTATTGCCTTACGTAACGTGTATACCGATCCACTCAACGTACTGCAGGCCGAATTACTGCATCGTTCCCGGCAACAGGAAGCGAACGGCGGAGAACCAGACGCACGCGTGGAACAGGCGCTGATGGTGACTATCGCTGGTGTTGCCGCAGGCATGCGTAATACGGGTTAATAGTCAGCCGCAATGAAAGGGGGGCGTTACTCCCCTTTCACTTTTCTACCTTGTTCCTGATACCCTTCCCCTACTGACAGAATGTCCAGTTACAAATAACAGTATTAATAATAAATAATCTGATAGACCCGGTTATACGTTCGGGATGTATAAACTCCGGATAATTGTCACAGCACTTTATGAAACACTTCACCCGTCAAAATATGTTTTTTTATTACACCTCAAGTTCGTAATATTTTATTAATGGGAAAGGATTCCATGCGCCACTCCTGTCGCCTTAATTATAAGAATGTGCAGCGATATACTACTATTTTGCTGTTCGGCGTTATTGCGTTAACGCGTGTTTCAACGGCTTTTTCTGCACCGTCCGTCAACCAATTAATTGAGCAATCTGATAAACCAGAATTCTTAAATACGGGGATCCCACAGCCCTGGGAAATGCCTTTAGCCAATAATAATCAAATTAAATCCAGAAATGAGATGGTAAAACCACCTCACAATAGCACCTCTTTTTTACCTCTATGGGGTGATGAAGCCAGGGCACGTGGGTATGATTTGCCCGAACCTTTTGGAATAAATATAAACTACATGAATATTCGTCAAAATATTCATGTAAATAGCATTAACTTTGCAAATTTAGGCTGGGACAATTTTAGAATTCCGTCCGGGATTTTTGATATTAAAACCAGTAAAACGCGAGAAAAAAGTAAAACGGAAACCCTTAAACTGGATGCATGGATATTACCCTTTATGGATATTTACGGCATCATTGGTCATACCCACGGTAGTTCTTTATCCAAAGTCAGCGTAGATTCAGATCCGGCTAAATTTCACGACGATTTTATGCAACAAATCATCTCACAGGTCATACACGGGATGAATCAACAAGGTACCCTGAAAGATCTCGACTTTAAATTGAAGTTTAAAGGTACGACTTATGGCGTCGGCACCGTGCTGGTCACCGGATATGATAATGTGTTTGGAATGCTGGATATGAACTACACCCAGACCCACTTTGATATTCTTGATGGCAATATTGACGCCTTTACACTCTCCCCCCGTGTTGGCTATCGTTTTACTTTGCCGGGAATACCCTTTCTGAACAATTCACAGAGCACACTTAATGTCTGGGTGGGCAGCATGTACCAGCATGTGCAGCAGGAATTCAAAGGTAGCCTCAACGATCTATCAATGCCCGCAAACCTCCAACAGTTACTGATCATTGCTAATCAGAATCACAACGGCCGTTTTGACGTTAAGCAAAGTCTGGATTCCCCATGGAATATGCTGGTGGGTGCCAGCTATGAAGTGAACCGCAGTTTTAATATCAATACTGAAGTCGGCTTTTCTAAGCGTAACAGCGTGTTTGTTTCTGCCGAATATCGCTTCTGATGACACTGCGTTTTTTATTCGGGGCAATGTTCCTGTTGTGTGTATCCCCGTTAACCAAAGCCAGCGCGATACTTCCTGACAGGGGAGAAATTGACGGCTGGCTGAAGCCACTCGGAGCAGATAACCATTTCGATCCACAAAAAGGTATTAACTGGGGCATTGTCCCTGGCCCTTTTTACACACCCGAACTGGGTGCCGGGATCGGTGCAGCCATGGTAGGTATGTACCGTACTCATCCGCAGGATACCGCAGACCAAAATTCGGTCGTCACCATCAGTGGCTACACATCATCGACCGGTGCCCTGGGCATCAACTTACAAAATTACAGTTTCTTTCCAGGCGATCGCTGGCGCGTGTTCCTCAACGGTAAGCTGAATAATACCCCTTCATGGTACTGGGGACCGGGCTTTAGTGCAGGAAAACATAAAAATCACAGACAAAAATATACCGCGCGCGAAATTTCTCTGTCCCCTGAAATACTACGTCGACTTTGGACAAACAGCTATTTTGGACTCGGCTGGGATTTTTCATCGTTTCATGCCGCTAAACCGGGTAAAGGTCCTCGGCTGGTACAAAATGCGCCTGGCGGTCCCTCTTTGCTTAACTCCGGGATGAGTTTTCAGCTGCTTTATGACAGCCGCGATTTTATAGCTAATCCCAGCCGTGGTCGGATGTTCAGCCTGAGCGATACGGTATACACCCCCGAATTAGGTAGCGATAGTCGTTTCAACGTCCTGACCACCCGATACAGCCAATATCACGCCTTTACCTCACGCGATACGCTCGCCTGGGAAGTATCAGGTGAATTCACTTCAGGCTCTGTCCCCTGGATCTCTTTACCTACACTGGGCAGCAGCCAGCGCATGCGTGGATATTATCCAGGGCGTTACCGTTCCCGCGATACATTGAGTGGTCAGGTAGAGTACCGCCGTCGCCTGGCATGGCGTCATGGCGTAGTCGCATGGCTGGGTGGAGGTACAATGGGCTCCGATATGGATGCGCTTTCCCATAGCCGCTGGCTCCCTTCCGTTGGTGTGGGTTACCGCTTTGCGTTTAAACCCAAAATGAATGTTCGGCTTGATTATGGCGTTGGCCAACACAGCAGTAGCTTCTACTTTCAAGTTGGTGAGGCATTTTAATGAAGCTCCTGTGGCAGCTCTTGTTCGGAACATTATTACTTATCGCCTCGGCGGCCAGAGCAGCTCTCCCCATTGTGGCAGATCTCTCCCTTACACCACAGTTGCTTCCCTGCCGTGTCTGGCCAGTCGTCGCGCCCCTTCCTGCTCCCGACGGTTTACGTCCCTGCTGCGCATTTGGCTATAACTTAAAAGCACGCTTACTGGGTATTCCAGTGCCGTTTTACACGTTAGATAACGTGATAGAGGCGAACAAAACCGGCACACATCATTACAACCACCGTCACCTCACCGTCTTGCTCACGCTGGCCGGGATAAATGATGAAAAAAATGGCCTGATTTACACCCATCGGGGAGGTTTCATTGACAGTGCTCACGTACGTGACACCGCAGATATGACGCTATTTATCTTCAGTCATATATGGCCCATGCTTGGACAGCCCGCCCGACTCGCTTTGGAGGACGAACTCGCAAGCCGTAAAATCGTGTTATTCCCCCTCGCGCCACCAACTGATGCGCGGCAAGGCTACGCCATCGCTGCCTGGCTTTCTGCCTCGTTGGCTTTTCAGGTTGCAGCATGGCACGAAATCGCACAGTGGTATGGATATCAATCGGTTCCGGGATTTCCCGAGGGAATTTCTGCATTTTCGCCAGAAGATCTCTATTCGAATCTGCTGGGAGCAAGGCTTGCCGTAACACTGATCCTACGTGGGCAGGCAGCATCTGTGACACAGTACAACGCGGCAATGTCAGCCATACTGCCCAACGCACTGGCGCAACTCAATGCGGTTAGCGCAGAAAAAACACGGTTTATGTTCGATATGCTGGATGGCGTCTGGTGGAATAGCCGTCGGCGGATACCCGATAAATTCCTTCTTCTCAGGCGGAACTATGATACCTCTGACGAACGGCTGCCAACCGCGAGTTCATTAGAGAATTCCGTACCGTTACCGTTACGGCTTCCGCAAAGAATTTTCGGATACACATTAGATCAGTCAGGGGAATTACGACTTTATTGTGGCAAAAATATGAAAAGCTTGCCGCATCCCGCTACCTTCTGGCACTGGCGCGACTTTGCCACACTGGCGAGTATGGCCCGGATACAGGACAAGCGCTCACTGGCAGAAAAAATGCAGCATGCGGCTCGCTGACGTCAGGCAACATGAGGAACAGTATCCGGACGCACGCCCAGCGTATGACAAATGGCATAACTCATCTCAGCGCGGTTCAGCGTGTAAAAATGGAAATCTTTTACGCCTTCGCGACTGAGGATCTTCACCATATCCATCGCTATATTAGCCCCCACCATTTTGCGAGTTTCAGGATCATCGTCTAATCCCTCAAACATGGCGCTCATCCAGCCAGGCACTCGGACATTAGTCATAGTGGCAAAACGCTGTAGCTGTTTAAAGTTAGACACCGGCAGAATACCCGGTACAATTTCCACATCAATGCCAATTGATACACAGCGATCGCGAAAACGCAGGTAACTTTCTACATCAAAGAAGAATTGCGTGATAGCGCGGTTCGCCCCGGCATCAATCTTACGTTTTAAGTTAATCAAATCTGACTGTGCAGTTTTCGCTTCAGGATGCACCTCGGGATAAGCAGCAACCGAGATATCGAATTCGCCGACTTCGCGTAATAACGCAACCAAATCCACGCCATACATTTCCGGCTTGCCCCCGCCCGGTGGCAAATCACCGCGTAACGCGACGATATGGCGGATACCGTTGTTCCAGTAATCTTTCGCAATGCCGCGCAACTCATCACGAGAAGCATCAATACAAGTCAGATGAGGTGCAGCATCAAGCCCCGTACGCTCTTTAATATCTTTAATAATGCTATGGGTACGGTCCCGTTCGCCTGAATTTGCACCATAGGTAACAGAAACAAATTTTGGTTTCAGGCTACTAAGGCGCGTGATTGAGCTCCAGAGAGTTTGTTCCATTTCACTCGTGCGCGGCGGGAAAAATTCAAAAGAAACATTAATTTTCCCGTTCAGCTCTGCCAGATTTTGATTCAGCGCCTCGCGCTGGTTGGCGTGAAAAAAACTCATACTCAATTACCTCATCAATCGCTGCTTATGATTATCGCGCTAGCAAATAAACATCCATACGTTTAGACGTCCAGACAGTCAAAATGACGGATATTGCTTATGACGTCAACAGAAAATTGATCGATAAGCGTGACAAGTTTTCATTCCGGTTGAATGAAATTCATCTAAAAGAGGTACAGCGGCTGGGAATATTCAGGGGCAACCTCATGCTGCCCCAGGGGAACTAAAGCAGTTGCGCCAGGCGGTTAATGTCTGACTGAATCGCACCAGCGGTGACATCGCGTCCGGCACCGGGCCCGCGAATCACTAAAGGGTTATCACGATACCAACGGCTTTCAATAGCAAAAACATTATCACAGGGTAACAAAGAGGCGAGCGGATGTTCCGGTCGCACAGCTTCAACACCCACGCGCGCTTTGCCGTTAGCATCAAACCTGGCAACATAACGCAGTACCAATCCCATCTCCTGTGCGGCCTCAAAGCGTTGCAGCATTTGTTCATTCAGCGCATCGCCGTGGTCAAAAAAATGATCGACAGACCCCTCTTCACATCCCGTCGGTACCAGTGATTCAACCCTGACCTGATCCGGCTCGATGTCGTAGCCAGCTTCCCGCGCCAGAATAACCAGTTTACGCATAACATCCTCACCTGAAAGATCAGCACGCGGGTCAGGCTCGGTTAGTCCTTGCTGCCAGGCCTGGTCAACCAGTTCGGTAAAGGGTACCGTGCCGTCAAATTGCAGGAACAGCCAGGAGAGCGTACCGGAGAAAATACCGCTGATAGCTAAAATGCTGTCACCACTTTCACGCAGATCGCGCACCGTGTGGTTCACCGGTAAACCGGCACCCACGGTAGCATTGTACAACCAGTGACGTCCCGTTTTGGTAAAAGCATCCCGGATCTGGCGATAGTGATTGCTGTTTGACGCGCCAGCGACTTTGTTAGCACTGATGACATGGAAACCATGGCTGGCGAAATCGAGATACTGTTCTGCCAATGGCACACTGGCGGTCACATCCAGCACCACCAGATCATCGAACGGATGCGCTCGCATCCACAGAAACAGCGACTCCTCATCTTGTTCAACCGCTTCATCTTCAAAAAAAGCCAGCGCCCGGCTGGCGTCTAATCCTTCATAACTCAACAGACTGCGGCAACTGTCCACCACTCCAGCCAAAATAAATTCGAAACCGGTGCGGGCGGAAAGCGTTTCGTGCTCGCGAGCAAACAACTCCAGCCAACGCGAACCAATATTACCTTTGCCGAACAGCATCAAACCGATACGTTTCTCAGCCCGAAATAACGACTGGTGCAGCCCACGAATCAAATGTTCCGTTGGCCCGATACGCAACACCGCCACCAGGCTGATACTATCCTCTGACTGCCAGATAAATTCTATCGGCTGGTCTTTAATCTGCTGCCAAAAACGATGACTATGTAACGGATTACGACTAACGCCCGCCCCAACCATAGCAACCAATGCCAGCCCATCACGCAGTTGCAAATGACCGGGCAAGCCGGCGTCCTGCAGTATTTCCAACGCGCTATTCACTACTTCTGAGGTGTAACAAAGTTGTAGCAGGTTACGATCCGGATGCACGCCAGCTGCCAGCGGGCGGAGCTGGGCACGCTTAAGTAACAGGTCGATTTCTTTATGTAATCCGGAAAAATCGTGATGTGGTGGGACCTGAAACTCAATCAGGCAGACATCGTCATGACTGGTCACAATACGCGCGCCAGTTCCCGAAGCCAGTACGCGCTCAATACGCGTTGATCCCTGCTCTGGCTGATAGCTACAACGTAGTTGCAAATCAATATCGCTTGCAGAGACAGGCTGCAAAGTGCGCGTATGCAGTACCGGTGCGGCTAAACGAGCCAGCTCGCTGGCTTCATCCAGACGTAATAACGGCAGCAAACAGGCATCTTTAACTTTACGGGGGTCGGCACTGTAAACGCCTGCCACATCACTCCAGATGGTCACACGTGATACACCCGCCAGCGCCCCTACCTGGGTCGCAGAGTAGTCAGACCCATTGCGGCCCAGTAATACAGTTTCACCCGCATCGTTACGACAGATAAACCCGGTCACTACCAGCTTCTTGTTAGGATGCTGTGCCATTAATTGTTGTAATAAAGGCCAGGATTTCCCTTCATCAACCTGCGGCTGTGCCGCACGTTCGGCCCTCAGGAAGTCGCGTGCGTCCAGCCAAACGGCTTCCTGATCGTACTGGTTCAACACTGCCGCCATCAGACGTGCGGACCAAATTTCACCATGGCCAACCACTTCGGCATAAGTGGCATCCGTCATTTTGCTATCCAGCAGTGCCGCAAGCCTTTCCAGATCGTGAACAAATGCAGCGATCATGGGCTCAGCCATTTCAGCAGATAACAACCCGCTCATCAGTTCAATTTGGTAACGACGCAACGTCTGTTGCACCTGATGCGCAGACAGCCGATCGCTTTGGCTCAACTTCAGCCAGTTAATCAGCTGGTTAGTCGTGCTGCCCGCGGCAGACACCACCATCAGATCGCCAGGCTGGCTGTAATCCGCCATAATGCCTGCCACGCGTTGATAGCATTTAGCATCAGCCAGGCTACTACCACCAAATTTATGCAATTGCCGTAAACCCGGCACCCTTGCTACTGCTGAAATACTCATGATTACCTCTTGGCTGCAACCCGGAATGCGTTATCCAGATCGGCTATTAAATCTTCGTGATCCTCAATGCCAACAGAAATACGTAGCAGCATTTCTGAAATACCCGCTTCAGCACGCGCTTCAGCGGACATGCCCGCGTGGGTCATAGTTGCAGTATGAGAAATCAGGCTTTCTACACCACCTAACGACTCTGCCAGGGTAAACAGTTCCAGTGCTTTCAGGAAACGACGTAGCGTTTGCTCATCACCATTCAGTTCAAAACTTAACATGGCACCAAAGCCGCGCTGCTGTCGTGCCGCATACTCATGGCCCGCATTTTCCGGCAGTGAAGGATGATACAACTTTTTGACTAAAGGTTGTTGCTTTAGGTAATCAATAATAGCGAGCGCGTTACGCTGCGCGGCCGCCATGCGTGGCGCCAGAGTACGCAAACCACGCAGCAGTAAATAGCTGTCAAACGCGGCCCCCGTCACACCAATGTTATTCGCCCACCATGCCAGTTCCGTTACAGTCGCGGCCTCTTTCGCAATCACTGCTCCAGCCACAACATCCGAGTGACCATTCAGATATTTAGTGCAAGAATGAAGGACCAGGTCGGCACCCAGCGCCAATGGGTTCTGGAGCGCAGGACTCAGGAAGGTGTTATCCACTACGCTCACCGCGCCAGCCTCACGCGCCGCATGGCAAATAGCGGGAATATCCACAACCCGTAATAATGGATTGCTGGGACTTTCAATCAGTACCAGCTTAGGTTTTTCTGCTAATGCAGCCGCTAAAGCGGCGTCATCGTTTTGATCGACAAATTTAACGCGATAAGCTCCTCGCTTACTCATGCTATCAAAGAGTCGATAACTTCCACCGTAACAGTCATGTGGTGCAACCAACAGATCGCCAGGTCGCAGGAAGACGGTACAAACCAGATGTATAGCCGACATACCGGTATTGGTCATGACCGCACCGGCACCGCCCTCCAACTCGGCTAATGCACGTTGTACAACATCGCGGGTTGGGTTACCCCGGCGCGAATAATCGTGCGTGCGCGGCTCATTGAAATCCGTAAAATTATAAGTACTGGAGAGATGAATAGGGGGGACAACGCAGCCATATTGCTCGTCATCATTCAAACCGCTGCGTACTGCGATAGTTGCCTGTTTCCGCGTCATGGCGCTCTGTTCCTGACTGATGAATAGGTGAAGGCGAGTAGAATAGCATTACTTAAATAGACGTCAATACATCTGGACATCTAAATGTCTTTGCGTATAGATTGAGCAAAGCGCGAATAACCGCTAAGATTATGCGCCATAGTCCGGCGAAACTCGCGCATAACACTGCTTATGTGATGTTAAGCATCAAATGCTGACATTCATTAGTGGGAAGCGGAAAAATCGGGCATAATCGACTGATTTCCGGCAGTTTCACTTTTTATTATGATGATGATTAAGGTAGCCCATGGCTGAATGGAATGGCGAATATATCAGCCCTTACGCTGAGCACGGTAAGAAAAGCGAGCAGGTCAAAAAGATTACGGTTTCAATCCCGCTTAAAGTTTTAAAGATTTTGACTGATGAGCGCACCCGCCGTCAGGTCAACAACTTACGTCATGCCACCAATAGTGAGCTACTGTGTGAGGCATTCCTGCACGCATTTACCGGGCAACCTCTGCCGGATGATGTGGATTTACGCAAAGAACGTAGCGATGAAATCCCGGAAGCAGCAAAAGTGATTATGCGGGAAATGGGTGTCGATCCCGATACCTGGGAGTATTAATTCTTTCCCCCTCATTGGGTTATCTGATGAGGAGAGGCATCACCAAACACACTCACAATTGTGTCAATGGCAGCCATCAGGGTGGAGCAAGCCTTTTCACCCGGCTGCCACAATATAACCAGCGGATGAGTTAACCCCACCTCACCCATTTCAGTGGCTACCTGCACCACATCGGGCTGTCTATCCGTATGCCAGTGTTCAGGTAACATCGCCCAACCCTGCTGCTCCGCCAGTAACGCCGCCAACATACTCTGCTCACCCACGACCTGAAAACGATCGGCAATTTGCATCCATTGCGCAAGCTGTGAAGGCATGTCTTCATAGGGGATCAATTGATTACGCGACGCCAGCGCCAGTAAAGAAACCGGCTGTGAAGGGAAAAAATTTTGGTGGGCGTATACGCCAAGCGTCAAAGTATCGATCGCTCGCCATTTAAAACTCTCGCTAACCGCTTTATACATTGCCTGGTAAATACCAATATCCACATCCCCGCTAAGGAGCCCGACTTCTGCCAGACGTCGACTTTGGCAGAGCAAGTGGAACTGAATACCTTGAGCGTGCAATTGCACAACCGCCCTCATCAACTTGTCACGCGGGGTGAACACATCATAGCTCAGCGTCAATGTGTGTTGTGAGGGTTGTTCCAGGTTTGCAGCAACCTGACCAAAGGCCTCGGCCTCCAGCAAAAATAGCCTCGCCTGCCGATAAAGCAACTGTCCCTGTGCCGTCAACGCGAGTGGGCGCGTTGTACGTTCAAATAGCGCATAGCCTAAATCCAGTTCCAAACAGGCTACCAGCTCGCTAACTGTGGTTCGATCCTTTCTTAATTTTCGTGCAGCGCGGGTAAAATTACCGCATTCATACACGCAGGCAAACGCTTCGATTTGCGCCAGTGAATAGTGAAACGTCATCCATGAACCTCCAGGCTTTAATAACAAAAAACCCGGCCGAAGCCGGGTTTTTGTGTTGCTGGCGAGGCTAAATTGCCATCGCCTGCACGCAATCTTACTTGCTGCCTGGGATGCTGAAGCGCTTGTTAAAGCGATCAACACGGCCACCGCTGGCAACATCACGCTGCTTACCGGTGTAGAATGGGTGGCATTGACCACACACATCCAGGTTCAGATCGCGACCCACGGTAGAGCGGGTTTTGATTTCGTTACCGCAAGAACATTTTGCAGTAATTTCAACGTAATTTGGGTGAATATCTTTTTGCATGGGAAACCTCAGTAAAGGCCGTGTCGCTCTCCCGTGCCAGGAAAGATCCTGCACCGGCACCACACGAGATTAAAAATTATACCCTGAATAATTCAGGTTGCAGGAAGGCAATAACGCAGCAAATTCCCTGTAACTAACTAAAGTCAGTGACGGGATGAGCGAAGAAAGCCAACGCACATGCAGCTTGAAGTGTGACAGGTATCGGTATCATTGATACTGAAACTCGGTATCAAAGGCGGCGAACTATACAGAAAATAAGCGTTCACTGCAATCGGATCCGCACATTTCAGAAGACACAGTGTACACTATCTCGTCATTTTTTTCATCCGGATGAATACATGCCCGTCGTTCAGGTTGCACTTCCCGTTCCGCTTGCCCGCAATTTTGATTATCTGCTTCCTGCCCACATCAAGGTGGCAGTTGGCGGCCGTGTTAGCGTGCCCTTTGGGAAGCGTAAAGCGGTGGGGATTGTCGTGGGTATCCGAGAAAGCAGTGATTTCCCAATGGACCAGCTTAAAGCGGTACATGACGTACTGGATAACGAATCACTCTATCCTCCTTCGCTTTGGCGCATTCTGCTTTGGGCAGCCGATTATTATCATTTTCCTCTGGGTGAAGTGCTTTTTCATGCCTTACCGGTACTACTACGCCAGGGAAAACCCGCTAAAGAAGCACCACTTTGGCAATGGTTTATTACTGAGCAAGGACGAGAAACCTCGCCAGAAAGCCTGAAACGCGCCCCCAAGCAGCAACAGGCGTTGGCCGCACTGCGGCAGCGTACCATTTACCGTCATGAAATCACGCAGCATGACATCACCGATGCTACTTTGCAGTCTTTACGTGCCAAGGGGTTAAGCGATCTGCGTGAACATTCACGGATGCAGATCGACTGGCGCGCTCATTTCACCGTAAATGGTGAGCGTCTGCGACTGAATACAGAACAAGCCACAGCCGTTGGCGCGATTCGTAGTGAAGACGATCGCTTCGCCGCATGGCTGCTGGCGGGGATTACAGGTTCAGGTAAGACGGAAGTCTATCTCAGCATTCTTGAGAACGTACTGGCAGACGGACGACAGGCGCTAATTCTGGTACCGGAAATCGGTCTGACGCCGCAAACCATTGCCCGTTTTCGTGAACGATTCAGTGCGCCCGTAGATGTACTGCATTCCGCCCTTAATGACAGTGAACGACTCGCCGTTTGGCTGCGGGCCCGCAGTGGCGAAACCGCTATCGTCATCGGCACCCGTTCCGCATTGTTTACACCTTTTGCCCGCCTCGGGATCATCGTTATTGATGAAGAGCACGATAGCTCTTATAAACAACAGGAAGGCTGGCGTTATCAGGCTCGCGATCTCGCTGTATTCCGTGCCCGTGAAGAAGATATTCCGATTGTTATGGGATCGGCCACGCCCGCCCTGGAAACACTGCATAACGTACAGGCTGGTAAATATCGTCAACTAACGCTCAGCAAACGCGCCGGTAATGCCCGACAAGCAACACAACAACTTATCGATCTAAAAGGCATAAAATTACAAGGTGGACTTTCGCCAGCGCTGATCAAAAAAATCCAACAACATCTACAAGCTGATAATCAGGTTCTGCTTTTTCTCAATCGTCGTGGTTTCTCTCCGGCGATGCTGTGCCATGAATGTGGCTGGATAGCGGAATGCCAGCGCTGCGATCACTACTACACGCTACATCAGGCCCAACGCCAGTTACGCTGCCATCACTGTGATAGCCAACGCCCCATACCGCATCAATGCCCACAGTGTGGCTCAACTCATCTGGTGCCGGTTGGCTTGGGCACCGAGCAGCTTGAGCATAACCTCAGCACATTGTTTCCTCACGTGCCGTTATCACGTATTGATCGCGATACGACCAGTCGCAAAGGCGCGCTGGAACAACAGTTGGCTGAAGTTCATCGTGGTGGTGCACGCCTCCTGATCGGTACACAAATGCTGGCAAAAGGCCATCACTTTCCCGACGTCACGTTAGTGTCACTGCTGGATGTCGACGGTGCGCTATTTTCAGCCGATTTTCGCTCCGCCGAGCGCTTTGCCCAACTTTATACGCAGGTGGCAGGTCGAGCAGGGCGCGCCGGTAAACAGGGCGAAGTCTTACTGCAAACGCATCATCCCGAGCATCCATTGCTGCAAACTTTATTGCACCACGGCTACGATGCCTTCGCCAGACAGGCACTACGTGAGCGTAAATCCGTCTTTCTACCACCTTTTACCAGCCACGTACTGCTCCGCGCGGAAGATCACGATAATCAACAAGCCGCAGAATTCTTACATCAGTTACGCAATTTGTTTGAAGCCAGCCCGCTAAAAGATGATGCACTCTGGGTGATGGGACCGGTTCCCGCTCTACAGGCAAAACGCAGCGGGCGCTATCGCTGGCAATTACTGCTACAGCATCCTTCGCGTATTCTCTTACAGCGTCTGCTAAAAGCCAGCCTGCCACTCGTTAATACGCTACCGATGTCCCGCAAGGTCAAGTGGACACTTGATGTGGATCCAACGGAAAGCTAACCACAAAAGTTATCCGATGCCAGTTCTGCGAGATGGATCGTAAAAAGTCGTACAAGTCACAATTTTTATGCAAATTAAGTAACAGCATGCAGACACAATCTGTTAAGAATGTGATAACCGTCAGTTACTGGCGTTATTTGTGACACGACTGCAATGGATTAACGAGAAATTCAGTAGGTCAGGCCAGCGTTGCTGGCGTGAGGAGAGAAGCATTGGAGCACAATCAAGAAACGGCAACGGTCACCATGAAAGATGTGGCTGAAAGAGCAGGTGTATCGACTGCAACGGTTTCACGTGCACTGATGAACCCGGAGAAAGTTTCAGCCGCGACGCGCCAGAAAGTAGAGCAGGCCGTGGTTGACGTAGGCTACTCGCCACATACGCTAGCACGTAACGCCAGACGCAGCGAATCACGCACGATTCTGGTTATCGTACCGGATATTTGCGATCCCTTCTTTAGCGAAATTATTCGCGGGGTCGAAATTACTGCGGCAGCTGAAGGCTACCTGGTGCTCATCGGAGACTGCGCCCATCAAAATCAGCAGGAGAAATCGTTTCTGAACCTGATGCTCACACGCCAGATTGATGGCATGGTGCTGCTGGGATCGCAGGTTCCATTTGATACTGGTGTAGAAGAACAGCGTAATCTTCCGCCTATGGTCATGGCCAATGAATTTGCACCCGAAATGGAGCTGCCAACGGTCCATATCGATAACCTGACAGCCGCATTTGAAGCCGTGAACCATCTGCATAAACTGGGACATCGCCGCATCGCCTGTATTGCA
Source organism: [Pantoea] beijingensis (assembly GCF_022647505.1). NCBI lineage: Bacteria > Pseudomonadati > Pseudomonadota > Gammaproteobacteria > Enterobacterales > Erwiniaceae > Erwinia > [Pantoea] beijingensis. The sequence continues at coordinate 3,950,272 of NZ_CP071409.1, forward strand.
GGTCCCGAAGAGATGCCGCTCTGCCATTATCGCCTTCAGGGCTATATTCAGGCTCTGCGCCGTAACGGTATTACCGTCGAACCAGGCTATATCGTAAGGGGGGATTTTACCTTCGAAGCTGGTGCTGCGGCGCTGAAACAGCTAATGACGCAGCCACAGCCACCGGATGCGCTATTTTGCCACAGCGATATCATGGCGTTGGGCGCGATGTCCCAGGCAAAAATGATGGGGTTACGTATCCCGGAGGACCTGTCTCTGGTCGGTTTTGATGATATTGAGTTATCACGTTATAGCGATCCCCCGCTTACCACCGTTGCGCAGCCACGTTTTAGTATTGGTCGCGAAGCAACATTGTTATTGCTGGAACAACTCCATGGTAAAAACGTGAGCAATGGGTCTCGCCTGCTCGACTTTGAGTTAAAAGTCAGGGGAAGTACGACACATACCGTACGTTATAAATCCTGAACAATATGAGTTGCAGAAGTGGCGCTCCGGAGCACGCTGGCTTAATCGCCTAAGAAGCGCTGATGCTGGCCTGTAGCGTAAAAATCGGCCCCGGAAACACGCAAATTAATCAGGTGAACAAACGCATAGTTTGCAATAAAGCAGCTGTAAATAATCCGAATTTATAAGCAAACGGCATGTTTCAGTAAATTCTTAAGCGACTCACCGCTGGTCAAACTTCCAGCCCTTGAGTAACATGACGGGCTGATAGTCGGGCTCACGGGAAAAGCGGTGTCTTTTCTCGTTCATCGCCAATGATTGCCCGGCAGGCATCTTCTTATTTGATATTAGCGGAACGATAGTGGCACAAAAAGATTATGTAGGCCGCGGGCGTTCGACAGGGACGCGTCGCAAAAAGAACAATAGTCGCGGCAAAAAGCGCAGCAGTGGTTCGGGTGTATCTAAATTAATGATGGTGCTGGCTGCTGCTGTTTTGGTGACATTCATCGGCGGTTTGTGGTTTATCGCCCATCATAAAAAAGAAGATGCGCCCGTCATTCCTAATCATAAAGCGGCAGGTAATGGCCTTCCGCCTAAACCGGAAGAGCGCTGGCGCTATATTAAAGAGCTGGAGAATCGCCAGATTGGGGTACCTGTGCCTACAGAACCCTCTGCAGGTGGAGAAGTCCATTCGCAAACGCAGCTGACCGATGAACAGCGTCAGCTACTGGAGCAAATGCAGGCTGACATGCGTCAGCAGCCGACTCAACTGAACGAAGTCCCCTGGAATGAGCAAACACCGGCTCAACGCCAGCAGACCATTCAGCGTCAGCAGCAGGTCCAGCGCCAGCAACAGATTCAACAGCAAAAAATACAGCAGCAGCCAAACGCTTTGCAGCAGCAGTCGCGTATGCCGCAAACACAGCCTGCCGCACCAGTAACACGCGAACCTGTTCGCCAGGCTTCAGCGCCTCCTGCGCCACTAGCGCCGAAACCAAAACCGCAGGAAGTTGCCAAACCGCAACCGAAACCGCAGGAAATTGCCAAGCCGAAACCACAGGAAACGGCGAAAGTTAAAGAAGATAAGCCAAAATCGCAAAGCTGGATGGTACAGTGCGGTTCGTTTAAGGGCACCGATCAGGCTGAATCAGTACGGGCTCAGTTAGCATTCGAAGGGTTTGAAAGCCGAATTACTACCGGCGGCGGTTGGAATCGTGTCGTGGTGGGTCCTTATAACAACCGTGCATCTGCTGACAGTACTCTGAGAAGCCTACGCAGTTCTGGCCATTCAAACTGTATTCCGCTCTCCGTGGGGGGTTGAAACACCTCAAAACCGCCCCATATATTGTTGCACTATGCCCCGTACTCACCCGTACGGGGACATCTTCCGACTGCAACAAGGGGTCTGTCCGTGACAACAATAGTAAGTGTGCGACGCAATGGCCAGGTAGTGATTGGCGGTGATGGCCAGGCTACTCTCGGCAATACCGTGATGAAAGGCAACGTTAAGAAAGTGCGTCGTCTCTACAACGACAAAGTGATCGCTGGTTTTGCTGGCGGCACTGCAGATGCCTTTACTCTGTTTGAACTCTTCGAACGAAAACTGGAAATGCATCAGGGGCACCTGGTGAAGGCCGCCGTAGAACTGGCGAAAGACTGGCGTACCGACCGCATGCTACGCAAACTTGAAGCGCTGTTGGCCGTTGCCGATGAGAATGCATCACTTATCATTACTGGCAACGGGGACGTCATCCAGCCTGAAAATGACCTTATCGCCATTGGTTCGGGTGGACCTTACGCTCAGGCAGCTGCACGTGCCCTGTTGGAAAATACCGATATTGGCGCTCGCGATATAGTTGAAAAAGCGTTGGGCATCGCAGGTGATATCTGCATCTATACCAACCATAATCTCACCATTGAAGAATTACCGTCCAAAGCGTAAGGATCCCAACAATGTCTGAAATGACCCCACGCGAAATCGTCAGTGAACTGAACAGATTTATCATCGGCCAGGATGGCGCCAAACGCGCCGTCGCTATCGCCCTGCGCAATCGCTGGCGTCGCATGCAACTGGACGAAGAACTGCGTCACGAAGTAACGCCCAAAAATATTCTGATGATTGGTCCAACCGGCGTAGGTAAAACCGAAATTGCACGTCGTCTGGCAAAGCTGGCAAATGCCCCGTTCATTAAGGTTGAGGCGACTAAATTCACGGAAGTTGGCTATGTCGGTAAGGAAGTGGACTCCATTATTCGCGACCTGACCGATGCCGCGCTGAAAATGGTGCGCGTTCAGGCGATTGAAAAGAATCGTTATCGTGCGGAAGAAATGGCCGAAGAACGCATTCTCGACGTGCTCATCCCACCGGCAAAAAATAACTGGGGCCAATCAGAAACCGCTGCGGAGCCTTCAGCTGCTCGTCAGTCTTTCCGCAAGAAGTTGCGTGAAGGCCAACTGGACGATAAAGAAATTGAGATCGACCTGGCTGCTGCGCCAATGGGTGTTGAGATCATGGCACCGCCGGGCATGGAAGAGATGACCAGCCAGTTACAATCGATGTTCCAGAACCTCGGAGGTCAGAAACAGAAACCGCGGAAACTGAAAATCAAAGACGCGATGAAGTTGCTGGTTGAGGAAGAAGCGGCCAAGTTGGTTAACCCTGAAGAGCTGAAACAGGAAGCTATTGATGCTGTCGAACAGCACGGTATCGTGTTTATCGATGAGATTGATAAAATCTGTAAACGCGGCGAATCTTCCGGTCCGGATGTTTCACGCGAAGGTGTCCAGCGCGATCTGCTGCCACTGGTTGAAGGCTGTACTGTCTCGACCAAGCACGGCATGGTGAAAACCGACCATATCCTGTTTATTGCATCCGGTGCTTTTCAGGTTGCCAGCCCGTCGGATCTCATTCCTGAGTTGCAGGGTCGCTTACCGATTCGAGTTGAGCTGCAGGCGTTAACGGTCAATGATTTTGAACGCATTCTTACTGAGCCAAATGCTTCAGTCACCGTGCAGTATAAGGCGTTAATGGGAACAGAAGGCGTTAACATTGACTTCACCGATGATGCCATCCGTCGCATCGCGGAAGCCGCATGGCAAGTGAACGAAACGACCGAAAATATCGGCGCCCGTCGTTTACATACCGTGCTTGAGCGCCTGATGGAAGATATTTCCTATGATGCCAGCGATCGCCACGGTGACTCAGTTACCATTGATGCAGAATATGTCGGTAAGCATCTGGATGAGCTGGTAGCAGATGAAGATCTTAGCCGTTTCATTCTGTAACGCTTAACCCCGGGACCAGGAGGGTGCAAGCCCTCCTGCTTTCTGTGACGTCCCTCTGACGTATCCAGAGCATACTTTTTTCCCTAAAACTCCGATGTTACCCTCCGTGTACGCCATCGCAATATAACTCTTTAGTGCTATAAATCGTCACTTTTCCCCTCCGGGCTTGACTGAGATTAACTTTTTTTCACGGTAGCAAACATAAACTGGGCCTTGGTTAACAGGCATTTTGCCTCCTTGTCCGGCCAACTACCCTCCCGGTGAACTCTATGGAAAATATTCAAGTCGTTCCGAGTATGCGGGCCTCACGCGCCTGGCTGGAAAGTTTGCGTTTGCGTACGCTGCCACTGGCGTTTGCGTCAATCATTAATGGCTCGGCGCTGGCTTACTGGCTTGGGCGCATTGACCTAAAGGTTGCGTTACTCACGTTACTCACCACCAGCTTGCTGCAAATCCTGTCTAACCTGGCAAATGATTATGGTGATGCACTTAAAGGCAGTGACACGACAGAACGCATTGGGCCGCTGAGGGGAATGCAAAAAGGCGCGATCAGCATCGATCAGATGCGCGGTGCGCTGGTGCTGATGGTGCTACTAACGTTGTTTTCCGGTATCGCATTGATCGTATTGGCATGTGATAACCTTCAAGATGTTATGGTTTTTATCGGGTTAGGTGCGTTAGCGATTGTGGCGGCCATCGCTTATACCGTGGGGAAGAAACCCTATGGATACAGAGGGCTGGGCGATATTTCCGTTATGATTTTCTTTGGGTTGCTGGGCGTATCGGGTAGCCAGTATCTGCAAACACATAGCTTCCATAATATTACCCTGCTTCCCGCGATGGCATGCGGCCTGCTGGCGGCTGCCGTATTGAATGTCAACAATATGCGCGACATCGACACAGATCGCCAGCACGGTAAATATACGCTGGCCACCCGCCTCGGCGCGATTAATGCCCGGCGTTACCATGCGTTGTTACTGTCGGGTGCCCTGTTCTGCTTCGGGCTGTTCGCCTTTCTCGCCCAGACTGGCCCTGCTGGTTGGTTATTTCTTCTCGCCTCCCCGCTGCTTTACCGGCAGGCCCGTCATATTTTGCTGGAAACTAGCACGGTGGCAATGCGTCCGATGCTGGAGAAAACCGTTAAAACCGCTTTGTTATCTAACCTTCTTTTTGCGACCGGCTTAGTGCTGAGTTAATTGCGATGTCATTGACCCATCGCAATTTTTAACAATTGATGGTTTTGCCAACAACTGGCAGAAAGCGATATACTGGTGGCTCCTGTGGCAAACAGACGAAACTCCTATGAAATACGATACTTCCGAACTCTGCGACATCTATCATGAAGAAGTGAATGTTGTAGAACCGCTCTTTTCGAACTTTGGTGGTCGTTCCTCCTTTGGCGGGCAAATCATCACGGTCAAATGTTTCGAGGACAATGGCCTGTTATATGAGCTACTGGAGGAAAATGGCCGGGGACGTGTGTTACTGGTTGATGGCGGCGGCTCTGTACGCCGCGCCCTTATCGATGCCGCTCTGGCGCGATTGGCTCAACAGAACGAATGGGAAGGCATAGTCGTTTATGGTTCCGTACGGCAAGTCGATGATTTAGAAGAGCTGGATATCGGTATCCAGGCTATCGCGGCTATCCCGGTTGGTGCTGCTGGGGAAGGTATTGGTGAAAGCGATATTCGCGTTAATTTTGGCGGCGTGACCTTTTTCTCGGGAGACCACCTTTACGCCGATAACACCGGTATGATTCTTTCTGAAGATCCACTTGATATCGAATAATCCGTGGACTATTCGCCATGAGCGATAGCAAAACGGGTGCCTGAGGCACCCGTTTTTCGTTCCCAGCGAGATGGAATTACACTTCTTCCATCTTGCCCAGCAGCGCGCGCAAGCGCTCCTGCCAAACGTGCTGCTCTTCTTTCAACTGCTGGTTTTCACGCACCAGCGTCTCGCTATTACCAGAAGCGTTATCCACTTCCTGCTTCAGCGTATTGTTCTGCTCTTTTAGCTCTTCGATTTCCATCTGCAACAGCGTGATGGTATCAATCGCCTGCTGTACTTTTGCTTCCAGTTTCTCAAACACTTCAAATGACATCTTTCTGACCTCTCCTAATCGCAAGGCGTTGATGATGCTAGCCGCAGACCATGAGATTCACTGAAAACTCCGCGGATAACAACGATGCCTCGATTGTATGTAGCCCGGCACCCCAAGTCCAGCGGCGAACCCACACCAAGTGCAGTCTGTAACAATTTTCAGCCAATACCTAAAATTTCAGGTAAACGATGGCTCGGCATGCATAGAGACAAATTACGTCACAGAGAGCCGCGGCAGCAGTCACTTAAGCCTCTAAAGATAAAATATCTCCGTAGCGAGAGCAAATCCACATAGCCAATAAACCTTCAACCTGGAGTAGAGCAAAAATAGGCCACTAGCGGGAGTTATAAAGTGGACGGACCAGCATTTAAATGGTGCTTTAAGAAAGCAATAACACGCGAAATCGCTCATTTTTATGACGCAGCACACAAATTTTAAGCTCGATATTTCTCGTTAATGCTCGTTAACGATAAATTTACATCAGCCCCTACATTAAATTGGATATGGCTCAATGGAATGATAACAACACAAGACAACATTTAACCTCGCCTTCAGGAACTTCATTATGAGTCAAACTATAAGCACACTTAAAGGCCAGTGCATTGCCGAGTTCCTCGGTACGGGCCTGATCATATTTTTTGGCGCTGGCTGTGTCGCAGCGATGAAACTGGCCGGGGCAAGCTTCGGACAGTGGGAAATCAGCATTATTTGGGGGCTGGGCGTTTCAATGGCGATCTACATGAGTTCCGCCATCTCGGGAGCCCATCTTAATCCAGCCGTTACCATCGCCCTTTGGCTTTTTGCCTGTTTTGAACGCCGTAAAGTACTGCCTTATATCGTCGCACAAGTTGCCGGTGCCTTTTGCGCGGCTGCGTTGGTGTTCGGGCTCTACTACAATCTCTTTTTCGATTTTGAACAAACACACCAAATGGTTAGGGGTTCTGTCGAAAGCCTGGACCTGGCAGGCATCTTCTCTACTTACCCTAATCCACATATCAGTGTCGCTCAGGCCCTGTTGGTAGAAATTGTGATTACTGCGGTGCTGATGGCACTGATTATGGCGCTTACCGATGATGGTAATGGCATCCCACGTGGTCCTCTGGCACCGCTGCTGATTGGCCTGCTAATTGCGGTTATTGGCGCATCCATGGGCCCGTTAACCGGGTTCGCACTCAACCCGGCTCGTGATTTTGGTCCTAAACTCTTCGCATGGCTGGCCGGCTGGGGCGATGTTGCTTTCACCGGGGGACGCGAGATCCCTTACTTCCTCGTACCGATTTTTGGGCCTCTCATCGGGGCAAGCCTCGGCGCTTTCGGATACCGTGCGTTGATTGGTCGCAATCTGCCATGTGATGTGTGCATCAATGAAGACGAAGAGGCAACGAAGCCCGCAACGTCACGTACTGAACAGCATAAAGCGTAACCGGGCTTCCCTTCTGGACCTATAAGGAATTGATTATGACCACAGAGAAAAAATACATTGTCGCGCTCGACCAGGGCACCACCAGTTCACGCGCGGTGATACTCGATCACGATGCCAATATCGTCGCAGTTTCACAACGTGAGTTTCAGCAAATTTATCCTAAAACGGGTTGGGTCGAGCACGATCCCATGGAAATTTGGGCATCACAGAGTTCTACGCTGGTTGAAGTGCTCGCCAAGGCCGATATTCGCTCCGATCAAATTGCGGGTATCGGCATCACGAACCAACGTGAGACAGCCATTGTCTGGGAAAAAGAAACCGGTAAACCCATCTATAACGCCATCGTTTGGCAGTGTCCACGTACGGCTAACTACTGCGAAAAGTTAAAGAAAGAGGGACTGGAAGAATATATTCGTCATACCACAGGCCTGGTGATTAACCCCTATTTCTCTGGCACTAAAGTGAAGTGGATCCTCGATCATGTTGAAGGCTCACGTGAACGTGCCAAACGTGGCGAATTGCTGTTTGGCACCGTCGATACCTGGCTGGTATGGAAAATGACGCAGGGCCGGGTACATATCACCGATTACACCAACGCCTCACGCACCATGATGTTTGATATTCATAAACTGCAGTGGGATCAGCGCATGCTGGACATTCTCGATATCCCACGTGAAATGCTGCCCGAAGTGCGTAAATCATCGGAGGTATATGGCCAAACCAATATCGGTGGCAAAGGGGGAACCCGAATTCCAATCGCCGGTATTGCGGGTGACCAACAGGCTGCGCTCTATGGGCAACTTTGCGTGTCTCAGGGGATGGCTAAAAATACCTACGGTACTGGCTGCTTTATGCTGATGAATACCGGAACTGAAGCGGTCACGTCCACGCATGGCCTGCTGACAACAATTGCCTGTGGTCCACGTGGCGAAGTGAACTATGCGCTTGAAGGTGCCGTGTTTATCGGTGGTGCATCCATCCAGTGGCTACGTGATGAGATGAAGCTGATTAACGAAGCGGAAGACTCAGAATACTTTGCCATGAAAGTGAAAGATACCAATGGCGTTTATGTGGTGCCAGCCTTTACCGGTCTGGGCGCACCTTACTGGGATCCCTATGCACGCGGCGCGATCTTCGGTCTGACCCGCGGCGCGAATGCAAACCACATCATTCGCGCCACCCTGGAGTCTATAGCCTATCAGACGCGCGATGTGCTGGAAGCGATGCAGGCTGACGCCGGTACACGCTTGCAAGCGCTGCGTGTCGATGGTGGAGCCGTTGCTAACGATTTCCTGATGCAGTTTCAGTCGGATATTCTTGGCACCCGCGTGGAGCGCCCGGAAGTGCGTGAAGTGACGGCTCTGGGATCGGCCTATCTCGCGGGTCTTGCCGTCGGTTTCTGGAAAGACCTGGATGAAGTGCGCGCAAAATCAGTAATTGAACGCGAATTCCGCCCCAGCATTGAAACCACCGAACGTAATTATCGCTATGCCGGTTGGCAAAAAGCCGTTGCCCGCGCTAAAGCCTGGGAAGACCATTAAGTAAACTCGTCCTCTACCGCCCGCGAACACTCGCTTCGCGGGCATGCATCTCCGCTCTGTGTTCCTCTGTGGTAAACTTCCTGCCTCATCAATTTTAGAGACATGTCATGAAACGAGAACTCGCTATTGAATTTTCACGCGTTACCGAAGCTGCGGCGCTGGCAGGCTATAACTGGTTAGGGCGCGGGGATAAAAACGCAGCCGATGGCGCCGCCGTTCACGCAATGCGTATCATGCTGAATAAAGTTGATATCGATGGTCAGATCGTGATTGGTGAAGGTGAAATTGATGAGGCGCCAATGCTCTATATCGGTGAAAAAGTCGGCACAGGCAACGGTGATACAGTTGATATCGCCGTCGATCCGATTGAAGGCACGCGTATGACCGCCATGGGACAAGCAAACGCGCTGGCAGTACTGGCAGTAGGTGATAAAGGTACCTTCCTGCACGCACCGGACATGTACATGGAGAAATTGATTGTCGGGCCCGGCGCCAAAGGCAGTATCGATCTCAGTCTACCACTGGAAGAGAACCTGAAGCGCATTGCCAATGCGCTTCACAAGCCGCTAAGCGCGCTTACCGTGACCATTCTGGCTAAACCGCGTCATGATTCCATCATCGCAATAATGCAGCAGTTGGGCGTTCGCGTTTTTGCTATTCCTGATGGCGACGTGGCAGCCTCGATTTTGACCTGCATGCCCGACAGTGAAGTGGATGTACTTTATGGTATCGGCGGTGCGCCCGAAGGTGTGGTATCTGCTGCCGTTATCCGTGCATTAGATGGTGATATGCAGGGCCGTCTGTTGGCGCGCCATCATGTGAAAGGTGACAGCGAAGAGAATCGCCGCATCGGTCAACAAGAGATCCGGCGCTGCACAGAAATGGGGATTGTTGTCGGCAAGGTGCTGCAATTGGATGAGATGGCGAGGAGCGATAACGTTATTTTTTCTGCAACCGGGATTACCAGTGGCGATCTGCTCAAAGGCATTACGCGTAACGGCACTATAGCAACCTCCGAAACGCTGCTAATACGAGGTAAGTCACGGACTATCCGGCGGATTCAATCTATCCATTATCTCGATCGCAAAGATGAGAGCCTGCATCAGTATATTTTGTAATTCTGGGGAACAAGGCCCTAAACGCGCGCTCATTTAGCATCGGCAGTGTACCCGGCTCAGCCGCCCTATTTTCTCGGATATTACGGGCCAACGTAAACGTGCACCCGTGTCCGTGGTATCAGAACGGCAAGAACCTCAGATCGTTTGCGGTTCCGCCCGTTTTGACAGCGGCCACCAGCAAAATAAGATCAGCATCGCCATTGCGAACATCAGCATACCGAGACTAAATTGTCCCTCTTGCGGCATTATTGCAGACAGCCATGCTGCAAAGCCGGCCCCCAGATTCTGCAAACCGCCAACCAATGCCCCTGCCGTGCCTGCCAACGCAGGATAAGGTTCCATGGCGCCGCTAGTGGCCAGCGGAAAGAGCATACCTGCGCCAAAGAAAAACAGTGAAGCAGGGATGATAAGCGTCCAGATATTCATCATACCGAACCACGCGGGTATCCACATCATCGCTCCTGCCAGCAGGCAACTATTCACGGCATACCACATCAGATGGTGAAACGTTTTATTGTTACGTCCGGCAAACCAGGCACCGAAAAATGCGGCAGGGATCGGCAAAATAAATAACACGCTAACCGTCAACGCATTAAGCCTCAGTTCCCCCCCCATCAGTACTCCGCAACTGGCCTCAAAGACTGCGATCCCAGCCAGTGCACCAATAAGCATAATGAGATAGCGCACAAACATACTGTCCGCCAGCAAAGGACGATAGCGCGAAAAAAGCGGACACCTCTCATGATTCTCAGGGTGCGTTTCTGGTAACCAACGCAGCATAGCAACGGTCACGGCAAGACATACAAACAACAGAAAAACGAAACATGCATGCCAGCCAAAGAGCTGTGTTAGTGCAGCACCGATCAGAGGAGCCAGTAACGGACTCACCAGAATTCCCATGTTCAGCAAGCTATTGGCCTGCCGTAATGCAGGGCCAGAATAGAGATCGCGCGGCATCGTGCGCGCCATCACTCCCGCCACCCCGGTGCCAAGCCCCTGGATCGCCGTTGCTATAACTAAAGTATTGAACGTTTGCGCACTAAGTGCAGTCAGCGCACCCACAATAAAAATCGCCATGCCACTGAGGATTACCGGTCGTCGCCCAATGCTATCCGACAAAGGCCCATACAGTAACTGAGAGCCGCCATAGGTCATTAAATAAGCCGCCATCATGCGCTGTACCGTACCATCAGATACGCTAAATGCCCCCGCGATATCGGCCATAGCCGGGACATAAACGGTCTGCGCCATCTGACCAACGGCCACCAGTACGATCAACATCAGCAATAAATAACTGTTCTCAATTTTTTTCATTACCAGATCACAGGACTAAAACCGGTTATAAATTCACAAGATAGTAAATTAATCGGCAAGATATATTTTATGGCGGAGAAAATATCAGGAATGGAATTTAAAGCGAGGGAAAGGCAATAAACGCTCTGGCTAACCTTGTCAGTGAAATTGCGCAGTAGCGTACAAATAGCTTTACGTTACCTTTCCGACTAGCCGCTGAAGCGATCTCAACACAAGTAACGCCCCGACTATCGTCCATCCGAACGAAAAATTTAACGATCTTCCGATCGGTATGCTCATGAATTTGTCGATACGAGCTTTGTCGCTTTGCGGGGGTGGAAAAATTATCGTTCACTGGCGAAGATAACAACGGCAAGCACGTCTGCCGTAAAATAACCTTAAGGAGTGACACATGGCTGAGTGGGTAAACGCGAAAGTAGCCCGGGTTGATAACTGGACAGATAACTTATTCAGTATCACGGTACATGCGCCCGTCGCCCCGTTCACAGCTGGCCAGTTCGCCAAACTGGCGCTGGAAATTGAGGGGGAACGCGTGCAGCGAGCCTACTCTTATGTGAATGCTCCGGACGACGAGAATCTGGAGTTTTACCTGGTTACTGTACCAGAAGGCAAACTCAGTCCTGGCCTGCATGCGTTACAACCGGGTGATGAAGTGATGATCACTAAAGATGCAGCAGGTTTTTTTGTTCTCGATGAAATACCCGAATGTGAAACACTATGGATGCTGGCGACAGGCACCGCAATCGGCCCCTATCTATCGATCCTCCAGCAGGGCGACGGACTTGAACGCTTTAAAAATATTGTCTTAGTCCACGCCGCACGCTTCTCTGCCGACCTGAGTTATCTGCCACTGATGCAGCAGTTGCAACAACGTTACAGCGGCAAGTTACGCATCCAGACAGTGGTCAGCCGTGAAGAGATCGCTGGCTCACTGACCGGCCGCGTCCCCGCATTAATCGAAAGTGGCCAACTCGAAGCGGCAGTAGGTCTGCCGATGGATGCAAAAACCAGCCATATCATGCTGTGCGGTAATCCACAAATGGTACGCGATACGCAACAGTTGCTGAAAGAGGCACGCGCAATGCAAAAACATCTTCGTCGTAAGCCCGGACATATAACCAGCGAGCACTATTGGTAATCAGGCTTACCGAAGTAATTAACCGGGCGTGGCTCGCTGCCAAAGCGGTTGTCGCCCGGGCTACCGGTGAATACGCCCAACTCCAGCAGCATCAGAATAACAATCAGTGACGGAATAAACCGTCCAATGATCCACTGGGCGGTATTGCCCATGACCTCCCAGTTTCCGGCCAACAGCATCCAGGCCACGATGAGTAAAAGCGCCCAATACCCCTTGCGGTTACGATCGTGTAATCGCTTCACCAGCACCGCGCTTGAAGGCCAAAATAAACATACGACACCAAACGCGGCCATCTGTGTATCCATCCACCCTTTCCCGGCCAGGGTAAATAATAGTGTCATTAGCGCCAGCCATATCACTTGCCAAATCCAGAAATCGCGCCGTCCTATCCGACCCCGTAAAGAGAAACACCACTGCTGTAATGTCATTTTTAACCCCAGAAAAACACAAATAAAGACGCCTCAGCTTTTGACTTTAGCGGGTAAAAACCGTTCTAATCGTGAACCAAGTTTACTGGTTAGGGCCGATAAAATGAAGAATGCGCCTGCCGTCGCGCTGCTATCAGGAATATTAACGTTCGGTACAACCTGGGCCGCTCCGGACCCTATTGATCGCGCTGAACATATGCCAACCGCGCCTTATTTGCTGGCGGGTGCCCCCACATTTGATATGACCGTAGGCCAATTTCGCGAAAAATATAATACCGCCAACCCTGACCTCCCCCTCAGTGAATATCGTGCCATTGATAATCGTGATGAGAAAAGTAATCTGACACGAGCCGCCAGTAAGATTAACGAAAATCTTTATGCTTCAACCGCACTTGAGCGTGGCACAGGCAAAATCAAAACATTACAAATCACCTGGCTACCTATTCAGGGGCCTGAAGAGCGGGCCGCGCACGAAAAAGCGCTGGCATATATGAGCGCACTACTGCGCTTTTTCGAACCCACACTCTCCGCAGAAGAGAGTAGTAAACGACTAAACATCCTTCTTAATAAGGGTAAAGGAATGCGCTACTTCTCTCAAACGGAAGGGGCATTACGCTTCATCATTGCAGACAATGGTGAAAAGGGGCTGACCTTTGCCGTTGAGCCGATCAAGCTGTCGTTGGCGACACCTTGATCGTTGCCTCATTATTCAGGGAACGTGCGCCGAAGCGAACATACCTTCGGTCTGAAACAGGACGCGCATAGCCCGGGTAATATGACAAAAAGCAAAGCCTTTAACTGTTTTGATCTCTATACTGTCTGGCAGACATCGCTGCTCAATGGCAGCGCTATTTAATATCACGTCAAGCGTGAACGTGGAGGAAATAATGCGACATCCATTAGTTATGGGTAACTGGAAACTGAACGGTAACAAAAAGATGGTTAACGAGCTGATCGAAGGCCTGCGCCAGGAACTCAGCACCATTGATGGCTGCGGCGTTGCTATCGCCCCGCCGGTGATGTATTTAGATCAGGCTAAACACGCCATTTCCGGTAGCCATATTGCGCTGGGTGCACAAAACGTTGACGTGAATCTTTCAGGTGCTTTTACCGGTGAAGTTTCTGCCGACATGCTGAAAGACATCGGTGCAAAATACATCATCATCGGTCACTCTGAGCGCCGTACTTATCACAAAGAGAGTGACGAATTTATTGCGAAAAAATTTGCGGTATTAAAAGCTGCGGGTTTGATTCCAGTATTATGTATTGGTGAGACTGAAGCGGAAAACGAAACGGGTAAAACCGAAGAAGTGTGCGCTCGTCAGTTGGATGCCGTACTGGAAACCCAAGGCGCAGCAGCCTTTGAAGGCGTGGTGATCGCCTACGAACCCGTCTGGGCAATCGGCACCGGAAAATCCGCGACACCAGCACAGGCTCAGGCCGTGCACAAATTCATCCGTGACCATATCGCCAGGAAAGATGCAAACATTGCAGCCCAAGTCATCATTCAGTACGGTGGTTCAGTCAATGACAAAAATGCAGCAGAGCTGTTCACTCAACCTGATATTGATGGCGCGCTGGTCGGTGGCGCTTCACTGAAGGCTGATGCTTTCGCCGTGATTGTAAAAGCTGCTGCAGCAGCTAAAAAAGCGTAAAAAAAGGTAGGGGTGGCGATGCCGCCCCTACAAGATTTTGCAATCATGGTCCTGGATCTCCTCGCCTGAACCCCGATTTAACTTTAGCCAGTTCTCTTTTATCGCCATCAATGCCAGCCGTCCGTCAGGCAATGCAGCTAAAGCCATTCCATATTTCCACATTTCTCCGCGCGCATCCGGCAACTCTTCGGCCAGTCGAATAAATACGCTCTTTTCGTCCAGCTCATGCAGCGTTAATGCTCTGATAAAATAAGAGTGCTTCAAAATCGTTGTCGGCTGCCATTGCGAGGTTAGCTGCGTTGATAACTGGTCCAACTGCTGTCTGACATCGGCACGTAAGCAGGATATATGCACGTGCAGTTGATTCTGTGTGCGGCTGTATTCGGCATTAATCGCTAACGCCACGTGACTATCGGAAACGAAGGCTCCTCGCCTTTCCGCCATCAAATGGCGCGCATCCCAGGCCAGCGCAAAAAAATTAGGTGTATGAGAATAAAGAATCTGCGGATCTTCAATACCGCTAATCTTCGCCACTGGCATTAATAAAAACTGCAGCGGGCCAACACGGTCCTTCAGGGTGACATAGCCCTTTGCTTCATCGACATTCTCACAGGGCGCGGGATGCCCATTAGCCTTCATGCCGGGAACACATCTTTCACTGACAATTTCCCACAGTGCATCAGCATTTTTATGGACATAAAAAGCGGCTCCCGCCAGCGCAATAACCAACAGGGTAAGAATGGCGGCGATGACCGTAAGAAAACGGTTTCGGCTCTGCATAGGTATCCACTCGGTTTTTAAGCTGTTTAAATCCTCGCCGAAACGTTGTGGAATGTCACGCCCTAATCGCGTTTACGCGACCCCCTGTGTATCAGCGCTATAGCGCCTGAACAAAAAACGTCGGGCACAATAAAACAAAACGGGCAGTGTGAGCTGCCCGCTTTGCGGTATCCAAAGGTACGTCGATCTACTCGACGTTAACGTTTCATAATCTGATCGTAGGTACCGCCGTCGGAGAAATGTGTTTTCTGCGCGGCAGTCCAGCCACCAAATTTATTATCAATGGTAAACAACTGCACAGGTTTAAAGGCACTGGCATACTTCTTCGCCACTTCAGCATCGCGAGGACGATAGTAGTTTTTTGCCGCAATATCCTGACCTTCAGGCGAATAGAGATACTTGAGGTAATCTTCCGCTACTTTCCGCGTACCCCGCTCATCGACGACTCGATCTACCACTGAAACCGTAGGTTCAGCCAGAATCGACTCTGACGGCGTGATAATTTCAAATTGATCTTTACCTAATTTATTCACTGCAAGATAGGCTTCATTTTCCCATGCAATGAGGACGTCACCGATACCACGCTCGACAAAGGTGTTAGTTGCACCACGCGCTCCGGAATCCTGCACCTCAACGTTTTTAAACAACGCTTTGACGAATTCCTGTGCCTTTGCCTGATCGCCATTGTTCTTATCTAGTGCATAACCCCAGGCGGCCAGATAGTTCCAGCGTGCCCCTCCCGACGTTTTTGGATTTGGCGTGATGACCGACACACCCGGTTTATTCAAATCAGGCCAGTCATGGATTTGTTTAGGGTTACCTTTTCGTACGAGGAAAACAATGGTGGACGTGTAAGGTGCGGCATTATCCGGCAGGCGCTTGATCCAATTTTTATCGATACGCCCGCGTTCGGCAATCGCATCCACATCAGAAGCCAGAGCCAACGTCACGACGTCTGCTTTAATACCATTAATTACCGATGTCGCTTGTTTACCAGAACCACCGTGTGACTGTCGGACAACAACATTATCGCCCGTTTCCTGCTTGTAGTGCTGGCTGAACGCTTTGTTATACTCTTCGTATAATTCACGCGTTGGATCATATGATACGTTCAGTAACTGTATATCCTTCGCCAGTACACTGGTTGAGGCCAGTAACAGGGTCAACCCCACACTCCACTTATTCATCGCACGCCCCCTCAAAATAATTATGTAAGCAGCGTGACACAAAGCTTTGCGTGAATTAAAGAATTAAAAACCAGCATTTATAACAATAAGGAATAACAAGGCATATAAGAAAGGCGCTGACGATGCAGCGCCTTACCGAGTAACCATTAATATAATTTTTTAGCCGTTTCCAACCAGTCACCCTTAAACGGGCGCTTCATGTTTTCAATCGCATCAATAATATCGTGATGTACCATTTTTTCATTCTGGATACCTACGCAGCGCCCGCCATAACCCTGCAACAGGAGCTCAATAGAATACGCCCCCATGCGTGAAGCAAGGATGCGGTCATAAGCGACAGGTGCACCGCCGCGCTGTATATGGCCCAACACCGTCGCGCGCGTTTCGCGTTTGGTTTCAGCCTCAATATACTTCGCCAAATCGTCGATATCACAGATATGTTCAGTAATCGCGACGATCGCGTGTTTTTTACCTTTTGCGATGCCCGCTTTAATCTCTTCCACCAGCTCTTCACGGGTGTAGGGAATTTCTGGCAGTACAATAAATTCACAGCCACCGGCAATGGCTGCAGCGAGGGTTAAATCGCCACAATAGCGGCCCATCACTTCAACAATGGAAATACGTTGATGTGAAGAAGAGGTGTCACGTAAACGGTCAATCGCCTCAACAACGGTTTCCAGCGCGGTGAAGTAACCAATCGTGTAATCCGTACCCGCAACGTCGTTATCAATAGTACCCGGCAAACCGATGCAGGGAAAACCCATCTCCGTCAAACGCTTCGCGCCCATATAAGAACCATCGCCACCAATAACGACCAGCGCGTCAATGCCGCGCTTTTTCATATTATCTATGGCTACAGCACGCACATCTTCATTACGGAACTCAGGGAAACGAGCGGAACCAAGGAAAGTGCCACCACGGTTAATCATGTCGGATACGCTGTAACGATCCAAGTTCACCATGCGATCTTCGTACAGGCCAAGATAGCCATCGTAAACACCAAACACTTCCAGCCCTTCGCTCAGTGCCGCGCGGACTACGCCACGGATAGCTGCGTTCATTCCTGGGGCGTCACCGCCGCTTGTCAGTACACCGATTTTTTTGATCATGACAACCTCTGAACTAATTGATGCAAAATGATGAGTTGGGGACGCCGGAATGTTACGACGCATTAAAGAGAGAACGGCTCACCGACTAATGATAGAAGATAGTATATCAAACACTTGCCGCTGAATTGATTCAGGTCAGGCAAGTTTCCGGTATTTTTTTCCTTAGGCTTATGCTTTAGGCAGCTTAGACCGCATCTCACCTGTTGATTCACCTGATCTATTTATCGTGCCGCAAGCAGCTCGCACGCTGGATTGTCTCCTCTGCTAAATGCTTGCACACGCCATACCATGAGCGATTACCCATATTATGGGAGACTCACTTAAAGCCTCTGCCGTTCTGCGGATACTACAGAACGGGGATCCTGATGAATAATAATGTCCGAGGCAGGAAACTTCATCAATAACGCCTGCTCGACCTGCTCGGCGACTCTGTGCGCCTGGACTAAAGGTAAATGATCGTCCATTTCCAGATGGATTTGAATAAAACGCGTTGGACCAGACTGTCGCGTACGTAAACCATGGACTCCCCGCACACCAGGCCATGAAGTAACAATATCAATGATAGTGCTACACTCTTCATCCGGAAGCGCGTGGTCAAGCAGTGACTGAACGGCTTCATAGCCCATACGCAGCGCGCTATAAAGAATCCAGACGCCAATCCCCAGGGCAAAAAGCGCATCCGCGCGCGAAAAACCGTACCAGCTTAGCGCCAATGCGATCAAAATCGCCCCGTTCATCACCACGTCAGATTGATAATGCAGCATATCGGCACGAATCGCCTGGCTACGCGTTTTGCGCACCACCCACCGCTGAAACGTGACCAGAACAAATGTGGATAAAAGCGCAATGACGGTGACGACTACACCCACCAGTGGTGCACGGAGCGTTTCAGGCTGAGCAAGATGCTGAAATCCGGTCAGAAATAAAAACAGCGCGGAACCCGAAATGAACATGCTTTGAGCCAGCGCAGCCAACGATTCGGCTTTACCATGCCCAAAAGCATGTTCATCGTCCGCAGGTTGCAGCGAATAACGGACAACCAGTAGGTTAGTTAGGGACGCAGCAATATCCACCAGTGAGTCAACCAGTGCGGCAAGCAAGCTGACCGATCCGGTATACCACCAGGCAAAGATTTTGACTATTAGCAGTAGCGAAGCCAATATCGTAGCAGCAATGGCAGCAGTATTGACCAGACGGGCGTATTGAGAATTCATGCCACAACTCCGCAATATTTTAGCGTCAAGTATACTGAATTTAGAGCAAAAAAAACCCCGCCATCATGGCGGGGAAGACAGGGATGGTGTCTATGGCAAGGAAAAACAGGGATACTATATTACTGGTTACTGCCGGTACTACTCACTGCCTGCAGCGGTGTTGCCTGCTGCATATTCGTTAGCTTGCGCAATTCAGCTATGCGCTGCTGGTGTTTCTGTTGCAAAACGTCCTGCTGCTCAGGCGTTAGCAGGTGAAACATTTGGTTGCGTACGCGGGCCATTTCGACCTGTCGTGCAACACGTTCCTGCGCTATTTTTTCTGCCAGAGCCTTTACGGCCGTTTCATCAAATTTTTCTGCAATGACAAGGTCATGCATGGTTTCAATATCATTAACACTAACGGGAGGACGTTCATGTCGCGCTTGTTGCATCAAGTCCCGCATTTGCTGACGCTGTTGTTCCGTCAGGTTGATGCCATCAAACATGTGGCTTTGCGAATTTTGCGTCATACTACGATTCGCAAATTCATCGTCTTGATGCATCTCGTCAATCGTCGTAACGTCTGCTGCCCATGCGATGGGGAAGACCAGCGCTGAAGCAATGACGACGGCGGTTAAGTTGCGCATCGTTTACTCCCAGGTTCGTTTCCGTCTCGATTCAATGAGAGCCAGTGTACGGTGATGGCTGCAAACTAGCGTCAGGGGGTGTAAAACTACGTAAAGCGATGGATTGAGGATATGGGATCACGGTATTTTGCCTGTGGAGGGAAATAAAAAATGAATAAAATCCTGTTGGTTGACGATGACCGCGAATTAACTTCGCTGCTTAAAGAATTACTTGAAATGGAAGGTTTTGATGTGGTGGTCGCCAGTGATGGCGAACAGGCGCTCAATATACTGGACAGCTCTATCGATCTGTTGTTACTCGACGTCATGATGCCGAAAAAGAACGGCATTGATACGCTAAAAGAGCTACGTCAGCAGCACCAAACCCCGGTGATTATGCTTACCGCACGCGGTAGCGAACTGGACCGTGTCCTGGGGCTGGAGTTGGGCGCCGATGACTATTTACCCAAGCCTTTTAACGATCGTGAACTGGTGGCGCGTATTCGCGCTATTTTGCGTCGCTCTAACTGGAGTGAACAACAGCAGCAACATGACAGTAGCTCGCCTACTTTGGAAGTGGATTACCTACGCCTCAATCCCGGCCGCCAGGAAGCCAGCTTTGAAGGGGAAACCCTGGACCTCACCGGCACCGAGTTTACCCTGCTCTATCTTTTGGCCCAGCATCTTGGTCAGGTGGTTTCACGTGAGCATCTCAGTCAGGAAGTATTAGGTAAACGCTTGACGCCTTTTGATCGTGCGATTGATATGCATATTTCTAATCTTCGCCGTAAATTACCTGAACGCCATGACGGTCATCCCTGGTTTAAAACCTTGCGTGGCCGCGGTTATCTGATGGTTTCCGCAACATGATAAGTAGTTTGACCACCCGCATCTTCGCTATTTTTTGGTTAACACTTGCGTTGGTGCTGATGTTGGTACTTATGGTACCTAAGCTCGATTCCCGCCAGATGACCTCGCTGCTCGAAAGTGAGCAGCGCCAGGGCATCATGATTGAACAGCACGTCGAAGCAGAACTGGTGCAGGATCCACCTAACGATTTAATGTGGTGGCGCAGGCTTTTTCGCGCTATTGATAAGTGGGCTCCTCCTGGGCAGCGATTATTGCTGGTCACCAGTGAAGGCAGGGTGATCGGCGCGCAACGAAACGAAATGCAAATTATCCGAAATTTTATTGGCCAGTCGGATAACGCCGATCGTCCCCAGAAGAAAAAATATGGCCGCGTTGAATTGATTGGCCCGTTTTCGATACATGATGGCGAGGATAATTATCAACTCTATTTGATTCGCCCTGCAGCAAGCTCACAGCTTGATTTCGTCAATCTGCTGTTCGATCGTCCTCTATTGTTGCTTATCGTCACCATGCTGATCAGCTCCCCATTACTACTCTGGCTTGCCTGGAGCCTGGCTAAACCAGCGCGCAAATTGAAATATGCAGCAGATGAAGTTGCCAGTGGTAATCTACGCCAACACCCTGAACTGGAGGCCGGGCCGCAAGAGTTTCAGGCAGCAGGTGCGAGCTTTAATCAGATGGTCAGCGCGCTGGAGCGCATGATGACCGCACAACAACGCTTACTCTCCGATATTTCCCATGAGTTACGTACCCCTCTCACTCGCTTACAGTTGGCAACGGCGTTAATGCGCCGTCGCCAAGGAGAAGGGAAAGAGCTACAACGCATTGAAACAGAAGCGCAAAGGCTTGATGGGATGATCAACGATCTGCTGGTGTTATCACGCACGCAGCATAAAAACGCACTGATCAGCGAGGTGATGAAAGCCAACCAATTGTGGTCTGGCGTTCTGGATGATGCCACATTTGAAGCTGAGCAGATGGGTAAATCACTGGAGATCCCCTACCCACCCGGGCCATGGCCGCTTTACGGCAACCCCAACGCGTTGGATAGCGCGCTGGAAAATATCGTTCGTAATGCATTGCGCTACTCCAACTCAAAAATTGAAGTGAGTTTTTCTGTAGATAACCAAGGTATTACCATCCACGTTGATGATGATGGCCCCGGCGTCAGTCAGGAAGATCGTGAGCAAATCTTTCGCCCATTTTACCGAACCGATGAAGCGCGCGATCGTGAGTCTGGCGGGACAGGTTTAGGACTAGCAATTGTAGAAACAGCCATTCAACAGCATCGCGGTTGGGTAAAGGCTGATGACAGCTCACTTGGCGGCCTGCGCCTAACCATTTGGCTACCGCTGTACTCCCGTCGTTAATATTTTGCTATTCTTCGGCCCTCGCTACTGAGGGCCAGCACCCATGTTAAACATCGTTTTGTTCGAACCTGAAATACCACCCAATACGGGTAATATCATTCGTCTTTGCGCGAATACCGGTTTTCAATTGCATTTAATCGAGCCGCTTGGATTTACCTGGGACGATAAACGTCTGCGCCGGGCCGGGCTTGATTATCATGAATTTACTCACATTAAACGCCATGCTAATTACGAGACATTTATCAGTAACGAAGCGCCACAGCGTCTGTTCGCATTAACCACCAAAGGTACGCCAGCACATAGCGCTGTCCGTTATCAGCAAGGGGATTATTTACTCTTTGGTCCGGAAACGCGCGGCCTTCCGACATTCATTCTTGATGCATTGCCAGCCGAACAAAAAATCCGTATTCCTATGATCGCAAACAGTCGCAGCATGAACCTGTCGAATGCGGTCTCGGTGGTGGTATATGAAGCATGGCGGCAACTGGATTATACCGGTGCTTTTATTCGGGGTTAAATGAAGTGTATAACCGCTGGCCAGCAGACTCTGGTCAGCTCAAATAATAAGGATCCCGGGCTATATACCATCGCCGAACTCGAAACCAGGCACCATTCCATTAAAATGCTGATCCATCTCCATGGAGGGTTTATCACTGCCAGGTTTACCGACAATACGGGCCGGGACACCCGCGGCGGTCGTGTGCGGGGGGATTGATTGTAAAACGACAGAGCCGGCGCCAATCTTTGCACCGCGCCCTACTTCAATATTGCCAAGAATCTTCGCGCCTGCGCCAATCATGACGCCCTCACGAATCTTTGGATGACGATCTCCACTGGTTTTCCCGGTCCCCCCAAGGGTTACAGACTGCAGGATAGAAACATCATTTTCCACAACGGCGGTTTCACCGATAACAATGCCTGTCGCATGATCCAGCATAATGCCGCAGCCAATACGTGCGGCAGGATGAATATCAACTGCAAAAGAGACGGATACTTCATTCTGAAGATAGATTGCCAACGCACGACGCCCTTCATTCCATAGCCAATGACCAATTCGGTAAGCCTGTAGTGCATGGAAGCCTTTAAGGTACAGCAACGGTGTGGAGTATTTATCGATCGCCGGATCACGCTGGCGCACTGCGTAAATATCGCAGGCCGCTGAGGCAATCATTGATGGATCTTTGCGATAAGCTTCCTCAACAATTTCGCGAATTGCTATCGCCGGCATTATCGGATTGGCGAGTTTATTCGCCAGCATATAGCTCAGTGCGCTTCCCAGATTTTCATGTTTCAGCAATGTCGCATGGTAAAAGCTGGCCAGCATAGGCTCACCATCAGCCAGCGCCCGCGCTTCCGCCGTGATGTTTTTCCAGACCAGTGCTAACTCTTCAGACGACATGACTTTCTCCCCATAAAAAAACAGCGCCCGACAGTCATCGGTACGCTACAGGCGAACATGCTACGCTTCCCGCATCAGCTACTGCTGTTTTCATCCTTCCTTGTACGACCGAGTAACGTTAATGCTGCCTCGCGTGCGCTTTTTTCGCAATATAGTACCTGATAAATTTGCTCGGTTATTGGCATTTCGACACCACAACGTGATGCGAGTGCTTTCACCTCTTTGGTATTACGGTACCCTTCAACGACTTGACCAATAGTCGCCTGCGCTGAATCAACATCGCTTCCCTGCCCCAGCATCATGCCAAACCGCCGGTTACGTGATTGATTGTCCGTGCAGGTTAGCACCAGATCACCCAGACCAGCCATTCCCATGAATGTGGTGGGATCGGCGCCCAACGCGATACCTAAGCGAGTCATTTCCGCCAGACCGCGCGTGATCAATGCAGTACGTGCATTGGCACCAAATCCGATGCCATCGGAAATACCCGCACCAATAGCAATGACGTTTTTCACCGCGCCACCAAGCTGGACACCGATAAAATCAGCATTGTTATAAACACGAAAACTTTTACCACAGTGCAGTAATTGCTGCAGATCGTCGGCAAACTGCGGGTCGGTTGCCGCTAAGGTAATCGCCGTTGGTAAACCGGCAGCGAGCTCTTTGGCAAAAGTAGGGCCTGAGATCACAGCCAGCGGGATATCATCGCCAACGATTTCGCGTGCCACATCCTGTAACAGACGCCCGGTTTCTTTTTCCAGGCCTTTGGTCGCCCAGACAATGCGGGAATCCTTGCGCAGATAAGGTTGAATCTGTCGCAATACATCACCGAATACATGGCTCGGCACCACCACCAGCAAATCGCGACTGGCGGCAATCGCCGTTTCCAAATCGCTTTCTAAAAGCAACGTATCGGGGAAAGGGACATCAGGTAGAAAAGCGATATTACAACGATCGGCCTCAAGCTGGGCCTGATGTTGGGAATTATGGCCCCACATCACTACGCGGTGTCCGTTACGGGCAAGCGTAATCGCTAAAGCGGTGCCGTAAGAGCCGGCACCGATGACGGTCATAGACGCGTTCAGATTTTTCATCAGGCATCCTGACGGGGTTCAGCACCTTCACCTTGCTGCTGCAGATAATTCATAAACAGCGCATCAAAGTTAACCGGTGCCAGGTTAAGTTGCGGGAAGGTACCGCGGGAAACCAGGCTGGTGATGCACTCACGCGCATACGGGAACAAAATGTTCGGGCAATATGCACCGAGACAATGCGCCATTTGATTACCCTCAATACCGGAGATACTGAAGATACCCGCCTGCTGAACTTCACACAGGAACGCCGTATCATTTTCTACCGTTGCGGTTACCGTCACACGCAACACAACCTCAAACACATCATCCGCCAGCTGATTGGACGCCGTATCAAGATCCAGTTTGACTTCAGGTTCCCACTCTTTCTGAAAAACCTGCGGCGCATTCGGTGCTTCAAAGGAGATATCTTTAGTATAGATACGCTGAATCTGAAAAGACATTTCGCTGGAGTTTTGTTCTGACATTTTACTCAATCCTATCTGTTAATAATCCATTATATCCGTCATGTTTCGAGGTCAGGCCGCGCGAAGCCTGTGGGAAAACCGAATCGCTTATCTGAGTAAACTTAGCGGCATCCTCACCTGCTGCCCACCCTCTGGAATCGTTCAGGTACGCTCGTGAGCATTATTTCAGCAGCGGGTCGAGACCTGCGCGCTCATCTAATGCAAATAAATCGTCGCAGCCGCCAATATGCTGCGCATCAATAAAAATCTGGGGCACGGTCGTTCGGCCACTGCGCTTAATCATCTCTTCCCGCTTATCGGCATCACCATCAATTGGGATCTCATGGTATGCCACACCCTTTTGGCTCAGCAATGCTTTAGCACGGTGGCAAAACGGACAGGTTGATTTGGTATAGATCTCTACATTCGCCATTCACAACACCTCAAAAGGTTTATTTGCCACGAACCAACGGTAAATTCTCACCACTCCATCCAGACACGCCGTCTTTCAATACGGATACCTGTGCAAAACCAGCAGCGTTAAGCTGAGCGGCGGATTCTGAAGCGGAAGCTCCCGTAGCACACACCACGATAATCGGTTGAGCTTTATGCTTTTCCAATTCGCCAAAACTGCCTTTTTTAATGTCTGCTGCCAGCACGTTCAGCGCGCCGGATATATGACCTTTACGATAATCATCACGCGAGCGGACATCAACGACGATGGCGTCCTCTTTATTAATCAAATGTGTCGCCTCGCCGCGGCTAATGGTTTTGACTTTAGAGAACAGACTCTTAGCGGTGGTTCCGATCACCAAAACCAGCAAGATAACCCACGCTAAACTTAAGACCGGGTGATTACTTGCGAATTGCATCATTTCTTGCATGAGGGGTAACAGCTCCCGACAGGGTTAATAAGCTAAAACAAGGCTTCTGAGTATACCTGCGCCACTTCTCATGTACAGTCGCGCAGCGGTCAGAGTGACGTTTTATGCGGTAGATTTCAAAAAAAAGTCCATTCACCACAAAATCCCTTATCTGCGATATGCCGCTTTGATCTGAACCGGCTATTGATTGCACATCAGCAAAGTAAACTTGTACTCATTTTTTCTTTGTATAAGAAACGACGATTATTACCCTTTTTCCCTGTTCCTTCGGGATATTTGTCAGGATAAAAAAGCAAACATGGTTGAGTGCCTCAACGAATGATCAGACAGGCAGAGGAACCAACTGAACATGGCTGTAGCCGGAAACGGTAAATAAACAGAAATAGAAATCCAGCAAGAGATGACTGGTAAGCCGCTGTTCATCGTGGAATAATCCACCATCTATGAGGGGAAAAGCGGCAATGTCACATCAATGGACCCAGCGTAACGGAATCACCACGAGCCCGCCGTTACGTTCGAGATTGTCCACTCTATCCGTCGGCGTATTGTGTGCTGGCGTCCTGCTATTGCCTTTTTATAGTCAGGCGGCAGAGGACAATAAATCTCAGCTAAAAACCATTCAGCAGGACATTGCTGCGAAGGAAAAAAGCGTAAAACTGCAGCAAGATCAGCGTAATAAGCTCCTCGGCCAGTTACAAAGTCAGGAAAAAACCATTGCCCAGGCCAGCAGACAACTCCGCCAAACGCAAATTTCACTTACCTCATTAGATAAAGAAATCACCACGCTGACCACCTCCATCACGAAACTGCAAAAACAGCAGACCGAACAGGAGAAAATACTGTCAGAACAGCTTGATGCCGCGTTCCGTCAGGGCCAGCACAGCGGTTTACAGTTAGTATTAAGCGGTGAGGAGAGCCAACGCAGTGAGCGTATTTTGGCTTACTTTGGTTATCTCAACGATGCCCGCCAGAAAAATATCGATGACTTACAGCGAACCCGCCACGAGCTTTCATCGCAGAAGGCATCGCTGGTTGATAAGCAATCCCAGCAAAAAAAGCTGTTGGCGCAGCAACAAATTCAGCAAAGTACGCTGGAGCAAGCACGCATAGCGCGTAAAAAAACCATCACAACGTTAGAATCTTCGCTGGAAAAAGACCAGGCCCAGTTGGTTGAGATGCGTCAAAACCAGAGCCGCCTGCAGGATAAAATTGCTAAAGCGGAACGGGAAGCGCGCGCGCGCGCGGAGCGAGAGGCCAAAGAAGCCGAACGTGTTCGCCAACGCCAGCAACAAGCGAAAAGCAAAGGCACTACATATAAACCGACTGAAAGTGAGCGTTCACTGATGTCTCGTACTGGCGGTCTGGGTCGTGCAGGTCGCCAGGCCGTTTGGCCAGTGCGCGGCACCATAGAACATCGTTTCGGTGAGGCATTACAAGGTGAGCTGCGCTGGAAAGGATTGGTCATTGACGCGCCGGAAGGCACAGAAGTGAAAGCCATCGCGGATGGCCGGGTGCTAATGGCCGACTGGCTACAAGGCTACGGTTTGGTTGTCGTAGTTGAACACGGTAAAGGCGATATGAGCCTATATGGCTACAACCAAAGTGCGCTAGTGAGCGTGGGAACCCAGGTTAAGGCAGGAGAGCCAATCGCACTGGTCGGGACCAGTGGCGGCCGGGGCACGCCTTCACTCTATTTTGAAATCAGACGACAAGGACAGGCCGTCAATCCACTGCCGTGGTTAGGAAGATAAGTCTTGTTTCAGCTCAGAAAATTCAACATCCTGCTGTGCAGTTTATCGCTTGCTTGTTCAGCGCATGCTGGCAAGCTTGCTATCGTCATTGATGACTTTGGTTATCGCCCTAAGCAGGAAAATCAGGTACTGCAGATGCCACAGGCGGTTTCTGTCGCCGTGTTACCTAACGCCCCCCATGCCCGAGAAATGGCGACCAAGGCTCACCAACGCGGCCATGAAGTTTTGATCCACCTGCCTATGGCTCCTCTGAGCAAACAACCTCTGGAGAAAGACACGCTGCACCCGGATATGACCCGTTCAGAGATCGAGCGCATTATCCGTGAGGCAGTTAATGATGTGCCTTTTGCCGTTGGCCTGAATAATCATATGGGGAGTGCAATGACCTCCAGCCTGTTTGGCATGCAGAAAGTAATGCAGGTTCTGGATCACTATAACTTCTACTTTCTTGACAGTATGACGATCGGCAATAGCCAGTCAACACGCGCCGCGCAAGGCACCAGCGTAAAAGTCATCAAACGACGTGTATTCCTTGATGATAGCCAGAACGATGCCGAGATCCGTAAGCAGTTTACCCGAGCGGTACGTTTAGCTCAGCGTGATGGCTCCGCGATTGCTATTGGACACCCACATCCTGCAACAGTAAAGGTGCTGCAGCAAATGCTTCCAACGCTGCCGGCAGACATAACGTTAGTTCGACCCAGTCAGCTACTGCATGAGCCACAGCATAACGGCGATAAGCCGCTGGTTACAGATAGCAAACCAACGAAACCAGAAAAGCCACGCAACCCATTCCGCGGCGGCGAAACCTGTGCCCTTAAACAGCAACCCCCAGCAATCCCAGCCACGCGCGCACTCAGCATCATTGCTGAAAGTATCGCTAACAGCCCCTTGGTCAAAACGCTAAAAAGTCTGTTCTGATATTGATATATCGATAAAGTAAGCTGGTGAGGCATGTGCCGCACCAGCGATATATCCGCCGTATAACCAGTAGAAGTTGATTGACCGCGCACTCCCGCTTGGAGAACCTGAGCTTACGACAAACCACAACTCGCATGATGTATAAAACAGCATTAATCCCAGCTCAGAATCACTTTCCCCGATTTGCCCGAGCGCATATCATCAAAGCCTTGCTGAAAATCATCAATGCCGTAGCGATGGGTAACGATGGGGGTTAAATCCAGGCCAGACTGAATTAAAGCAGCCATTTTATACCAGGTTTCAAACATCTCACGCCCATAAATACCTTTAATAAACAAACCCTTGAAGATAACCTGATTCCAGTCAATAGACATATCTGAGGGTGGAATGCCCAGCAACGCAATACGCCCGCCATGGTTCATCACATTAAGCATGGCGCGAAAAGCTGGCGGCGCACCGGACATCTCCAACCCGACGTCAAAACCCTCGGACATTCCCAGTTCACTCATCACATCACTCAGATTTTCTGAGCTCACGTTAACCGCACGCGTGACCCCCATTTTACGTGCCAACTCAAGGCGATACTCGTTGACATCGGTAATCACAACATTCCTGGCTCCCACATGCCTGCAAACTGCTGCCGCCATGATGCCGATAGGGCCAGCGCCAGAAACCAGTACATCTTCACCCACGAGATCAAATGAAAGTGCCGTGTGTACAGCATTACCGAAGGGATCAAAAATGGCAGCCAACTCATCTGGGATATTGTCAGGGATTTTGAACGCATTGAATGCCGGTATCACCAGATACTCAGCAAAACTTCCCTGCCGATTGACGCCGACTCCTACGGTATTACGGCATAAATGCGTACGACCGGCACGACAGTTACGACAGTGTCCGCAGGTGATATGCCCTTCACCCGAGACGCGGTCACCCACGCTGAATCCATTAACTTCCTGCCCCATTGCGACTACTTCGCCCACATACTCGTGACCGACGATCATCGGGACCGGGATAGTTTTCTGAGACCACTCATCCCAGTTATAAATATGCACATCCGTACCGCAGATCGCACTTTTGCGGATTTTGATCAGGAGATCGTTGTGGCCTGGTTCCGGAATTGGCGCGTCGGTCACCATCCAGATCCCCTCTTCTGCTCTTAATTTGGCTAAGGCTTTCATCTGGGTTCCTCTCAGGCAATCACGCCAAGTTGCTTTCCGATACGCGTGAACGCCTCAACAGCGTGGACTATCTGCTCATGGCTATGGCCAGCAGACAATTGGGTACGGATGCGTGCCTGCCCTTTCGGTACTACAGGATAAAAGAAGCCTGTCACATAAATACCCTCTTTTTGCAGCAGACGCGCAAACTCTTGGGCGATACTGGCCTCACCCAGCATCACAGGGATAATCGCATGGTCTGCTCCGGCCAGCGTAAAACCTGCTTTTGTCATCTCTTCCCGGAAAAATTTTGCATTGTCCCAGAGGCGCTGACGCAATTCGTCACCTTCAGTCAACATATCCAGCACGCGAATCGAGGCTGCCACAATGGCTGGCGCAAGCGAGTTGGAGAACAGGTAAGGCCGCGAACGTTGACGTAACCATTCGATGACCTCTTTTTTAGCCGCCGTATAACCGCCAGATGCCCCTCCGAGTGCTTTACCTAGTGTGCCAGTAATAATGTCGACTCTGTTCATCACATCACAATACTCATGTGTACCGCGGCCATTCGCACCAACAAAACCCACCGCATGGGAATCATCCACCATAACCAACGCATCATACTGATCTGCCAGATCACAAATGCCTTTCAGATTTGCAATCACACCATCCATGGAGAAAACGCCATCGGTCGCAATCATGATATGTCTTGCGCCCGCAGCTTTCGCCTCGTCCAGTCGCGCTTCTAATTCGCTCATATCATTGTTGGCATAGCGATAGCGTTTCGCTTTACACAAGCGGACGCCGTCGATGATAGAAGCATGGTTAAGTGCGTCAGAGATGATGGCATCTTCAGGGCCTAACAATGTTTCAAACAGGCCACCATTAGCATCAAAACAGGATGAGTACAGAATCGCATCTTCCATTGCCAAAAACGCCGCCAAACGCTGCTCAAGTTGTTTGTGGCTATCTTGGGTCCCACAAATAAAACGCACTGATGCCATGCCAAAACCATGGCTATCCATCCCCTCTTTTGCCGCCAGGATCAGTTCCGGATGATTAGCCAGCCCTAAATAGTTGTTCGCACAGAAATTAATGACATGCTCGTCATCACCTACTTTAATATCTGCTTGCTGTGCTGACGTAATAATACGCTCTTCTTTGAAAAGCCCTTCCTGGCGCGTGAGCGCAATTTGCTCACTGATTTGACGATAGAAATTCGCAGGCATATTTATCCTCCATTACGGGCTACTTTTCGGCACATATTACTGAATGGAAGACCATTAAACGAGAATATGCGGCAGTGATTATCATTTTTGCAGCATATATCACGCCATTTTTGTAACTTACTTTCGCTTACGGACTCATCTGGCTGTCGGCCCCGCAATGAAATGTTATGATGGGAGGTATCCGCGTGTGGAACCTCCTGTTTCACCCCATTATTTAAGGTTAAGATCATGATTATCGTGACTGGCGGCGCCGGGATGATCGGCAGTAATATTGTCAAAGCACTCAATAATGAAGGTTTTAACGACATTCTGGTCGTTGATAATCTGAAAGATGGCACCAAGTTCGTTAATCTCGTCGATCTGGATATCACCGACTACATGGATAAAGAAGATTTTATCGCCAGCGTGGTCGCCGGCGATGACTTCGGGACTATCGAAGCGGTGTTTCATGAAGGCGCATGCTCTGCCACCACCGAATGGGATGGCAAGTATATGATGGATAATAACTATCAATACTCTAAAGAGTTACTGCACTTCTGTCTTGAGCGCGAGATCCCATTCCTGTATGCCTCTTCAGCTGCGACCTACGGCGGGCGTAGTGATAATTTTATTGAAGAGCGTCAGTATGAACAGCCTCTGAACGTCTATGGCTACTCGAAGGCGCTGTTTGATAATTATGTACGGCAGATCCTGCCGGAGGCGGAGTCACAAATTTGTGGTTTCCGTTATTTCAACGTTTACGGTCCACGTGAAGGCCATAAAGGTAGCATGGCCAGCGTTGCATTCCATTTGAACACTCAGTTGAATAATGGTGAAAATCCAAAACTATTTGAAGGTAGCGACAGTTTTAAACGTGACTTTATTCATGTTGATGATGTGGCCTCCGTTAATCTATGGTTCTGGAAAAAAGGGATTTCCGGCATATTTAACTGTGGGACTGGACGTGCAGAATCCTTCCAGGAAGTGGCTGATGCCGCACTAAAATTCCATCAACAGGGAGAAATTGAGTACGTTCCCTTCCCTGAGAAACTCAAAGGACGTTATCAGAGTTATACGCAAGCCGATCTGACACGGCTGCGCGCAGCGGGCTACGACAAACCATTTAAAACCGTTGCTGAAGGTGTAGCAGAGTATATGGCCTGGTTGAATCGCAGCGTTTAAGGAAGGCAATGTCGGTGATGAAAATTCTGGTTATCGGGCCCTCATGGGTCGGCGATATGATGATGTCGCAAAGTCTCTATCGTACCCTTAAGGCCGGAAATCCCGATGCGGTCATTGATGTGATGGCACCCGCTTGGTGCAGCCCACTTCTGGCGCGTATGCCGGAAGTTAACGCAGCGCTGGCAATGCCACTTGGCCATGGCGCGCTCGAAATTGGCGAGCGCCGCCGGTTGGGCAAAGCACTTAAGACACAGGGATACGATCGTGCCTACGTGCTACCCAACTCATTTAAATCAGCGCTAGTGCCCTTTTTTGCCGGAATTAAACAGCGTGTTGGCTGGCGTGGAGAAATGCGCTACGGCTTACTCAATGATCTACGTGCCTTAGACAAGTCCGCCTTTCCACTAATGGTTGAACGCTATGTGGCACTGGCCTACGATAAAGAACACGTTCGTTCGGCACGCGATCTGCCTCAACCCATAATGTGGCCGCGGCTGCAAGTTAGTGATGATGAAAAAACCATCACGGCGTTGGCATTTTCACTGTCAATTGAACGTCCCGTTATCGGCTTCTGTCCGGGAGCAGAGTTCGGACCAGCCAAACGCTGGCCACATTACCACTATGCTGCACTAGCGCAGCAGTTGATTGCGCAGGGCTATCAAATCGTGCTGTTCGGTTCGGCTAAAGATCACGAAACGGGTGAGCAGATTTTACAATCACTGAACGATGATGAACGTCTATTCTGCCGTAATCTGGCGGGGAAAACCCAACTCGGAGAAGCCGTTATTTTGCTGGCACATTGTCATGCTGTGGTGAGTAATGATTCCGGGCTGATGCACATCGCCGCTGCGCTAAATCGGCCGCTCGTTGCACTATATGGGCCCAGTAGCCCGGACTTTACCCCACCGCTATCTAAACAGGCTCGCGTTGTTCGTCTCATCACTGGCTATCACAAAGTGCGTAAAGGTGATGCGGATGAGGGATATCATCAAAGCCTGATCGATATCCAACCCACGCGCGTACTTGCTGAGCTTGAAAGTTTGTTCGCTAAAGGCCAGGAGAATTAATGCAGGTTTTGATTGTTAAAACATCATCAATGGGCGATGTGCTGCATACTCTCCCCGCATTGACTGATGCGATGAATGCCATACCAGGCATCCGCTTTGACTGGGTCGTAGAAGAAGGTTTTTCCCAGATTCCCAGCTGGCATCCCGCAGTCGATCGTGTTTTGCCCGTCGCGATACGTCGCTGGCGAAAACACTGGTTTGGTAATCAGCAACGTGAAGAACGAGTGATATTTAAACGCGAATTACAGTCACGGACTTACGATATTGTCATTGATGCCCAGGGACTGATAAAGAGCGCGGCCCTGGTTACGCGCCTGGCTAAAGGGATAAAACATGGACAGGATAGCCGCAGTGCGCGCGAGTCTTTTGCCAGTTGGTGGTACGACAAACGCCATGAAATCAGCAAGCAGCAACATGCCGTAGAGCGCACTCGCGAACTTTTTGCTAAAAGCCTGGGTTATGAAAAACCAGCAACACCGGGTGATTATGCCATTGCCCAGCATTTCCGCCATCGTTTAAGCACGGATGCAGGACAGTACATCGTGTTTTTACATTCAACTACGCGTGATGATAAACACTGGCCGGAAGAGAAGTGGCAGGCGTTAATTGCGCTGATGCAACCTTACGGGCTCACGATTAAACTCCCGTGGGGAACTGAGAAAGAAAAAGCGAGGGCAGAACGACTGGCACAGGGCTACGATTACGTTACTGTACTGCCAAAAATGACGCTTGAACAGGTTGCCCGACAGTTGGCTGGGGCAAAAGCGATCGTTTCGGTCGATACAGGCCTGAGTCATCTGGCTGCCGCACTAAGCTGTCCCAATATTACCCTTTTTGGGCCAACCGATCCTGGTTTGATTGGCGGCTATGGCAAGAATCAAAAGGAGATCGTGAGTGATAACCGCAGCATGTCTGGTATCACGGCAGAAGAAGTCTTTAACCTGCTTGTCTCGATGAGTGACCTGTTCCCTAAATAATCCGAGTTGCAGGAAAGTGTGACGCAAAGAACCCTCAGGAACTGACTGGATGACGGCAGTAAGTCAGCGCACAGACAGCTTGAAGTATGGTGGGTGTATCATTATATAAAGAGAACCATATGCCTTGCAGTAAGATGTCAACTTATAAAGCTAGCGCTGAGTTTTTTAAAAACAATGTGTTAAACATGTTAAATAAAACACTGCATTATTTATGCCTGC
The DNA here is from genome assembly GCF_022647505.1 of [Pantoea] beijingensis. Lineage (NCBI taxonomy): Bacteria > Pseudomonadati > Pseudomonadota > Gammaproteobacteria > Enterobacterales > Erwiniaceae > Erwinia > [Pantoea] beijingensis. Next base: position 3,984,162 of record NZ_CP071409.1, read on the forward strand.
TGGCACTGGCAGTGCTTATCTTTTATCCCGATGAAGCAGTTAAGGTATTCACCGTCGCCAGTGCGCTGGCATTTTTTTTAATCGCCAGAGATTACAAGTCACTGCTCCCTAATAAATCCCTGCTGATATTACCCGTCCTGCTGCTGGCTTTCGGCTTACTACAGATGATATGGGTAGCCATATATAAACAATCGGTCAACGAATTTACTGCCGCGTACCGTTCATATCAAAATGCAGGGAAACTGATGATATTCTCTGCACTTATTGTCTATGCCTTGCAAACGACGGCAAGGCCGACAAAAGCTGGTTTACATAAAATTCTCTATATAATCATTGGGCTCAGCCTGATCACCTGCATCTACGCATTTTATCAAAAATTCACCTATCCAGCCGATTTTAGAGTCACGCTGGGACTGGAACGCGCAACCGGAACCGCTTATACCATGTCAGGGATTGCGCTTTTAGGTTCACAGGCCATTTTGTCACTCCGCTTCAAGTGTCGTGACCTGCTGTTTATCGCTCATTTTATCCTGACGCTGACAGCAATTATCTTTACTCAGACCCGAGCTGCTATTCTGGTATTCCCGGTACTCAATATGGTGCTGTTCATCATTCATCACTGGCGAGATAAAAAACTACTTTCATTCTGGATGACCATTTTTATTATCGTCGGCGGTATCACGTTTATCCCTTTCAAAGATAAGTTACTGAATCGTTTTGAACGCGTCGCCTATGAGGTCAATAAGTACTCTAATGATGACAGTAACACCTCCGTCGGAGCGCGTCTTGCGATGCAAAAAACTGGCCTGCTTAGTGGGCTTGAAGCACCATGGGGGCAATCCCTTGAGCTGCGCAGCAAACATATAAAGGGATTAACAAAGCAGGAACCCATGCTAAGTGGTGCATTGAGATTCCTGAATGTTCATCTGCATAATGAAATGATTGACACATTTTCCCTTAAGGGCATTCTCGGCGTTACAATGCTTATCAGCCTCTATTACATGTTACTGTATACGGCAATCAGATTGAGAAGTGGGATCTTTCTGGTGATAAGCACCAGCATTGCTGTCTATGGTTTGAGCGATGTTGTGTTATATGCAAAAGCAGAGGCTCTTGGTTGCATGCTATTTCTTTGCATCAGCCTCATGTTACAGCCAGTTTTGAAGAGTCAAGCCTGATATGACAAGCAATAGTCACTATACTCTGAGTATCATCATCCCCGTCTACAACAGTGCGGAGTTCATCGTAGAAACGCTGGAGTCTGTCTATAAAAATATCGCTGAAGATGTTGAAGTGATCATTATCAACGATGGGTCAACAGACAACACCGAAGAAAAAATCCAGAGTTTCCTGTTAACGCATGATGTACATCAGACGCAGTTTATATCACAGAGTAATATGGGTGTTTCGGCAAGTCGTAATACAGGGCTCGCCAATGCTAAGGGTGATTATATTGCGTTTGTCGACAGTGATGATATCGTCAGCCCGGATTATCATGCCATCCTTTTGCCGTTGGTCCGCAAAAACAAGTACGATATCATTGAGTTCGACCTGACGCGTGATTACGATAAACTTTATCGTACCGAGCAAAACACCACGCTTCACGATGCAAAAGAAATTACTGTTACACGCGACAAAATGCATACCTTGACGCCCGTTTTTGAGGCATCACAATGGCACCTGATGACAAAAATCTTTCATCGCAAGCTGATCTGCAATGAGCAGTTTGAAGTTGCGCGCCGCTATGAAGATATGATCCTCACCCCTTTTCTTTATCTGAAAAGTACCTGCAACTTAAAAATTGACTGTGCTCTCTATTTTTATAGAAAAAACGGAAATAGCATTACAGAAAATTTGCAAGAGAGCGATGCCGAGCATATTTTCTATGCCATGATGAAAATGTGCTCCTACGTACAACATCATCAGCATGCCAGAGCGTTGGCAACGCTCATGATTGTCAACTGTTTCCTTGAAGGCAGGAAAATCATTCGTAAGAAACGAGGATTTTACGATTATAACGACACTATGCTGGGATATTTCTCTACCGTAATTAAACATTCCGATAAGAGCGTCATCCCATCAAAAATTTATTTTAAAATGAAATATCCAAAATTTGATAAATTCATATCAAAAATGCGTTACAGGTTACTTACTGCCCTGAAAGGGATATTTAAATCAGGGGTTAAATAATATGAAAAAGATCAACAAAATTTTAATTTGCAAATTAAAGTTTCATGGTGACATGTTATTAACAACGCCATTAATCGCTACGCTAAATCATTTATATCCTGAAGCAAAAATCGATATTTTACTGTATAAAGAAACAAAATCTCTTTTGTCTGCAGACAAACGAATTAATACATTTTATGAAATAGAGAAAACACCATCCCTCGTTAAAAAAGTAGCAAACTTTTTTAACGTTCGTTCAGCATTGAAGAAAAAAAACCATGACATTATCATTAATTTGACGGATCAATGGCCCATCGCTTTATTGCTGGCATCACTGAATCAATACAGCATTGCTTTTAAACGTGGAAAAAAAACCTGGAATAGGTTGTTTACAAAAGTGGTTCCCAGCCAGGGAGAACACATCATTGAACAAAACTTATCCATTTTACAAGCGTTGGATGTTCCAGAAAATAAATTAATTAAAACGCTTTCGCTTTACTACAATGAAAGTGATTATCAAAGCTTATTCACTATCGACTCCTCTTTTAATAGCAATAAGTACGTTGTTATTCAACCTACCGCACGCCAACCCTTTAAATGCTGGGATGATGAAAAGTTCGCAGCATTAATTAATAAACTGCATCATGACGGACTGGATGTCATGCTCACATCAGGGCCATCAACGGAAGATCTAGCGCAGGTGAAACGCATCGCGGCACTATGCCAACGACCGCCCAACAGTCAATTTGCCGGAAAAACCACATTCTTACAGCTTGCAGCATTAATCGACCATGCCGAACTTTATATCGGCGTCGATTCAGCCCCGATGCATATGGCTGCAGCATTAGATATTCCCCAAGTGTGCATGTTTGGCGCAACCAACTATAAGCAGTGGCGTCCGTGGTCAGACAAAGCTACTGTCTTATGGGCAGGGAATTATCAGAAAATGCCGGAAAGACGTCATCTCGATCGTAGTAAAAAATATTTATCTTGTATCCCAGCGGATGATGTTATTCATGAAGCAGAGGTGCTTCTTAATAAGTTCGCCACGCGTTAATAAGGGAATATAAACATGAATCATAATAATAACCATCAAATTAACATTGCATATTGCACTGATGCTAATTATCTGGAATATGTTGCGACTTCAATTACGTCAGTTATCATGAATAATATGCAGGCATCATTAGCTTTTTATGTCTTTGTCTATGATGTTTCGTCAGATGATATCGAGAAACTAAAGAAAACCAGTCCTTATATAGAAGTGTTTGAAATGGAGAAATCTGATATTGATAAATATCAGACGGATTTCAAAATAAAACATTTGAACAGGTCAACCTATATGCGACTGGCGGTTCCACGCCTGCTGAAGGATAAAGTCGACACCTTTATTTACTTAGACGCGGATACATTATGCTTTGATGATATCAGTGCAATAACAGAAATTGATGTCAGTAAGGTTATCTGTGCTGTTGGACATGATTCGTTAGATGCCGCAGAGACTAAGCATGCAAAGCGTCTGGGATTAAATGTGGATAATTATTTTAATGCAGGTTTTCTCTACATTAATGTAGAGAACTGGATTAGTAATGGAATAGAAGAAAAAGCTAATGAAATTCTTTTTGAAAAAGCACAAGAACTGCCCTATCTGGATCAGGATGCATTAAACATAGCGATGACTGGTAATGTGACGTTTATCGACAATAAATGGAATTTTATTCATAACTGGTATACCGAGACGCAAAAAGATACCTATTTTTATGATAAATCTGATTTACCAAGGATTGTACATTTTACCGGTGGACGGAAACCTTGGTTTAAAGAACATGAAGGCCTGTCACAACAACTTTTCTCTTTCTACCATCACTTTACTCCCTGGCGTAACGAACCACTGCGTTCTTTTTCTTCGAGAATGCGACCTACGGATTATCGTGTTTACTCGCGTCAACACTTTCAACGCAGGCAATTTGGTAAAGCAATTGTGAATTACTTAAAATATCTCAAAGCTAAATTTAAACCATAATTATTTAAATAGAAAACGAGTTAAACAGTACGCTGATTAACTCGTTAATAAAAAATCACATACTCAATTACTTGCTCTTAAGTTTAGCGAGGAGATATTGTATATAACTTATTATTGACGTGGCATATTTTCCCTGTAGCCGTTCATGCCGTGATTTTTTCTTAAACTGCTTGGGAGTACGGGCTCCAACTAGCGGTTGGTCAGCCCAAGGGGATAATTTCCAGGGACGAACAAAATATTGAGCGCTAGGATAATCAGCCCAGGTATTCCACGGTTTTGTCACGCCAATATAATGGATTAATTTAGTTGATTCCGTAATCGTTTCTTTATACCGAGTGATATCTCGATTTTTAAGCTCTTGCTTAATGCCATAGATGCAATTAAAATTATTACTTAAGAATTGCACATTTCCTACATAAAGAAGGTTTAATACATCCTGATCAAAAAACTGGAATTTATTATTCTTATCTAAAAGTAATGACAACGCTTTTTCAAAGAAACCATTCTCTTTCCATTTATTAAGTTTTACCAGCATAACGCCAGCATTGAAATATGAATGATTTAATTCACTATTTTTTAGCCTTTCCCCTGTCTTTTCTCTTATTTCAGCAACATCAGGAATCACTGCAGCATATCTTTCAAAAAAGTTATAATTTAATAACTCCAGTAAGCTTCCTTTGCACATTACATCTGCATCCAGATAGAGTACAGAGTCTATTTTCTCCGATAAATATTCAAAAGCAATAAACCTGTAATAGGTTGCAATGGACCATGCATTAGAAATAGGCAACATACTGAAAAAATCAGAACTTATATAATAAACACTAATGGAAATCTTATTTTCTTCTGCAAGTTCGTTACATTTTATACTAAACTCATCACTTTCATAATCAGTAAAAATATGGAAATTTAAATTTATATCTTTATTGTTTAATATTATAGATGTAATGGAAACTGCGGCCCCAAAAAGGAAATTTTTATCAATACCATAAGCAATATTTAAAGACTTTTCTTCACTTTCTTTATAATTATACTCATTTATTTTTTTTATTGCATTGCCAAGTTCAAAAACCATTGTATACCTCATCTATACTATTAATAATACTTGCGTGAGATATAGTATTTCACACTGTATCGAAATATAAACAATATATTCTAACCACATGATCATAGTGACGATTTTATTATTTTACTCTTAATATACATAATATGACTAAATATGGATTTAACGTATTTCTTCTGTAGTCGTTCATGTCTGGATTTTCGCTTGAAAAGTTTCGCTGTATTGGCCTTTAATAGTGGCTGTTCATTCCAAACAGATTTCTGATATGCATCAAGGAAATATTTTGAGATCGGATAGTCAGCCCAACTATGCCATGGCTTAGTCACACCAACGTAGTGGACCAATATGGTATTATCGGTAATACTCCCCACATGCTTTTTACTTGTTTTATCGAGCACCTGATCGACACCATTAATGCAGTTAAAATCTCGGCGTAGAATAATCAGATGATTAACAAATAGAATATTAAGTACATCCTGGTCAAAATATAGCAAATGAGATTGTTCATCCAGTAGAATTTTAAAGGCCTCACTGAGAAGCCCCATTCTTTTCCAGATGACAAGATTAGCAAAAACAACACCCGAATTAAAATAGTCATGCGCCAATGCTGGAATATTTAAGCGCTCTGCAGATTTCATTCTGATAATATCGAGGTCATTAACAACGGCGGCATACTTCTCACCGAGATTTATTTTTGTTAGTTCGATTAATGACCCTTTACAGATTACGTCAGCATCTAAATACAATACAGACTCTAACGAACTACTCAAATATTCGAAGGCAACATAGCGATAATACATCGCATATGTCCAAAATTTAGTGCTGGGCAAGACCTTAAACTCATCATTATTGAAAATATAAATCTCAATATTCGTACTATATTGTTTTGCCAACGACTGAATTTTATCTACATATTCTGGATCTGCATAATCAGTGAAAATGTAAAAATTAAATCCCATATCTATATTGTTAATTAATATGGATGTTATAGAGATGCCTGCACCGAAAAGAAAATTCTTGTCCACGCCGTATGCAACATTGAGGTTACTCTCTTTGACATCAACACAATAATTGAATTTATATTCTTTTGTAATGTGCCTGCTAAAGTCAATATTCATTAAATATCCTCGTTCTATTATCACTCCGTGATAATTATAAAGATTTATTAATTGTCCTTACTTTTATTTTTTCAGCCTTTTGTTGCGCTTGTCTGAGCAGTTCAGCCTCTTGCTGTTGAATATCTCTTAGCGGCGTTGAAAAATAACATTTTAAAAAGCGGAAAATATCACGTTGGGTTAAACCAATATCCAGAGATGAAAAATAGAGCCCGATGAGATCTTTGTTACGCCAACGAAGTGGTACACGCTCGCGGAGCTGCGCACGATGTAAGTCAATTACCGATATTTTTAAATTTTCAGCATCGCCATTAAATGGCAAGTGGAGGAGAAAATGGCAAATATAGCAATCACGATGATTTACGCCCACAGCATGCATATTCCGCACCATCATCGCTACGCGTTCAATAATCATGCGCTTTATCGCTGGAGGGGGTGACGATACTTTCCAGTCGGCACAATAATCTTCGAGGCTGATCGTCGGTGATAAATCCTCAGTAATAATAAAAGAGATTCTGCGGACTGGATTTAGCCCCTTTTGCCCAAAACCAACCCCATGCATGGTGTCTATATGGTGCTTTTGCAAGCGATGAATAGCTTTCCACTCGCGATCGGCCCCTAATACAGGTAAGCGTAAAGACGCAAGGTTTTTTATCACCTCTTTCCAGGTCGTGCCATAATGAAGTTTAAGAAAATATCCTTTCTTATCAATCTCAAACCGCAAAGTTCTGCGCGTTTCCAGAGCACGAAATACTTCTCCATTTAATTTTTCAACCTCATTAAAGGGATCTTTATTCCGCCACAGGCTGAGAAGTGGCTCTTTTAATTTAATCATGTTTACTACCTAATATTAGATCGGCGGCCTTTTCCGGCAAGCTATACAGGTCCTGAGTATCAGCATAATGGCGAGCATTCGTTGCCCATTGATTCCGGATTGAAATATTTTCCAGACCTTTCCGCACTGCATCATTGAATGCGCGCTGCTCAAAAGGCTGTTTAAGGACAACGCCACACTCTGCATCCGAAATATGATGGGCGTAACCACATACTTCTGTCACAAGAACTGGCAACCCTGCGACAATACCCTCCAGCAGCACTATTCCGGCGGCTTCCTGATACGCGGGATGCAACAAAAGATCGGCTGCCGCCATCAATTCTGCAATATCATCGCGCCCTCGAAAAAACTGAACCCTATCCGCTATACCCAGTTGGGTGGCCAACGTTTGATATTTTTCTGCCTTATCTTGCCCAACGATCATTAACGTTGTTTTCTCTTTTACCGCTTCCGGCAACGATGCGACAGCCTGCAGCGTTCGGTCGACGCCCTTACGTCTGAAATCAGAGCCTATTTGCAATAACAGATAATGGTCGTGTGGTATATGGTTCCTGGCGCGGTAAACCGCTCTGCTGTCCGGTATCTGATGGCTATATTTTCGATCGAGGCTGATACCTGGCGGGAGCATATGAAAACGGTTTTCTTCCGTTTTATAATGCTTACGGAAATCGTTTATCTGCCGCTCCGTTAGCATGAGCAGTTGTGTCTTTGCTCCACGATGGAACGTTGCATATTCAAAAGCGGCATAATGCCGATAGCGGCGAGTCAGCTTGTAGAAAAACCCTTTCTCGCGCGCTACTTTTTCAGCATAGCAAACGTCCGCAGCATAATAGATATCCAGGCCAGGCATTTTATTAAAGCCAACTACACGGTCAGCCGGATGTGCCTTGAGATGAGCCTGAACCCATTGATAATATTTGCTGTTACGCCCATGGTTTGTAGGTGATTTTACAGGAACGATAACAACCTCAAACTCAACGGGACGTTCACCTTGCCACTCAAGAACATAAACACGCACACGGTGCCCACGCTTTGTGACTGCCTGAGCAATCCGCATAAAATCGCGTTGTAACCCACCAAAGGGAAAATATTTATACAAGCAGAAGGCTATCGTCATGCCGCCATTCCCATGTTGACTGGTAATTAAAAACAGGTGTGTTTGTTTGCATGCCCGCAAAAAATAAAACACGCTACCGCCCCGGGCTCAGTAGCTACCCGTTCGCTGGTATCGCGCCCAATTTAGGTCGCATAGTGTAACATTTCTTACACGGCAATCCGAGATGAATAACCTTTACCAGGCCGCCTCATTATTTTCTTTAAAAATATATAGATAATAAAATTTTATTAAAATTTATTTCCTTTTCCTCTCCTCTTTCGTCCTTATGCACTTATTGCCGCAAAAAACCGCATTAAAAGATAAAAAAACCATTAAATACAAAAAGATAAACACCCTCTCTTTTATCAAGGCCACCTTAGTGGGCAAAAGTAATGGTAATGCCCAGCCTAAATACATAGAATTCCTGCAAATTCATTAATCAGCTAAACGCATATGCTTCAATCGCTTTACACAGTGTTGCTCTACTTAATCCAGCCTTTGATTTGGGTTAGGTTATGGCTGCGTGGTCGTAAAGCACCGGCATATCGCAAACGTTGGGGCGAGCGTTACGGATTCTGCTCACAGAAGATGCAGCACGGCGGCATCATGCTTCATTCTGTCTCGGTTGGTGAAACCCTTGCAGCAATCCCGCTGGTTCGAGCACTACGCCATCGCTACCCTACATTGCCAATCACCGTCACGACCATGACACCAACAGGATCTGAACGCGTACAATCTGCGTTTGGCAAAGACGTGCAGCATGTCTATTTGCCCTATGACCTCCCTGGCTCGGTCAACCGCTTTCTGAACCGTATTAATCCCAAACTGGTGATTATCATGGAGACAGAACTGTGGCCAAACCTCATTACCGCCCTGAAAAAACGCGATATCCCTTTAGTCATCGCAAATGCCAGGTTGTCGGAGCGTTCAGCCCGTGGTTACATGCGACTTGGTAAACTGATTAAACAAATTCTACAACGCATTACGCTCATCGCCGCGCAAAATGAAGAAGATGGACAGCGCTTCCTCTCATTGGGATTAAAACGATCCCAATTGGTCGTAACGGGTAGCTTGAAATTTGACATTTCTGTCACGCCACAGCTAGCCGCTCGAGCCGTAACATTGCGTCGCCAGTGGGCTCCCCATCGTCCTGTATGGATTGCTGCCAGCACGCATGACGGAGAAGAAAGCGTCATTCTCGCAGCACATCGCCAGCTGCTGGCCAGGTTTCCTGATCTTCTGCTTATTCTGGTACCCCGGCATCCTGAGCGCTTTCCCGATATTATCCGCATGGCTCAGCAGGCTGGCATGCCGTATATCACCCGTTCTTCCGGCGAGGTTCCGCCTGCCAGCGCACAGGTAGTGATCGGCGATACGATGGGCGAATTGATGCTATTGTACGGTATTGCCGACCTCGCCTTTGTGGGAGGAAGCCTTATCGAAAGAGGTGGCCATAACCCGCTGGAGCCGGCTGCACATGCGATACCGGTACTAATGGGGCCGCATACGCTCAATTTCAAAGATATCTGTGCCAAACTGGAAGAGGCGGATGGTCTGATTACGGTGCAGGATACCGACTCCCTGGTAAAAGAAGTTGGCCTGCTGATTTCCGATCAGGACTATCGTCACTACTATGGACGTCATGCAGTTGAGGTGCTTTATCAAAACCAGGGAGCATTGCAGCGATTACTGCACCTTCTTGAACCTTATCTGCCGCCTAAAACGCATTAAGAGGTGCAGCGATGCTGAAAAGATCTATTTACCCGGGTACGTTTGACCCTTTTACCAACGGGCATCTTGATATTGTTACGCGTGCATCCGCCCTGTTTGATGTGGTTATTCTTGCCATCGCAGCCAGCCCGAGCAAAAAACCGCTGTTTACGCTGGATGAACGTGTCGCATTAGCGCAGCAGGCCACCACGCATCTGGATAATGTGGAAGTGATAGGTTTTAGCGATCTGATGGCTAACTTTGCCAGATCGCAAAATGCCAATATATTAGTACGTGGTTTGCGTGCGGTATCCGATTTTGAATACGAATTGCAGTTAGCCCATATGAATCGGCACTTGCTCCCCACGCTGGAAAGCGTATTTCTGATGCCGTCAGAAAAGTTCTCCTTTATTTCCTCTTCGCTGGTGAAAGAGGTTGCGCGTCATCAGGGGGATGTGACTCCCTTTTTACCACCTGCGGTCTATCGCGCTTTGATGGCTAAGTTATAAAGCATGGTCAGTTGCCCCCTGCCTGTTATTTCTGGCAGCGGCGGCAGAAAAATGTGCTACGTTGTCCATGCTTTGCGCTCTCAATCAGCGTAGCGCAAACGCGGCAAGGTTCCCCGACTCGGCCATAAACCTGTAGCTCTTGCGCAAAATAGCCTGGCTTACCATCGCTTTGTAAAAAATCACGCAGCGTGGTGCCGCCCTGTTCAATAGAGCGTAATAATACCGCTTTAATCGTTTCTACCAGCAATTCGGCCTCGGCAAACGTCAAAGACATTGCCGGGCGATCGGGCAATATCCCGGCAGCAAATAGTGATTCGCTGGCATAAATGTTTCCGACACCCACCACCAGCTTATTATCCATAATCCATTGCTTAATCGCGGTACGCTTAGTGCATGATTTTGCAAACAGATATTCGCCGGTAAATGTATCGCTAAGTGGCTCAGGCCCTAAATGCGCCAGTACATTGCTGGCCGCTGGATTGATGCTCCATAGCCAGGCACCAAAACGACGAGGATCGGTGTAACGCAACACCTTGCCATTACTCATGACTAAATCCACATGATCATGCTTAGCAGCGGGCATATCCTCAGGTAATACACGAAGGCTACCAGACATACCTAAATGGATAATAATCCAGCCAGTTGGTAACTCCAGCAGCAGATATTTAGCACGCCGCTGCACACTTAACACCTGCTGATCGCTGAGCGTGTGAATCTCCCGGGACACCGGCCAACGCAGGCGCGCATTGCGCACCACCGCATGCAGAATGGTTTCACCAAGCAGATGTGGCTCAATTCCGCGCCGGCTGGTTTCTACCTCAGGTAATTCAGGCATGACCGCTCCTCTCGTTTTACTGAGTTATAAACAAAAAAACCCGGCCGAGGCCGGGTTTTTCTTAAGTCACCAAAATTACTTAATTTTAGCTTCTTTATAGATCACGTGCTGGCGGACAACTGGATCGAATTTCTTCAGTTCCAATTTTTCCGGCTTAGTACGCTTGTTCTTCGTGGTGGTATAGAAGTGACCTGTACCAGCAGAGGAAACCAGCTTGATCTTCTCACGAATACCTTTAGCCATGATTCAGTTCCTTAGTACTTCTCACCACAGGTACGCATATCGGCCAGAACCGTATCAATACCCTTTTTATCAATAACACGCATACCTTTAGCAGATACACGAAGTGTGACAAAGCGCTTTTCGCTCTCAACCCAAAAACGGTGAGAGTGCAGGTTAGGCAGGAAACGGCGTTTCGTCGCGTTCATTGCGTGGGAACGATTGTTACCGCTCACCGGACGCTTGCCAGTTACTTGGCAGACTCGTGACATGTCTATTCTCCAAAAATCAAATCAGCTCGAGCTTTAAAAATAAGGTCTTGGCCGCCTCGTCAGGCTCTTAGCCCATCCAAGCGAGTTCCATGTGAACCCGCTGAGCAGGCCCAAACGCCAAACCCGAGATTCTCAAAGGTGGCGTAGTATACGCCCTGTAGCGCCGCTGCTCAAGTCCCGAACAGATAAAGATCCCAGTGGATCGCGCAAAATAGCCGCACCTGACGATAAATTTTATAGCGACAGAGGCTTAAGCAGCATCTCCTCGTCATACCCAACCTCGCTCAGCAAATGAAACAAACTCGCCGCGTCCAATCACCAGATGATCCAATATCCTGATGTTGAATAGCGCACTTGCACGCATTATTTGCTGAGTAATATCGCGGTCTGCTGCGCTCGGCTCGGCAATGCCGGAAGGATGATTGTGTGCCAGAATTAAGGCTACCGCATTTATTTTTAATGCTTCACGGATGATTTCACGCGGATGGACTTCCACGCTGTCAATCGTACCGGAAAACATCTCCTGCGAACGAATAACACGATGCTGATTATCCAGGAAAATCACCATAAATACCTCACGTTCCTGATGCGCAAGCACACTTTGCAGAAACTGATGAGTAATATGCGGATTAGCAAGCGTATCCTCACGCGCAAGCTGCGCATTGAAAAAACGTTTGCCTAATTCAGCAATAGCCTGGAGCTGCGTCAATTTGGCATCGCCAACACCTTTTATAGCAGACAGATGCTGCTTATCTGCCGTCATGACCTGATAGAGCGAGCCAAAATCCTCCAGCAACTGTGCCGCCAGCATCATGACGTGACAGCCTGTCGAACCGGTACGTAAAAAAATCGCCAATAACTCCGCATCGCTTAAGGCACCAGCCCCCAATTGATGCAGCTTTTCCCTTGGCAGTAGTTTTTGCCCTGTTGCTTCCATACCCACCCTCCCTGATATCAGCAATACCATGCCAGCCCTCATCAGGATTCACCAGGCATACCCGTGAGAAATTGTCAGGTTTCGAGCCGACTCGCAAAGCTTGTCGCTTGCTAAAGGGAGCAGACAAACAGAGTGTGATAAAATACACAGATTGTGACGCTGAATCAGTGCGCCGGCGTCGGACTGAACGAATGATAGCGGGTAATAGTTATGATGGGATTAACCGGTAAACACATTGTCCTGGGTGTCAGCGGTGGCATCGCCGCCTATAAAACTCCCGAACTGGTACGTCGTCTGCGCGATCGCGGTGCGGAAGTGCGCGTCGTAATGACGGAGGCGGCAAAAGCCTTTATTACGCCACTGAGCTTGCAGGCCGTTTCCGGTTTTCCCGTTTATGATGATTTACTCGATCCCGCAGCAGAAGCGGCAATGGGGCATATTGAACTTGGAAAATGGGCAGATTTGGTTATCCTTGCCCCTGCAACCGCCGATCTTATTGCCCGTGTGGCCGCAGGCATGGCGAACGATTTAGTGACAACTATTTGTCTGGCAACCGCGGCTCCTGTCGCCGTAGTGCCCGCAATGAATCAGCAAATGTATAGAGCGATTCCTACCCAGCACAATCTAAATATATTGGCCGGGCGCGGCATACTGCTATGGGGGCCGGATAGCGGTAGCCAAGCCTGCGGTGATATTGGCCCAGGGCGGATGCTGGACCCGCTGGAAATTGTCGATTATGCGGTAAAATGGTCTTCCCCTATCAACGATTTGAAACATCTCAATATTATGATTACTGCTGGCCCTACGCGTGAAGCGCTGGATCCGGTACGCTTTATCAGCAATCACAGTTCAGGCAAAATGGGGTTTGCGATTGCTGCTGCTGCTGCTGCACGTGGTGCAAATGTCACCCTTGTGGCAGGACCGGTCAACCAACCCGCTCCGCCGTGGGTTAATCGTATTGATGTCACAACCGCGCTGCAGATGCAAAAAGCGGTAATGGAGCACATTAGCCGACAGCATATTTTCATTGGCAGCGCAGCCGTGGCAGACTATCGCCCGGCAGAGATTGCCGATGAGAAAATCAAAAAACAGGGCGATGACGTTACCGTTAGAATGATAAAAAATCCCGATATTGTGGCCGGGGTCGGCGCAATGACCACCAGCCGTCCTTATGTCGTAGGATTTGCTGCTGAAACCCAGAATGTGGAAGAATACGCCCAACAAAAACGTGCGCGAAAGAATCTGGATTTAATCTGCGCCAACGATGTGTCAAAAGCCGGGCAAGGTTTCAATAGCGACACCAATGCTCTTCACCTTTTTTGGCAGGAGGGAGAAAAAGTCTTACCGCTTAGCGATAAGTCACTCCTTGGCCAACAGTTAATAGACGAGATTGTCAGCCGTTATGATGAAAAAAATCGACGTTAAAATTATTGATGCACGCGTGGGCAAGGATTTTCCTCTACCAACCTACGCCACATCGGGTTCTGCAGGCCTCGATCTGCGAGCCTGCCTGGATCACGCAATTGAGTTGGCTCCGGGCGTGACCACCCTGGTACCAACAGGCTTAGCCATTCATATAGGTGATCCCTCACTGGCCGCCGTTATCCTTCCACGCTCGGGGCTTGGCCATAAACACGGCGTAGTACTGGGTAATCTGGTGGGTCTGATTGACTCCGATTATCAGGGACAACTCATGGTGTCAGTGTGGAATCGAGGTCAGGAGACATTCACCATTCAACCTGGTGAACGTATTGCGCAAATGGTTTTTGTCCCTGTCGTCCAGACCGAGTTTAATCTGGTGGAAGATTTTGACGCCAGCGCACGCGGTGAAGGTGGTTTTGGCCATTCTGGCCGCCAGTAACCCCGGAATCTGAAGTTGTTGGTATTGAGGTGAGATAAAACCTCACGCACTGGCGAAGGTCGCTATCCGCTATCGTGCATATTTGCCAACGGCGCTGCAATTTCGAGTATATAAAACAGCCTTCGCAACACTCTTTAAAAACTTTAACGCCGTGAGAGGCTTTCTCACGGATGTTGCGCGGGTATTTGCCCTTTTATGGTGAATTTCAGGGGTCTTTGAAGTCATGGCAGAGAAAAAGAGTGCGAAAAGGAATCGTCGCGAAGAAATATTGCAGTCGCTGGCGCAAATGCTGGAATCCGGTGACGGTAGCCAGCGCATCACGACCGCAAAATTAGCCGCGAATGTCGGCGTCTCCGAAGCGGCACTGTACCGTCATTTTCCCAGCAAAACCCGAATGTTTGACAGCCTAATCGAATTTATCGAAGACAGCCTGATCACCCGAATCAATCTGATCTTAAAAGATGAAAAAGAGACGGTTCCACGACTGCGCTTAATTGTGCAATTGATCCTGGGCTTTGGTGAACGTAACCCCGGTCTGACACGTATTCTAACCGGGCATGCGCTTATGTTTGAACAGGACCGTTTGCAAGACAGGATAAACCAGCTGTTTGAACGGATCGAAGTCCAGCTTCGCCAGGTATTGCGTGAGCGCAAAATGCGAGAAGGAGAAGGCTTTACCACCGATGAAACATTGCTGGCCAGCCAACTACTGGCGTTTTGTGAAGGTATGCTATCGCGTTTTGTAAGGTCAGAATTTCGCTACCGCCCAACCGTGGATTTTGACGCGCGCTGGCCGTTGCTGGCATCACAGTTGATATAGTCGCTTCTAAGGCGCTGCTGCCAAAGGTTTTAACTGGTTATCCAGCATATTCACCAGCAGCGCCGTTCCATCTTCAGCAACACGCAGTTCACCATATTTAGCCGCAGCAAAAATTTCGGCTTCGCCCTCCTGAAAATACCATGCATCGCTGGCAATACTCACTCCCCGGCTACCGCGATAGTAATGCAGGTAATGCTGGTTCCCGGCGAGTGACTGGCCACGATCCCACTCGACATCGGTAGCAATCTTTTGCTCATCAAGCGTGACAATTAGCCGATCGTTTTCAGAACGCTTCCCACCATCATGCAGGCGAACATCCAGCGCATAAGTCAGCGCCATATAATCTCCCTGCAACAACGCACGAGGATCAACGGGTGCCAGCGCCAGTCGAACAATGTTCCCCTGGCTCAACAAACGTTCTTTCTGATAAATCGATAAATTAGTAACCAATAAAATCACTAACAGTGCGATCAGCAGCAACCCTTTACGCATATTCCCCTCCCTCTAAACGGCGATGAGCCAGTGCGGCAATGAGCAGCAACAAAATACCCGCCAGCAGCAGCATTAGCGCCTTATTCAACAAGGGAACACTCAAGAAGTAATACCAATCGAGGGTATAAAACACCAGCAACGACGCCGCCGTCAGCATCAGTACTTTGCTGTTCTGATAGCGTGCGAGCAAAATCAGCAGCCACGCCAATGCAATACCCGGCATAAACAGGCTGGTCGCGCCCAGTAGTGTAGCAATCAGTAATAATTGCCAGGCCGTGGGCATACCTTTACGTCGGCCAATAACCAGTGCAGAAAGCAGCAGCCCTGCGGCAACCCCTTCATTGAGCGTAGAAAAATCGTCCCCACTGGGAATAAACGCATGGATCAATACCCGTTCATTCAATGGTATTGATCCATAAAAACAGAGTAGGAATAAACCTGAGGCAATACCCAATAGAAGTGGGCGATAGCGCCAGGCATAGCGATCGTCTACGCCAAGTAAAATAACAGCGGCAGTGATAAAGGTCACAACCAATACCGGTAAAGTACTGCTTAGCCAAGGCAATAAAATCAAACCGTTAATCAGAAAAAAAACCAGCGCGGTACTATTCAAATAACGGTAAAAACCATGGTGGAACAGAACATACAAGAGAGCCAGCGGCGGAAGTAGTACCAGCCAGCCCCCTTTTTCCCACCAGACGGTGTCTCCCCACCAAAATATTCCCGCCACGCATAAAGCGACCGTACTGGTCATCGCCCAGGATAAACCTATTTGCTGCAAGGCCAGGTGCCGTTTACGCAATAATATGCTGGCAGGAATGCCGCTAACGAGTGCCATGAGTCCAAAGGGCAGCGCGGTAACGTCATCAAACAGATTGAACATAAAGCAGATCAGCACCAGCCATGCAAACGTCATTAATCCGGTAAACCAGCCGCATAACACGAAAGCGACATGGACATACCAGGGTAAATCAGTAAGCACATCTTGCGATTGCAGCAGTGTCACCTGTGCGGGTGTCAGTAATGCCTGTTCTTGCAGTTGATGTCCGATGGCAATCTGTTCAACGCGCTCAGCATTCTGAGGCACGCTTCGGTTCTTCGTATGCCATTCAGACATCCAGTGATGGACCCACAGAATATAGAGCCCCAAAACAATCAATGCGATAGTGCAGGCAAGAACAATATCATGTCGGATAAATATGCGAACCGTTCCTGCCACAAGGACAGTGCCGATGCTAAACAGGCCACAGATGATAACGAAGAGATCGCGTTGCCGCCGATAACAGAGTTGATAGCCGACGCAAAGAAGCGACAGCCATATTATCGCCGTAAGCATAACCGAAGGAGTAAAAGGGCTAAACAGCCCGATACTGTTCGCCAAAGTAAGTATCACCAGCGTCCAGAAAAGCATAATACGGAAAAGCCAGTCACGATGCCGCACCATCACAAATCGTAGTGCCAGCGTCGCCAGCAAAAAAAGCTGACAAACAACATCAGAGACAGCGTGTTCCCACCCCCCTAATCGGAGAGCGCAAGCGATATTGGCGACCAGCCAGCAAAGGAACCACAAGACATTAAGACGGGCAAAACAGGCAAGCGCGAATAGCGCAATTGCCCAGTTGCAAAACAGCAGCCAGCTTTCAGCTCCGGTTTGATAGATTTGTCCGTATACGGCAAAAAGTACGCCCAGCAAAAAACCAATGGCCAGCATCGCTAACTGGCCAGGCATCCGTGCCCAACGCCACCAAACTAATAACGCCAGCGCGATAATTAGCCCTTCGATCAGGGCAAATTTTGCCATCCGCGGCAGGAACTGCCAGTTCCAGGCAAAGAAAAAGATCGCGCCACAAACAAGTGAGAGCACGCCAGTTAACGCAAGGGCAGCGCGAATAAATAACAGCCATCCCCGAGCATCAGGGCGCGCACCTATTGCCAGCAAAATAGCATGATGAGCAGGTGCAGAAATAACGCCCTGTAACTGAAGCCGACGCGCTGCTTGTGCAACCGCCGTCGTTGCGTTTCCTGCATAAAAAGGATTACTCACGCGCCCCCCTTCACACCAGCCTGCTCCGGTCGTTAAATCCCGTATGCTTGACGATAGGCGTGAACGGCAGCCAGATGGTCAGCCATTTCGGGTTTCTCTTCAAGATAATCAATCAGATCTTCCAGCGTAATAATCGCCGCCACCTTGCAATGATAATCCCGCTCAACTTCCTGAATAGCCGAAATATCTCCCCGTCCGCGCTCTTGTCTGTCCAGCGAGATCAGCACGCCTGCCAGCGTAGCGCCCTGCGCCGCGATAATTTCCATTGATTCCCGGATAGCCGTGCCGGCGGTGATCACATCATCTACCAGCATGATGCGCCCCTGAAGTGGGCTTCCTACCAGCAAGCCACCTTCACCGTGATCTTTAGCCTCTTTGCGATTAAAGCAGTATGGCACATCGCGTTCATGATGGTCGGCAAGCGCCACCGCGGTGGTGGTCGCGATTGGGATACCTTTATAGGCCGGGCCAAATAACAGATCAAAATCAATCGCGGAATCGACCAGCGCCTGAGCATAAAAACGGCCTAACAGTGCCAGATCGCGACCGGTATTGAACAGGCCTGCGTTAAAGAAATAAGGGCTTTTACGGCCCGATTTCAGCGTGAATTCGCCGAACTTTAACACCTGCTTGTTGAGTGCGAATTCAATAAATTGGCGCTGCCAGGGTTTCATGCCTTTCTCCTCAAACGATTATCATAAAAAAGGCGACCCTCAGGTCGCCTGTAAAATTACTCTGCCAGCGCTGCTTTCTGCGCCTGAATCAAACTCTCTATGCCGCCTCTTGCCAGCTCAAGAAGTTTTAACAACTCATCATGGCTGAACGGCTCGCCTTCCGCGGTGCCCTGCACCTCAATCATCCGGCCATCTTCGGTCATCACCACATTCATATCGGTTTCTGCCGCGGAGTCTTCCACATACTCCAGATCGCAAAGTGCTTCACCGTTGACAATCCCCACCGAAATCGCCGCAACCATCCCTTTCATGGGGTTAGCTTTCAGCTTACCCTGCGCAACCAGTTGGTTCAGTGCATCGGTTAACGCGACACAAGCGCCGGTAATTGATGCGGTCCGGGTGCCGCCATCGGCCTGAATCACATCACAATCCAGCGTAATGGTGAACTCACCCAACGCTTTCAGATCGAGTGCCGCGCGCAGCGAACGCGCAATCAGGCGCTGGATCTCAAGCGTCCGCCCGCCCTGCTTGCCTTTGGCGGCTTCACGGGCATTGCGGCTATGGGTTGCGCGCGGCAACATACCATATTCTGCGGTGACCCAGCCTTTACCCTGACCTTTCAGAAAACGCGGTACGCCTTCTTCAATCGTGGCAGTACAAAGCACTTTGGTATCGCCGAATTCAACCAGCACAGAACCTTCTGCATGTTTGGTATAGTGACGGGTCAGTTTGACGGGACGCACCTGCTGTGCGCTACGGCCTGCTGGACGCATGGTTTCTCTCCGGCTCGCTAATATTGGCTGCGCATTATACCTGAATTCACTGACGTTGCAGCACTGAGGCTCGCCAGTTCCAGGCAGAAGTGGAAGATAAGCCGCCATTCTCCTGCCACAAATCATCAGAAATGCGATCCGCCTTATTGCCATGCTGTTGTTTACGTTCTCTAAAACAGGTGAAAACGACAGCAAACTGTGGCTAAATGCTTTTTTCCCCACGCGATCAAAAACTTATATGTCGAACTTTTTACATTTTATTCTGGCGCTGGTGATTATTTTCGCCCTTGCGTTGCTGGTGAGTCATGACCGCAAAAAAATCCGTCTGCGCTATCTGCTTCAGTTGATCATTATCGAAGCCGCGCTGGCGTTCTTCTTCCTCCATGCCGCAAGCGGTTTAACCGCGATTAAGCATGTGTCCGGCTTTTTTGAGACGTTGCTTACCTTCGCTGCACAGGGTTCTGATTTCGTCTTCGGTGGCATGAGCAAGCAGGGATTAGCCTTTATTTTCCTTGGCGTACTTTGCCCGATCATCTTTATCTCCGCTCTGATCGGCATTCTGCAACACTGGCGTATTCTTCCATTCCTGGTTCGCCTGATCGGCACGCTGCTGTCAAAGGTAAACGGTATGGGCAAGCTGGAGTCATTTAACGCCGTAAGTACGCTGATCCTGGGCCAGTCTGAAAATTTCATTGCCTATAAAGGCATACTGGCGGATATCTCCCCACGGCGTCTTTACTCCATGGCGGCTACCGCGATGTCGACCGTTTCGCTGTCAATTGTGGGCGCCTATATGACCATGATTGATGCCCGCTACGTAGTAACCGCGCTGGTACTGAATATGTTCAGCACCTTCATCGTGCTCTCCATCATTAATCCCACACCCGCCGGCACAGAACCGGAAATCAAGCTGGAGAAGCTGCATGAAGATCAGAGCTTTTTTGAGATGCTTGGCGAGTACATCCTTGCGGGCTTCAAGGTAGCCATGATTATCCTGGCGATGCTGATCGGTTTTATCGCGCTGATCGCCGCGGTTAATGCCATTTTTGCCGCCATCTTTGGCATCAGCTTTCAACAAATCCTCGGCTATGTGTTTTACCCGTTTGCCTGGCTTATTGGTATTCCGGCCGCGGATGCGCTTCACGCCGGCAGCATTATGGCCACCAAACTGGTGGCTAACGAGTTCGTCGCGATGATTGAGCTGAAGAAAGTGGCGATGGAAATGACGCCGCGCGGGCTGGGCATTTTATCGGTATTTTTGGTATCGTTCGCCAATTTCGCCTCTATCGGTATTGTGGCCGGTGCGATTAAAGGCCTGAACGAACAGCAGGGCAATGTGGTTTCACGCTATGGACTGAAGCTGGTCTATGGCTCAACGCTGGTCAGTTTACTCTCCGCCGCCTTTGCCGGGCTGGTACTGTAACAACAGGGCGGATTAAACATCCGCCCGCTAATTCTAGAACCCGACACAAACTGGCGCATCAACGCGCATCACGGACTCCTGAGCAAAGCGCTGCTTATAAAAAGTACGTAGTACCTCAATACTGCGTTCACGCGCTTCTGTTGGCGCATAAATCAGCATCAGCGCTTTACTGTTTTCGTGGGAAACCTGACCATTTTTACCAAGCCACTGCCCCTTCGCATCGAATACCGTTAGCCCCTCTTTGAAGCGCGGCGTCACATCGCGATCGATAAATGCTTGCCACTCCTTTTCGCTAATCGCGGCTCCCGTTTGGCGCTCCACGCCAAAATAGAGCGTAGTTTGCCGCATCATGTCACCCACCGCACAAGAGGTCGTTACCTCATGAGCCTGCTCCTGCTTTACCGGCATCGCACAGCTGGCTAACAGCAGAGAAAACGCCACCGTCAACGCTTTTGCAGGCAATCCCCTTTTTATTATGCGCATCACTTCCCCTTTTGAAATTAACGAACCCCATGCCAACATCATAAAAGCTTGCAGGCTAAAAATGCTATCCATCCCCGTGGCTTTTCACCGCTGCCGACGGTTTTGCCTATCATGCCTGCCGTAGCCTAGTTATAATTCGCTTATATTTCTCTGAACAGGTACGCAAAATGATCCGCAGCATGACCGCTTACGCACGTCGCGAAACCAAAGGCGAATGGGGCGCTGCCGCCTGGGAACTCCGTTCCGTTAATCAACGTTATCTGGAAACCTACATTCGTCTGCCGGAGCAGTTCCGCAGCCTGGAGCCCGTGATCCGCGAGCGCATTCGTCAGCGTCTGACGCGTGGCAAGATCGAATGTAATCTGCGATTCGACGCCGATCCCAGTGCACAAAGCTCGCTGATCCTGAATGAGAAACTGGCGAAACAGCTGGTGCAGGCAGCGAACTGGGTCAAAATGCAAAGCGACGAAGGTGAAATTAATCCGGTCGATATCCTGCGCTGGCCAGGCGTGATGTCCGCACAGGATCAGGATTTGGATGCGATCACCGCTGAGCTGCTGGTCGCACTGGATGGTGCCATTGATGATTTTATCGCCGCACGGGAAAGCGAAGGCGCAGCCCTGAAAACGCTGATTGAAACACGCCTGGAAGGCGTGAGCAGTGAAGTGGCTAAAGTGCGCGCGCACATGCCGGAAGTGATGAAATGGCAGCGTGAACGGCTGGTGAGCAAGCTGGAAGAGGCCGAGGTCCAGCTGGAAAACAATCGTCTGGAGCAGGAACTGGTGATGATGGCACAGCGCATTGATGTCGCCGAAGAGCTGGATCGCCTTGATGCCCACGTCAAAGAGACCTACAACATCCTGAAGAAAAAAGAAGCCGTTGGACGCCGCCTCGATTTTATGATGCAGGAGTTCAACCGCGAGTCCAACACCCTGGGCTCCAAATCGATCAATGCCGATATCACCACGTCAGCCATTGAGCTGAAAGTGCTGATTGAGCAAATGCGCGAGCAGATTCAGAATATTGAGTAACGTTTCACGCGATCTCTTAGAATCTCACTAAGTCTCGTCAGGCATTCACGGAGGCAAAACAGCGTTATGGTGCGCCTCGTCTCGCTGACGTACTGCCGGAGTACAACGTCAAAACTATTGCCGCCAGCCTGCGCCGTCAGGGATTCCGCGCAAGGCTGCCCGTAAGTTCAGCCCGGTCAGTTATCGTGAACATGGCCTGCCGGTGTCGGAGAACCTGCTGAAACAGAATTTTTACGCCAGCGGTCCGAACCAGAAATGGGCGGGTGACATCACGTACTTGCGCACGGACGAAAGCTGGTTGTACCTGGCGGTAATCATTGACCTGTGGTCCCGGGCCGTCATCGGCTGGTCGATGTCTTCACGGATGACGGCACAACTGGCCTGTGATGCACTGCAAATGGCACTCTGGCGGCGTAAACGACCAGAGAATGTTATCGTTCACACCGACCGTGGGGGCAGTACTGCTCAGCGGATTATCAGGTATTAATGAAACAGCATAATCTGCATGGGAGTATGAGTGCGAAAGGCTGCTGTTATGACAATGCCTGCGTGGAAAGCTTCTTTCATTCGCTGAAAGTGGAATGTATCCACGGGGAACGCTTTATCAGCCGGGAAATAATGCGGACGACGGTGTTTAATTATATCGAGCGTGATTACAATCGGTGGCGTCGTCACAGTACCTGTGGCGGCCTCAACCCGGAGCAGTTTGAAAACCAGAACCTCGCTTAGGAGCGTGTCCACATTACGTGGGTAGGATCAGGACAACGTCGCAGAATGGGAATTGACATGTCAATTCCCATTCTGCCTAGATTACTTTATTCTAACTCACCTGAAGCTTTATTTATTGCTACGGGTAAAAGTTTATCAAATTGAACTTCCAAAGCTCTGTATGCAGAGAGTGGTTTACCATAAGGGTCACTCAAATCCTCATGTTTACCCGTTGTGTATTCATACAGAGTAAAAACCTTATTTTTAGCCTGAGGATTTTGTGCAAGAATTTTGTGCTTATGCTCTTCTGTCATTGTTAATATCAGGCTTGATTTTTTATATCATCCTCAGTTAATTGCGTTGCCTTATGATTTGATATGTTAATCCCTCTCTCCTTTAATACTGCAACGGTTCCTTCCTCAGGGCTTATTTCTTTTGGAACAACATTAAGACCTCTGGATTGAACTTTTAAATTTAAGTGTTCTTTTTTAATTAAATCACTACTTAAAGCTTCAGCCATTGGGCTGCGTCCTGTATTGCCCCTGCATACAAATGTTATTAAGTGTTCGGAAGCGCTAGTTGCGACACTCAGCGTTAGTAAACACATGGCAAACAAAATTTTCATCCCTTTCACTTGAACTCCTTTTTTATTTAAACTTAACCCGTTTATACTATTGATAAATGACCTTACTCTTATTATCAGTTCTTTAAGAAAAAAACAAGTGACTGTAATTGACAACTAAAACTGGCCACATCTATCACCGGAACAAGAAACGTGCATAGCAACAGCAGATTACTATGGCTTTTTTGAATAAATCGAACTTTTGCCAAACGACAGGATCAGATCACGCATTATCCTGGTAATCCCCTCGAAAAACCGGTGTGTTCATAAGTAGAATTTTCTCGTAATCTGAACCGGGAGATTTCTATGACCCGAAGGGCAGCGAATCTCAAAAATCACATTTTACTGACAGCCAGATCATGGCCATTCTGAAGCAAGCCGAGGCCGGAACGCCGGTGGCTGAATTGTGCCGCGAGCATGGCATGAGCAATGCCAGTTTTTATAAGTGGCGTTCACGCTTTGGCGGGATGGATGCCTCGATGGTGGCTCGGCTGAAAGAGCTGGAAGACGAAACTGGCAGGGAAGGTCCGGTAACGCTGAATTCTGAGCGGGCAAAGCAGGCGGCTTAAATTAACCCGGGGTGGCAACTACCTTGACACTTACCGATCTCAGCCCGGAACAATTTGAAAACCAGAACCTCGCTTAGGACTGTTTCCACATTGCGTGGGTAGGATCAGAATACTCGCATTTAAACCATAACAAGTGTTGTCATTACCTCAAGAGTGATTCAATAACCGCTGAAAAACCGGTGTCTCCACTAAAATCCTTCAGGCTATTTATATTTAACTCATTACTTTCATTAATCTTTGAGATTGCATCTTCCCGGCTTTTTGCTTGAAAATCAGTACGTGAAAAACCCTGATTTTCAAGATCCTCAGCCTGTGATTTTTCTAATTTATTTAACTCGATTAGCTTGAAATTTTTATTGTTAAAAAAGAAAACATAATCTTTCATGGTCGATCCCTACGTTCAAATAATCTAAAAGGGCGAGATTTAACTCATCCATATTATATCGTTTATGGATTAATGGTTATCACGGGCACATGAAACAGACATTAATAATGCATCCTTTCATTTTTTCAAAAAACTATCAAGTCACATAATAACTTGCCCCTTTGGCCATACGTTTTCTGTTTATATTATCATGACTTATAATGATGATTTTTAAATTATTATACCTTAAATAATTCGAATTGCATGACAGCGGCGACGCAGTGAATCCCCGGGAGCTTACTGGAGTAAGTAACCAGGGTGAACGAGGGAAGCCAACGTACAAGCAACTTGAAGTATGACGGGTATACATTATTTAAATATCTATCGTACGCGTTATGCAGGTAAGATCAGAATAACCCAGCGCCTACAGTGTGATTTCAACCAGGCGCGAGGTTTGCCCACAACGCCAAAACTGATACGTTCCGCCAGCTTCCACGCGAAATACAGGCGTACTCTGATTACGGGCTTACTTATTGATTAACAGGGATTTCGTGATGAGATCTTAATCACATATTTCCGGGCATTATCCGGAGCTGAAAACCGCTTATAGGGCTAAAAGACCGCTTATCCCGTCTAAATAACCGCTCAATCAATAATCCCCCCGCTGCGTGCAAAAATTCGTCACGCTATTCCGGGTAGAAATAGCGCCTTTGCGCATAAAAAATATCAACCGAAGCGATCCCGGCTTCGCGTACTCATTTGAAAATCAGGCCTCCTATGGACAATAAAAAAATTCTCAGGCACATACCCTGGCTGATTGTGGGCATTATCGGTGCATTCTGCCTGTCCGTCGTCGCGTTACGGCGGGGTGAAAACGTTAGCGCATTGTGGATCGTTGTTGCCTCGGTGTCGGTTTATCTGGTCGCGTACCGCTATTACAGCCTCTACATTGCGCAAAAAGTTATGAAGCTGGACCCTACCCGTGCCACACCGGCGGTGATTAACAACGACGGGCTCAACTATGTTCCCACCAACCGCAACGTGTTGTTTGGGCACCACTTTGCGGCGATTGCTGGCGCTGGTCCCCTTGTTGGCCCGGTGCTGGCAGCGCAGATGGGGTATTTGCCCGGTACGCTCTGGTTACTGGCTGGCGTGGTGCTCGCGGGCGCAGTGCAGGATTTCATGGTGCTGTTTATCTCTTCCCGGCGTAACGGTGCTTCTCTCGGCGAGATAGTCAAAGAGGAGATGGGGCCAGTTCCCGGTACCATTGCTCTGTTCGGCTGTTTCTTAATCATGATTATTATTCTGGCGGTGCTGGCGCTGATTGTGGTGAAAGCGCTGGCTGAAAGCCCATGGGGCGTATTTACCGTCTGTTCGACGGTCCCTATCGCGCTATTTATGGGCATTTACATGCGCTTTATTCGCCCGGGACGCGTGGGTGAAATATCAGTAATTGGCGTGGTCCTGCTGGTGGCGTCCATCTGGTTTGGCGGCGTGATTGCGCACGATCCTTACTGGGGTCCGGCGCTTACGTTTAAAGACACCACCATCACCTTCACGCTGATCGGCTATGCTTTTGTTTCCGCACTGTTGCCGGTATGGCTGATTCTGGCCCCGCGTGACTACCTCGCTACTTTCCTGAAAATCGGCGTGATCGTGGGCCTGGCGCTGGGGATTGTTATCCTCAATCCCGATTTAAAAATGCCCGCGATGACGCAATACATTGATGGCACAGGGCCGCTCTGGAAAGGAGCACTGTTCCCGTTCCTGTTTATTACCATCGCCTGCGGCGCAGTGTCCGGCTTCCATGCGCTGATCGCATCCGGTACCACGCCAAAACTGCTGGCCTGCGAAACCGACGCACGCTTTATTGGTTACGGCGCCATGCTGATGGAGTCTTTTGTGGCGATTATGGCGCTGGTCGCCGCGTCTATTATTGAGCCCGGACTCTATTTTGCGATGAATACACCTCCAGCAGGATTAGGGATCGTCATGCCCAATCTGCATGAAATGGGAACCGCCAACGCGCCGCTGGTGATGGCGCAACTGCAGCAGGTGACAGTACAAGCCGCGGCTGCCGTCAGTTCCTGGGGCTTTGTGATTTCACCTGAGCAAATCCTGCAGACCGCAAAGGATATCGGCGAACCTTCCGTGCTTAACCGTGCCGGCGGCGCGCCCACGCTGGCGGTGGGAATTGCACACGTCTTTCACAAAATCATTCCCATGGCGGATATGGGTTTCTGGTATCACTTTGGGATTCTGTTTGAAGCCTTGTTTATCCTGACGGCGCTGGATGCGGGTACCCGTTCTGGCCGCTTTATGCTGCAGGACCTGTTGGGTAACTTCGTTCCTTTCCTGAAAAAAACCGATTCACTGGTCGCCGGCGTTATCGGCACCGCAGGCTGCGTCGGGCTGTGGGGCTATCTGCTGTATCAGGGCGTGGTTGATCCGTTGGGCGGCGTAAAAAGCCTCTGGCCGCTATTTGGTATCTCGAACCAGATGCTGGCCGCCGTCGCGCTGGTGCTGGCGACAGTGGTATTAGTGAAGATGAAACGTACACAGTACATTTGGGTCACCGTGGTCCCCGCGGTCTGGCTGCTGATTTGTACAACCTGGGCACTGGGCATGAAACTCTTCAGCAGCAATCCAGAAATGGAGGGATTCTTCTATATGGCGAAAGCCTATAAAGCCCGAATTCTGAGCGACAGCACAGAACTGACCGCCCAACAGATCGCGAATATGAATCATATTGTGATCAACAACTACACTAATGCAGGGCTGAGTATCCTTTTTCTGGTGGTGGTTTACAGTATTATTTTCTACGGTATCCGCACCGGCATTCAGGCCAACCGTACGCCAGCGCGAACGGACAAAGAAACGCCCTATGTGTCGGTCCCTAAAGAAGGCATCAAAACGTCTTCCGGTCATTAATACATCCGAGGGGCAAGATACTTGCCTCTATAAGCCCTGCGGCGGCGGGGCGATACCTTTCAGGAAAGCTTATGTTTGGTAACTTAGGTGAAGCAAAAAAATACCTTGGCCAGGCGGCCAAAATGCTGATCGGTATTCCCGATTACGATACCTACGTTCAGCATATGCAAACTAACCATCCGGATAAACCCGTCATGACCTATCCCGAATTCTTCCGGGAGCGGCAGCAGGCACGCTATGGCGGGGATGGAAAAGGGGGAATGCGCTGTTGCTGAATCCTGCAGGAGAACAACAATGACCACGATTGCAGTCACGGTTTTAACCGGTTTTTTAGGCGCCGGGAAAACCACGTTATTACGCCATATTCTGCATCAGCAGCATGAATACCGCATTGCGGTGATTGAAAATGAGTTCGGTGAAGTCGCGATAGACGATCAGTTGCTTGGCGACCGGGCCACACAAATTAAAACCCTCACCAATGGCTGTATTTGCTGCACGCGTTCCAGCGAACTGGAAGATGCCCTGTTGGATCTACTGGATAGCCTCGATAAAGGTGAGATCGCCTTTGATCGATTAGTGATCGAATGCACCGGCATGGCCGATCCCGGCCCCATTATTCAGACATTTTTCTCACATCCCGTGCTCTGCCAGCGTTACCTGCTGGACGGCGTGATTGCGCTGGTCGATGCGGCACATGCCAGTGAGCAACTGGATCGGTTTACTCTCGCACAATCGCAAATAGGTTATGCTGACCGCATCCTGCTGACAAAAACCGATGTTGCCGAAGAGTACAGCCCACTTCTCGACCGGCTACAACGCATCAACGCCCGCGCGCCCGTCTATCCGGTGCTCCACGGGAAGATCGATCTTGAGCTGTTATTTAACACCAACGGTTTTATGCTGGAAGAGAATGTTGTTCCGGCTAAACCTCGCTTTCACCGCCTTGTCGATCCACAGAACGCAGTATCTTCTATCGTGCTGGAGCTGGATTATCCGGTGATCTTAGAAGAGGTATCCCGTGTGATGGAAAACCTGCTGCTCAGTTTTGCCGATAACTTATTGCGTTACAAAGGTATGCTGTGGATTGAAGGAAACAACCATCGTTTGCTGTTCCAGGGCGTTCAGCGCCTATACAGCGCCGACTGGGATCGTGAATGGCAGCCTCAGGAACAGCCCCGTAGTACGTTAATATTTATCGGCGTTCAGCTCCCTGAACAGGAAATCAGACAGGCGTTTGCTAAGCTGCGTCCAGATTAACCACGGTGCGGGAGAGGTGATCTCCCCACCACATTACCGGTCATAATCCCAATACGCCCTTAATGCTTTTCAGATAGCGGCGGCTCACCGGCACGGTTAACCCATTGCACAATATCAGCTCCGCCTGGCCGTTATCCTCCAGCCGAATCTCTTTTAAATGTGTCATATTCACCAGATACTGACGATGACAGCGCAGTAACCGGGTACGGCTTTCCAGCGTACGCAATGTCAGTTCGGTAAATCCCTCCTTGCCGGCATGATCGGTCACGTACACGCCGCTCAGACGGCTGCTGACAAAGGCCACGTCATCCATCTGCAGCAAAAAAATTCGGCTTTGGCCATTGCAGGGGATAAATTTCAGCCGTTGCTGGCTCTCGGGAAGAGTCGATATATCCTGCGGAACAGGGATCTGACGCAGGCGCGTTAAGGTTTTCGCCAACCGGGCCGTGACAATGGGTTTTAGCAGGTAGTCAAAGGCGTGTTCTTCAAATGCCTTGATAGCATATTCATCAAATGCGGTGAGAAACACAATATAAGGCCGGTGCGCGTCATCCAGCATGCCTACCATTTCAAGCCCGCTGATCCGCGGCATCTGGATATCAATAAACAGCACATCCGGATGAAGTTTATTCACCGCACCGATGGCTTCAATCGCATTCGCGCATTCACCGACGATATCGATATCATGCTCTTTTTCCAGCAGAACGCGGAGGTTTTCCCGCGCCAGTGCTTCATCATCGACAATCAGCACCTTAAACATCATCTCTCCTCCAGCGGTAACCGCAGCGCGACACGGGTAAAGCGATCGGGTTCACAGGTTACGCTGATCCCACAGCTATCGCCAAAACGTGCCCGCAAACGCTTATCTACCAGGCTCATGCCTAAACCACTGACGATATTTGCGGGTTGATACAATCCGGCGTTATCTTCAATCGCCAGGATCAGATATCCCGCGTCCTGGCTGGCCTGAATGGTAATCTCTCCCTTGCCAAGCAACTGTGACGTGCCGTGTTTAATCGCATTTTCAACAATGGGCTGTAGCGTGAATGCAGGCAGCCGTTGCCAGGAAAGTGCGTCAGGAATCGCTAACCGAACCTGTAACTGCTCCTGAAAGCGCGCCTTTTCGATGTGTAAATAAGCACTGACGTGTTCGAGCTCATCCGCCAGCGTGACGATTTCCGACGAGCGCTTAAGGTTTTTACGAAAGAACGTCGACAGATATTGCACCAGTTGTCCTGCCTGATCGCTATCACGACGGATGACCGCCATTAACGTGTTGAGCGCATTGAATAAAAAGTGGGGATTGACCTGCGCATGCAGCAGCTTGATTTCAGATTGTGCCAGCAACGCCTTCTGACGCTCGTACTGCCCGGCAAGGATTTGCGCCGACAACAGCTGTGCGATCCCTTCCCCTAAGGTGCGATTAATGGAGCTAAAGAGCCGATTTTTCGCCTCATAGAGTTTGATGGTGCCAATGACCTGCTGATTCTCACCCCGTAACGGGATGACCAGCGTTGAACCGAGCTTGCACTGCGGGTGAAGTGAACAGCGGTACGGGACTTCATTACCATCCGCGTAGACCACGTCACCGCTCTCTATTGCCCGCAAGGTATAGCCCGAAGAGATCATTTTTCCGGGTAAATGGTGGTCGTCACCAATGCCCGTAAAGGCCAGTAATTTCTCGCGATCGGTAATGGCAACGGCACCGATATCCAGCTCGTCATACAGCACCTGCGCAACCCGCATGCTATTTTCTTCGTTAAAGCCCTGTCGCAGGATCCCTTCCGTCGAGGCCGCGACTTTAAGCGCCACCGCAGAAAAGGCCGAGGTGTATTTCTCAAACATCGCGCGCTTATCCAGCAAAATACGCATAAACAACGCGGCACCGACGGTGTTGGTTACCATCATCGGCGCGGCAATGCTTTCAACCAGATGCAGCGCATCCTGAAACGGACGGGCAATCAGTAAGATGATCAACATCTGCACTAATTCCGCAAAGAAAGTGATTGCGCCTGCCGTCAGTGGGCTGAAGACTTTGTCCGTACGCCCCCGCTTGATGAGCACGCTGTGCATCAAGCCGCCTAACAACCCCTCAGCAATGGTGGAAATCATGCAACTCAGGGCGGTCATGCCGCCCAGGGAATAACGGTGCAAACCACCCGTGAGACCGACCAGCCCACCGACCAGCGGCCCTCCCAGCAATCCGCCCATTACTGCACCAATCGCCCGCGTATTGGCGATAGAATCCTCGATATGCAGGCCAAAATAGGTGCCCATGATGCAAAAAATAGAGAACGTGACATAACACAACAGCTTATGGGGCAAGCGAACAGTGACTTGCATAAGTGGAATAAACAGGCGGGTTTTACTCATCAGCCAGGCGATAACTAAAAAGACACACATCTGCTGCAATAACAGTAAGACTAATTTAAATTCGTACATACCCGGTGACCACAAACGCTGAATAACCGCAGCATGCCACGTCAGTCAATTGCGTTCTTTGCGTCACAACGGAAAAACATAAAATCGCGGGTGCTAAACTACCGAATGTTAATTCTGATATCCGCTAACATCGGAACATTTGCTGCACCGCATCCTTTGATAACAATAGTCGGACCGCTCCGGGAGAGAACATGCTGCCATCACTTACTATCAGCCAATCGATACCCCGTCACTGGATGGATCTCTATGAAACCATCTGGGAACCCACATTTTTCCCGAAATGGGCTTCAGGTTTAAGCCAGTCAACGCTGACGCAAGAAGGAGGCTATTGGCTGGCTACAGGTCTGGAAGGCACTGTTCGGATTCGCTTCACTCCCCACAATCCGTTAGGCGTCATGGACCATTGGGTCGATACAGGCACCGGTCAGGAGATCTACATGCCGATGCGTATCATCGCTAATCAGCAGGGCGCTGATGTGATCATTACCGTTTACCGTCAACCCATTATGTCGGATGAGAAATTTGCTGAAGATATCGAATGGGTCACCCGCGACCTGCAAAAGCTGCATGCGCTACTGACCTGCTGATTTTTACCGACAGGTTTAGGTTTATTAGTGGATTGTATTTTTAATGCTTTGGTAATCGCGGATATATCCGGATAATGCCCTGCATTACATGAGATAAGCTCACATCTATTGCAGCCCTTAGAGAATTTCAGTCGCCTGTACTGGGAGAATCGCTTAGGCTTGCCGCGAATTTTCAGGAACTGGTTATGTTACTCACCGTCCTTTACATCCTTGGTATCACCGCCGAAGCCATGACAGGCGCACTAGCCGCGGGTCGCCGTAAGATGGATATGTTTGGCGTCATTATTATCGCCTCGGTTACCGCCATTGGTGGCGGTTCTGTGCGCGATATGCTGCTGGGTCACTACCCACTGGGCTGGGTGAAGCACCCTGAATACATCATGATTGTTGCCGCCGCCGCTGTAGTCACCACTTTTGTTGCCCCCTTAATGACGCATTTACGTAAGGTTTTTTTGGTACTGGATGCCCTGGGGCTGGTGGTTTTCTCCATTATTGGCGCTGAAGTGGCGCTGAGTATGGGCCATGCTCCCATTATTGCGGCGATCAGTGCCGTGATTACCGGTGTATTCGGTGGCGTACTGCGCGACATGTTCTGCAATCGCATTCCGCTGGTATTTCAGAAAGAACTCTATGCGGGTATCGCTTTCGCTTCCGGCTGGATCTACATTCTGCTGCTGAAAACCGCGCTCTCAAACGAGACCGTAATTATTATTACCCTGCTGTTTGGCTTTATCTCCCGATTATTAGCACTGCGCTTTAAGCTGGGCTTGCCCATTTTTAATTATCCTCATCCGGATCACTAAGCCACCCGCGCAACCTTTATGAGGAAAGGTCGCCACTAATGAGGTGGGGGCAACGGCTGGTGCGGCTGTCGCAAGCTTATTGCGTTATCGTCGCTGTTTGTAAAAAACGGATCAGATCCATCACTTTTTCATGATGTATAAACACGTTAATACGCTGCGCGACTTTCGGCCCGATGCCAGGTAATTGCTGCCAACTCGCTTCATCACGCGCGAGTAACTGCTCCCAATGAGTATCTGGCAACGCCTCCAGTGCCGCAGTCGGAATCGGGGCTCCCAATGCTTTGACCCAGCGCTTAAAAGGCTGCCGCTTGCTAAGCGAAAAGTGATGCCATAGCTGCTGCGCCCTTTTCTCACTCAGGCCCGGCAGACTCTGTAACTGTTCAATGGTGAAATCGAGCCACGAGAAGAGATGGGTAAATTCGCGCAGGTGCATGATCTGCTGCCAGCGGCTTCGCTGAATACCCGGCATATCCAGCACACTTTTTTGACTCAGCCAGATAAGGCGTGCCAGAAATTGTTCCCGACAATCACCCGCAGGCTCAAAGCAGCTCAGATAATCGTGCGGCTCCCGTGCGGGCAACGCGAAACCCTTGCGATCCGCCACGCGCCATACCACGCGTTCAAAACGCGGTATGCTCTGCCCCGCCAGGCTAATCGCGACCTGATCGCCCGGAATAATGTCCAGTTCTCGCCAACGCTTTACAGAACCAAGGTTAACCCGCCTGACGCTTTTATCGTCAAGCTGGACCGGTTGTAAGTTGGCCACCACGCTTCGTTTACCCGTGCGGCCTGTCGGAAAATCAATGGAGAGGACTTCACTACTGACTATCGGCGGCACATATTTCCATGCCGCAACCCAGCCGTTCTGACCGGGAAACCACTCTTTGCCTGCCGGACGCTGCTCACGGTGAATCACTACGCCATCGGTCACAAAAGGCAACGCTTCGCGGAACCAGCGCTCACGCCAGGCGGCAATCTCATCGACATTTTCAACCGGCTTCGTCCAGTCTGCTGCTAAATCAAAGCCAAAGCCCTGGAGCTGCTGTAATCGCTGCATCATGGTGTCAGGCCCATCCGGCCAGGCCCAGATAAAAATGCCCAATTCAGCCAATAATGGCGAAGGTTCCCGTTTCATCAATGCGCCCGCCACTTTCGAGCGGGCATTCAAGCCGCCCGCCTGCGCCTGCCGATGACCGGTCATCCTGAGAAACAGCTCACCCTGTAGTACAACGCGCGCGCGTTCTGTGGCGATCTGCTGGGGAACGGCGGCGATATAGCGCATTTTATCCAGCCAGGATTCGCCGCGCAGACCGTTGCCCCGACTGATCGCCGCCGCTAATTTACCGGCTTGATAGACCAGCGTCACCGCGACGCCGTCCACCTTTGGCTGGAGCCAGAGGCTCTCTTTCCCCCGGATCCAGTGCGCAACCGCCGTTTTGTTTGCCAGCTTTCTGACGCCGGTATGCGCGACCGGATGCGCCTGTACACCGCTGTCCGGCCATTGCGGTTCACGCAGGGGGGCCGTTGGCTGGAAACAGTGCTGCCATTGCTGTAGTCGCTTATGCAGACTGTCATACAGTGTGTCGTCAATAGGGCTTTCACCCTGTTGGTAATACGCGTTGTCCCAGCGTGACAGTTGCTGCGCCAGTTTGGCGATCTCCTCGCTTGCCCGGGCGGGCGTCCAGACGGGACAGCTCGCCTGCGCCATCGCGCAGCCCCCCCATAACAAAAGCAGTAACCAACGTCTCCCTGCCATAATCTTTCTCCCTTGATTAACTCGCTCAGTTAGCCCGCTGGCGAGATAAAAAACGAGAGGCAAAAGGCAATGCTGGAAGATAACGCGAAAAGATATGCTGCAATGATGAAAGCAGTGGATAAAGGCATCGCACGGGAGCGCAAAATAAAGAAAAATAGCGGTGATAAAGCGCAAACGCTGCATGGAAGGTTGAAGCTGTGTATACTGTGCAGGAAACAGACTCCTGCACTTTAAGACACTTCAAGAATAATCATGGCTCAAGGCACGCTTTATATTGTTTCCGCCCCCAGCGGCGCGGGTAAATCCAGCCTGATTCAGGCTCTGTTAAAAACGCAACCGCTGTACGATACGCAGGTTTCGATTTCCCACACGACGCGGGGCGTACGTCCTGGGGAAAATCACGGCGAACACTATTACTTCGTTTCAAAAACCGATTTTGAAGCGATGATTGGTGAAGATGCTTTCCTTGAACATGCGGAAGTCTTTGGCAACTATTACGGTACATCACGCAAAGCGATTGAGCAGGTGCTCTCCACCGGCGTTGATGTGTTCCTGGATATTGACTGGCAAGGTGCGCAGCAAATCCGCAATAAAATGCCACAGGCACGCAGTATTTTTGTACTGCCGCCCTCGAAAGATGAGCTCGATCGCCGTTTACGCGGTCGTGGGCAGGACAGCGAAGACATTATCACAAAGCGTATGGCGCAGGCCGTTGCCGAAATGAGCCATTACGCTGAGTATGATTATTTAATTGTGAATGATGATTTTGATTTAGCGTTATCCGATTTAAAAACCATTATTCGCGCCGAGCGTCTGCGAATGGGCCGTCAAAAAGCCCGACATGATGCTTTAATCAGCAAACTATTGGCAGACTGAAGACAACTCAGTATGATGCCGAGTCATTTCGTCACCCGTGGAGTATCACATTTATGGCACGCGTAACCGTACAGGACGCAGTAGAGAAAATTGGCAACCGCTTTGACCTGGTTCTGGTCGCTGCACGTCGCGCACGTCAGATGCAGGTTGGCGGTAAAGATGCACTGGTCCCGGAAGAGAACGATAAATCTACCGTTATCGCCCTCCGCGAGATCGAAGAAGGTCTGATCACCAACCAGATTCTGGATGTCCGTGATCGCCAGGAGCAGCAAGAGCAGGAAGCCGCTGAATTACAGGCCGTCACCGCTATCGCTGAAGGTCGTCGTTAATTAGCTGCCGGAAGGCTCGCCTTGTATCTGTTTGAAAGTCTCAATCAACTGATTGAAAAATACTTGCCTGAGGACCAGATTAAGCGCCTCAAGCAAGCCTATCTTGTTGCACGTGATGCCCACGAGGGACAGACACGCTCCAGCGGTGAGCCCTATATCACCCATCCGGTTGCGGTCGCCTGCATTCTCGCTGAAATGAAGCTCGACCATGAAACACTCATGGCCGCGCTTCTGCATGACGTGATCGAAGACACCCCTGCCACTTATCAGGATATGGAACAACTGTTCGGTAAAAGCGTTGCTGAACTGGTTGAGGGCGTATCCAAGCTGGATAAGCTGAAATTCCGCGATAAAAAAGAGGCGCAGGCCGAAAACTTCCGCAAGATGATCATGGCGATGGTGCAGGATATCCGCGTCATTCTGATCAAACTCGCTGACCGCACACATAACATGCGCACGCTGGGTTCTTTGCGTCCGGATAAGCGTCGGCGTATTGCGCTGGAAACGCTGGAAATCTATAGCCCGCTGGCACATCGGCTGGGTATTCATCATCTGAAAACCGAGCTGGAAGAGCTGGGTTTTGAGGCGCTTTATCCCAACCGCTATCGCGTGATTAAAGAAGTGGTAAAAGCGGCGCGTGGCAACCGTAAAGAGATGATTCAAAAAATCCTTTCGGAGATCGACGGCCGTTTGCAGGAAGCGGGCATTCCCTGCCGCGTCAGCGGGCGCGAAAAGCATCTTTACTCGATCTACTGCAAAATGCACCTGAAAGAGCAGCGTTTTCACTCGATCATGGACATTTATGCATTCCGCGTTATTGTCAGCGATGTGGATACTTGCTATCGCGTGCTGGGCCAGATGCACAGCCTGTATAAACCGCGCCCGGGTCGTGTGAAAGATTATATCGCCATCCCAAAAGCCAACGGCTATCAGTCGCTGCATACTTCAATGATCGGGCCGCATGGCGTGCCGGTTGAGGTGCAGATCCGTACTGAAGATATGGAACAGATGGCGGAGATGGGTGTTGCCGCGCACTGGGCTTATAAAGAACAGGGCGAAAGCAGCACGACGGCACAAATTCGTGCCCAGCGCTGGCTGCAAAGCCTGCTGGAACTACAGCAAAGCGCAGGCAGCTCCTTTGAATTTATTGAAAGCGTGAAATCCGATCTGTTTCCGGATGAAATTTACGTTTTTACCCCGGAAGGCCGTATCGTCGAACTTCCCGCAGGTGCAACCCCAGTCGACTTCGCTTACGCGGTGCATACCGATATTGGCCATGCCTGTGTCGGCGCACGCGTTGATCGCCAGCCTTACCCCTTGTCACAATCGCTCAGCAGCGGACAAACCGTCGAGATTATTACCGCGCCGGGCGCACGTCCGAATGCCGCCTGGCTCAATTTTGTCGTCAGCTCAAAAGCGCGCGCCAAGATCCGCCAACTGCTGAAAAACCTGAAGCGCGATGATTCGGTCAGCCTCGGACGCCGTCTGCTTAACCATGCGCTGGGAGGAAGCCGTAAACTGGCTGAAATCCCACCAGAAAATATCCAGCACGAGCTGGAGCGCATGAAGCTGGCCACGCTGGACGATCTTCTGGCAGAAATCGGTTTAGGTAACGCGATGAGCGTGGTGGTCGCGAAAAACCTGCAACACAACGAGCCAGCTACCGAATCCGCATCGTCCAGTAAAAAATCGCGCAGCAAGCTGCCGATTAAAGGCGCGGATGGCGTGCTGATTACCTTTGCCAAGTGCTGCCGTCCTATTCCGGGCGATCCCATCGTGGCCCATGTTAGCCCAGGTAAAGGGCTGGTGGTGCACCATGAGTCCTGCCGTAATATTCGTGGCTACCAGAAAGAGCCCGAAAAATTTATGGCCGTTGAGTGGGATAAGGTGACCGAACAGGAATTTGTTGCCGAGATCAAAGTGGATATGTTTAACCATCAGGGGGCGCTGGCCAACCTGACGGCGGCCATCAACACTGCCGGCTCCAATATTCAAAGCCTGAATACCGAAGAGAAAGACGGACGCGTTTACAGTGCCTTTATTCGCCTGACGGCACGCGAC
This sequence comes from [Pantoea] beijingensis, assembly GCF_022647505.1. Classification (NCBI taxonomy): domain Bacteria; kingdom Pseudomonadati; phylum Pseudomonadota; class Gammaproteobacteria; order Enterobacterales; family Erwiniaceae; genus Erwinia; species [Pantoea] beijingensis. Next base: position 4,021,851 of record NZ_CP071409.1, read on the forward strand.
CGCGTTCATCTGGCGAACATCATGCGTAAGATCCGCGTGATGCCGGATGTGATTAAGGTTCACCGTAACCGTAACTGAGGTTGATAACGCGCCGGGAGGCTATCCCGGCAAGCATAACTCTCAGAGGGATCTTTCTCGGCCATCTGGCAGGCTGCCACAACGCAGTATTACGGGAAAGCCGCGCCGGTCATGAAGATCAGCCCGCCTCTCCTTTTCTGCGTGTTCAGCCCTGAATTGGCTGCCAATCCCCCACGGGGATAACAGCAGCATGATGACTTATCGTGGGATACTGCTTTTTATGAATGCCCAACGCTTTGCTCGCATCCGCGAGATGCTTGCTGCGCGTCAGCACGATCTGACCGTTTGCATGGAACAAGTCCACAAGCCACATAACGTTTCTGCCGTGATCCGCACCGCAGATGCGGTTGGCGTACACGAGGTGCATGCCGTTTGGCCCGGCAGCCGTATGCGTACCATGGTCTCTTCGGCTGCCGGCAGTAACAGCTGGGTTCAGGTGAAAACGCACCCTACTATTGCTGATGCCGTTGGCCATTTGAAAGACCAGGGCATGCAAATCCTCGCCACACATCTTTCGGACAGCGCCGTCGATTTCCGCGAAATTGATTACACCCGCCCCACCTGCATCCTGATGGGACAGGAAAAAACCGGGATTACCCGCGAAGCGCTGTATTTAGCCGATCGCGATATCATTATTCCTATGGTCGGAATGGTGCAGTCACTGAATGTTTCCGTCGCCTCAGCGCTGATTCTGTATGAAGCCCAGCGCCAACGTCAGAATGCCGGTATGTACGATCGCCAGGATAGCCTGCTGGATTATGCCGAACAGCAACGCTTGCTGTTTGAAGGCGGCTATCCGGTCTTGGCCCGTGTGGCAAAACACAAGGGGCTACCTTATCCCGTGATTAATGATCGGGGTGAAGTCGTTGCGGATGACGAATGGTGGACCACCATGCAATCTTCGGTGAAAAAATGAAAGGCCGTCTGCTGGACGCGATACCACTCAGTACGCTCTCCGGTGTCGGTGCCAGTCAGAGCGCCCGTCTGGCAAAACTGGGGCTGGCAACCGTTCAGGATTTGCTGTTACACCTTCCCCTACGCTACGAAGATCGCACCCAGCTCTACGCCATCAACGATCTGTTACCCGGTATTTACGCCACGGTTGAAGGTGAAGTGCTGCATACCGATATCAGCTTCGGTCGACGCCGTATGCTCACCTGTCAGATTAGCGACGGCAGCGGGATGGTCACGCTGCGCTTTTTCAATTTTAACGCCGGCATGAAAAACAGCCTGGCTCCCGGTAAACGGGTAACGGCATATGGTGAGATTAAACGCGGGCAGCGGGGTGCGGAAATTATCCATCCTGAATACCGCATCCAGGGGGAGAACAGCGTTACCGAATTGCAGGAAACGCTGACACCAGTTTATTCCACCACCGAAGGCATACGGCAGGCAACACTCCGTAACCTGACCGACCAGGCGCTGACGCTGCTGGAAACGTGCGCCATCGCTGAATTACTTCCCCCCGATCTCAGCAGCGGTATGATCAGCCTGCCGGACGCGCTGCGTACGCTACACCGTCCCCCACCTGATATGGCCCTGGTGGAACTGGAGAGCGGAAAGCATCCGGCACAGCGACGGCTGATTCTGGAAGAGCTGCTGGCGCATAACCTCAGTATGCTGGCGGTACGGGCGGGCGCTCAGCGCTATCACGCCTTACCGATGCCCGCTAACCATAGGTTAAGCGATAAACTGTTAGCGGCGCTACCGTTTAGCCCCACTCACGCTCAGGTTCGCGTGGTGAAAGAGATTGAGCACGACTTAGCACATGACTATCCGATGATGCGCCTGGTGCAAGGCGACGTCGGTTCCGGCAAAACGCTGGTGGCGGCCCTGGCGGCGCTGAACGTTATTGCTCACGGCAAGCAAGTGGCACTGATGGCACCGACGGAGCTGCTCGCGGAACAGCATGCCAATAACTTCCGCCAGTGGTTTGCCCCACTGGGTATCGAAGTCGGCTGGCTGGCGGGTAAACAGAAAGGTAAAGCGCGACAGGCGCAGCAGGAAGCCATTGCCAGCGGTCAGGTTTCGATGGTGGTGGGAACGCACGCTATTTTCCAGGAGCAGGTGCAATTTAAGGAAATGGCACTGGTGATTATTGATGAGCAGCATCGCTTCGGTGTCCATCAGCGTTTAGCCCTGTGGGAAAAAGGGGAAGAACAGGGTTTTCATCCGCATCAGTTAATCATGACTGCGACGCCCATCCCGCGCACGCTGGCAATGACCGCCTATGCCGACCTGGATACCTCTACCATTGATGAACTGCCGCCGGGGCGCACACCAGTAACAACTGTCGCTATCCCTGATACCCGCCGTGCGGAGATCATCGCGCGGGTAAAAGGCGCCTGCGGTGACGAAGGACGCCAGGCTTATTGGGTGTGTACCCTAATTGAAGAATCTGAGCTGCTGGAAGCTCAGGCGGCAGAAGCCACCTGGGAAGAACTTAAAATCGCGCTTCCCGAGCTGAACGTTGGGCTGGTGCATGGCCGGATGAAACCGCAGGAGAAACAGGCGGTAATGCAGGCATTTAAGCAGGGGGAGATTCAGTTGCTGATCGCCACCACAGTGATTGAAGTGGGCGTAGATGTGCCCAATGCCAGCCTGATGATTATTGAAAACCCTGAGCGCCTGGGACTTGCCCAGCTCCACCAGCTACGCGGCCGTGTGGGACGTGGCGCCGTGGCTTCACACTGCGTCCTGCTCTACAAATCCCCTCTCAGCAAAACGGCACAAAAACGCCTGCAGGTCTTGCGCGACAGTAATGATGGCTTTGTTATTGCCCAGTGCGATTTAGAGATCCGTGGCCCGGGTGAGCTGCTCGGTACACGCCAAACCGGTAGCGCAGAATTTAAGGTTGCCGATCTGCTGCGCGATCAGGCGATGATTCCCGAAGTTCAGCGCGTTGCCCGCCATATCCACCAGCACTATCCCGAACAGGCGCAGGCGCTGATTGAACGTTGGCTGCCAGAGACACAACGTTATACTAACGCCTGATATCATTATCTTTGCCGCAGGATCGACGATGGTAGTCTTAATTTTCGATCATTTTCGCATAGCTGTCGGCAAGATGATCGATCAGTAAACGCACCCCAGGCAGTAAACCCCGTCGGGAAGGAAAAACCGCATGGATAACTTCCCGACGCGGTGCCCAGTCCGGGACGATACGCACCAGATCTCCCTTTTCCAGTTGTTCAGCGACCATGATGCTCGGCAATTGCAATACTCCAATGCCAGCAAGCGCCGCTTCAAGCAGCGTCACCATATCGGTAGTGATAAAGCGTGGTGAATGCGGCACCCGGGCATGTGCGCCATCAGGTCCATGCAGGTCCCAGTAAAAACTGTTTTGGGGCTGACCTAATCCCAGGCTCGGCCAGGTCTGTAGATCTGCAGGCAAAACGGGGAAGCCGTAGCGCTTTATCAGGTCCGGACTGGCGACCAGGCACTGTCCACGATCGGATAACACCCGCATCACCAGATTACTGTCTTCAAGCGGCAACGGACGCACGCGGATCGCCACGTCGAACCCTTCCCCAAGAACATCAATACGCCGGTTAGTGGCCTCCAGATGTAGGTCGATATGCGGATAGCGCAGCATAAAAGCTGTCACCATTTTCCCTACATGCAAGTGCAGCAACGCCACAGGACAACTGATACGTAGCGTTCCCCTGGGTTCAGCCCAATGCGCATCAACAGACTCCTGTGCAGCTTCGGCCTCAACCAGCATCGCTTTACAGTGTTCGTAGTAAGTCTGTCCGACATCGGTAACGGAAAAGTGACGCGTGGATCGCTGAATTAAACGCACGCCCAAACGCTCCTCCAACATAGCGATCCGCCTGCTCAGTTTCGATTTTGGCATGTTCAACGCACGCCCGGCGGGCGCAAATCCGCCATGGTCCACCGACTGAACAAAATAATAGAGATCGTTCAGATCAAACACCTTATCCCCCAACTGTTCCAAATAAAGAACGATGATTCCTGTTTTACCCGTCTTTACCCATTACTTTACCAGTAATAAGCTTTAATCAAACAACATCATCGTTTCAGGAGAAGGACAATGAAAAAAGTTCTGGGTGTGTATAGTGCGCCACGTTCCCACTGGGTTGGTGACGGTTTTCCCGTTCGCTCGGTGTTCAGCTATAACAATCATGGTACGCAGCTCAGCCCATTTTTGCTGCTGGATTATGCGGGTCCCGTGGATTTCACCCCCTCCCAAGCGTCTCGGGGGGTGGGCATGCATCCTCATCGCGGTTTTGAAACGGTCACTATTGTGTATGAAGGTGAGGTATCGCACCGGGATTCTACCGGTAATGGCGGCACTATTGGCCCAGGTGATGTGCAGTGGATGACCGCAGGTTCCGGCATTCTGCACGAAGAATTCCACTCACCAGCGTTTACTGAAAACGGCGGAATGCTGGAAATGGTGCAGTTATGGGTCAATCTACCGGCGAAAGACAAAATGACAGCACCGGGATATCAGGCGATTCAACAGCAGGATATTCCGACGGTGTCTCTGCCGAATCATGCCGGCACCGTGCGCATCATCAGCGGTGAAATGGCGAATATACATGGCGCGGCCAGGACGTTTACGCCAATAAACCTCTGGGACATGCATCTGAATCAAGGTGGCTTCAGCACGCTCACGTTACCGGAGGGATGGCCCGTTGCGCTGTTTGTGGTTAAAGGGACCATTCAGGTGCAAGGCAGCACTCTCGCACGGGAAACACAGCTAGTTATTCTCGATCGTGAACGCAGTGAGGTCTCGATTGAGGCCAATAATGACGCAGTTGTATTGCTGCTGAGCGGCGCTCCGATTGATGAGCCTGTCGTCGGCCACGGTCCTTTCGTCATGAATAGTCAGCAGGAGATTGCACAAGCGATTGCTGATTTCAATCAGGGACGGTTTGGTCACGCATAAGTGTTATCTGGCCCGGTATTCCGCTATTTGCACCGGAGTGCCGGGCATCCACCACAAGAGGAGAATCACCATGAGTAAGCCTTATATTCGCCTTAACAAAGACGACGCCGCCGTCCTTCTGGTCGACCATCAAACGGGGCTATTATCGCTGGTGCGGGATATCGAACCCGATAAGTTTAAAAACAATGTGTTGGCGCTGGCGGACATCGCCACCTATTTTAAACTGCCGACGATTTTAACCACCAGCTTTGAAACTGGTCCTAATGGCCCACTGGTGCCGGAATTAAAAGCGCAGTTTCCGGATGCGCCTTATATCGCACGTCCCGGCAATATTAATGCCTGGGACAATGAGGATTTTGTGAAAGCGGTTAAGGCCACGGGTAAAAAACAACTGATTATTGCTGGCGTGGTTACCGAGGTTTGCGTGGCATTTCCGGCACTGTCTGCGCTGGAGGAAGGATTTGATGTGTTCGTGATCGCCGATGCTTCAGGGACCTTTAATGAGATGACACGCAACGCTGCATGGGAGCGTATGACCCAGGCAGGCGCGCAAATAATGACCTGGTTTGGTGCCGCCTGTGAGCTGCATCGTGACTGGCGTAATGATATTGAAGGGCTGGGTACGCTGTTCTCTCATCATATCCCGGATTACCGTAATCTGATGACCAGCTACAGTACCTTAACAGCAGATAAGGTTTCCTCGTAGTATGTGGGCCGGGATGGTTGCAGCAGCCTTGCTGCCTCAGGTTTAGTGGCGACATCGTTCGCGGGTAGGATTCCCGCCTGCCTCTGCTTTCGTGCAGGCGAACGACAAGGGGCCGGCATCGCACCGGCCCTGCCTGTTCATCCTTACGGATGAACAGAACGACGGCTTAGCAATCGATTGCTTTTGGCGGGCAGATGATTAAAATCGCCACTTTCTTTTCCAGGGATTTGAAGCTATGTCCGTCTCTCCCCATAAAATCACCGCCTCAGACGATATCGCCAAAGTCAAAAGCGAGTTGATCTACCGTCTGGAAGATCGCCCACCTCTACCCCAAACGCTTTTTGCTGCCTGTCAGCATCTGTTAGCGATGTTTGTTGCGGTGATCACTCCGGCACTACTGATTTGTCAGGCGCTTGGACTTCCGGCAGAAGATACGAAACATATCATCAGCATGTCCTTGTTTGCTTCCGGCGTAGCGTCAATTCTGCAAATTAAAACCTGGGGCCCGGTCGGTTCAGGTCTACTCTCGATCCAGGGCACCAGTTTTAATTTCGTGTCACCGTTGATTATGGGCGGAACCGCACTGAAAACAGGGGGAGCCGATGTCTCCACCATGATGGCGGCGCTGTTCGGTACCTTAATGGTCGCGTCCTGTACCGAAATGTTTTTGTCGCGGTTACTGCATCTCGCACGCCGTATTATTACGCCGCTGGTCTCCGGGATCGTGGTGATGATTATTGGTCTGTCACTGATTCAGGTTGGATTAACCTCTATCGGCGGTGGCTTTTCCGCGATGAACGATCATACTTTTGGTGCGCCAAAAAACCTGCTGCTAGCGGGTGCCGTGTTGGTAGTGATCGTGCTGCTTAATCGTCAGCGTAATCCTTACCTGCGTGTTGCTTCGCTGGTCATCGCCATGGCCGTGGGTTATCTGCTCGCATGGGGACTGGGTATGCTTCCCGAAGATAATCAGCCACAGCAACATGTGCTGATAACCGTACCAACCCCCCTTTATTACGGTCTGGGATTTGACTGGAATCTACTTATTCCACTGATGCTGGTGTTTATGGTCACGTCGCTGGAGACGATTGGTGATATCACTGCAACTTCGGATGTTTCAGAGCAGCCGGTCAGCGGCCCACTTTATATGAAACGCCTGAAGGGTGGCGTATTGGCTAACGGCCTGAACTCTTTTGTTTCAGCGCTATTCAACACCTTCCCCAATTCATGCTTTGGTCAAAACAACGGCGTGATTCAGCTAACCGGCGTGGCCAGCCGCTATGTAGGCTTCGTTGTTGCTCTGATGCTGATCGCGCTCGGCCTGTTTCCCGCCGTTAGCGGGTTCGTGCAGCATATTCCCGAGCCTGTGCTGGGTGGTGCAACCATCGTGATGTTTGGTACTATCGCCGCTTCAGGCGTACGTATTGTTTCACGTGAGCCACTGAACCGCCGCGCAATAATGATTATTGCCCTTTCGCTGGCCGTTGGCCTCGGCATTTCACAGCAACCCATGATTCTGCAATTTGCACCCGACTGGCTAAAAACGCTACTCTCTTCCGGTATCGCTGCCGGTGGCATCACCGCAATTGTGCTTAATTTGGTGTTTCCACACGAAGAGAAATGATCCTGAAGGCGGGCACGCTCGCCTTTAACCTTCCGCAATTTATCGCTTGCTGTAACTGACTTTACACCCGGCCTGTTGAGCTATAAGGGCATTTCAGGCATAACAAGCTGATACCGGAAATTCATAGGGAAGGATGCAATGAAATTCATCGGAAAATTTATTCTCACACTGCTGCTACTGCTTATTTTTATTGTGGTAGTGCTTTATTTCCTGTTACAGACTCAATGGGGCGCAGGCTGGGCGGGACGTTTCATTAGTGACCGTACCGATTACCATCTTTCGCTTACTAAAATTGAACATAACTTTTCGTCTCCCTCACATCTGATTCTGGATAATGTCACGTTCGGACATGATGGTCAGCCTGCGGTATTGGTCGCGAATCGGGTTGATTTAGGTCTGGCGCTCACTCAGTTTAGTAACCCGTTCCACTTCGCCAGTATTGAGTTTATGCGAGGATCACTTGACGTCGCGAACAACAATCTGGCCTGGCCACTGCAGGCCAACCGTTTGCAGTTGACTGATATGGCCGTCAATAGTCCCCATTTTTCTTTGCCGATCTCAGCACAACGCGTTAATGGCGGCGTGATGCCATGGCAACCGAAGGAAAACAACTTTTTGGGTGAAAATGCGAATTTCCAACTGAGCGCGGGCTCCATGGAATTGAACGGCATACCGGGTAATAACGTATTACTTCAGGGGAGGATCGCCCAAGACCAGTTAGTGTTCAGTAACGTTGGTGCAGATTTAGCCCGTGGCTCCATGACGGGGAATGCCGAACGTGATGCTGAAGGAAACTGGAATATCGCCAACCTGCGTCTTAATGATATCCGTCTGCAGACAGACTCTTCGCTGACAACGTTTCTTCAGCCCATTTTCGATCTCCCTTCAGTGCATATTGGCCGTCTTGATCTTATCAATGCCCATCTTCAGGGACCGGAATGGGCGGTAACCGATCTCGATCTCACACTGAAGGATTTAACGCTACGTGAAGGCGACTGGCAGAGCGAAATGGGAACGCTATCGATGAATGCCAGTAATTTTATTAATGGCCGGCTGGAGCTTAATGATCCTATTGTAAATATGGATTTTTCGCCCCAAGGCATTAATATTTCCCAGTTTAGTTCACGTTGGGTTAACGGCTTGCTGCGTGCGAAGGGACAATGGATACGCAATAATAAGCGTCTGATGCTTGATGAGCTGGTCGTGGCCGGACTGGAGTATACGCTACCGGACAATTGGCGCGACCGCTGGATGCAACCGCTACCTGACTGGCTGGATAGCGTAGCAGTGAAAAAATTTAGCGCCAACCGTAACCTGATTATCGATATTAACCCAGCATATCCCTTCCAGCTTACTGCGCTGGATGGTAAGGGAAGCGATCTGTTGCTGGCACGCAATCATCAATGGGGAATATGGCGCGGCGAACTCAGCTTCAATGCAGCAGAAGCCACCTTCAATCGCACCGATATAAGGCGTCCTTCTATCGCACTTAACGCTGATGCTAACCAAATCAGCGTGACCGAGATGAGTGCTTTTGCCGCTAACGGTATGCTGGAGGGTTTAGCTACCGTCACACAACAGCCCACGCGCGACCTCTCCCTGACGCTCAATGGCCGTGAAGTGCCAACGAATATACTGCATAACTGGGGCTGGCCAACGGTACCGCAAGCGGAAAATAGCGCACTGCAATTACAGCTTAATGCCCGACTGGAAAATAATAAGCCGCTACGCGATAGCGCCAGTGGAAAATTGACGATCTCAGTGAATGGGCAAACGACTGAACAAAACATGGTAAATGGAAGCGTGTATTAAATAACAGCGATACTTACTGGGGCCACGCCGCAGCCGAAGTTTCCGGCCTGTGATTTTTTAGACTCTGAGGAGGATGAACCTCCTCTTCTCATCATCACGTGAAAAACAATGATATTCTCTGCGACTGTCAGACACAGGTGCGACCATCCCGTGTATCGCGGTAAAGAATGTTGCCTCCATTTATTCCTGGTGCGGGTCCTGGTGCGGGCTACTCATGCCATCAGGGACCCGGTAAGGTGAAACCGTCATACCTGGAGGGTGTTGAAATACTCCGCCTCAATGCCTGACTCAAGATGAGAGTGAAATAAAGATTTTGGCGGTTCCTGCGTAGAGTTTTTTACGCGAACAAGGGCGGATAACCTTCCGCCCTTTCTGCCCTAGTGTCCTGAGCCCCCTTGCTCCAGCGGACCATCAGGATCGGCGGGTAACACAATATAAACCCCTTCAAATACGGCCCCAAGCAGATCGTTACCGAACAATTCGACTTCCAGTTGCACCCGGGCCTTACGCCCGCGAGCCAAACGATCAAGATCGCCGCTCAGCGATCCCAAACTGGCTACCGCGCCCGGTTTACCGGTTATCGCGTGACTATAGCGGATATGTGCATCGGCCAGGATGATCGTCCCACCCAGATGACGCTCGCGCAGCAGCAGCCAGATTAATCCCCATCCGGTCAATGTTGCCAGCGAGAACAAACTTCCGGCAAACAACGTATGGTGCGGGTTTTGATTACCGGTCTCCGGCATCGTGGTAATAAACTTTTGGCCGGTATATTGGGTAATGCGAACACCCATTTTCTCACTTAGCGGGATATGTTCGTACCAGGCTTGTTGCAGCTGACCGCACCAGTCAGCACGGTGTAAAATATCGTCAAGCGTGACGACCGGTTTAATCATCAGGAAATGTCGTACCGGCGTTGTTTGTGGCGCGGTGATTTCCCCCTGATTGAGATAACCAAGTTTGGAAAAGAACTCGGCGGCGTCTTCACGCGCGCTACATACCACACGCTTGACCCCTTCCTGCCGGGCGACTGACTCCAGCGTCATGGCGACCAGCGTTCCCAGACCTTTTCCCTGAACTGAAGGATGTACAGCAAGAAAACGTATCGCCGCTTCATTATCCGCGTTGATATAAAGTCGCCCAACGGCCACTGGCTTCCCCTGCTCATCGACCACCATTTGATGGTGTGCCATCGCATCCCAGGCGTCACGCTCCGATCCCTGCGGCTGGTGCAACGGTTTGCGTAACATCTCCCAGCGAAACTGATAATAGATATCCAGTTCTTCTGCGGTTTCAGGTACCCGAAGGTGATACATAAAATAACTCTCTCTTTCAGAGCTCGCCAGACTCATCCATTGTCGTTCGACGAACTACCTTAAACCTGTAACCAAAAGGTTACCGGGCCGTCATTCACCAACGCGACTTTCATGTCTGCAGCAAAGCGGCCGGTTTCTGTGACGATGCCTTTTTCCCGGCAACATCCCACGAAATAGTGATATAAACGCGCCGCTTCAACGGGGTCGGCTCCACCTGAAAATCCTGGACGCAGCCCTTTTTGCGTATCAGCAGCTAAGGTAAATTGCGAAACGACCAACAAACTGCCCGTTGACTGCTGCACGTTCAGATTCATCTTGCCGTTTTCATCACTAAAAATGCGATAACCCGTCACTCGCTGACACAAGCGATCGGCTTTTTGTTCAGTATCACCGTGTTCAACACCAAGCAGAATCAATAACCCTGGTCCGATACTGCCAATGGTTTCTTCCTCCACTGTCACGCTGGCATTGAGCACGCGTTGTATTAACGCAATCATGCTTTATCGTCTGCCTGTTCCTGCCGTCGCAGTTGGCGATAGTCTTCGAACGTTACCGTAATCTCTGCCCCCAGAAGCACAATACACCACGTCCAGTAAACCCACAGAAAAAGAATGGGGATAACCGCCAGTACGCCGTAAATTAATTGATACGAAGGAAACATCGTAACATAGAGTGCAAAACCTTTTTTCCCGAGCTCAAAAAGCAGCCCGGCAATCAGCGCACCTATCAGTGCATCACGCGGCGGAACCCGCTGAGTGGGGACAATGCTATATAATAACCAAAATGCCAGCCAGGAAAGCAATAGCGGAAAAATACGTATCACTTGATCCACCACCCCGGAAACACCACTGACCGCCACCCAGCGCATAGATAGCAAATAAGAGCTAATTGCCAGGCTGGCCCCTGCCAGTAACGGTCCAAGCGTCAGAATCATCCAGTAAACTGCGAAGGAGTAAATAAGCGGACGCTGCGTCTTACTACGCCAGATAGTGTTCAGCGCGGAATCCACTGAATACATGAGCAACAGGGCCGTCACGATTAGACCTACGGCACCGATAGCCGTCATTTTGTTTACGTTGGCAACGAATTGCTCCAGATAACGCTGGATGGTGTTACCCGCGGCGGGCATAAAGTTGGTAAAGATAAAATTCTTCAACTGCACGCTCACGTCCGAAAACACAGGGAAAGCAGCGAACAGCGCGAAGACCACGGCAACGAGCGGCACCAGAGCAAGTAATGAAACGTAGGCCAAATTTCCTGCCTGCGTCGTCATGCCATCATGCTCGATACGATGCCAGAGCAGTTTTAGCCACGTCAGCGATACACGCGCCAAATGACGCGTACGTCTCATGGATGACATCCTCAAACACGCGTGGCGAAATACGCAGGGATAACCGCCGCGTCGGTAACGTGAACGCTGGTAATACCCACCGCACGCGCGCCTTCAATATTCTCTTGATTGTCATCAAAGAATATCGCCTGGTCGGCCGTTACCCTCTCTTCGGCCAGCACGTTCTGATAGATAGCGGCTTCAGGTTTGCGTAATCCCATCTCCTGAGATAAATAGAGCTTATCTGCAGCCTGCTGCACTTCCGGATACTGCGAGGGCCAATAATGGCAATGCAGCCGGTTGGTATTCGACAGGATTACCACACGGTGACCCTGCTCACGCAATTTATGCATGATCGCAATCACGTCTTTACGTATGTCGACAAACACGGCCTGCCAGCCTGCAGTAAATTGTTCAAAACTCAGAGCTATGTCCAGCTCCGCGCAGATCCCGGCGGCAAATTGTTCATCGGTTATTTCTCCGCGTTCATGCTTTTTGAAGTTTTCACCCATGTTGAAGCGGCTTTGCAACGTCGATAACGGGACACGGCCAAGATCGCTCCAGACCCCCAGCACCCGGTTGAAATCAATATCAACAATGACGTTACCTAAATCAAAGATATACAACATGGCCATCTCCTTTTGTTCCGCTGAGTTATTCACTCTAGCGGTAAAAACGAAGGCTGAACAGGAGGTGGGGAGCAGGATGTGCTAAATCAGAACAAGTCTCTGAAAATGAGAGGCAAGATTATGAAATACATTTACGAATCCAGTAAAAAAGCCCCAACCGACGTTGAGGCTTTTTACATAGACACGATTGGCAGACTGGCTTGGTTACCCGTCCTTATCGCACCGACTTAAACGTCTTTGCTACCGCGGCTGGCGCGCTTGCGATCGTTCTCGGTCAGATGGCGCTTACGAATACGTACGGACGTCGGGGTAACTTCTACCAGTTCATCATCATCGATAAACTCCAGCGCCTGCTCCAGTGACATTTTAACTGGCGGCACTAACGTTGTGGCTTCATCAGTACCAGAAGCACGCATGTTCGTCAGTTTCTTACCGGTCAGACAGTTAACTGTCAGGTCATTAGAACGGCTGTGAATACCGATAATCTGGCCTTCATACACTTCAGCACCGTGGCCCAGGAAAAGCTTACCGCGATCCTGTAGGCTGAACAGTGCAAATGCGACCGCTTTACCTTGACCATTGGAAATCAGCACACCATTCTGGCGCTGACCGATTTCACCTGGACGCACATCATCGTAATGGCTGAAGGTTGAATACAGCAGACCAGTACCTGACGTCATGGTCATGAATTCTGTACGGAAACCGATCAGGCCGCGCGCAGGGATCATGTAATCCAGACGAATACGTCCTTTACCATCCGGCACCATGTCTTTGACGTCGCCTTTGCGCTCGCCCATGGCTTGCATAACCGCGCCCTGGTGCTGTTCTTCGATATCCAGCGTCACGTTCTCAAACGGTTCCTGCATACGGCCATCAATCATGCGATTGATAACTTTCGGACGGGATACCGCCAGTTCAAAACCTTCACGACGCATATTTTCGATCAGAACGGAGAGGTGAAGTTCACCACGGCCGGAAACACGGAATGCATCCGCATCTTCCGTTTCTTCCACGCGCAACGCAACGTTGTGCACCAGTTCTTTGTTCAATCGATCCAGAATCTGGCGCGAAGTAACGTATTTACCTTCTTTACCGCAGAACGGTGAAGTGTTGACGTTAAAGAACATGGTTACCGTTGGCTCATCGACGCTCAGCGCAGGCAGCGCTTCAACGTTCTGAGGATCACAGATAGTATCGGAGATGTTGAGTTCACCCAGACCGGTGATCGCGATGATATCGCCCGCTTCCGCTTCTGTCGCATCAATACGCTCCAGACCTAAATGGGTCAGAACCTTACCCACTTTACCGTTGCGAGTTTTGCCTTCGCTGTCGATAACAGTCACTTGCTGGTTCGGCTTCACTTTACCGCGCTTGATGCGGCCAATACCGATAACGCCAACGTAGTTGTTATAGTCCAATTGGGAGATCTGCATCTGGAACGGCGCGTCCATCTCAACCTGAGGAGGAGATACGTGGTCGACAATCGCCTGATACAGCGGCGTCATATCGTCAGCCATATCCGTGTGATCCAGCCCTGCAATACCATTCAGCGCAGAAGCATAAATGACAGGGAAATCAAGCTGCTCATCCGTTGCATCAAGGTTTACAAACAGGTCGAATACCTGATCGACAACCCAGTCTGGACGTGCGCCAGGACGGTCAACTTTGTTGATAACAACGATAGGTTTCAGACCATTAGCAAAAGCTTTTTTGGTCACGAAACGGGTTTGCGGCATCGGGCCATCCATTGCGTCGACAACCAGCAGAACCGAGTCAACCATTGACATCACTCGCTCAACCTCGCCGCCAAAGTCGGCGTGTCCCGGGGTATCAACAATGTTGATGCGATAGTCTTTCCAATTAATGGCGGTATTTTTCGCGAGGATGGTAATTCCACGCTCTTTCTCCAAATCGTTGGAGTCCATTACACGTTCGGTTGCTTCGGTACGGGCATCAAAGGTACCAGATTGTTGCAACAACTTATCAACCAGGGTGGTTTTCCCATGGTCAACGTGCGCAATAATGGCGATGTTACGCAAATTTTCGATCACAGCTTTGCCTCAGGCATTAGAAATAGCGCGCTATTGTACACGGATTAATCGAAGGACTGAACAGGATCACAAATTTCATATAAAGATTACTGTCAGGATTGCTTTTATACCGTTTTACAGTGCAATAGTTTGCACTCCATCCAGCATTTGCACCAAAATAGTGCCCATCAATCATTCAAAAGCACCACAATGGTGCGCGACATCCATTATGGTGCATTCCTCGTTTCACGAGAGGGCGCATAATAGCGCCTTTTTACCTAAATAAAAAAGTTGGCATAGATTTCGCTTTAATCTTTACAAGTAAAAACGGCAGTTTCTAAAACGGTTGATAGCTTGTCTGAGATCTTTATTATCGATTGAACGCAAAGAGTCAGGCGTTCCGGAAGTTGAGTTCTCAAACCATGGCAACAATGACTAACCCCAGGAGAATTAAGTATGTCCGCTGAACACGTTCTGTCGATGATGAACGAGCATGAAGTAAAGTTCGTCGATCTGCGTTTTACCGATACAAAAGGTAAAGAGCAGCACGTCACTATTCCTGCTCATCAGGTCAATGCTGACTTCTTTGAAGAAGGCAAAATGTTTGATGGTTCATCCATCGGTGGCTGGAAAGGTATCAACGAATCTGACATGGTTCTGATGCCTGACTCCACCACCGCCGTTCTCGATCCTTTCTTTGAAGACTCTACGCTAATCATCCGTTGTGACATCCTTGAGCCAGGTACCATGCAGGGCTACGACCGCGATCCGCGTTCTATCGCCAAGCGTGCCGAAGACTTCCTGCGTTCATCCGGTATCGCGGATACCGTTCTGTTCGGACCAGAGCCTGAATTCTTCCTGTTTGACGACGTGCGCTTTGGTGCAACCACCTCGGGTTCTCACGTTGCCATCGATGATATCGAAGCAGCATGGAACACCGGTAAAGAGTACGAAGGTGGTAACAAAGGCCATCGTCCAGGTCTGAAAGGCGGTTACTTCCCGGTACCACCGGTCGACTCTTCTCAAGACATCCGTTCTGCCATGTGTTTGACCATGGAGCAGATGGGCCTGGTGGTTGAAGCACACCACCATGAAGTCGCTACCGCTGGTCAGAACGAAGTGGCAACCCGCTTCAACACTATGACCAAAAAAGCCGACGAGATTCAGATCTACAAATATGTAGTGCACAACGTGGCTCACGCGTTTGGTAAGACCGCGACCTTTATGCCAAAACCTATCTTTGGTGATAATGGTTCCGGTATGCACTGCCATATGTCTTTGTCCAAAGGCGGCACTAACCTGTTCGCAGGTGATAAATACGGCGGCCTGTCTGAAACTGCCCTGTTCTACATCGGCGGTATCATCAAGCACGCAAAAGCGATCAACGCTCTGGCTAACCCAACGACCAACTCTTACAAGCGTCTGGTCCCGGGTTACGAAGCCCCTGTTATGCTGGCTTACTCCGCGCGTAACCGTTCTGCGTCAATCCGTATCCCAGTAGTTGCCAGCCCGAAAGCCCGTCGTATCGAAGCGCGCTTCCCTGATCCAGCGGCTAACCCATACCTGGCGTTCTCTGCACTGCTGATGGCTGGCCTGGACGGTATCATCAACAAGATCCATCCTGGTGATGCTATGGATAAAAACCTGTACGATCTTCCTCCGGAAGAAGAAGCAGAGATTCCAAAAGTTGCTGGCTCGCTGGAAGAGGCGTTGAGCGCGTTGAATGAAGACCGCGAATTCCTGACCCGTGGCGGCGTGTTCACTGACGATGCTATCGATGCGTATATTGAACTGCGTAAGTCTGAAATGGATCGCGTACGTATGACGCCACATCCTGTTGAGTTCGAACTGTACTACAGCGTTTAATAACGTGTAGGTGTGGCAGAGTTCAGTAATATGAATGAGGCCGACACCGCTGCGGCGTGATGACGCCCCAGCAATGTTGTTGCCGTGGAAATGTTAGCCCATCTTCGGATGGGCTTTTTTCTCCACGCATTCCGCTTGATAACGTATTGCTAATATAATGCACCATTATGGTGCTTGCCTCACCAGGCGTTATTATTGCCATGAGTTTGTCGTGGTCCATGCTGAACCTGGCGATGACCGGCAACAAATAAGCGGACAATAAAATAGCCTGTTGAGACAAGCTAAAGTGCAGGAGAGCGCGGCATGGCGAGTAACACGCTGCCCGATGCTGGGCAGATTCTCAACTCACTGATTAATAGCATCTTGCTGATTGATAGCGACTTAGTGATTCATTATGCGAATCCAGCCGCGCAGCAATTGCTGGCACAAAGTTCCCGGAAGCTATTTGGTACCCCGTTACCGGACCTGATGGGTTACTTCTCGCTAAATATTGACGTTATGCGCGAGAACCTCGACGCAGGACAAGGCTTTACTGACAGTGAAGTGACGTTGGTAGTGGATAGCCGTGCCCATATTATGTCGCTCACCGCCCAACGCCTGCCGGATGGCTTTATCTTGATGGAAATGGCGCCAATGGATAACCAGCGCCGCCTTAGCCAGGAACAACTTCAACACGCACAGCAGGTTGCTGCCCGTGATTTGGTACGCGGCCTGGCACATGAAATTAAAAACCCACTAGGCGGGTTACGCGGCGCAGCGCAACTGCTGGCAAAAGCGCTACCCGATCCGGCACTCACCGAATACACCAAAGTGATTATTGAGCAGGCGGATCGCTTACGCAATTTGGTTGACCGGCTGTTAGGTCCACAGCAACCGGGTATGCACGTGACGCAAAGTATCCATCAGGTTTCTGAGCGCGTCGTGAATCTGGTTTCCATGGAGCTACCTGACAACGTATCTCTGGTGCGGGATTACGACCCCAGCCTGCCAGAATTACCACATGACCCCGATCAACTTGAACAAGTGTTGCTGAACGTGGTGCGTAATGCTCTACAGGCGTTAGGCGAGGATGGTGGCACGATTACGCTTCGCACGCGCACGGCATTTCAGCTGACATTACACGGCGTACGCTATCGCCTGGTCGCACGTATTGATGTTGAAGATGACGGGCCAGGCATCCCGGCACAGCTGCAAGATACGCTGTTCTATCCCATGGTAAGTGGGCGCGAGGGAGGAACCGGCTTGGGGCTTTCTATCGCACGAAGTCTGATCGATCAGCATTCCGGGAAAATAGAGTTTAACAGTTGGCCCGGACACACCGAATTTTCGATTTACCTGCCCATTCGGAAGTAGAGGTTTCTATGCAACGAGGGATAGTTTGGATCGTCGATGACGATAGTTCCATCCGCTGGGTACTTGAACGTGCGCTCACGGGAGCGGGTTTAAGCTGCGCCACATTTGACAGCGGTAATGATGTACTGGAGGCGCTCGCGAGTAAAACTCCAGATGTTTTATTATCAGACATTCGCATGCCGGGTATGGATGGCCTCGCATTACTTAAGCAGATTAAGCAGCGTCATCCAATGCTTCCGGTCATCATAATGACCGCACATTCCGATCTGGATGCGGCCGTCAGTGCTTATCAGCAAGGTGCCTTTGATTACCTGCCAAAGCCGTTTGATATTGATGAAGCGGTGGCGCTGGTTGAACGTGCTATTAGCCATTATCAAGAGCAGCAACAACCACGAAATCAGCCGGTCAGCGGACCCACGACTGATATCATTGGCGAAGCTCCTGCCATGCAGGATGTATTTCGCATTATTGGCCGCCTGTCCCGCTCCTCTATCAGCGTATTGATTAATGGTGAATCAGGGACGGGTAAAGAGCTGGTGGCACATGCACTGCATCGTCATAGCCCCCGCGCTAAATCCCCTTTTATCGCACTGAACATGGCTGCAATCCCGAAAGATTTGATTGAGTCAGAGCTTTTTGGTCATGAAAAAGGTGCTTTTACCGGCGCGAACCAAATTCGTCAGGGACGTTTTGAGCAGGCTGATGGCGGGACATTGTTCCTGGATGAGATTGGCGATATGCCACTTGATGTGCAGACCCGTTTATTGCGCGTGCTGGCCGATGGGCAGTTTTATCGCGTCGGCGGCTACGCTCCGGTAAAAGTGGATGTCAGGATTATTGCGGCAACGCATCAGAACCTCGAAATGCGCGTTCAGGAAGGCAAATTCCGCGAAGATTTGTTCCATCGTCTGAATGTCATTCGCGTTCATTTACCGCCGTTGCGTGAGCGTCGTGAGGATATTCCACGGCTGGCGCGCTATTTCCTCCAGGTTGCCGCGCGTGAACTTGGCGTGGAAGCTAAAATTCTACATCCGGAAACGGAAACGGCGCTAACCCGGCTTCACTGGTCCGGTAATGTTCGTCAGTTAGAAAATACCTGTCGCTGGCTCACAGTGATGGCTGCGGGCCAGGAAGTCTTGATTCAGGATCTTCCACCAGAGTTATTTGAGAGTACAACCCCCGATAACCCGGTTCAGTCATTACCAGATAGTTGGGCAACTTTACTCGCTCAGTGGGCCGATCGCGCACTGCGTTCCGGGCATCAGAACCTGCTTTCTGAAGCACAACCGGAGATGGAAAGAACCCTTTTGACCACTGCTCTGCGACATACACAAGGCCATAAACAGGAGGCTGCGCGTTTGCTGGGCTGGGGGCGCAATACCCTGACGCGCAAGCTGAAAGAACTGGGAATGGAGTAAACATCGGCATACTGTAAGAAGGTTATTCATTAAATGATTTTTAGCCTTCTTACGCTTTACCGACGGTGTCCGCTCCGTCTTAATTCTGAGCGGACACCGAAAATTTATATCCGTATTAGATGACGCGTGAAAACTGCTGTATCCGCGCCTTCTGGCGCAGATAGCTATCAAAGCACATACAGATATTCCTGATTAATAAACGGCCCTTAGGCGTTACCCGAAGGCCTTCCTGGTGGCATTGAACCAGCCCGTCTTTAATCAATGGCGCAAGTAGCGCTAAATCTTCGGCAAAATAGTCCACAAAATCGATCTGCCATTGCGCCTCTATGGCAGCGTAATCCAGCGAAAAATTGCAGATAAGCGTCTTGATAACATCCCGCCGCAGGCAATCATCAGAGGTCAATGCAAGGCCGCGCCACAGCGCATTGCCTTGCGCACTGACGCTGGCGTAATACTCTTTTAGCACCTTCCGATTTTGCGCGTAGCTGTCACCCACCATGCTGATCGCGGACACACCCATCCCCAACAAGTCGCTATCACCCTGTGTGGTATATCCTTGAAAATTACGATGTAATAATCCCGAACGTTGCGCAATCGCCAGTTCGTCATCAGGCCGGGCAAAGTGATCCATACCGATAAACTGGTAGCCTTCGCGCGTCAGCGTAGCGATTGTTTGCTGTAAAATATCAAGCTTTTGCCGAGCATCAGGCAAGTCTGCATCTTTAATTTTACGCTGAGCCGCAAACAATTCAGGTAAATGTGCGTAGTTAAATACGCTCAAACGATCGGGGCCAAGCTCAACGACCTTTTTCAGGGTAAATGCAAAACTTTCTGGCGTCTGCTTGGGCAATCCGTAAATCAGATCGATATTGGTTGAGCTAAAGCCAAGGTCGCGGGCGCGCTTAATGAGCGCAAAGATAAAGTCTTCGTCCTGAACCCGATTGACCAGCTCCTGAACCTGCTTGTTAAAGTCCTGCACGCCCATGCTCAAGCGGTTAAATCCTTCAACGCGAAGATGGTCGAGCACATCCAGCTCAATTTCGCGCGGATCGACTTCAATCGATAGCTCGGCGTCAGCACTAAAATGGAAGCACTCACGCAATAAACCTGTCAGGCGGGTAATCTGCTTTTTGTCCAGGTAAGTTGGCGTACCGCCGCCCCAATGCATCTGTGAAACGGTACGGTTGGCAAATAGCGGCGCGCGCGCGCGAATCTCTTGTTCAAGCACATCAAGGTATTGATCGGCTTTTTGCTGTTGGCGCGTAACAATTTTATTACATCCACAGAAATAGCAGAGCCGGTGACAAAAAGGGATATGCACGTAAAGCGAGAGCGGACGATCGGGATAACGTTTTGCCGCCAGCAAGAAAGCATCTTCGCCATAGCCTTCATTAAATTCAAGCGCGGTGGGATAGGAGGTATAACGTGGGCCGGAATAATTGTACTTCTGAATGAGATCGAGGTCCCATTCAATGAGTGGCAGTGACATGATTACTCCTTCCATTTACGTGGCCTTGCTGACCGTCGTGCGGGAGGATGCTGTTTCAGCTGCCGGGTGACGGTGGCACGCCGCAGTTGGGACTTCAGCCGCGACAGACGCCGTAGTTTAGCGAATAACCAAAACAGATAACACGCCACCAGCAGGACTAAAATTGATCCAAGCCAAAACATTAGCAGAGAAGTCTCCAGCTACGGCATTTTACGGGCAGAATGCCGCCAGAACTGGCGGCAGAACGCCAATCAGTTTCCACCTTTTAGCAAGCGGTACATATCTTCTTCAGCTTCTTCATCTTCAGTATCATCGCCTAATTCAATGCCTAACTGTTCCATCAGAACATCAATTCGGTCCAACGTCTGATCCAGCCATGCCTGATCTTCGGCCGCAAGGACTTCACCATTTTCCAGGCGATCAAGCAATGCATCCAGCCTCTCGCTGTTTTCCAGCTGCGTCAGCTCTTCCTGTGGGCTAAGCACCGGTTTTTTCTCCACCTTCTCGGTTTTCACCTTAACGGGTTTCGTTACCGGCTCTTCCACACCCAGAGGGATCGGTTTTTTACTGCCAATACGCGGATCTTTCACCTTGCGAGCTTGTGTATTTTTTTGCTCCTGAACCGCGGGGTTAGCGCGGCTACCGGAGGCATTCCCCCGGTGTTTCTTTTCATGCTTACGTTCGCGGGCTTGCTGGTTCAGGTCTTCACGCGATGCTTTACGTTTGGCTTTTGGCGCGGCAGTCTTACCCTGCGGCGCTCGTGCAGGTTGCTTCATGTTTTCTGCTCTCAGAGATTTTTAATTCAGTATAGAATTGCGGCGAAATCTAGCAGAAAGCGGACAAAGAAAAAAGGCGGCAGGTCACCCTGTCGCCTTTTTTCGCACCTTCCGTAGAAGGACGGTCTTCCTTTACATCCTTTTATGCAATCAACATCCCAGTTTTTCCATCTGCTGTCCACTCATCCCGAGCGTGTCCTTTTCCTTCAAGGCCGGTTCCATAAGCCTGATTCCCTGCTCCTGACTCTTTGTCATCCTGACAATCCCTGAGTGCTTCGTCCTGAAGTGAGTCATCCAGACTCTGTGGATTACTTTAGACTAAATGCTCAAACAGACAAGACAGGGAAAGTGTTCGTTAGCATTTCGTTTAAGGAGAAAAAACTAACCATATGATAAATAAAAAATAAATAATTAATGGCATCAATAAAAAGAAGCTTAAGCTGTCATAAATAATGGTCAATGTCTCACAAGTAAACTTGGCATACTTAAAGAGGAAAAAACCATTACCGAACAAAAAAAAACCAAAATCTTTGTCGCTTACCATCGCCGCTACCTCAGTCGCACAGAAAGAACTGCCAACGTATGGTCGGATAGGTAGGGTATTAAAGGCTATCGGGCGCTTTGTCTGCTTTACAGGTATAATCACGCCATCGCTACATCGACTTTCGGAGTTTCTATTTTGTCTGGCTGGAATTATCACGTTACCCATTTTGTCACCAGCGCCCCGGATATTCGCCATCTTCCTGCCGATACCGGCATTGAAGTGGCGTTTGCTGGCCGTTCGAACGCCGGTAAATCCAGCGCGCTGAATACACTAACTAACCAAAAAAGCCTTGCGCGTACCAGTAAAACCCCGGGACGGACGCAGTTGATCAACTTATTTGAAGTTGAAGAGGGCGTACGCCTCGTGGATCTGCCTGGTTATGGTTACGCTCAGGTCCCCGAAGAGATGAAGAAGAAGTGGCAACGTGCACTGGCGGAATATCTGCAAAAGCGCAATTGCCTCAAAGGCCTGGTGATATTGATGGACATTCGCCACCCGCTAAAAGACCTCGATCAATCGATGGTTCAGTGGGCGGTACAAAGCAGTATTCCCGTTCTGATATTACTAACCAAAGCCGATAAGCTGGCTTCTGGCGCACGAAAAAGTCAGCTGAATATGGTGCGTGAAGCGTCTATGGCATTTATGGGTGATGTACAGGTCGAGTTATTTTCATCGTTGAAAAAGATCGGCGTGGATAAGCTGCGTCAAAAACTGGACAGCTGGTATAGCGAGATCCCACCCGCAACAGAAGAAGATTACATCGTAGAAGAGTAAACAGTGGCAACCCGGTAGACGACTATAGAGGGTTCACCGGGGTCCGCCTAACGAATAGCCAATGAAATGGCAAGGTCGCGACCATAAAAAACGCCCCAGCCATTAGATGACTGGGGCGGCTAAATATTCAGCCAAATCCGATTACGTGAAGTAAAAGGTCTGAAAGATAGAACATCTTACCTCTGTACCCTACGCCTTGAACTCTACCTGATTTTTTCTGACCAAAAAAGCATTTTCTGTAGTTAATTTTCATCAAAACGCAGTATTTTCCCTACGCAAGTCACAAAACACAGCACTCCATGTAGCTTAATTACTAAAAAAATGCTTTTACCATATAAACTTAGCGGCTTTAACCGCCATAACCCTATCGCAGCTGAAGCTGAACCGATTAAGTAAACTTTTTTCTTATGACCGCCGGGTAACGCGAGAAGAGAGTACGATCCGGTCGGTCATCATAATGATTCTTCGTCATACAGCAGTTCGCTGTATCTGTACGTCCAGGTTACTGAGTTCCCAGAATGACTTCATGGTTAATACGGCACCCAGTATATTCAGGGAGCAATTAGTGCGCCTGATCCCAGTTATCACCAACGCCAACATCCACACGTAATGGCACATCAAGTTTCATACAGCCTTCCATTAACGACCGAATTTGCTGACTTGCCCTTTCCACCGCCTCTTCCTTTACCTCAAACACCAACTCGTCATGCACTTGCATGATCATTTTCACATCAGTCGTCTTCTGCATCTCCAGCCAGCCATCAACGGCAATCATGGCCCGTTTGATAATGTCCGCCGCCGTGCCCTGCATCGGCGCATTAATTGCCGCACGTTCAGCCGCTTTACGCCGCATAGCGTTGCTGGCGTTAATATCAGGTAAATAGAGACGACGCCCATCAAGGGTAGAAACATAACCCTGCTCAGAAGCTTGCTGCCGTGTACTTTCCATATACTGCAATACGCCAGGATACCGCTCAAAATAGAGGTCCATATACTTTTTCGCCTCACCCGCGCCAATATTCAACTGCCGTGAAAGACCAAAAGCACTCATTCCGTAAATCAAACCAAAGTTAATGGCTTTAGCACTGCGGCGCTGCTCATGAGTCACTTTATCCAGCGAAATACTAAACACTTCTGCTGCAGTAGCCTGGTGGATGTCTTTACCTTCGGCAAATGCCGTGAGTAACCCTTTGTCCTGTGACAAATGCGCCATAATGCGCAATTCAATCTGCGAGTAGTCTGCCGCAATAATACGATGGCCCTTTGATGCAATGAATGCCTGACGAATACGGCGTCCTTCTTCATTGCGCACAGGAATGTTTTGCAGATTTGGATCGCTTGAAGACAAACGCCCGGTAGCTGTTACGGCCTGATGATAAGAAGTATGCACGCGGCCAGTATGCGGGTTAATCATCAGCGGTAGTTTATCGGTGTAAGTAGATTTCAACTTGGACAAACCACGATGCTCAAGGATGATTTTTGGTAAGGGGTAATCAAGTGCCAGTTCGGCTAAAACTTCTTCGCTGGTTGATGGAGCACCACCCGGCGTCTTTTTAGTTGGTTTGATGCCCTGTTTTTCAAACAAAATAGTTTGTAACTGTTTAGGTGATGAAAGATTAAACGGCTCGCCAGCCAGCTCATGTGCTTTCTGCTCAAGTTCCGCAAGCCGGATGGTTAGCTCTTTAGAATGCGTGGCCAGAATGCCCTGATCAATAAGTACACCGTTACGTTCAACGCGAGAGATCACGGTAACCAGCGGCATTTCGATCGTGTCAAACACGGCCCTTGGCCCCTGCTCTTTTTCCAGCTCTGGCCACATTTTCAAATGCAGCTGTAACGTCACGTCCGCATCTTCTGCGGCGTAATGTGCCGCCTGCTCCAGCGCTATCTGATTAAAGGTCAGCTGATTTTTACCTTTTCCAGCAATCTCTTCGAAGGTCACCGTCTTATGGTTAAGCCAGCGTGAAGCCAGGCTATCCATATCATGTTTACCCACAACGCTATTGAGCATGTATGATTCCAGCATGGTATCAAACCGAATGCCCCGGAGCTCAATATCCGCGCTCTTTAGTACACCGCGATCAAACTTCAGGTTTTGCCCTACTTTTAAGGCTTTTTCATCTTCCAACAGCGGTTTTAGACGCGCCAGTACCGCATTACGATCGAGTTGCGCGGGTGCATCCAGATAGTCATGAGCCACCGGTAAATAGGCTGCTTCACCAGGCGCCACCGCAAACGACAAGCCGATAATGTTTGCACTGATGGTATCCAGCGAATCGGTTTCAAGGTCAAAAGCAAAAACATCACTCACTTTCAGCTTCTCAAGCCATATTTCAAACGTTTGCTCATCAAGGATGGTGGCATAGCCATCAGATGAAAGGATACTGTTTATTTCTGCTTCATTTGGTTGCTGTTCGATGCTTTTCACTACCGACTTTGTTACAGAAGCCCCGCTTTTTTTCCCCTGCAACCATACACCCTCTTCCAAATCCGTGGTCCAGCGTTTGAACTCGTAATGCCTGAAAAGCGCGGATAACTCTTCAATCGCGGGTTCATTGACGTTGAGAGTGTCACAGGTGACATCCAGTTCGACGTCTGTCTTGATCGTTGCAAGTTGATAAGAAAGAAACGCGACCTCTTTATTCTGTTCCAGTTTGGTGGACATGGTTTTCGCCCCACGGAAAGAGAGATCGGCCACTTTATCAAGGTTCTCGTAGATTGTTTGGATCCCACCAAGCCCCTGTAATAAAGCCTGCGCAGTCTTTTCACCCACACCGGGCACACCGGGAATATTATCGGAGGAGTCGCCCATCAGAGCGAGGAAGTCGATAATTAACGCCGGTGGAATACCATATTTTTCCTTAACCTCTTCCGGGCCAAGGATAGCGTTGTTCATGGTATTAATCAGCGTGACATTTGGGGTAACTAACTGGGCCATGTCTTTATCACCGGTGCTGATCAATACGGCACGCCCTTGTTGCTCTGCTTGCAGCGCAAGGGTGCCAATCACATCGTCCGCTTCAACGCCAGTAACGGCTAACAATGGCAATCCCATCGCCGTAACCATTTTGTGCAGAGGTTCTATTTGTGCCCGTAAGTCATCGGGCATCGGTGGACGATGTGACTTGTAATGCTCGAAAAGTTCATCGCGAAAGGTTTTACCTTTTGCATCAAACACGACCGCAACATGGCTTGGCTTATATTGCAGCAAAAGGCTGCGTAGCATGTTAAGCACGCCATACATAGCGCCAGTCGGTTCCCCCGCGCTGTTAGTTAACGGGGGAAATGCATGGTATGCACGGTAGAGATACGAGGAGCCATCTACCAGAATCAGCGGGTTTTCTGCAATTTGTGCCATAAGTCGTCACGGTCTTCATTAGTCATTTGAATGGACTTTAGGATGCCACAGCTAAGGCATAAAGTTGAAATTACTGAGAGGCAAAGCGGTAAACTTTTCGATATTGAGGGAGATCTTCCACGATCAATCCTGTGGATAAGTTTGTGTGTAATTTTACTAACATATTGTTATTTACACAAATATTCAAAACAATAAAAATAAAAAAATAGCCTTTTCATATAGTTAATGTTTTTTCGGGTAACGATGAAGCCATCTTTTATCAGGTCATTTTATGTGGATATAAATATTTACCCCAAAATACTGCGAATTACTGTGCACTACGGCGTGCTTATTAAGCGAAGAGAAATCCACAAATCAGCCAATAGAACTAACGCACGAAAGTTTGCGGATATAAAGGCGCGTTTCAGGCGAGAAATTCCTGTGGAATAAAACAATTAATCCAGAAATAACTATCCGGACTACGCGGTAAAGAGCAGGAAAGAAAGCGAAAAACGCCGGTGAACCCGACGTTTTCCAATACGGTATATGATTACTTTTGCGCTACGAGAAACTTAACAACGTTAGCATATTGCTGAACGTAATTATCCATAGAGCTGGTGTCTAAACCACCGTTATTTACCATATATTTGCCGTTCACAAACATCGCCGGCACGCCACGTAAGTCAACATCAACTGCTGCCTTTTCCTGCTGAGCAACCAGTGACTTAACGACAAAGCTATTCCAGGCTGCATCATAATCTTCCGGCTTGATGCCCGCAGCTTTCACAAAGGTGTCTTTCAGACTGGCTGGATCGGTGATGGTTTGAGTTTTTTGAACGCCTTCAAAAATAGGTGCTGTAACCTTATCTTCGACTCCCAGCGCAATGGCAACAGCCCAAGCTTGAGTAATGGTTTTACCCATATCGCCCCCCAGAAACTCAACGTGGTACTTTGTTACCTTGACGTTTTCAGGAAGGTTCTTCTTCACGGTATCGCTAACATGATAGACGCGTTCGAATTCATAGCAGTGGGGGCAGTAAAACGAGAAAAACTCCAGCACCTGAGGTTCGCCCGTCACAGGTTTATCAAGGGTGATGTATTGCTGTCCATCAGAAAACTGTGCAGCAGAAGCGCTAAACGCCAGAACTAAACCAACGAACGCAAACCAAATCTTTTTCATCGTGAAAATCTCTCCTAATAAAACATCAAAACGCAGGAATTAACTGCAGTGGCGGTTCCTGCAACAGTTTATCTTGCTCATTAAAAATGGAAATCTGTCTGCGCCAGAAATCCTCATCTGTCATCCAGGGAAAACTTCTCGGAAACGCAGGATCCTGCCAGCGGCGAACAATCCAGGCAAGATAATAAACCATACGCATGGCACGTAAAGGTTCAATCAGTGACAATTCATGTGGGTCAAAATCACTAAATTCGGCATACGCCTCCAGCAAAATATCCCATTGAAGGCGTTGCTCCTGACGTTCACCATTCACCAGCATCCACAGATCCTGAATCGCCGGACCGTTACGCGCATCATCTAAATCAACAAAAAGTGGCCCATCGCGCCACAGAATATTCCCGGGATGGCAATCGCCGTGCAAACGCAGTGGAGCCCAGTTGGTATGCCAACACCTCTGCAATGTATCGATCAGGCGGTCAAGGCTTTCCAACAGTTTAATTTTTAGCGACTTAGGGATCAGTGGCGTCGCTTCCAATATCTGTCGAGGTTCGATCACATACTCTTTTAAGCCAATAGTCGGACGCTCTGTAAAACGTTTTTTTCTACCCGTTTGGTGGATTCGCCCAATGAAACGCCCGACCCATTCCATATGATCGTAGTTATCGGTCTCATACTGTCGCCCACCAAGGCTTGGGAATATGGCAAACCAGAATCCTTCATGTTGATGTAATCTTTTGTCCTGTAGCATTATAGGGGCTGCTATCGGGACATCGTCTTCAACCAACTCAACGGAAAATTGATGCTCTTCTTCGATCTGCTCCAGCGTCCAACGTTGAGGCCGGTAGAACTTCACCACATAACGTTTCTTGTCTTCATCTGAAAACTGATAAACGCGGTTTTCATAACTGTTGAGCGCCGTTAGACCCGACTCTACGCGTAAGCCCGTATCCCATAACGCATCAATAATCGTATCAGGATTTAACGTCTGAAAGTTGAAGGCTGGTATTGTCATTTTACGTGCTCACCATTTCGCTAACATTTATCAGCAATCAGTATACCCTAAATAATTCGCGTTGCCGGATGGCAACAATCCTGTCTGGGGTAGAATGGGAGCCGTTTACCGCAATCCACGAATAAGATAAAGAGCCACGCAGGTAACAAGCCGACAGCCTGAAACACAGCGGAAGTATGCTTAAATGACAAACCTTATAGACTTAGGTCTTAATCCTTAATCACACCACGTGCACGCAATAGTGCCGTTTTAAAATCCACTTCATAATCCTTTTTAAGTCCGGGGATAGCGTCGGTCTTTTCAGCATCACGCATTTTCAAATGATAGATTAGGATATCATCCGTCAATTCAGTCATTGGGCCAGTAAAACCTGACTCATTGGCCAGTTTCTGTAAAAATTGCAGCAGGTTTAGATCCGATTCTTTTTGCCATGCAGGCTGAAGAAGAGAGACTAATTCATTAAGACGGTGGTTTTTCATCGCAACATTCCTTTCAAAGAGAATAGCCGTTACGTTAACAGGCTTAAAACCACATTAAAAGAGAGGCTTTGTACGGATGTCCTTACAACAGCAGGAGATAACAGGCATTATTCTTGCCGGTGGCCGTGGCAGCAGAATGAATGGTGAAGACAAAGGGCTCATTTCATTAAACGGAGTACCTCTCTATCATCATGTTTTACAGCGACTGCAACCCCAGGTAAAGCAGACATTGATTAGCGCTAATAGGAATATCACACGTTATCAGGAAAGCGGCTGTCTTGTGGTTTCAGATATTCATCCAGATTTCGCAGGCCCCTTAGCTGGTATACTGGCATCGCTGCGTGCGATCGATACTGAATGGGCTGCATTCGTATCGTGTGATACACCTTTCATTCCCCTGGATTTGATCACACGCCTGTGGAGCGCTAAAAGACAGGCAAAAGCCGTTTGGGTGCGAAATGACAATAATGATCATCCTACGCTATCAATTATCCATCACAGCGTTGCCGACAGATTAGAACAGGAACTTTCACAAGGCCACGGTAGACTAATGCTATTTCTACAGCAAATCGGTGGACACGCCGTTATTTTTGACGATGATCCCCAGGTTTTTATCAATATGAATACGCCTGATGATATGAAATTTTATCAGGAGAACCATTAAATGGTGCCATTACTTGCTATCGCCGCCCGGAGCGGTACCGGTAAAACGACCCTACTTAAACAGCTTATTCCTGTCTTGAAAGCACGTGGTATCCGCCCCGGAGTCATTAAACATACCCATCATAATATGGACGTTGATACACCAGGAAAAGATAGCTATGAATTACGTAAATCCGGCGCCGATCAGGTGATGATTGCCAGTCAGCAACGCTGGGCGCTGATCGTTGAGGCCCCCCGGCATGAAGAACTTGATCTACAATATTTAGCCGCTCAAATGGATGCGTCTCAACTCGATATCATCCTCGTTGAAGGCTTTAAGCATGAGCAGATAGCAAAGATAGCGCTCTGGCGCGAAGAACATAGTAGTAATATCAGTGAGTTATTAGATAAACATGTTATCGCAGTCGCTAGCGATAGTGAGCTGAATGTAGATGTGCCAGTGCTCGATCTGAATAATCCGGAGCAGATCGCTGACTTCATTATTAACTGGTTAATACTATTTTCCAGGAAGGCAAATACGGAGAGAATAATCAGCATGTGAGTCGTAACAATTATGGCGTGCTCGGAGGGGTAGGTGGCATTTCCCGCGGTTAACTCAGGGGCCCAAAACAAAAAAAGCCCCCCGCTTTCGCAGGAGGCTTCTTTCTTTATTTGATGCCTGGCAGTTCCCTACTCTCGCATGGGGAGACCCCACACTACCATCGGCGCTACGGCGTTTCACTTCTGAGTTCGGCATGGGGTCAGGTGGGACCACCGCGCTAGTGCCGCCAGGCAAATTCTTTTCGTGACGCTCATTCTGCGCCACTGATTCTTTATCCGTTTACAAGCCGAAAATCTTATCGTCTCTCTACCAAAACGCCTCTGGCGTTGTAAGGTTAAGCCTCACGGGTCATTAGTACCGGTTAGCTCAACGCATCGCTGCGCTTACACACCCGGCCTATCAACGTCGTCGTCTTCAACGTCCCTTCAGGACTCTCAAGGAGTCAGGGAAGACTCATCTCGAGGCAAGTTTCGCGCTTAGATGCTTTCAGCGCTTATCTTTTCCGCACTTAGCTACCGGGCAATGCCATTGGCATGACAACCCGAACACCAGTGGTGCGTTCACTCCGGTCCTCTCGTACTAGGAGCAACCCCTCTCAGTCTTCCAGCGCCCACGGCAGATAGGGACCGAACTGTCTCACGACGTTCTAAACCCAGCTCGCGTACCACTTTAAACGGCGAACAGCCGTACCCTTGGGACCTACTTCAGCCCCAGGATGTGATGAGCCGACATCGAGGTGCCAAACACCGCCGTCGATATGAACTCTTGGGCGGTATCAGCCTGTTATCCCCGGAGTACCTTTTATCCGTTGAGCGATGGCCCTTCCATTCAGAACCACCGGATCACTATGACCTGCTTTCGCACCTGCTCGAGCCGTCACTCTCGCAGTCAAGCCAGCTTATGCCATTGCACTAACCTCACGATGTCCGACCGTGATTAGCTGACCTTCGTGCTCCTCCGTTACGCTTTAGGAGGAGACCGCCCCAGTCAAACTACCCACCAGACACTGTCCGCAGCCCGGATAACGGGCCTACGTTAGAACATCAAACGTTAAAGGGTGGTATTTCAAGGTCGGCTCCACGCAGACTGGCGTCCACGCTTCAAAGCCTCCCACCTATCCTACACATCAAGGCTCAATGTTCAGTGTCAAGCTGTAGTAAAGGTTCACGGGGTCTTTCCGTCTTGCCGCGGGTACACTGCATCTTCACAGCGAGTTCAATTTCACTGAGTCTCGGGTGGAGACAGCCTGGCCATCATTACGCCATTCGTGCAGGTCGGAACTTACCCGACAAGGAATTTCGCTACCTTAGGACCGTTATAGTTACGGCCGCCGTTTACCGGGGCTTCGATCAAGAGCTTCTCCTTGCGGATAACCCCATCAATTAACCTTCCGGCACCGGGCAGGCGTCACACCGTATACGTCCACTTTCGTGTTTGCACAGTGCTGTGTTTTTAATAAACAGTTGCAGCCAGCTGGTATCTTCGACTGGCTTCAGCTCCGGGAGCAAGTCCCTTCACCTACGCGCCAGCGTGCCTTCTCCCGAAGTTACGGCACCATTTTGCCTAGTTCCTTCACCCGAGTTCTCTCAAGCGCCTTGGTATTCTCTACCTGACCACCTGTGTCGGTTTGGGGTACGATTCAGTGTTACCTGGAGCTTAGAGGCTTTTCCCGGAAGCAGGGCATTTGTTACTTCAGCACCGTAGTGCCTCGTCATCACGCCTCAGCCTTAAAGCACCCCGGATTTGCCTGGGATGCAAGCCTACACGCTTAAACCGGGACAACCGTCGCCCGGCTAACATAGCCTTCTCCGTCCCCCCTTCGCAGTAACACCAAGTACGGGAATATTAACCCGTTTCCCATCGACTACGCCTTTCGGCCTCGCCTTAGGGGTCGACTCACCCTGCCCCGATTAACGTTGGACAGGAACCCTTGGTCTTCCGGCGAGCGGGCTTTTCACCCGCTTTATCGTTACTTATGTCAGCATTCGCACTTCTGATACCTCCAGCAACCCTCACAGGCCACCTTCAACGGCTTACAGAACGCTCCCCTACCCAACAACGCATAAGCGTCGCTGCCGCAGCTTCGGTGCATGGTTTAGCCCCGTTACATCTTCCGCGCAGGCCGACTCGACCAGTGAGCTATTACGCTTTCTTTAAATGATGGCTGCTTCTAAGCCAACATCCTGGCTGTCTGGGCCTTCCCACATCGTTTCCCACTTAACCATGACTTTGGGACCTTAGCTGGCGGTCTGGGTTGTTTCCCTCTTCACGACGGACGTTAGCACCCGCCGTGTGTCTCCCGTGATAACATTCTCCGGTATTCGCAGTTTGCATCGGGTTGGTAAGCCGGGATGGCCCCCTAGCCGAAACAGTGCTCTACCCCCGGAGATGAGTTCACGAGGCGCTACCTAAATAGCTTTCGGGGAGAACCAGCTATCTCCCGGTTTGATTGGCCTTTCACCCCCAGCCACAAGTCATCCGCTAATTTTTCAACATTAGTCGGTTCGGTCCTCCAGTTAGTGTTACCCAACCTTCAACCTGCCCATGGCTAGATCACCGGGTTTCGGGTCTATACCCTGCAACTTAACGCCCAGTTAAGACTCGGTTTCCCTGCGGCTCCCCTATACGGTTAACCTTGCTACAGAATATAAGTCGCTGACCCATTATACAAAAGGTACGCAGTCACCCCATTAAAGAGGCTCCCACTGCTTGTACGTACACGGTTTCAGGTTCTTTTTCACTCCCCTCGCCGGGGTTCTTTTCGCCTTTCCCTCACGGTACTGGTTCACTATCGGTCAGTCAGGAGTATTTAGCCTTGGAGGATGGTCCCCCCATATTCAGACAGGATACCACGTGTCCCGCCCTACTCTTCGAACTCACAGCAGGTGCATCTTCGTGTACGGGGCTTTCACCCTGTGTCGCGCGACTTTCCAGACGCTTCCACTGATGCACAAGCTGATGATGGTTCCGGGCTCCTCCCCGTTCGCTCGCCGCTACTGGGGGAATCTCGGTTGATTTCTTTTCCTCGGGGTACTTAGATGTTTCAGTTCCCCCGGTTCGCCTCATGCCACTATGTATTCATGACATGATAGTGCAACGGATTGCACTGGGTTTCCCCATTCGGGTATCGCCGGTTATAACGGTTCATATCACCTTACCGGCGCTTATCGCAGATTAGCACGCCCTTCATCGCCTCTGACTGCCAGGGCATCCACCGTGTACGCTTAGTCGCTTAACCTCACAACCCACAGGCGTTTTGCAACGCATACGTGTCGTGATAATTTGAGAGACTCGAACACACCGCCTTCATTCTTTATTACGGAAGAATGACGCGACGTGTCGTTTCAATTTTCAGCTTGTTCCGGATTGTTAAAGAGCAATATCTTAAAACCTGACTCGCGAAAGTCAGCTTTAAGCTATTTTTTGATAACGTCTTTCACTCGTTATCAGATATGGCGTCCCCAAGGGGATTCGAACCCCTGTTACAGCCGTGAAAGGGCAGTGTCCTGGGCCTCTAGACGATGGGGACACGAAATTTGCTTAACCGGCAACCGGTAAGCAAACGGCAATGCAATTGCTCATTACATCTATCAGACAATCTGTTGTGGACACTGCGCCGGAAAGTATCTTCAGGTAAGGAGGTGATCCAACCGCAGGTTCCCCTACGGTTACCTTGTTACGACTTCACCCCAGTCATGAATCACAAAGTGGTAAGCGCCCTCCCGAAGGTTAAGCTACCTACTTCTTTTGCAACCCACTCCCATGGTGTGACGGGCGGTGTGTACAAGGCCCGGGAACGTATTCACCGTGGCATTCTGATCCACGATTACTAGCGATTCCGACTTCACGGAGTCGAGTTGCAGACTCCGATCCGGACTACGACGCACTTTATGAGGTCCGCTTGCTCTCGCGAGGTCGCTTCTCTTTGTATGCGCCATTGTAGCACGTGTGTAGCCCTGGTCGTAAGGGCCATGATGACTTGACGTCATCCCCACCTTCCTCCGGTTTATCACCGGCAGTCTCCTTTGAGTTCCCGGCCGAACCGCTGGCAACAAAGGATAAGGGTTGCGCTCGTTGCGGGACTTAACCCAACATTTCACAACACGAGCTGACGACAGCCATGCAGCACCTGTCTCACAGTTCCCGAAGGCACCAATCCATCTCTGGAAAGTTCTGTGGATGTCAAGACCAGGTAAGGTTCTTCGCGTTGCATCGAATTAAACCACATGCTCCACCGCTTGTGCGGGCCCCCGTCAATTCATTTGAGTTTTAACCTTGCGGCCGTACTCCCCAGGCGGTCGACTTAACGCGTTAGCTCCGGAAGCCACGCCTCAAGGGCACAACCTCCAAGTCGACATCGTTTACGGCGTGGACTACCAGGGTATCTAATCCTGTTTGCTCCCCACGCTTTCGCACCTGAGCGTCAGTCTTCGTCCAGGGGGCCGCCTTCGCCACCGGTATTCCTCCAGATCTCTACGCATTTCACCGCTACACCTGGAATTCTACCCCCCTCTACGAGACTCAAGCCTGCCAGTTTCAAATGCAGTTCCCGGGTTGAGCCCGGGGATTTCACATCTGACTTAACAGACCGCCTGCGTGCGCTTTACGCCCAGTAATTCCGATTAACGCTTGCACCCTCCGTATTACCGCGGCTGCTGGCACGGAGTTAGCCGGTGCTTCTTCTGCGGGTAACGTCAATGAAAAAGGTTATTAACCTCTCTCCCTTCCTCCCCGCTGAAAGTACTTTACAACCCGAAGGCCTTCTTCATACACGCGGCATGGCTGCATCAGGCTTGCGCCCATTGTGCAATATTCCCCACTGCTGCCTCCCGTAGGAGTCTGGACCGTGTCTCAGTTCCAGTGTGGCTGGTCATCCTCTCAGACCAGCTAGAGATCGTCGCCTAGGTGAGCCGTTACCCCACCTACTAGCTAATCTCATCTGGGTTCATCCGATGGTGTGAGGCCCGAAGGTCCCCCACTTTGGTCTTGCGACGTTATGCGGTATTAGCTACCGTTTCCAGTAGTTATCCCCCTCCATCGGGCAGATCCCCAGACATTACTCACCCGTCCGCCACTCGTCACCCGAAGAGCAAGCTCTTCTGTGCTACCGTTCGACTTGCATGTGTTAGGCCTGCCGCCAGCGTTCAATCTGAGCCATGATCAAACTCTTCAATTTAAAGTTTGATTTGCTTCAACTCGTGAAGCGATGCTCAAGGAAAACGTCGTAATGAATTTATTACGTGTTCACTCTTAAGACTTGATATTTTTTACGTCCGGAGACGTTGATATCAATCCTGCGAGTGCCCACACAGATTGTCTGATAAATTGTTAAAGAGCGGTGCAGTCAGCGGCTTCGCCTGCTGCTGCGAGGTGGCGTATATTACGCTTTCCTCTTTCAGAGTCAACCCTTTTTAAGGAGGTTTTTTCTCTGGCGGTTCAGTGTGTTCTGAACCTCTGACCCGGTGGCCTGTAAGCCGTTGTTCCGTGTCAGTGGAGGCGCATTATAGGCAGTTCCTGACGGCTGACAAGTGTTAAATGCAAAAAAAAATCCAACTGCTTTATTTTCCATCAATCGCTGGATATTTGCACTTTTTAAGGTGTTTTTTTATCCATAAGGACCATTCCTGCCACAACATGAAGTCAATAAACTCAATATTGAGGATGCTATGCTTATCTGCATCTTCCGTTCGCACTGCAGGTTAGCGCGATCAATAAAAATAATAAGGATGCTTGATGCTTAAATCTGCCCGCAGTATGGCTGGTCTTCCGTGGATTGCCGCGATGGCATTTTTCATGCAGGCACTTGATGCGACGATACTTAACACGGCCCTCCCCGCAATCGCCCTTAGCCTTGAACGTTCACCATTAGCAATGCAATCTGCCGTTATCAGCTATGCGCTTACGGTAGCTATGTTGATTCCCATCAGCGGCTGGCTAGCGGATCGCTTCGGTACGCGCAAAGTCTTTATTACAGCAGTGCTGTTATTTACCCTCGGCTCGCTGTCTTGCGCACTATCAAGTTCCCTGAGTATGTTAGTGATTTCACGTGTAATACAAGGCATAGGCGGAGCGATGATGATGCCTGTTGCACGCCTGGCGCTCTTAAGAGCCTATCCGCGCAGTGAGCTACTGCCGGTATTGAACTTCGTTACAATGCCCGGGTTGATCGGGCCTATCCTCGGCCCTTTACTGGGTGGGTTACTGGTTACCTACGCGACCTGGCATTGGATATTCCTGATTAATATTCCCATTGGTATCCTGGGTATCATTTATGCACGTAAATATATGCCGGACTTCACCACACCTAAGCGCCGCTTCGATTTGTTAGGCTTTATTTTTTTTGGTCTTGGACTGGTGCTGTTGTCGAGCGGACTTGAGCTCTTTGGTGAAAAAATCGTTGCCAGTTGGCAAGCTTTGAGCGTAATGATTTGCGGGGTTGCACTGCTACTTCTCTATATAGTTCATGCACGTCGCTATCCGGTGCCTTTAATCGGGCTGCCTATGTTCAAAACACGAACATTTTCAGTTGGCATTCTTGGAAATATTGCTTCGAGGTTAGGGACCGGCTGCGTACCGTTTCTGATGCCACTGATGCTGCAGGTGGGTTTTGGTTATTCGGCTCTTCTGGCTGGCTGTATGTTAGCGCCAACGGCAATAGGCTCTATATTGGCTAAATCAACCGTCACCCAAGTTTTACGTTGGCTCGGCTATCGTAAGACACTGGTGAGTATCACCGTGATTATCGGTTTACTGATTGCCACATTTGCTCTGCAGATGCCAGGCTCCAGTATACTGATATTGCTGGCCCCGCTATTTATACTGGGCATGACGATGTCAACCCAGTTTACCGCCATGAATACCATTACCCTTGCAGATCTGAATGACGATAATGCCAGCAGCGGCAATAGCATGTTGGCGGTATCACAACAACTGGCGATTGGCCTGGGTGTCGCGGTCAGCGCCGCGGTGCTACGCTTTTATGAAAATTTTGATGGCACAACCGTTCAGCATTTTCACGCAACTTTCCTGACGATGGGCATAGTCACGATTCTTTCTGCTTTTGTCTTTATGCTTTTAAAACCAGGAGATGGTCGGCATTTAATCGCGGACCGTGAAAAACGTAAAAAATAACGGACTTACACAACCTCACCAACAGAAGCACGCTCAATCAGCTCAGGCGTTAAAACCAACGTTTGGCGATCAAAGTCGGGGTTTGCCAGTCGGTAAATGAGTGTATCAATGGCCAACTCCCCCAATTCGTCCTTGGGTTGATGGATCGTCGTGAGTGGAGGAGACATATAGCGCGCCAGTTCAATATCGTCGTATCCCATCACGGCAATATCCTGAGGAATGGTTAATCCGGCCTGATACAACGCATGATAGACACCAACGGCCATTGCATCATTGCTGGTAAAGACAGCTTGCGGCGGCTGGGAAAGCGCCAACAGCTGATTCATTGCGTTATAGCCGCCCTGGAATTCGAAATCACCATTAACAATATATTCAGGCAAAACAGGAAGCGACGCCGTCGTCATCGCTTTCTTATATCCATCAAGGCGCAGTTGAGCTGGCGTTTTATCCTGTGGCCCTGTGATACAGGCGATGCGCGTATATCCACGGGAGATGAGATAGGATGTTGCCAGTTCCCCGCCCAATAGTGAGTTATCCTGAATAATATCGCTGCTGCCTTCAAATGGTGCCCAGTCCATCATTACTGAAGGAATAGAGGGATAGCGATTAAGGATATCTATCGAGGGTAAATGGCTTTCGGTACACATGATAAGCAACCCATCAACACGTTTTTGCAACAGTGTTTCGAGGCTGCGATTCATTCGATCTTCATCACCCTCGGTATTACACAGCACCAGACTATACCCGCGTTCGTAGCAGCTATTCTCTACCCCGCGTACTACTTCCGAAAAAAAGGGGTTACTGCTGGCGGTTAATAGCATACCAATGGTGCGCGTCTTGTTTATTTTAAGGCTTCTAGCCAGTGCGGAGGGTGCGTAGTTAAGCTCATGAATTGCAGCAATAATTTTCTCCCGCACCGCTTCACTAACAAAACGGTTGTTGTTAATCACATGGGAGACCGTTGACGTCGAAACACCCGCTAAACGGGCGACATCCTTCATGGTAGCCAAGCAATCTACCCCTGCTGCTGTAAGAAGCTATCAATCTCTTTACGCCACGGAACAGAAGGCTGCGCACCGGGACGGGTGACCGCAATCGCTGCTGCTGCATGGGCAAAACGCACGGCTTTCTCTATTGGTTGCTGTTCCAGAAGCGCGGTGATCAACGCACCGTTAAAGGTATCACCTGCCGCAATGGTATCGACCGCCTCAACCTTGAAGCCAGGAATACGCTTCCCATTACCCTCCATACTTAGCCAGACACCGCGACTTCCCAGGGTAATCAATACCGTACCGATGCCTTTTTCATGTAACGCTGTCGCAGCCCGAGCAGCATCTTCATCAGTATCAATATGAATGCCGGTAAGAATTTCAGCTTCGGTTTCGTTAGGGGTAATGATGTCCACCAGCGATAGCAGCGTATCGTCCAGCTTCGTGGCCGGTGCCGGATTAAGGATCACTTTCGTCTGATGCTGATGGGCAATGTTTGCCGCGGCCAACACACTCTCCAAAGGAGACTCAAGTTGCATCAATAACGCTGAAGCGCCGGCAATAGTCTGCTGATATCGCATCACTCGTTCAGGCGTTAAAAACGCATTGGCTCCAGCATGAATACCAATGGTATTTTCTCCTTCCGCATTAACAAAAATCAACGCTACACCGGTTGCGGTTTCTGCTACTGCATCAATCGAAGCTGTATCAACTTTATCTTCCACCAGTTGCTGGCAGATTCGTTCACCAATATCATCCTGGCCAACA
Source organism: [Pantoea] beijingensis (assembly GCF_022647505.1). Classification (NCBI taxonomy): domain Bacteria; kingdom Pseudomonadati; phylum Pseudomonadota; class Gammaproteobacteria; order Enterobacterales; family Erwiniaceae; genus Erwinia; species [Pantoea] beijingensis. The sequence goes on from NZ_CP071409.1 coordinate 4,060,611, forward strand.
CAGGCAATAAAAGCAATTTCCGCGCCGCTACGGCCAGCCGCCACCGCCTGATTGGCGCCTTTTCCTCCGAACGCGACCTGATAGTGTTTCCCGATCACCGTTTCTCCCGGGCGCGGAAAATGTGCCAGATTGAGGATATGATCTGCATTAATACTGCCCAGAACGGCGAGTTTACCGGTTTTCATCATGAGGAATTGTCCCTAAAAAGTGCGCCACCGCCAGAGGTGGCGCATAGCCCTGCGTTTTTTGATTTATTTGGTGATCAGCTTCAGATCGACCGGATTAATCGCCTGTACTTTTTCGCCTTTCAGCACTTTATCTGCAGTTTGTACGCCGATAATGCCAATTTGCTCTGGCATCTGCGCGACAGTTGCGCCCAGTTTACCGCTTTCAACCGCTTTCACACCGTCATCGGTACCGTCAAAACCCACAACAATCACATCCGATTTACCCGCAGTCTGTAGTGCACGCAGTGCGCCGAGCGCCATTTCATCGTTCTGGGCGAAGACACCTTGCACATCCGGATGCGCCGTCAACAAGTTCTGCATGACATTCAAGCCTTTCGTACGATCAAAATCCGCTGGCTGGCTGGCAAGAAGAGTAAATTTATGCGCATCTGCCGCCTGCTTAAAGCCTTCACCGCGCTCACGTGCTGCAGAAGCGCCGGCAATACCTTCCAACTGAATGATTTTTGCACCTTCACCCAGTTTTTTAGCCATGAAGTCACCCGCCATTTTGCCGCCAAAGCGGTTATCTGAAGCAACATGGCTGACAACATCACCTTTGGAAGCAACACGATCCAGTGTGATAACCGGAATTTTTGCTTGATTCGCCATTTTTACCGAATTGCCAACGGCATCAGAATCTGTCGGATTGATCAGGATTAATCGGGTGCCACGCACGGTAAGATCTTGTACGTTCGCCAGTTCTTTCGCTGGGTTATTCTGTGAATCGAGCACCACCAGATTGTAGCCCAGCTTATCCGCTTCTTTTTGCGCCCCATCCTTCAATGAAACGAAGAACGGGTTGTTCAGTGTGGAAACCACCAGGGCAATGGTATCTTTTGCCAGCGCATTGGTGCTAATAGCAGCGCTAAGGATTACAGCAAGTGCAGTCAGTTTTTTCATTTTCATGTTCTAATTTCCTGTAGGGATAACCCGAAGTGCTGGATATCGCAGCGCGTTAGCAAAGCCTGTGTTCAGGTCAATGCGACAACGGATATCAAACTCGACGGGCCGGGTTATTTACTGCTTTTATTGTCTACCAGCACCGCCAATAAAATGACTACTGCTTTAACGATCATCTGGTAGTAAGAAGAAACACCTAATAAATTCAGACCATTATTGAGAAATCCGAGGATCAACGCACCGATCAACGTTCCCACAATGCGCCCTTTCCCACCCGCCAGGCTGGTTCCCCCCAGCACAACAGCGGCAATGGCATCCAGCTCGTAGCCAGTACCCGCTGTTGGCTGCGCAGAGGAGAGTCGCGCAACTTCAATGACGCCAGCCAACGCCGCCGTCATACCACACAATGAATAAACGATGATTTTGACACGATTAACGTTGATACCCGAAAGGCTCGTCGCAGCCTCGTTGCCACCCAGAGCATAGATATAACGGCCTAAGCGAGTGTGATGCAGCATGTACCACGCCAGTACGAAAACAATGGCCATAATCCAGATTGGGGCTGGCACGCCGAGTGGACGACCAATACCGAACCAACCAAAAAGATCGGCATTATCGTTAAAACCGGTGTTTACCGGGCTACCATTGGTATAAACCATCGTGACACCGCGTAATAACAGCATCATTACCAGCGTGGCGATAAATGCCTGTACTTTTCCTTTGGCGACAATAGTGCCGGTAATTGCGCCAATAACCGTTCCTAGCGCTAACGCACCAGCCACAGCAACCAACGCGTTGACCTCCAGGCCAACCAGCGACGCTGCCACCGCGCCGGTTAGCGCCAGCAATGAGCCGACGGAAAGATCAATACCGGATGTGAGAATAACTAGCGTCATTCCAACCGCCATAATGGCGTTAACAGATGTCTGTTGCAGGATATTGAACAGATTATTCAGCGTAAAAAAACTGGGGCTCAGGCTAGAAACGATAGCGATCAGCACAATTAAGGCAATCAGCGATTTTTGTTCCAGCAACCAGGCTTTGCTTATCATACGACGGCGTGCAGGTAACATTTGGCTACTCATAATGGACTAACTCCTCGCTGTGTTGCTTACCCACGGCCGCAGCCATAAGGGCCTCCTGCGTGGCCTGTTCTATCGGGAAAGTGCCGCTGAGACGACCTTCATGCATCACCAGAATACGATCGCTCATGCCCAATACCTCTGGCATTTCAGATGAGACTAAGATGATGCTAAGCCCTTCCTCTTTAAATTGATTAATAAGTTGATAGATCTCTTTCTTCGCGCCAACATCCACGCCGCGTGTAGGCTCATCCAGAATCAGTACTTTCGGGCGAGTCATCAGTCCACGCGCGATGGCAATTTTTTGCTGATTACCACCGGAAAGTAGGCCAATCGGTTGATCCATAGACGGTGTTTTTACCTTGAAGAGGCGAATAAAATCGCCTACGGCCAGTTGCTCTTCAGCATGCTTCAGGCGTCCACCCGCGTGACTGAAATAACGCAGAGCGGTTAGCGACATGTTTTCTTTCACTGACATGCCCAACACCAATCCATCACGCTTGCGATCTTCAGAGATATACACGATGCCGTTCGCCAACCCTTCTTCAGGCGTGCGGGCTACAACGCTGTGCCCATCAAGCGTAACGTTACCGCCAGTACGTGGTAACGCGCCGTACAGCACTTTCATCAGTTCCGTACGCCCCGCACCCATCAGCCCCGCCACGCCAAGAATCTCTCCTTTACGCAATGTGAAACTGACGTCATCAACACCAGGACCACTAAGGTGTTCAACCTTAAGCAGGATCTCACCGGGCGCTTTATCCAGCCGTGGATACTGCTCTTCGAGTTTGCGGCCAACCATCATTTCAATAAGCGACTCTTCACTCAGCGTAGTGACCGCTCGCTCTGCAATGAACTGACCATCACGGAAGATGGTGACGTCATCGCAGATTTCGAAAATCTCTTTCATTCGATGCGAGATATAAACAATACCGCAGCCTTGCGCTTTTAATTCGTTAATAACGCGAAATAACGAAACCGTTTCGGTATCCGTCAGGGCATCGGTTGGCTCATCCATAATGATGACTTTCGATTCGAAACTCAGCACTTTAGCGATTTCAACCATCTGCTGATCGCCAATAGAGAGCTCGCTAACCAGCTTGTGGCTGTTAAAGCGCAAATTGAGTCGTTTCAGTAATACATCAGCGGCGGCATACATTTTTTTCCACTGAATACGACCAAAACGATTAACAAACTCACGTCCCAGAAAAATGTTTTCCGCGATACTGAGTTGGGGGATCAGATTAAGTTCCTGATGAATAATACCGATACCCGCTTCCTGTGAAGCCTTTGGTCCATTGAAGCGAGTTTCATTACCCAACCACAACAGCGATCCGGCATCACGCTGATAAATACCGGTCAGCACTTTCATCATTGTCGACTTACCGGCACCATTTTCCCCGACCAGTGCCATAACGCGGCCAGGATAAACGGACAACGCGGCGCCAGAGAGCGCTTTTACGCCCGGAAAAGATTTATCAATACCTTTCAGTTCCAGTAACGGTTGCATATCAACCTCAGAATGTCACGCCAGCACTGAGGATGACATTCGCATACGGGGAACACTCCCCGCTGCGAATGACAGCCTGACTGCGTTGTGTTTGTAATTTGAACTGTTCATGACTGATATAACGGATACTGATAGGTTTTCCCTGGTGTTGTTGCAATCGTTCAAGATGTGCGATCAGTTCGTTATGAAGCTGCGGATTGTGCTGCTTAATTTCCTCCGCAATGAGGGCACTTTCTACCTGCATCTCTTGCGTTACCGCTTCGGTGACCTGCATAAAACTGGGTATACCATGCGTCAGCGCCAGATCGATACGCTGTGGGCCCACAGGAACAGGTAAGCCTGCATCGCCAATCGTCAGGCAATCGGTATGGCCCAAACGGGAAATCACGTAAGAAACTTCAGAATTCAGTAAGGTGCCTTTTTTCATTTTTTACTCCAGAGCGAAACGTTTCGCTAACAATGAGTTTAAAAAAAGTGCGGCGGAAAACAACGGGAATATGATAAAAATGTGATCGCCATCGAAACGTTTCGCTCTCTGTGTTTAAAATTTGGTTTAGGACAAAGACGTGAGATGAAAAAAGACGATAAAACAGCGGCGTGTTAGCAATGCAGTTGGCACACAATGATGAACCGTTGCGCCGCCACGCACTGGCTGATCTTGATGCAGGGGGCGGGCAGGGTAAGCGTTTTACCGGCCGACGGGACAGGAAAAGCCGACTGCAGCTTAGAACTTTCCATCGTTAGCAATCTCGCAATGCTGCACGAGATTGCTAACGCGATGTGCTAATCGTCAGGAAGGGGGTTTTCAGCCTTCTCCCGGTATATCACCGTTAAATCTCAACCTGCGTGCCTAATTCAATCACACGGTTTGGTGGGATTTCAAACTGATCCGGTGCCCGTAGAGCATTGCGCTGTAGTGCGAGGAACAGTTTTCCACGCAGCCGTAAATACCACGGACGATCGCCAATAATGAGAGACTCATGCGACATGAAAAATGAGGTTTCCATCATCCGGCAGCTCAAACCTTCCAGCCCACAGCGATGGAAAATCTCTTCCATATTGGGCGTTTCTCGCCAGCCATAGCTTGCCACCACGCGCCAGAAGGTGGGCGAAAGCTGCTCAATACTGACACGACGCAGGTTATGCACATAGGGCGCATCTTCCGTACGCAACGTCAGCAGCACCACACGCTCATGTAAAACTTTGTTATGTTTAAGATTATGCAACATGGCAAAAGGAATAACGTTCAAAGCACGCGACATATAAACCGCGGTACCCGGTACACGAACCGGTGGCGATTTCTCCAGCGAAGCGATCATTGCCTCAAGGGAGTTACCGTGTTCATGCATACGACGCAATAAACGGAAGCGTTCACTTTTCCAGGTTGTCATCACAATAAACATCGCCAGCGCCAGGCTTAGCGGTAACCAGCCACCCGAGAACACTTTCACCAGGTTGGCAGAGAATAGTGGTACATCAATGCACAACATCATCACCAGAATCAGCGCAATGAGATAGCGATTCCAGTGCCAGTTTTTTACCGCTACGGTGCAACTCAGGATCGAGGTTAAAACCATGGTTCCCGTAACTGCAATACCGTAAGCCGCCGCAAGATTACTGGAGTGCTTAAAGCTCACGATAACAATCACCACCGCAAAGAAGAGTATCCAGTTAATCACCGGGATATAGATTTGTCCCGACTCATTTTCCGACGTATGAACGATGCGTATGGGTGGCAAATATCCTAATCGCACGGCCTGCCGAGTGAGGGAGAATACGCCAGAAATCACAGCTTGTGATGCAATAACCGTTGCCAACGTGGCCAGAATGAGTAATGGGATGAGCGCCCAGTCGGGTGCCAGCAAAAAGAATGGGTTTTTTATCGCCTCAGGATGCTTCAACAATAACGCTCCCTGACCAAAATAGTTCAGTACCAGCGCCGGTACCACAACAGAGAACCATGCCAGCCGAATAGGGAACTTACCAAAATGCCCCATATCCGCATACAGTGCCTCAACGCCGGTAATCGCCAATACGACGGCACCGAGAGCGAAGAAAGAGATCTGCTTGTATTGCACAAAGAAATGAACGGCCCAGGAAGGATTCATGGCTTGTAACACTTCAGGGTTATCAATAATGCTGCGCGCGCCGAGTATCGCCAGCACGATAAACCATAGCAGCATAACGGGCGCAAAGAGCTTGCCGACAATGCCTGTACCGTGTTTCTGAATAACAAAGAGCAGCGTCAATACTGCTATTGATAAGGGAACGATATACGCATCCAGTGAAGGTGCGGCAATCTCTAAACCTTCAATCGCAGACATCACCGAGATAGCAGGGGTGATCACCACTTCTCCGAAGAAAAAACTGCCGCCAATCAGGCCCATAATAACGAGCACAGCTGTTGCACGGGCGCCCGTATTGCGTCCGGCCAGTGACATCAGCGTTAAAATCCCGCCTTCACCAGCGTTATCAGCCCGCATCACATAGCTGATGTACTTCAGTGAAACGACGAGAATAAGAAGCCAAAAAATCAGGGATAAAAATCCGAAAACCGCGCCACGCTCAACACCAAAACCAAACTGACCAGAAAGACACTCACGCAGCGTATACAGCGGACTGGTGCCAATATCTCCGTATACCACACCAATTGCCGCAAGCGTCACGGCTCCAAGGGACTGCTTATTTTCAGCACTCATAGTCTAATCTTTAGTTAAAACAGAGATGCGCGACATTGCGCAGGGTTAATCCATAAAACGGCGCACAGTATGCACGAATTACCATAAAAGCCCATCCTGCTATCTGACTGGTTTTTGATTTGACGCGCCTCTTCACCCTTTAGTGATAAAAAAGCTGACTGCTATCAAGTGTTTCAAGCATGATAGCTAATAATAGTTACGCCCGTACTAAAGCCCACTGGCGACCTTGTACCTAAAGGATGATTGACTGATTATGGTTCAACCTCATTTACTGGCAGAAAGAATTTCCCGCCTCAGCAACGCGCTGGAAAAGGGATTGTATGAGCGCCATCACGCCATACGCCTCTGTTTACTGGCTGCCTTGTGTGGCGAAAGCGTATTTCTGCTGGGGCCGCCAGGTATCGCAAAAAGCCTGATTGCACGCCGTCTTAAATATGCATTTCAACATGCACGCGCTTTTGAATATCTTATGACGCGTTTCTCAACGCCGGAAGAGGTATTTGGTCCGTTGTCGATTCAGGCTCTAAAAGATGAGGGACGCTATCAGCGGCTGACAAAAGGATATCTCCCTGACGCGGAAATTGTGTTTCTTGACGAAATCTGGAAAGCCGGCCCGGCGATCCTCAATACGCTATTAACCGCAATCAACGAACGCCGCTTTCGCAACGGAGACAGTGAAGAAGCGATCCCGATGCGTCTGCTGGTTACCGCATCGAATGAGTTACCTGAGGCGGATAGCGGACTGGAGGCGCTTTACGATCGCATGTTAATCCGCCTGTGGCTGGACAATGTTCATGAGAAACAAAACTTTCGTAGCATGCTGATCCACCAACAGGATGAAAACACCAATCCGGTTGCAGAAAATCTCTGTATTAGTCATGAGGAATATCATGAATGGCAGAAAAGCATCGCGCTGGTGGAGTTACCGGACCATGTTTTTGAACTGATTTATCAGTTGCGCCAGCAGTTAGAAAATTTGCCGGATGCACCCTATATCTCCGATCGTCGCTGGAAGAAAGCTATCCACCTGCTGCAAGCCTGCGCGTTTTATAGCGGACGCAGTGCGATTACCCCCATCGATTTGATCTTGCTGAAAGATTGTCTGTGGCACGATGTCACGTCAATGAAACTACTCGACCGTGAAATCAATACACTGATCACGCAGCAGGCATGGCAGCAGCAGTCGATGTTAATCAGACTGCAGCAGATTGACGCACGCCGATTGGCGATACAACAGCAACAAAGTATTGAGCAGGCTATTGTGTTGGAAAAACATGGCGGCATGTTCAGCCGTAAACCCCATTATGAGCTTCCCGCCAGTCTGAGTGATGAACATCTGACACTTATGCTGCAAAAACCGCTCACATTGCATGATATGCAGGTTACCCATGTAGTGATCCCGCGAGAAGCGCTGCATCACTGGCTACAAAAAGGGGGGGAGGTTCGTGGTAAGTTGAACGGTATAGGCTTCGCGCAAATACTGGATCTGCAGGTGGATGGTAACGATTGCCTGACGCTGCGCGATGTCAGTCTGCAAGCGTCACGCCTGATGCTACCGGGCAAGCAGCAGAACAATATGCCAGAAGAAATCGTACAGGCGCTGGATGAGCTGGAAACGCAGCTACGCAGGCAACGCGCACTGTTCAGCCAGCAGCAACGCTGTCTGTTTATTAGCGACGACTGGCTGGCACGTATTGAAACCAGTCTGCAGGATGTGGCGGAACAGATGAAACAGGCGCGTAAATGATCTCGGTTGAGACATTGAGCGCGCTACTGTCTATCGGCGAAGGTGAGCTAATAGAAGAGCTAATTATTGTACTACTGGCATCACCGCAGCTGGCACTGTTCTTCGAGAAATTCCCGCGGATGAAAAATGCGTTGCTTCGCGATATCCCCCGCTGGAAGGCTGAAATAATCGAAAACCTAAAAACCACACCGATCCCTGAAACACTGGAAAAAGAATTTACACTATTTCAACAGTATCAAACGCTGAGTACCCGTGAATTCTCCTATCAATTAAAGGAATTACTCCTCAATCTTGATACGCTGAATACTCCCTTTGCTGAACAGGCACGCACGCTGGTTGCCAATATTGAAGCAAACAAGGTGAGCCAGGCTCAACATACACTTTTTCTGCAACGCTGGCGCCTTAATCTGACGCTACAAACCTTAACGCTCAATCAGCAGCTACTTGAACAGGAACGGGAAAAACTGCTGGCAGAATTGCAGCACCGTCTGGCGATCAGTGGCCAGTTAGCTCCCCTACTCTCGGACGATGATGAAGCCGCAGCGGGACGCTTATGGGATATGAGTGTCAGTTCCCTGCAACATGGCGACGATAAACTGATTGCCGAATATGGTGAATTCCTGACTCAACAGCCTGAACTGATAAAGCTGGCCGAACAGCTAGGCCGTAGTCGAGCAGCAAAATCGGTTCCCGCAGACGAAGCGCCACTGGAAGCGTTCCATCAACAGGTGCGCGAACCGGATAACGTGCCCGAAGAGGTAAGCGGCATTCATCAGAGTGATGATGTATTACGCCTGTTGCCGCCAGAACTGGCAATTCTGGGTATCAGCGAACTGGAAATTGAATTTTATCGGCGGTTAGTGGAAAAACGCCTGCTGACCTATCGGTTACAGGGTGATACATGGCATGAAAAGATGTCGCTACGTCCGGTCAGCCACCAACAACATGAAGATAGCCCCCGTGGTCCGTTTATCGTTTGTGTTGATACATCAGGCTCCATGGGCGGGTTTAATGAGCGCTGCGCCAAGGCCTTCTGCCTGGCCCTGCTAAAAGTCGCCCTGGCCGATAAGCGACGCTGTTACATCATGCTTTTCGCCCATGAGGTGATCGGGTATGAATTAACCGGCGATGATGGCATTGCCCAGGCTATTCGCTTTCTCGGGCAACGTTTTCGGGGCGGAACCGATCTGGCTGGCTGTCTGGATACGGTAATAAAACGTATGAAAAGCCCTATATGGCAGGAAGCGGATGCGGTTATCGTCTCGGACTTTATCGCTCAGCGACTACCTGATCCTTTAATAAAAAATATTCAGCATCATCAGTTACAACTGCAGCAACGCTTTCACGCCGTTGCCATGTCCGCCCATGGAAAACCGGGAACGCTTCGCATTTTCGATCATATCTGGCGCTTCGATACCGGATTAAAAAGCCGTTTACTACGACGCTGGCAGCGCAAATAATGTTGTACAAATAACAATTTATTTTCATATTCTGTACAACTTTCCCCAACAGATGAAAAAGCTTATTTGCTATAGTTACACTTAAAATAATTCGAGTTGCCGGCGGATGGCAGATTTATCATGCCTCGCAAGCCGCATGAATTTGACGGCATCTCTTTATTTCTCCACCGTGACCAGGGAGTATATCGTGACACAGCAGCACATTTCCGGCTTACCTGCCCCCACTAAAACGCTGCTTTTAAGTGGCAGTGATAGCGAACAGAAACGTCAGGAGATCCTTAACTATTTCACCCAAACGTGGGAGCTGTACGAAAGTCTGTTCGATTGCCTGAGCGACGATCGTGCCTGGTTTAACAAAGCTATTTCACTCCGCCATCCGTTGATCTTTTATTTTGGCCACACCGCCACGTTCTACATTAATAAACTGATGGCCGGGCAATACCTTGATCGCCGTATTGATGCCAACATCGAAGCGATGCTGGCGATTGGCGTGGATGAAATGAGCTGGGACGACCTGGATAATCGCCATTATTCATGGCCATCTCTTGCTGAACTACGTGATTACCGGGGCAAAGTAAAAAGCACCGTAAGCACCTTTATTCGTAACATGCCGCTAACGCTGCCTATTGACTGGAACAGCCCAGCCTGGGTGATTTTGATGGGCATTGAGCATGAACGTATCCATCTGGAAACCTCTAGCGTGCTGATACGTCAGTTGCCCGTGGAGTGGGTTCAACCCAATTCGCACTGGCCCGTTTGTGAAGTGGCGCGGCATCAACGTGAGGTAACGCCGAAAAACCAGCTTGTTGCGGTTCCCGGAGGAAAAGTCATCCAGGGGAAAACCGACGACACCTATGGCTGGGATAACGAATACGGTCAGTTACATACAGAGGTTAGTCCCTTTAAAGCCAGTCAAATGCTGGTGAGCAATGCCGAGTTCTTTGAATTTGTTGTCGCTGGCGGTTATCAACAGCAGCAATGGTGGGATGAGGAAGGCTGGGGCTGGCGTGAATTCTCCGCAGCAACCCTGCCAACATTTTGGGTTGGCGATCTTGCACAACCGGACGCATTGAAACTCCGTTTAATGACGGAAGAAGTCGCAATGCCGTGGGACTGGCCAGTAGAAGTGAATCAACTGGAAGCCGCAGCCTTTTGTCGCTGGAAAGCCGCAGAAACGGGTAAATCCATTCAGTTGCCGAGTGAAGCTGAATGGTATGTATTACGTGAACAGGTAGAGGGCGATCAGCCCGACTGGCCACAAGCACCCGGTAATATCAACCTGGCTTACTGGGCATCTTCCTGCCCGGTTGACCAATTCCCGCAGGGCGATTTTTACGATGTGGTAGGCAACGTCTGGCAATGGACGACCACACCAACGAATGGTCTGGAAGGATTCAGGGTTCATCCACTGTATGACGATTTTTCTACACCCACTTTTGACGGCAAGCATTCACTTATCAAAGGTGGTAGCTGGATTTCGACCGGCAATGAAGCGCTCAAGTCATCGAGGTATGCATTCCGCCGCCACTTTTTCCAGCATGCAGGTTTCCGCTATGTGATCTCTTCCCACCAGGAAACCATGAAGGTTAACCCGTACGAAACGGACAGCATGGTGTCCCAATACCTCGATTTTCAGTACGGTCCTGACTATTTTGGTGTAAAAAACTACGCTAAGGCGCTGGTAGAGATAGCCTTGCAGGTTACTCATAAACGTGGACGGGCACTGGATATTGGCTGCGCTACGGGTCGGGCGAGTTTTGAACTGGCACGCCATTTCGAGCAGGTTGTCGGAATGGATTACTCGGCACGCTTTATTGATGTAGCTTTACAACTCACCAGCGGTGAAGATTTTCGTTATGTGACGCAGGAAGAAGGTGACTTGGTGGAATACCGCCAGGTACGTCTCAAAGATTATGATGTGGGTACCGAGCAGGCTTCACGTATTCATTTTATTCAGGGAGATGCCTGTAACCTTAAACCACAACGCGAGTTATATGATTTGGTCCTGGCGTCAAATCTCATCGATCGGTTACACCAACCAGCACAATTTTTACGGGATATTACCACCATGCTACGTTCCGGCGGCGTATTGATGCTCTCTTCGCCTTACACATGGCTGGAAGAGTACACCCCAAAAGAAAACTGGCTGGGTGGTATACGGGAAAATGGTGAAGCGCTAACCTCGTATCAGGCGTTACAGCGTTTGCTAAGTCACGATTTTGAAGAGATTGCAGCCCCGCAGGACGTTCCTTTCGTGATCCGTGAAACCGCACGTAAATATCAGCATACGCTGGCACAGTTGACGGTTTGGCGTAAACGGTAAATTCGGACCGGCGTGGACAACCACGCCGTCATCATCGGAGCAAAAAGTGGTAGATAATCTGCAAATAGATAATCTCGATCGCGGCATCCTTAATGCGCTAATGGAAAATGCGCGTACAGCCTATGCCGAGCTGGCAAAAGTCTTTAACGTCAGCCCCGGTACCATTCACGTACGCGTAGAAAAAATGAAGCAAGCAGGGATCATCAAAGGAACTCGGGTGGAGATAGATCCTAAACATCTGGGTTATGACGTCTGCTGCTTTATCGGCATTATTCTGAAAAGCGCTCGGGATTACCCCGCCGCGGTAGCCAAACTTGATGCGTTGGATGAAGTGGTCGAAGCCTGGTATACCACGGGTCACTACAGCATATTTATCAAGGTGATGTGCCGTTCAATCGATGCATTGCAGCAAGTATTGATCAACAAGATCCAGACCATTGATGAAATTCAGTCCACTGAAACGTTAATCTCACTGCAAAATCCGATCATGCGCTCCATTAAGCCATAATCGGTGCATAATATTATCCACAGCCATTCAGCCATCACTTTCCGCCATTACACTGCTCAGAGCCGCTGCGTATTTCGATTAAAGTAGCGGCCATTAGCGGCGTTGTGCGAACTTTCTACTGAATCCCACAAAAGCCATTGAAGCTAAAAAATCAGTCATACCGGAGAAAAACCCTATTCTTCCACAGGTAGATCACCGGAAGATCACAGCGTACAATGCTTGCCTTTAGACTCAGGGATCCATTATGACTCACATCACCTTAATTACGGGTAGCACCTTAGGCAGTGCCGAATATGTTGCTGAGCATTTGGCAGAAAAACTGGAAGAAGCCGGTCATTCAACGGAGATTCTGCACGGTCCTGAACTGAATGAATTGTCATTAGACGGCTTGTGGCTGGTAGTGACTTCCACGCATGGTGCGGGTGAGCTGCCTGATAATCTGCAAACATTGTTTGATGAGATAGAAGAACAGCAGCCAGATTTGTCCGGCGTTCGCTATGGTGCAATCGGTATTGGCAATCGTGAGTACGACCTGTTTTGTGGAGCGATTGATAAAATGGATACGCTCCTTAATGAACGTGGCGCTATGCGACTGGGTGAACGTCTTGAAATTGACGTGCTCGAACATGAGATCCCGGAAGATCCGGCAGAAGTATGGCTGGGAAGCTGGATACCCCTACTTTAGCCTGACCAGACTTCTCATATGAGAGACATTTTTCTTTATAAAAGACGTTTTTTTGTGGCATCAGAGGTTTTATTCACTCTTTTTGTGCTTTTTATCTTGGAATGATTGTGGATAACTCATGTACTGATGCCCCAATAACCAGTAGTTATCCCAATAATAACTTTATAGCTGGCAAGAGACTGTGTATAAGTAGCCCTTTAGATCCCAGCTTATACGGATCAGGATCACCGGTCATTCACAAGAAACGATCGAAGCTAATTTCTTGATCGCTATGATCAAAACAGCCTTATCCACAGAGATCGTCGATCCTAATAAGAGATCTAATAAAGAGATCCTTAAATAAAAAGATCTTTCTTTTAAACCCTAACGATCCCGACACTTTCACCATCGTCTAAAGTTGAGTAGAATCCACGGCCCAGAGGTAATCTCCTCTGCAAGTCCAATCGCGAGGTGCAGTACCATGTTCTATCCAGATCCTTTTGACGTCATCGTTATTGGTGGTGGTCATGCGGGAACAGAAGCCGCAATGGCTGCTGCCCGAATGGGTCAACATACCCTGTTATTAACCCATAACATTGATACGCTGGGACAAATGTCCTGTAATCCTGCAATCGGTGGTATTGGGAAAGGACATCTGGTTAAGGAAGTGGATGCACTAGGCGGTCTAATGGCCACGGCGATTGACCATGCCGGTATTCAGTTTAGGATACTAAACGCCAGCAAAGGACCTGCAGTAAGGGCAACGCGTGCACAGGCCGATCGCGTACTTTATCGTCAGGCAGTCCGTACAGCACTGGAGAGTCAGCCTAACCTGATGATCTTCCAGCAGGCGGTTGATGATCTTATTGTGGAAAACGATCGTGTTGTAGGTGCAGTTACCCAAATGGGGCTGAAATTCCGAGCCAGGGCCGTGGTATTAACCGTGGGAACATTCCTTGACGGCAAAATCCATATTGGGCTGGATAATTACAGCGGTGGCCGTGCTGGCGATCCCCCTTCTATCCCACTGGCACGACGGCTGCGTGAATTACCGCTGCGTGTAAGTCGACTAAAAACCGGTACGCCACCGCGTATTGACGCACGCAGCATCAACTTCAGCGTATTAGCTCCGCAGCATGGCGATAATCCCATGCCAGTATTCTCATTCATGGGTAACAGGTCGCAACATCCGCAGCAAGTACCTTGCTATATCACCTATACCAATGAAAAAACGCATGAAGTGATCCGTAACAATCTCGACCGCAGTCCAATGTATGCCGGGATCATCGAAGGTATCGGGCCTCGTTATTGTCCATCGATCGAAGATAAAGTGATGCGTTTTGCCGATCGTAATGCACACCAAATTTTCCTTGAGCCGGAAGGGTTAACCAGCAACGAAATTTATCCAAACGGCATCTCAACCAGCTTGCCATTTGATGTACAAATGCAGATCGTTCGCTCGATGGAAGGACTGGAAAATGCCCGTATCGTGCGTCCAGGCTATGCCATTGAGTATGATTTCTTCGATCCACGAGATCTGAAACCTACGCTGGAAAGTAAATATATCAACGGTCTGTTTTTTGCCGGACAGATTAATGGTACCACCGGGTATGAAGAAGCAGCAGCACAGGGATTACTCGCGGGTCTGAATGCGGGACGTCTGTCGGCGGATAAAGAAGGCTGGGCGCCTACACGTTCTCAGGCTTATCTTGGTGTGCTGGTGGACGATCTTTGCACGCTGGGGACGAAAGAACCGTATCGCATGTTTACTTCTCGTGCCGAATATCGCCTGATGCTGCGTGAAGACAATGCAGACTTGCGTCTGACGGAAGCTGGGCGTGAGTTGGGATTGGTTGATGATGCACGTTGGGCACGTTTCAATCAGAAACTCGAAATGATTGAACAAGAACGCCAGCGTCTGCGAGATATTTGGGTACACCCAAAAACTGAAGGCATCGATGAAATTAATGCGGTACTGAGCGCTAACCTGACTAAAGAGGCGAGCGGGGAAGATTTGCTGCGCCGACCTGAAATGACGTATGAACGGTTGATGACGCTAAGTAAATTCTCGCCTGCGTTAAATGATGCGCAAGCGGCTGAACAAGTAGAAATTCAGGTTAAATACGAAGGTTATATTGCGCGTCAGCAGGAAGAGATCGATCGTCAACTACGTAATGAAAAGACTCTGCTACCAGCCACGCTGGACTACCATCAGGTGACGGGCCTTTCTAATGAAGTTATTGCTAAGCTGAACGATCATAAACCTAATTCGATCGGCCAGGCATCGCGTATCTCTGGCATTACGCCTGCCGCGATCTCAATTTTGTTAATCTACCTGAAAAAACAGGGACTACTGCGCAAGAGCGCATAATACTTTTATCGGGTCGGTTTTCCGACCCGACAACACTTTCATACGGGCTTAGATGACTTTGATCAACACACTTTCCCGCCTGCTGGCATCCGCCGATATTTCCCTGTCCGATCAGCAAAAACAGCAACTGGTTGGCTATGTTGAGATGCTCAACAAATGGAATAAAGCCTACAATTTGACTTCCGTGCGCGACCCGGAACAGATGCTAACGCGTCATATACTGGACAGCATTGTCGTTAATCCACATTTGCAAGGTGAGCGTTTTATTGATGTAGGTACCGGGCCTGGATTGCCGGGTATTCCGTTAGCGATTGTGCGTCCGGATGCCCATTTCACTCTGCTGGATAGCCTTGGCAAACGCATCCGCTTCCTGCGTCAGGTTCAGCATGAACTGAAACTGGAAAATATCGAACCTGTGCAAAGCCGCGTAGAAGCGTTTTCAGCAGAACCGCCCTTTGACGGGGTTATTAGCCGCGCCTTTGCTTCGTTGAACGATATGGTGAGCTGGTGCCATCATCTGCCGGCGAAAAATGGCGCGTTCTATGCGCTTAAAGGGGTATTGCCGGATGAAGAAATTGCCGCTCTTCCTGCAGATTATAGTGTGGATAAAATTCTTCGCCTCACTGTTCCACAACTGGAAGGGGAACGGCATTTGGTTATCATTAAAGCAATATGATGTCATTTCTGCTAAGGCAGGGTTAAATTAGGGATTCTGATTATATCTGTTACGCTCTGTTATTTAGCTTAACGTGCAGTTTTTTAAGATGAGAAAATCAGCGTGCTGTTTCTTTAAAGTTAAATCAGTCTGGGAAAACAATAGACATTCACATTCTCATTTAACGAGCTATTAACATTTTATTATCAGCTTCATTACCAGCTAAGGCATAAATAAGCCTCTAAATAATCACGCAGGAAAATATATTGTCCTTATAAAAGGCGGGAATCTCGGTTATCCGGAATGATAAAAATTTGCTAACGATGTCAATACGCGCTTTTTTGGGATAGTAACCGACATTTTCAAAAGATAATTATTTATCATTTTGATAAGTAACAATTATTTTATTTATATGCATTCGAAGCCTGGAAAGTAAGCGCCTGATTTTTCATCTTTTCATTGCTGTTGTGTGATCTAAAGCACGCTTTACCTTCCAGATTAGAGGCTTATTACAGAAATTTTTCTCCGGTTTATTGTTCTTGTGACTTTAAAAAAAAGTAGCGCAGAAAGAAATTTAAATAATTGTTCACCTTTTCGCTACTTATCGATTGAAATCGCAGGTACGCCCCGTATAATTTGCTCGTTTTTTGCTGCTTGACTCAAAAGAGTAAAGGCAGTTTTATACGACACGCGACATACCCCAAATGGGGCAGGAGAATTGCAGCATCATGTCAGTGTCTCTTTACAGTGTGAAATTTGCCCGAACCGTGCTGCTCGTTCAGCTGGTGACATTTGTCATAATCGGATTGCTGTTTGCCCTTAAAGACGTCACATGGGCTGCTTCTGCCATGGCTGGTGGCTTGGCAGCCTGGCTGCCAAACGTGCTGTTTATGATTTTAGCCTGGCGCCTGGGGGCGCAAACACCGGCTAAAGGCCGTGTCGCCTGGAGCTTCGCGCTGGGCGAAGTCTTGAAGGTGTTTGCCACTATCATTTTTCTCATCGTGGCGCTGGGAGTGTTCAATGCGGTGTTTATGCCGCTTGGATTGACCTGGTTATCGGTGCTGGTTGTGCAAATACTGGCACCGGCTGTAATTAACAACAAAGGGTAAGAGGCATCATGGCTGCAGGAGAAATCTCTACTCCGCAAGATTACATAGGTCACCATCTGAATAACCTTCAGTTGGACCTGCGTACTTTCGAGTTAGTGAACCCGCACGACGCACCTGCGACGTTCTGGGTATTAAATATCGATTCCATGTTTTTCTCCGTGTTGCTGGGCTTGGTGTTCCTGGTGCTGTTCCGCAAAGTCGCTAAAAACGTGACCAGCGGCGTGCCGGGAAAACTGCAGGCTGCTATTGAGCTGGTGGTTGGCTTTGTCGACAACAATGTTCGCGACATGTACCACGGTAAAAGCAAACTTATCGCCCCGCTGGCCCTGACAATTTTTGTCTGGGTGTTCCTGATGAATTTCATGGATCTGCTGCCAATTGACCTGTTGCCGTATATCGGTGAGAAGTGGTTTGGCCTGCCAGCGTTGCGTGTTGTGCCTTCTGCGGACGTTAACGTCACGCTCTCTATGGCACTTGGCGTCTTTATTTTGATTCTGTTTTACAGTATCAAGATGAAAGGCATCGGCGGCTTTACTAAAGAGCTGACGCTGCAACCCTTTAATCACCCGATTTTCATTCCTATCAACCTAATTCTTGAAGGTGTGAGCCTGCTGTCCAAACCGGTATCTCTGGGTTTGCGACTGTTCGGTAACATGTATGCGGGTGAATTGATTTTTATCCTGATTGCCGGTCTGTTGCCGTGGTGGTCACAGTGGGTTCTGAATGTGCCATGGGCCATTTTCCACATCCTGATCATTTCGCTACAGGCTTTCATTTTCATGGTCTTAACGATTGTCTATCTGTCGATGGCATCTGAAGAACATTGATTTTTTTCTCAACAATATCCCAATAGATTTCACGTTGCGGCATGGCGGTAACTGAACGAATCTCCGGGAGCATACATCGGTATGTGACTGGAGTGAGTAACGGCAACCAACACGGTCGCAACTTGAAGGATGAAGGGAATAATTCGTTTTAACTGAAACAAACTGGAGACTGTCATGGAAAACCTGAATATGGATCTGCTGTACATGGCTGCCGCTGTGATGATGGGCCTGGCGGCAATCGGTGCTGCGATCGGTATCGGCATCCTCGGAGGTAAATTCCTGGAAGGCGCTGCGCGTCAACCGGATCTGATTCCTCTGCTGCGTACGCAGTTCTTTGTTGTAATGGGTCTGGTGGATGCAATCCCAATGATCGCCGTTGGTCTGGGTCTGTACGTGATGTTTGCTGTCGCGTAAGTAATTATTGTTCATCTGCAACACGTGAAACGTTGGGCGATGAACGGATTCTGCAGGTTATCCATGATAACGGCAGATAAAGTTAACTTAACAAGAGGCATTGTGCTGTGAACCTTAACGCAACAATCCTCGGCCAGGCCATCGCGTTCGTCCTGTTTGTCCTGTTCTGCATGAAGTACGTATGGCCGCCGATTATGGCTGCCATCGAAAAGCGCCAGAAAGAAGTCGCTGAAGGCCTTGCTTCTGCAGAACGTGCAAAAAAAGATTTGGATCTCGCGCAGGCTAATGTGACCGACCAGCTTAAGAAAGCGAAAGATGAAGCTCAGGTAATCATTGAACAGGCTAACAAGCGCCGTTCTCAGATCCTGGATGAAGCGAAAACTGAAGCTGAGCAGGAACGCAACAAGATCGTTACGCAAGCGCAGGCTGAAATTGATGCTGAGCGTAAACGTGCACGTGAAGAGTTGCGCAAGCAAGTCGCGATGCTGGCTGTGGCCGGCGCCGAGAAAATCATTGAACGTTCCGTGGATGAAGCTGCTAACAGCGACATCGTAGATAAACTGGTCGCTGAACTGTAAGGAGGGAGGGGCTGATGTCTGAATTTGTAACTGTAGCTCGCCCCTACGCCAAAGCAGCTTTTGACTTTGCTGTTGAGCATCAAAGTGTCGATCGCTGGCAGCAGATGCTGGCGTTTGCCGCTGAAGTGGCAAGCAATGAGCAGATGGCAGACCTCCTTTCCGGCGCACTGGCGCCGGAATCCGTGTCTGCTACTTTCATTGCAATCTGTGGTGATCAACTCGACGAAGCAGGCCAGAACCTGATTAAGGTAATGGCAGAAAACGGACGTTTGCACGCGCTTCCTGATGTATTGGTTCAGTATGTTCAACTGCGCGAAGCTTATGAAGCGACCGCTGAAGTTGATGTTATCTCTGCCAGTACTCTGAGTGACGAACAGCTGACGAAAATCAGCACCGCGATGGAAAAACGTCTGTCACGCAAAGTTAAGCTGAATTGCAAAATCGATAAGTCTGTAATGGCAGGCGTAATCATCCGGGCGGGTGATATGGTCATTGATGGCAGCGTACGCGGTCGTCTTGAGCGTCTTGCAGACGTCTTGCAGTCTTAAGGGGACTGGAGCATATGCAACTGAATTCCACCGAAATCAGCGAACTGATCAAGCAGCGCATTGCTCAGTTCAATGTCGTGAGTGAATCTCACAACGAAGGTACTATTGTTTCTGTAAGTGACGGTATCATCCGCATCCACGGCCTGGCCGATTGTATGCAGGGTGAGATGATTGCCCTGCCGGGTAACCGTTACGCTATCGCACTGAACCTGGAGCGTGACTCTGTGGGTGCAGTAGTGATGGGTCCTTACGCTGACCTGGCTGAAGGCATGAAGGTCAAGTGTACGGGACGTATTCTGGAAGTGCCGGTTGGCCGTGGTCTGCTGGGCCGCGTCGTCAATACCCTCGGCGCGCCAATCGATGGTAAAGGTGCCATTGAAAACGATGGTTTCTCTCCTATCGAAGTTATCGCACCAGGCGTTATCGACAGGCAGTCTGTCGATGAGCCAGTGCAAACGGGTTATAAATCTGTCGACGCCATGATTCCAATCGGCCGTGGCCAGCGTGAGCTGATCATCGGTGACCGTCAGACCGGTAAAACCGCGATGGCTATCGACGCCATCATCAATCAGCGCGACTCCGGTATTAAATGTGTGTACGTGGCTATCGGCCAGAAGGCGTCCACCATTTCTAACGTGGTTCGTAAGCTGGAAGAGCACAACGCATTGGCAAACACGATTGTTGTGGTTGCGACTGCGTCTGAATCGGCTGCTCTGCAATACCTGGCACCGTATGCTGGTTGTGCGATGGGTGAATATTTCCGTGACCGCGGTGAAGATGCGCTGATCGTGTACGATGACCTGTCTAAGCAGGCTGTTGCTTACCGTCAGGTTTCTCTGCTGCTGCGCCGTCCACCAGGACGTGAAGCTTTCCCTGGCGATGTGTTCTACCTCCACTCTCGTCTGTTGGAGCGTGCATCTCGCGTTAACGCTGAGTATGTTGAAGCGTTTACTAAAGGTGAAGTGAAAGGCAAAACCGGTTCACTGACCGCGCTGCCAATCATTGAAACTCAGGCGGGTGACGTTTCTGCGTTCGTTCCGACTAACGTAATCTCAATTACCGATGGTCAGATCTTCCTGGAAACCAACCTGTTTAACTCCGGTATTCGTCCGGCAGTTAACCCGGGTATCTCTGTATCCCGTGTTGGTGGTGCTGCTCAGACCAAGATCATCAAGAAACTGTCCGGTGGTATTCGTACCGCGCTGGCACAGTATCGTGAACTGGCTGCGTTCTCGCAGTTCGCTTCTGATCTGGATGAAGCAACGCGTAAGCAGTTGAGCCATGGTCAGAAAGTGACCGAGCTGCTGAAACAGAAACAGTATGCGCCGATGTCCGTTGCGCAGCAGGGCCTGGTGCTGTTTGCTGCTGAACGCGGCTATCTGAATGACGTTGAACTGGCGAAAATCGGTAGCTTCGAAGCCGCGTTGCTGGCTTATGCCGATCGCGAACACGTCGAACTGATGGCTGAAATCAACCAGTCTGGTAACTATAACAACGATATCGAAGAGAAGCTGAAAGGCCTTCTTGATACGTTCAAAGCAACCCAGTCCTGGTAACGTCTGGCGGCTTGTCTGAAAGGGCAAGCCGCAAGGCTTTGAGGAGAAGCTTATGGCCGGCGCAAAAGAGATACGTAGTAAGATCGGAAGCGTCCAGAACACGCAAAAGATCACCAAAGCGATGGAAATGGTCGCCGCCTCCAAAATGCGTAAATCGCAGGAACGCATGGCGGCCAGCCGTCCTTATGCAGAAACCATGCGCAACGTGATTGGTCACATTGCGTTAGGTAATCTGGAATACAAGCACCCTTACCTGGAAGAGCGTGACGTGAAGCGCGTCGGCTATCTGGTCGTTTCTACCGACCGCGGGCTTTGTGGTGGTTTGAACATTAACCTGTTCAAAAAATTACTGGCTGATATGAAAAGCTGGTCTGATAAAGGCGTCGAGAGCGATCTGGCCATTATTGGTTCCAAGGGCGTGTCTTTCTTTAATTCTGTAGGCGGTAAGGTGGTTGCTCAGGTTACCGGCATGGGAGATAAACCTTCCCTGTCTGACTTGATTGGCCCCGTAAAAGTTATGCTACAGGCTTACGATGAAGGCCGTCTCGACAAGCTCTACATCGTTAGCAATAAATTTATCAACACCATGTCTCAATCTCCTCAGATCACACAGCTGCTGCCGTTACCGCCAGCAGAGGGTGAGGAAGATCTGAAGAAGAAGACCTGGGATTACCTGTATGAGCCGGATCCGAAAGGGTTGCTGGATACTTTACTGCGCCGCTATGTAGAGTCACAGGTTTACCAGGGTGTTGTTGAAAACCTGGCCAGCGAGCAGGCCGCGCGTATGGTGGCGATGAAAGCTGCAACCGATAACGGCGGTAACCTGATCAAAGAGCTGCAGTTGGTATACAACAAAGCTCGTCAGGCCAGCATCACCCAGGAACTTACCGAGATCGTCTCGGGGGCCTCCGCGGTTTAACCAGGTATACCCTGCTTGTGCGTAAAGCGTGCGGGGTATAAACGAATTAGGTAGAGGATTCAAGATGGCTACTGGAAAGATTGTCCAGGTAATCGGCGCCGTGGTGGACGTCGAGTTCCCTCAGGACGCAGTACCACAAGTGTACAGCGCCCTTGAGGTTAAAAATGGTGATGCTCGTCTGGTGCTGGAAGTACAGCAGCAGTTGGGTGGTGGCGTAGTACGTACTATCGCTATGGGTTCTTCAGACGGCCTTAAGCGCGGTCTGGAAACGACCGATCTCAAGCACCCAATTGAAGTACCAGTAGGAACGGCAACACTGGGCCGTATTATGAACGTGCTGGGTGAGCCGATCGATATGAAAGGTGACATCGGTGAAGAAGAGCGTTGGGCTATTCACCGTGCGGCACCGTCTTATGAAGACCAGTCTTCCTCACTGGAACTGCTGGAAACCGGCATCAAAGTTATCGACCTGATCTGTCCATTTGCTAAGGGTGGTAAAGTCGGTCTGTTCGGTGGTGCGGGTGTAGGTAAAACCGTAAACATGATGGAACTGATCCGTAACATTGCGGCTGAGCACTCAGGCTTCTCAGTGTTTGCGGGCGTGGGCGAGCGTACTCGTGAAGGTAACGACTTCTATCACGAAATGACCGATTCCAACGTTCTTGATAAAGTTGCTCTGGTTTATGGCCAGATGAACGAGCCACCAGGAAACCGTCTGCGCGTTGCGCTAACGGGGCTGACTATCGCGGAAAAATTCCGTGACGAAGGTCGTGACGTTCTGCTGTTTATCGATAACATCTATCGTTATACCCTGGCCGGTACTGAAGTATCAGCTCTGCTGGGGCGTATGCCTTCTGCAGTAGGCTATCAACCGACGCTGGCGGAAGAGATGGGTGTTCTTCAGGAGCGTATCACCTCCACGAAGACCGGTTCAATTACCTCCGTACAGGCTGTTTATGTCCCTGCGGATGACTTGACTGACCCGTCTCCAGCAACGACCTTTGCACACCTTGATTCCACGGTTACGTTAAGCCGTCAGATTGCTTCTCTGGGTATTTACCCGGCCGTTGATCCGCTGGATTCCACCAGCCGTCAGCTGGATCCACTGGTTGTGGGCCAGGAGCACTATGATACTGCGCGTGGTGTGCAGTCTTTGCTGCAACGCTATCAGGAACTGAAAGATATCATCGCTATTCTTGGTATGGACGAACTGTCTGAAGAAGATAAGCTGGTGGTTTCCCGCTCTCGTAAGATGCAGCGCTTCCTGTCTCAGCCGTTCTTTGTGGCAGAGGTTTTCACAGGTTCTCCTGGTAAATATGTGTCGCTGAAAGATACCATCCGTGGCTTTAAAGGCATTATGGAAGGTGAGTTCGACCATCTGCCAGAACAGGCTTTCTACATGGTTGGCGCCATTGAAGAAGCCGTGGAAAAAGCGAAGAAACTGTAATTATTTCCCTGAATCGTTCGGATGGCGGGAAGGCGATAAATATGTGGATCCCGAATTGCTTACTCAGGTCAGCAATTCGGCTGAACAAAAGCCATTAACGCACGTACGAACAGAGTGGGGATAGTTTCCCTGGAGGTTAGATATGGCTATGACTTATCATCTGGATGTCGTCAGTGCAGAGCAACAAATGTTCTCTGGCCTGGTGCAAAAAATCCAGGTGTCAGGTAGCGAAGGTGAACTGGGTATTTTTCCAGGGCACGCCCCGCTGCTGACTGCCATCAGGCCTGGTATGATTCGTATCGTTAAACAGCACGGTGAAGAAGAGTTTATCTATCTTTCCGGCGGTGTGCTGGAAGTTCAGCCGAGCACAACCACCGTGCTGGCTGATACGGCGATTCGTGGTACCGATCTCGACGAAGCGCGTGCGCTTGAAGCGAAACGCAAAGCGGAAGAGCATATGAACAGCTCTCACGGCGACGTCGATTACGCTCAGGCATCAGCAGAACTGGCCAAGGCAATCGCGAAGTTGCGCGTTATTGAGTTGACCAAAAAAGCGATGTAACCAGGCTTTATGTCCAGAAATGCCGATCGGTAATCCGATCGGCATTTTTTTTGTCTGCTAATTTTGTATCGAGAAAAATGTAGTAATCTCAACGTGAAACCGCTTTACTTTCGTCAATCAGAAAATGGTCAGGATGTTTATGTCAAACAGTGCGATGAGCGTGGTCATACTTGCTGCTGGCAAGGGTACCCGTATGTATTCCGATCTCCCCAAAGTTTTGCATCAGCTGGCAGGGAAACCTATGGTGCAGCACGTTATTGATGCAGCAAATCATCTTGGTGCGCGTAAAGTGAACCTGGTATATGGGCATGGTGGCGATCTGCTTAAATCCACACTGAATGATGACTCGCTGACTTGGGTACTTCAGGCTGAACAGTTGGGAACCGGGCACGCAATGCAGCAGGCAGCACCTCACTTTGCCGACGAAGAAGATATTTTAATGTTGTACGGTGATGTGCCATTGATCTCGTTAGAAACCCTTGAACGTTTGAGGGTGTCAAAGCCTGCAGGCGGCATTGGGTTGCTTACCGTCAAACTCGATAACCCGACCGGTTACGGGCGTATCGTGCGTCAGCAGGGCAACATTGTTGGCATCATTGAGCAAAAAGATGCCAGCCCGGAGCAACTGGCGATTAATGAAATTAATACCGGTATTCTGATCGCCAATGGCGCCGATCTGAAGCGTTGGCTGAGCAAACTCAGTAATAACAATGCGCAAGGTGAATATTATATTACCGATATCATAGCTCTTGCTCACCAGGAAGGCCGCAGCATTGAAGCTGTGCACCCGGCACGAATCAGTGAAACTGAAGGCGTAAACAACCGTCTGCAACTTTCCACGCTTGAGAGGGTATATCAGCACGAACAAGCTGAAAAATTGCTGTTGGCTGGCGTGATGTTACAGGACCCGGCGCGATTCGACCTGCGCGGTCAGCTTAAGCATGGCCGTGACGTGGTGATTGATACCAATGTGATCATTGAAGGTCAGGTTACGCTAGGCGATCGTGTAAAAATCGGTACCGGCTGTGTGATCAAAAACAGTGTGATTGGCGACGATTGCGAAATCAGCCCTTACAGCGTCGTCGAGGATGCTGAATTGGGCGTGAGCTGTACCATCGGACCCTTTGCCCGCTTACGTCCCGGCAGTGAACTGGCAGAAGGCGCGCATGTCGGTAACTTTGTCGAGATGAAAAAAGCGCGACTGGGTAAAGGTTCTAAAGCTGGACATCTCAGCTATCTGGGTGATGCGGAAATTGGCGCGGGCGTCAACATTGGGGCGGGGACGATTACCTGCAACTACGACGGCGCAAACAAATTTAAAACCATTATTGGCGACAATGTCTTTGTGGGTTCAGATACTCAGCTGGTTGCGCCAGTCACCGTAGCCAGCGGTGCCACTATCGCTGCGGGTACCACGGTGATGAAAGATATCCTTGCTGATGATTTAGTTTATAACCGTAAAGAACAGAATCATAAAGCCGGTTGGCATCGCCCGGCTAAAAAGAAATAAACCCATTTTTTGCAGGGTGAGCGCGGCTTGCCCTGAACTGCAAATAATAATACCCCCCTTATCTACAAGGCTCGGGGAACCGGTAAATACCGGCATAATCAGGTCATAAGACAACATAAATGGCGCTGAAACGCCATGAGTCAGGAAAAATATCTATGTGTGGAATTGTTGGCGCTGTTGCGCAGCGTGATATCGCAGAAATCCTGTTGGAAGGCCTGCGCCGTCTTGAGTATCGCGGATATGATTCTGCGGGATTGGCCGTCGTCGATCGGCAGGGGCATGTCACGCGCCTGCGCCGGTTAGGAAAAGTACAGAGGCTGGCTGAAGCGGTAGAAGAAACGGTTGTTGAAGGCGGTGCGGGCATTGCACACACTCGCTGGGCAACCCACGGTGAACCTTCCGAAGCGAATGCGCATCCGCATATTTCTCAACATATCATTGTGGTTCACAACGGTATTATTGAGAACCATGAACCGTTGCGGGCGCTGCTGGTTGAGCGCGGCTACGTTTTTGCTTCTGAAACGGATACCGAAGTGGTGGCGCATTTGGTCCACTGGGAGCAGCAGCAAGGCGGTAGCCTGCGTGAAGTTGTGTTGCGCGTTATCCCACAGCTGCGCGGCGCATATGGCATGGTCATCATGGATAGCCGCGATCCCTCCGTGTTGGTCGCCGCACGCTCCGGAAGTCCATTGGTGATTGGACGTGGCGTGGGTGAAAACTTTATCGCTTCAGATCAATTGGCATTATTGCCGGTCACGCGTCGTTTTATCTACCTTGAAGAGGGGGATATTGCTGAAATAACTCGTCGCGAAGTGAATATTGTCGATCGCGATGGCAATCAAGTGACACGTGCCGAGATTGAATCAAACGCGCAGTATGATGCCGGTGATAAGGGCGTATACCGCCATTACATGCAAAAAGAGATTTACGAACAACCTACGGCACTCAAAAACACGCTGAGTGGTCGCTTTAACCACGGTGAAGTCGATCTCTCTGAGTTGGGGCAGCAGGCGAATGTGCTGTTGTCACAGGTTGAACACATTCAGATCGTCGCCTGTGGGACCTCCTATAACTCAGGGATGGTTTCACGCTACTGGTTTGAGTCATTGGCGAATGTTCCCTGTGATGTAGAAATTGCCTCTGAATTTCGTTACCGCAAATCGGCGGTCCGTAAAAATAGCTTGTTGATTACTTTGTCACAATCCGGTGAAACGGCTGATACCCTTGCGGCTCTGCGCTTATCAAAGGAACTGGGATATCTTGGTTCACTGGCCATATGTAACGTGGCGGGTTCATCGTTGGTACGCGAGTCCGATCTGGCTCTGATGACCAAAGCCGGTACCGAAATCGGTGTCGCTTCGACTAAGGCATTTACCACACAGTTGACTGTTCTGCTCATGCTGGTGGCGAAGATAGGCCGCCTGAAAGGCATGGAAGCGCAGGTAGAACATGACATAGTCCATGCTTTACAGGCGTTACCAAGTCGTATTGAACAGATGTTGTCCCAGGATAAGCTGATTGAAGAGCTGGCGGAAGATTTTTCTGACAAGCACCATGCGTTATTCCTTGGCCGTGGCGATCAGTATCCGATTGCGATGGAAGGTGCGCTGAAGCTTAAAGAGATCTCTTATATTCATGCGGAAGCTTATGCGGCAGGTGAACTGAAACATGGTCCACTGGCATTGATTGATGCGGATATGCCGGTCATTGTCGTTGCACCGAACAATGAGCTGCTGGAAAAGCTGAAATCCAACATTGAAGAAGTACGTGCACGTGGTGGTTTACTGTATGTGTTTGCCGATCGCGATGCTGGATTCAGCGACAGCGAAGGCATGCGCATTATCCCACTGCCGCACGTTGAAGAGGTGATCGCGCCTATTTTCTACACGGTGCCGCTGCAGTTGCTTTCTTACCACGTTGCGCTGATTAAAGGCACGGACGTTGATCAGCCGCGAAACCTGGCTAAATCGGTCACGGTAGAGTAATTCGCTGATTAACAGGTAGCACACCTGGCGAGATCGAAACATACTATCCGGTATCCTTTCAACGGGCTCTGCCGGATTTTTTGTATTATTAATTGCTGTCAGCGCTGTGGCTTAATAACCCTCGTTAAATCCTTTGTACTCTGTCCGCGCCGGATATGTCGACCTTTCTCAAATTCTGACGTAAGTGAGAGCCGCTTGCCCGGTAAAGTCATTCCATTTTTCCATAACACGCAGTAGTCTCATCTTTCACTGCAACGGCCTGTCCGGTTGAGATAACCGCTCCGTTCCGAATAAAAAGAAAAATCGATCCGAACAATCAGGATAATTATGGACAACAGCATCATTCATCACCCTTCTTCGTCCACCCATAAACTGGCACACCGTGCTGCATGGGGGAGTTTTGCCGGGGCCGTCGTCGACTGGTATGATTTTTTACTGTATGGCATTACTGCTGCGCTGGTGTTCAACCATGCTTTTTTCCCACAGGTAAGCCCAACAATGGGAACGCTTGTGGCATTTGCGACCTTTGGTGTTGGTTTTTTGTTTCGCCCTTTAGGCGGTATTATTTTTGGTCATTATGGCGATCTGCTGGGACGTAAGCGGATGCTAATGCTAACAGTCTGGATGATGGGGCTTTCCACTGCCTGTATCGGCTTATTACCCTCTTATGACACGATTGGTTGGTGGGCACCGATACTGCTGGTTGTTTTGCGGGCTATCCAGGGATTTGCCGTTGGAGGTGAATGGGGTGGCGCAGCGTTGCTGGCAGTTGAAAATGCCCCAGAGGGGAAAAAAGCGTTCTATAGCAGTGGGGTGCAGGTGGGTTATGGCGTTGGGCTGCTTCTGGCAACGGGCCTGGTATCACTGATTAGTCATTTTACCCGCGATAGTGATTTTTTAAGCTGGGGCTGGCGGCTTCCCTTTTTATTTAGCCTGGTTCTGGTCGCGATAGCCTGGCGTATTCGCGCAGGCATAGATGAATCCCCCGACTTTATACGACAGCAAAAAAAACCGGAAGAAAAGCATACGTTGCCAGTGGTTGAGGCTTTGCGCCGCCACCCAGGTGCATTTTTACTGATTATCGCGCTACGACTATGTGAATTACTGACGATGTATATCGTCACTACTTTCGCCTTGAATTATTCCACCAGCGCGCTGGCGCTACCGCGTGAGCTATTCCTGAATATAGGTTTAGTGGTTGGTGCGGTTAGTTGCCTGACAATTCCTTTTTTTGCATTTCTTGCGGATAAGTTTGGGCGGCGGCGCGTTTATATTACTGGCGCATTGATTGGGGCCATTAGTGCCTTTCCATTCTTTCTGGCAATGGAATCGCATTCCACATTGTGGATCATCTTTTTCTCAGTAATGTTGGCGAATATTGCCCACGATATGGTGGTTTGCGTACAGCAACCGATGTTTACCGAGCTGTTCGGTGCGCGTTATCGGTACAGTGGTGCGGGCGTCGGGTATCAGGTCGCCAGCGTGGTTGGGGGCGGATTTACGCCATTTATCGCCGCTATGCTGGTGGTCTTTTCTGATGGCAGCTGGCACAGCGTCGCTGTATATCTCATGGCAGGTTGTCTGATATCGGCGCTCTCTGCTTTGCTGGTCAAACCCGCTCAACCTGTAAATGGCTAGTTTCCTTCCCAGGGGCGGTAGCGTATTGCGATCGCCCTATAATGCAGAGCGGTAGTGGCATATGCTTTTACTCTCAGCGCTCAGTGACTGGCGAACCGTTAAGCAGTTTGTTGTCATAAAAATGTCATTTTTAGTACATTTTACTGTCACTAAACTGTCCTATTTTCCCCCTCAGCAGCAATGAATAAACTTACTAAAATGGCGTGAAGCCTGACTTTATTATCCCGTGGAGGGAACATGACACAGATGCACAAATCTCTGGCTCAATTCGTGGCTGTAGCCCTTTCTTTAAGCGCCGTTTCCGCGTTTGCCGCCACTAATCTTACTGGCGCAGGTGGTACATTTCCCGCTCCGGTTTATAACAAATGGGCCGCTGAATACAATACCGCAACGGGCAGCCAGGTAAACTACCAGGGAATTGGTTCATCCGGTGGTGTAAAGCAGATTATTGCTAAAACCGTCGATTTTGGTGCTTCTGATGCTCCGCTGGCAGATGCAGACCTGCAAAAAAATGGCCTGTTCCAGTTCCCAACCGTTATTGGCGGTGTGGTTATGGCGGTGAACATCCCGGGTGTAAAATCTGGTGAACTGACGCTGGATGGTCAAACCGTGGGTGATATCTACCTGGGTAAAATCAAAAAGTGGAACGATGCCGCAATTACTAAACTGAACCCAGGCGTTAAGCTGCCAGACAGCAATATTAACGTGGTTCGTCGTGCTGATGGTTCCGGTACTTCTTTCGTGTTTACCAGCTATCTGGCGAAAGTAAACAACGAGTGGAGCAGCAAAATTGGTAAAGGCAACACCGTTAACTGGCCAACCGGTTTGGGTGGTAAAGGCAACGATGGCGTTGCAGCCTTTGTTCAACGTTTACCGGGTTCTATCGGCTATGTTGAATACGCTTACGCAAAACAGAACAGCCTGGCATACACTAAACTGGTCGATGCCAATGGTCAGGCAATTGAGCCGAACGAGCAGAGCTTTAGTGATGCCGCTAAAGGCGCTAACTGGAGTGAGTCTTTCGCCCAGGATCTGACGTATCAGAAAGGTGATAACGCATGGCCAATCACCTCAACCACCTTTATCCTGGTTCAGAAAGAGCAGGCTAATGCAGAAAAAGGCGCAGCCGTCCTGAAGTTCTTTGACTGGGCCTATAATAACGGTGGCAAGATCACTACCGATCTCGATTACTCTTCATTACCTGCTGCGGTAGTTGAGCAAATTCGTACCGCATGGAAAACCAACGTTAAAGATAGTTCAGGTAAAGCGCTGTACTAATTTGTTGTAGGGGCCGGATATTGCTGTCCGGCCCGTTACATTCGGGCGATAAACCTGTCGTCCTTACAAATTCAACGTAGAGAATTTTATGGCTGCATCCAAGCCGACTTTCCAAGCCCCTGGTAAACAGGGCGACATTATCTTCGGCGTGCTGGTAAAACTGGCTGCGCTGATAGTGTTATTTCTGCTGGGTGGGATTATCGTCTCACTGATCATCGCTTCTTTGCCAAGCATGGAAAAATTCGGTTTCGCCTTTCTCTGGACCAAAGAGTGGGATGCGCCGAATGAGCAGTTTGGCGCGCTGGTACCGATTTATGGCACGCTGGTGACCTCGCTGATTGCTTTAGCGATTGCCGTCCCCGTGAGTTTTGGTATCGCGCTATTCCTGACTGAGCTGGCGCCTGGCTGGCTGCGACGTCCTCTTGGTGTCGCGATAGAATTACTGGCTGCGATTCCCAGTATCGTTTATGGCATGTGGGGTCTGTTTATCTTCGCGCCCTTATTTGCTGAGTATTTTCAAACGCCTGTGGGTAATGTGCTGTCAGGCATTCCTTTTATTGGCGTGCTGTTTCAGGGGCCAGCCTTCGGCATCGGTATCCTCGCAGCGGGCGTGATTCTGGCCATCATGATCATTCCTTATATCGCCTCGGTGATGCGTGACGTGTTTGAACAGACGCCCGTGATGATGAAAGAGTCTGCCTACGGCATTGGCTGCACAACCTGGGAAGTGATGTGGCGTATCGTGCTGCCCTTCACCAAAAACGGCGTTATCGGCGGTGTTATGCTTGGCCTTGGTCGTGCGCTGGGTGAAACCATGGCGGTGACCTTTATCATCGGTAACACCTACCAGCTCGACAGCGCTTCATTGTTTATGCCGGGCAACAGTATTACTTCAGCGCTGGCTAATGAGTTTGCGGAAGCAGCTTCAGGCTTGCATACGTCAGCATTAATGGAGTTGGGCCTGATTCTGTTTGTGATTACCTTTATCGTGCTGGCCTGCTCCAAGCTGATGGTGATGCGGTTGGCGAAAAGTGAAGGGGCACGCTCATGACCACCATTGAAATGCAGTCTCGCGCTGAACTGGATGCTTCACGTCGTAAGATGCAGGCGTGGCGTCGCATGAAAAATCGCGTAGCGTTAACGCTGTCGCTGCTGACGATGGCATTTGGCCTGTTCTGGCTGGTGTGGATCCTGTTCTCAACGGTGACTAAAGGCATTGACGGTATGACACTGTCGCTGTTCACTGAAATGACACCACCGCCCAATACGGCGGGAGGCGGGTTAGCAAACGCATTAGCAGGCAGCGGTTTGATGATCCTGTGGGCGACCTTCTTTGGTACTCCCTTGGGGATTATGGCGGGGATATATTTGGCGGAATATGGCCGTAAATCCTTGCTGGCGGAAGTGATTCGCTTCATTAACGATATCTTGCTTTCCGCGCCGTCGATTGTTGTTGGCCTGTTCGTCTATACGCTGGTTGTGGCACAAATGCAGCACTTCTCCGGTTGGGCCGGTGTCATTGCGCTGGCGCTGTTACAGATACCCATCGTCATTCGTACCACTGAAAATATGATGAAACTGGTGCCGGATAGTCTGCGCGAAGCCGCCTATGCGTTGGGTACACCGAAGTGGAAGATGATTGCCGCCATTACCCTCAAAGCCTCTGTTTCCGGCATTATTACCGGTGTGCTGTTGGCCGTAGCGCGCATTGCGGGGGAAACTGCACCGTTGCTGTTCACCTCACTGTCGAACCAGTTCTGGAGTACCGACATGATGCAGCCAGTGGCTAACCTGCCGGTCACCATTTTTAAATTCGCCATGAGCCCCTTTGCTGAGTGGCAGAGTCTGGCATGGGCTGGCGTGCTGATTATTACGCTGTGCGTCCTGTTGCTGAACATTCTGGCCCGTTTGGTTTTTGCCAAAGGCAAACATTAATTCCTGCGCGCTGCCATGGCGGCGCTGAACACGAGAGAAGAGAATGAGTATGGTTAACCAAAGTCCCGGAAAAATGCAGGTTCGTGATTTGAACTTTTACTACGGGAAATTCCATGCCCTGAAAAATATCAACCTGGATATTGCGAAGAACCAGGTCACAGCGTTTATTGGTCCTTCAGGCTGCGGTAAATCCACCCTGCTGCGTACCTTTAACAAAATGTTCGCGCTTTATCCGGAACAGCGTGCTGAAGGTGAGATTTTACTGGATGGCGAAAATATATTGACGGCCAATCAGGATATCGCACTATTGCGCGCGCGCGTTGGTATGGTGTTCCAGAAGCCAACGCCGTTCCCGATGTCCATTTATGACAATATTGCCTTTGGCGTGCGTCTGTTCGAGAAGCTATCGCGAGCCGATATGGATGAGCGTGTACAGTGGGCTCTCACTAAAGCTGCGCTGTGGAATGAAACCAAAGATAAACTGCATCAGAGCGGTTACAGTCTTTCCGGTGGCCAGCAACAGCGTCTTTGCATTGCCCGCGGTATTGCTATTCGCCCTGAAGTCCTGCTGCTGGATGAGCCCTGTTCGGCGCTTGATCCTATTTCAACCGGACGTATCGAAGAGCTTATTACCGAACTGAAACAAGATTATACCGTGGTGATCGTCACCCACAACATGCAACAGGCTGCGCGCTGTTCCGATCACACCGCGTTTATGTATCTGGGTGAACTGATCGAATTCAGTGATACCGATACGCTATTTACTAAGCCGCATCAGAAGCAGACTGAAGATTATATTACCGGACGCTATGGCTGATATCCGGCTGTACCCGCCATACTTCAAGCTGCAGGTGGGTTGGCTACGTCTTCTGCCCACCTCTGCGACTTACTGAAGCCCGCTCGTGGAGTGACGGACTGGTTGCGCGCCTGCGGTTCGAGTTATGGGGTATCAGGCTGGTATCGCTTTGAGATTAAATCGGGTCGTAATCCGCAACTGTCAGCCGTACGCTTCGGTTTTTGTGACGGAATGCACCTAAACTGTCGGCGTTCATAACGCCTGTTCTCTGTAACAGGACTGGAGAAAACATGGACAACCTAAATCTGAATAAACATATCTCCGGCCAGTTTAACGCCGAGCTGGAACATATCCGTACCCAAGTCATGATCATGGGCGGTATGGTGGAGCAACAACTGACCGATGCGATCACCGCTATGCACAACCAGGATGCTCAACTGGCGAAGCAGGTGATTGATAGTGACCAGAAGGTCAATATGATGGAAGTGGATATTGATGAAGCCTGCGTGCGTATCATCGCCAAACGTCAACCAACCGCCAGCGATCTGCGGTTGGTGATGGCCATCATTAAAACCATCTCTGAGCTGGAGCGTATTGGTGACGTGGCAGAGAAAATCAGCCGCACTGCGCTGGAAAAATTTGGTCAGCAACATATGCCGCTGTTGGTGAGCCTTGAGTCGTTGGGCCATCATACTGTGCAGATGCTGCACGACGTATTGGATGCGTTTGCGCGTATGGATCTGAATGCGGCGGTGCAGATTTACCGCGAAGATAAAAAAGTCGATCAGGAGTACGAAGGTATTGTACGCCAGCTTATGACTTATATGATGGAAGACCCGCGTACTATTCCCAGCGTATTAACCGCGCTGTTCTGTGCCCGTGCCATCGAGCGCATTGGCGATCGCTGCCAGAATATCTGTGAAATTATTTTCTATTTCGTTAAAGGCCAGGATTTTCGTCATGTCGGGGGCGATCAATTAGATAAATTGTTAGCCGGCGAGAATGGCGGCAGCGATCCTGCATAATTGAAGGGTCATCGGGACGGGTTCCCGATGACCCTCACAGACCGTAAGATTCAACACTCTTCTACTTCTCCATTCTCCGTGTTTCATTCAGCATTGACCCAGCCCGAATGTCTTTCTGTATTGATGACTCCGTAAGACAACGTATTTACGTTATCCCCGACGCAATGGTACAGAATGCAAAAAGCCTGCCCTCGTCTTACGACGGGGGCAGGCTTTGTTAGATCTTAGCCTGCGCTTAATTAAGCGATTGAATAACCGGCGTCAACCAGCAGGCCGTGGCCTGATACAAACGATGCGTCATCTGAAGCCAGGAATGCGACAACGTTTGCAACTTCTTCTGGTGTACCTGCGCGGCCAGGAACGGTAGATGCTGCGAAGTCATCTTTCGCCTGGGTGCTTGGCCAGATACGATCCTGGAATGGGGTATCAATGATGCCTGGGTTAACAGCGTTAACGCGAACACCTTGCTTGAACAGTTCGATTGATGCGGTCTTGGTCAGACCCAGAACTGCGTGCTTACTTGCGATATAGAGACCCGCGTTAGCGAAACCGATCACACCACCCATTGAGGCGTTGTTGATGATGGTGCCGCTACCTTGCGCCAGCATAGCTTTTGCCTGGTGTTTCATTGACCAGAACACACCGCGAACGTTAGCGTTGAAAATGGTGTCATAAACTTCGTTTGACTGGTCAACGAAAGGAGTGAACTCACCTTCGGTACCCGCGTTGTTGAAAGCGACATCAATACGGCCATAAGTTGAAATAGTTTTTGCGACCAGATCGATCACGTCTTGTTCAACGTTGATGTCAGCAACAGCTGCTGTTGCTTCGAAGCCTTCACTTTTGATCTCAGCGACAAGTGACTCAATCTCAGAACGACGACGTGCACTGGCAACAACTTTAGCGCCACGGCGAGCCAGTTCGATGGCTGCAGCACGGCCGATACCTGAGCTTGCACCAGTAACCAGAGCGACTTTTCCTGAAAGGGTTTGAGGTGAGACTTTGGTGTTCATGTATTTCTCCAGATTCAAAATGTTAGGCCATTGAACAAGAGAGAAAGTTTCCCACTCATTCGCTGGATATCATACTAGGGCATTAGATTGATATGATAAAGTAGCTAATATTTCTTACTATAATGAATGAGGTTCATCAATGGAGATCGCCGAACTCGTCGAACTCACTGTATTTGCCTTGGTAGCGAAGCATCTTAGCTTCCGTCAAGCAGCCACAGAACGAGGCACATCTGCTTCGGCGGTAAGTCATTCTATACGCAGTCTTGAAGCACGCGTAGGTGTACGGCTTTTCCATCGTACCACGCGTAGTGTATCCCTGACAGAGGCCGGGGAAGCATTATTTACACGATTACAGCCCGCGCTAACCGGCATGCGAACCGCTCTGGATGGATTGAACTCCTTCCGTGCCACGCCTTTCGGCACTATCAGAATAAATGTTCCGAACTCTATTGCACCATATGTCCTGGGCGAGGCGATGGAATTGCTGGCAAACAATGCTGGACTAAAGCTGGAAATTGTCGCGACTGACTCGCTGGTCGATATTGTGCAGGAAGGTTTTGATGCCGGGATCCGCTTTGGTGAACGCTTATCACAGGATATGATCGCGGTTCGTATCAAACCGCGATTTCGCTTTGCTGTTGTTGGCTCACCAACATATTTTGAGAAGCACGGCATTCCCGTAACACCGCATGATCTACATAATCACACATGTATCCGTTACGCCTTTCCCAGCGGGAAAATTTTGAACTGGGAGTTCGCAAGGGACGGAGAAATGGTGAAAGTTGAGGTCGTTGGTCCTTTGACCGTCGATAGCCAGGAGTTAATGGCAGACGCTGCGACACGCGGGTTGGGACTGGCATATATCTGGGAGGATCGTGCAGCCCCTTATCTTCGCGCAGGCCAGCTGCAACGCTGTCTTGAAGATTGGTGTACCATTGATGAAAGCCTGTTTCTTTATTTTCCAAGCCGCAAGCACCAATCGGCAGGATTGCGGGCACTGGTTGAGGCAATGAAGGCGTGAGGTCGTCGCAGGTATCGGGGAAGAAACTGTCGCCCCGATGCGGGTGATTGTCTGCCTCGGTGTTACTGTTGTTGATCGGACAGCACCGAGGCGAAAACACTGCAACCTCCGACGTTAACTCTCCAGCCAGCAACCGTAGAGTATGGGAAATTGCTCACGCACCCACTCGACAAAGACATGAACCTGAGGTGCCAGATGAGACCTGCTTGGGTACAACACGGATACGGGGCGCGGACGTGGGCGGTACTCGCGCAGTACTTCAACTAACGATCCGGCAGCAAGGTGGCGGTCAAGGATAATTCCTGGCGCCTGCAAGATACCGAACCCAGCGATGCCACATTCGACATAAGCGTTAGATTCGTTAACGCTGATTCCATGACGACTGATATACGTTTGGTCATTACCCCCATCGAAAAATTGCCAGGGGCGGGCACGGTTGTTCTGGCCTGAAATAAAAGTGATGCCTTTGTGTGTATGCAGTTCGTCCGGCGTTTGTGGTTCACCGTGGTTTTGCAGATAGGCTGGAGACGCACAGGTGACCATAATGATTTGACCGATGTGACGAGCAACCAGGCTTGAACTGGGTAGCTCACCAATACGTAATACGCAATCTACGCCTTCTGCGACCAGATCGACAGTACGGTCCGTAACCCCTAATACCAACTCGATATCCGGATAGAGAACGGTAAAATTATGAAGACTTTTGATAAGCCTGGGTTGTGCGAATGCAGTAGGAATATCGACACGTAGTCGTCCATGCATAACGTTTCCGGTATGCCCAAACAGAGAAGTGGCTTCAGCCACTTTGCCGAGAATCTCTTTCGCTCGCTCGTAGAACTGTTCCCCTTCGGAAGTGAGCCTTACCTTACGGGTAGTACGTTGGAAAAGCCGCACGCCGAGCGATGTCTCAAGATCCTGGATTGTTCGAGTAACCTGCGGGCGCCCTGTCTGCATAGCATCGGCTGTTTTAGTGAAACTTCCCAGCTCTGCCAGTTTGGCGAATACCTGAATTGTCTGGAGCAGGTCCATAGCGTCCTTACGCCCTTATGCAGCATTGTTTTCGCACAAGGACTGAAAAATAGAATTGTTGCATTCAATTATAACAATCTTGTGCCAGTCTACGCATTTATCGAATCGCAACATTGCTTAACAATATGATCCATCAGTAGGTTGCTCATTCATCTGGAGATAAACAATGAAAGCATGGCTTTTGGAAAATTTCGGCCTTGATAATCTGGTTCTTGGCGATACCGCAACTCCCACACCTAAAGCCGGCGAGTTGCTGGTGAAGATCGGCGCGGTATCGCTGAACTTCCGTGACAAAGCTATCGTTGATGGCTTCTATGAACCGCATATGGTGCCAAAACCCCTTATTCCAGTGAGTGATGCTGCTGGTACCGTTGTCGCCGTTGGTGAGGGTGTAAATCGATTCAAGGTTGGCGATCGGGTTAACTCGCACCTTTATTCACGCTGGATTGATGGTGAGCCAGGGCCAGACGAACCTAACTACTGCTTCGGCTCCCCGCTACCGGGTGGCCTTGCTGAATATATGATCATCCATGAGGAGAGCGCCGTTCGTGTGCCTGACAACCTCTCTGATGAAGAAGCTTCAACGTTGCCTATCGCTGCATTAACTGCATGGTATTCGCTGGTGGACTTCGGTGAAGTTAAAGCTGGGCAAACCGTACTGGTGCAAGGTACCGGTGGCGTATCAATCTTCGCTGTACAGCTTGCGACAGCTCTTGGCGCCAAGGTGATTGTTACCTCCAGTAAAGATGAAAATCTGGAAGCGGTTAAGAAACTTGGCGCTGTTGCTGGTGTGAACTATCGGACCTTCCCACGCTGGGAAGAAGAAGTGCTGAAGCTTACCGATGGTAAGGGTGTTGATCTCCTGCTTGACGTAGCTGGCGGTGAAGGACTCAACCAGTCCATCGCAGCGACCAAAGCATCAGGCCGCATTGCACAAATTGGCTTCCTGAACGGGCAGACGACTACACTTAATCTGATGCCTCTGATTTTCCGTCAGACAACCATTCGCGGAATTGCGGTGGCTCCGCGTTCCAGCTTCGATCGGATGAATGAGTTTTTAAACCAGCATACGATTAAGCCAGTGATTGATCATGTTTATTCATTTGACGAGGCTCACCAGGCTTACCAACACCTGTCACGTGGTGCGTTCGGCAAAGTGGTCATTAAGGTTTCCTGAGAGTCATAAGTCTGATTGGCTATCCGGTCATCTGAATGGTATGGCCGGAAAAGTGATAATACTTAGACTTCGTGTAAAGCGCTCTTTCAACGCAGGAAGAGCGCTTTATCATTTCCGGTTATACTGCGATGTGCCAGCCTTTTTCCTTCCACAACTGCGGTAGTTGGTCCATATCGGTAAAGCGAGTAACCAGCGGGTGCTCAATGGCTTTATTGTGTGCGTCAGCACAGTAATAAAATACCGGGATACCGGCCGCGATACCGGCTTTCACGCCCGCTTCTGAATCATCTACCAGAATACACTGTGCAGTAGACACCCCCATTTTTTCAGCAGCGTGATAGAGCAAACCAGGATCGGGTTTCCAGCACTCAATATCGTAACCGCTAAACAACCGGTCATCAAAAAAGGAGAGCATGCCGGTAAGTCCCAGCGAATGCTGCATCTTTTTCACTGTGCCGTTTGACACGACACACATGGGGACCTTGACACGCGCCAGCAGCGATTTAGCACCGGGGATCGCGGTGAGCCCGGCATCAAACAGGCGTTCCACTTCTGCACGATATTGACGCTCCAGTTCGTCGAAGGAGACAGCAACAGGATGCTGTTTCACGACATCGGCAACAATATCATACAGTTTCACCCCTTTATATTTCTCAAACATCTGCTGAAGCGACAGTGAAATACCGTACCTGGCGAAGGTGTTGACATAAGATTGGGTGCAAATGCGTTCGCTATCTACCAGCGTGCCATCGCAATCAAAAAATACGCATTCAATGCTCATTATGCTCGTCCTGAATTATTTGAGGTGATTGTCACTATACCCTAAATAATTCGAGCTGCAGGAAGGTGGTGACGCAGAGGCGTTTACGTACCGATTAAGAAGCGGATGAATGGCTCCTGTGACGGACTATTGGCGCTAAGACAGAACATACGATGGTTTAAAAAATGTACCTAGCGCGCGTTTTCGTACAGGTGGGCTTCAGACCCCACTAACAGAGTCGTGGCACTCGTTTTTTGCCAAACTTTCCGCAATCGGTTGCTAAAAAAATGGCGATACGCATTAAAACGCGACATTTTGTTATAGGATAGCCGCCGACATATTTCCTGGTTCGGAAGTGACTTATGAACAAACAAGGTTTACTGCAGCGTCTGTTTAAACTGCAAGAGCACCGTACTACCGTTCGTACCGAAGTGATTGCTGGCTTTACCACCTTTCTTACGATGGTTTATATCGTCTTTGTTAACCCGCAGATCCTGGGTGTAGCGGGAATGGATACCCAGACCGTTTTTGTCACCACCTGCCTGATTGCGGCATTCGGCAGTATTTTGATGGGGCTGGTTGCTAACTTGCCGGTTGCACTGGCTCCGGCAATGGGCCTGAACGCCTTTTTTGCCTTTGTTGTGGTCGGGGCAATGGGTATCTCATGGCAGATGGGGATGGGGGCGATTTTCTGGGGCGCTATGGGCCTGCTGCTGTTGACCGTATTTCGCGTCCGCTACTGGATCATTGCCAATATTCCGCTGAGCCTGCGTGTGGGCATCAGCAGTGGCATTGGTCTACTGATTGCGATGATCGGCCTGAAAAATGCCGGCATCGTCGTTTCAAACAAAGATACGCTGGTTGCTATAGGGGATTTTACGTCGCACAGCGTGCTGCTGGGCGCGTTAGGCTTTTTTATTATCGCAATTCTTGCATCGCGTAATGTGCATGTTGCGGTGCTGGTTTCCATCGTTGTGACGACGTTAATCGGTATGGCGCTTGGCGATGTAAAATTTACCGGGATATTCTCCGCTCCGCCGGCGGTCAGTGCCGTGATTCGGCAGATAGATCTGGCTGGGTCACTGAACATCAGCATGGCTGGTATCATCTTTTCTTTCATGCTGGTCAACCTGTTTGATTCGTCGGGTACGCTAATTGGGGTAACAGACAAAGCCGGGTTGGCTGACGAACAGGGAAAATTTCCGCGAATGAAGCAGGCGCTTTATGTCGATAGCCTGAGTTCGGTGGCGGGCTCATTTATCGGAACCTCTTCCGTGACGGCTTATGTCGAAAGCTCTTCAGGTGTTGCGGTGGGAGGGCGTACCGGGCTGATGGCGGTGGTAACCGGCATTCTGTTTCTGTTGGTTATTTTCCTGTCGCCGCTGGCCGCAATGGTACCCGCTTATGCCGCAGCAGGCGCGCTTATTTATGTCGGTGTGTTGATGACCTCCAGCCTTGCGCGGATAAAATGGGAAGATCTTACCGAAGCCGTTCCCGCTTTTGTTACGGCAATCATGATGCCTTTTAGTTTTTCAATTACTGAAGGCATTACGTTTGGTTTCATTGCTTACGGTGTGATGAAGTTGGGTACGGGGCGATGGCGTGAGATAAGTCCCTGTGTCGCGATTGTTGCTTTACTGTTTATCGTGAAAATTGTCTTTATTGACGCGCACCAGGTATGACACTGATCAGCTTTCTGTAAGTTAAATGAGCGGGCTGGAAGGGCCGTTGAGTCGGCCCTTTTGAAAATGTTTGGCGTGGTGGGTAAAGGGTAAACTGTGGCTGTCGGGGTGTATTAATGTTGTAGCAATCTCTCGGAAGGCATACTGGTCAGCCGTAATGCACGTGGCCCCATTCTCGGCTTATTAATTTCGATATCACCCAGCGAATGCCAGTTATAGCGATCGTCAAATTCCCATAGGTGTAAGCGGTCACTGGCTGGTGAGAGTGCGCAGGACCAAATCAATAACGGTTCAACATCGCAGATGGCCTGAATATCAGGCATAGTCGAAGAACGCAGGCGACCAGAGGCTGGATGTAGACGAACAGCATCACCCGGATCGATTTCGCCAGTCAGTTTCATCACGCTATGACGTAGCGTCCAAAGCTGGGTTATGGCCTCAATACAATCCTGCTGTGCATTAACCCAGGCTTTTTCTGCAGAAGAGAGAACCTGCATATAGTTGTTTAACGTTTGGCGGCTGTGCGCGCGGACTATTTCCATATCCAGTCCGCCACGGGCACCTTCTTCCGCCAACAGAACGCCAATCTGACCGCCAGCATAGGCAATACTAAAATCGGGCAGGTCGGGATCGGCAAAGGCAGGACGCCCGTTACTCAGGGTAATTATTTCGGGCAGTCGCTGGATACCGTAAACACGCAGCATTAGCTCCGCTAGCAGCATACGGGATGCCAGAAATCGTCCTCGGCGCCTTGATTCAAAACTCAGTGAATTTTCAACGAGTTGCTGGGGTAATCGGTGAACATTTGGTTTGCTCTGGACGAAAGTCCAGCGTACAAAATGACTTGCCATCTGTCGCTCCGTGAAAATGGTCGGATAATCATCAGGGTTATTGTAAGAATTTTCCGAGGGGATTGCACCCGGCTTTCGCATCAGGGGCATAAAATTCAGATTAAAGTGAGGAAGAAGATGAATTGGTCGGCCTGGCAGCATACGCGTCATTCAGGCAGTATCCGTGGAAAGATATCGCACCGCAATGATATTGCCGATGTGCTCTACCCGCTTAAGTCCGACCTGGCAGGCAATTTTGAGGTCGGATTGGCTCCGGATCTTGCTCGGAGCCTTTACGTATCCTCAGTACGCCGCGGTTCCGTCGCACTGTGCATGTCTGGTGTGTCGGCAACAACCAGGCCAATGAGCTTTCCGTTATCTGAGTGCTCGCTGCTTACTTTCCAATACAGAAACTGGAGAAAATACGGCCAAGGAGATCATCCGAGGTAAATTCACCGGTTATTTCGCTTAAATTCTGTTGCGCTAACCGTAGCTCTTCAGCCAGTAATTCACCCGCCCATGCACCCAGTAACTGTTGTTTCCCCTGCTGTAAGTGAGCAGACGCTAACTCCAGAGCCTGCAGGTGGCGTCGACGTGCCAGGAAACCGCCTTCCATGTTGCCAGAAAATCCCATGCTTTGCTTCAGGTGGTCGCGGAGCACCTCAATGCCATCACCGGTTCTGGCGGAGAGGCGGATAAGAGAGTGACCATTTACTTCTGTTAATCCCTGCGTTTCACCAGTGATATCCGCTTTGTTTCGCACGACAGTTATTGGTAGGTTATCTGGCAAGCGGGCGATAAAGTCTGGCCAGATCTGTGCAGGTTCAGTCGCATCCGTAGTCGTGCCATCGACCATAAATAACACACGGTCAGCTTGCTTGATTTCATTCCATGCCCGCTCAATACCGATGCGTTCTACTTCATCACCGGCTTCGCGTAACCCCGCGGTATCGATGATATGCAAAGGCATACCGTCGATATGAATATGCTCACGCAGGACATCACGGGTTGTTCCGGCAATATCAGTCACGA
The DNA here is from genome assembly GCF_022647505.1 of [Pantoea] beijingensis. NCBI lineage: Bacteria > Pseudomonadati > Pseudomonadota > Gammaproteobacteria > Enterobacterales > Erwiniaceae > Erwinia > [Pantoea] beijingensis. Next base: position 4,103,428 of record NZ_CP071409.1, read on the forward strand.
TAGCGGCTTCACGTCCCGCCAGCGCGTTCAGCAAACTGGATTTTCCGGCGTTGGGACGTCCCGCAATCACCACCTTCATTCCTTCGCGTAGCAGACTTCCCTGACGTGCTTCAGCGCGTACGGCATCGAGATCGGTAATTACCGTATTGAGCTGGGCTTCAATTTTACCGTCTGACAGGAAATCAATTTCTTCATCAGGAAAATCAATTGCTGCTTCCACGTAGATTCGCAGGTGAGTAAGCGCTTCCACTAAATGATTTATACGGGTGGAAAAAGCGCCTTGTAATGAATTCAGTGCGGAACGAGCGGCCTGTTCTGAGCTGGCATCAATCAGGTCCGCGATGGCTTCGGCTTGCGCTAAATCGAGCTTATCATTCAGAAAAGCACGTTCGGAGAACTCACCGGGCTGGGCAATACGTAGTCCCGGCAACGCCACGATGCGCTTAAGCAACAGATCGAGAATTACCGGGCCACCGTGGCCCTGCAACTCAAGGACATCTTCGCCGGTGAATGAATGCGGCCCAGGAAACCACAGGGCGATCCCCTGATCGAGTGCGCTGCCATCGGCATCAAGAAAAGGCAGATAATCAGCATAACGCGGCTTTGGCAGTTTACCGAGCAGATGCTGTGCCACTTCAGCTGCTTTGGCACCTGAAATGCGCAGAATGCCGACGCCGCCGCGTCCTGGCGGAGTGGCCTGGGCGACGATAGTATCGCTATGGCTCATGGTGTTCTCTCATTGGCTAATAAAAAAATAAGGCGGTCAATGACCGCCTTATCATACACCTTTCATCATTCAAGCTTCAGGTGGGTTGATTACTCATCCCACTCGGGTTGGTAATAATAAATTTACCCGTTACGCTTTTTTCTTGTCGCGGCTGTGCAGGCCGCGTTTTTCCAGGCCGCGGTAAATCAGCTGCTGCTGGATAATGGTCACCAGGTTACTGACGATGTAGTACAGCACCAGACCGGACGGGAACCACAAGAAGAACACGGTAAAAATGACCGGCATGAAAGTCATGATCTTCTGCTGCATCGGGTCGGTCACGGTGGTTGGCGACATCTTCTGAATGAAGAACATCGTCACACCCATCAGAATCGGCAGGATATAGAACGGGTCCTGTGCCGACAAATCGTGGATCCACAACGCGAATGGCGCATGGCGAAGCTCAATTGAGCCCATCAGCATGTAATACAGTGCCAGGAAGATAGGCATCTGAATCACCAGCGGCAGACAGCCGCCCAGCGGGTTAACCTTTTCAGATTTATACAACGCCATCATTTCCTGACTAACGCGTTGCTTATCATCACCTAAGCGCTCACGCATCGCCTGAATTTTAGGCTGCAGCATGCGCATTTTCGCCATTGAGGTGTACTGCGCTTTGGTCAGCGGGTACATAATGCCGCGCACGATAAAGGTGATAACAATAATCGAGAAACCCCAGTTACCGATAAAGCTGTGGAGGAATTTCAGCAACTTAAACAGAGGTTGTGAAATAAACCACAGCCAGCCGTAATCCACGGTCAGGTCAAGATGTGGCGCCACTGCCGCCATTTTGTCCTGAATTTCAGGTCCTACCCACAGTGTTGCCGCCAGATTCTGCTGGGAACCTGCTGCGATAGTCACGGGTGTAGATTTATATCCTACCGCCGCGATGCCATTGCCAAGATTGCTGGTATAAAGCGTGTTATTACCTGTCGTACGCGGCACCCAGGCAGTAGCAAAATATTGCTGCAGCATGGCCACCCAGCCGTTCGCTGTGGAAGTACTCAGGTTTTCATTATCAGCGATAGTATCGAATTTGTATTTTTCATACTTTTCATCACTGGTGGAGTAAGCCGCACCGCGGAAAGTATGTAAAGCAAAGTTATTGCTGCCGGTATCACGGCTTTTTGGTAAGTCGATAGACTGTTTCAACTGACCAAACATCGCGACTTCCAGCGGCTGCTGGGTCGTATTATTGACTTGATAGTCGACATTAATCGCATATTCACCACGCTTCAGTACGAAGGTTTTGGTGTACATAGCGCCGTTTTCTGCCGTAAAAGTCAGCGGGATACGCAACTCGCTCTGCCCATCAGCCAGTTCAAAATGATCCTGGGTCGTGGTATACAGCGGGCGAGCACCGTTTGCTGGATTATCCGGGCCGTTACGGCCGGTCAGGCCGCTTTGAGCCTGGTAGATAAATGCAGGTGAGGTTTCCAGCAGTTGCAAAGGCTGAGAGGAGCCCAGTTTATCCGGGTAAGCCAGCAGCAGTGCCTGCTCAATGTCACCACCGCGGGTGTTAAGTTGCAAAGACAGGACATCGGTCTTAACGGTGATCGTTTTACCCTGTCCGCTTGCTGGTACGCCCTGGTTGGCTGCATCACCGGCTGCGCTGGTCGTGTTCTGCGTGGTCTGGGTTTGCTGAGGCTGCGGAGCGTGGTCCGTTTGCCAGGCTTGCCAGATCATGAAAGACACGAACAGAAAAGCGATGAGAAAAAGATTGCGTTGCGAATCCATCGTTAATGTTCTCTGTTATCGTCGGTTTTTGGCGGGACCGGATCGTCGCCACCCGGGTTCAAAGGATGGCATTTTAATACGCGTTTCATCGTCAACCAACTGCCTTTTAACACTCCAAACCTGCGCAATGCCTCAATACCGTATTGAGAACAGGTAGGATGAAAACGACAGTGCGGTCCCAACAGCGGACTGATCGCGCGTTGATAGCCGCGAATCAGCGCAATCAGGAGCCGCGAGCCTGGCGACAGTGACGACGCCATAGTTTCTCCAACGCTTCCGTTAGCGCACGATTATCAAGATCGGCAACCCCTTTCTTCGCCACTACCACAAAATCCATTGCGGGGAGCTCATGTTGTCGCAGGCGAAAGCTTTCGCGGGTCAATCGCTTGATCCGGTTACGCTCATGCGCACGCTTAACATTTTTTTTAGCGACGGTAAGACCGATGCGGGGATGCCCCAGCCCATTATTGCGGCCGAGAATGGTAATTTGCGGCATGCCAGCCCGTTGTGGCTGCTGGAAGACGAAAGTGAAATGAGTGGGAGTTAACAAACGTAACTCCCTGGGAAATGCGAGCGTAACCACCAAGGGCTAGCTTTATTACTTAGAAACGGTCAGACGAGAACGGCCTTTAGCACGACGACGTGCCAGAACCTGACGACCATTTTTAGTTGCCATACGAGCACGGAAACCGTGTGAACGGTTACGCTTCAGTACGGACGGTTGAAAAGTGCGTTTCATGGCGATTTCTACCTAAACTTGAAAAATTTCACTTGGTGACGCGTTTATGGGCCAGTAAAAACGACCAACGCCTCAATGTGTCTTTAATAAAGAGGCGGGATTGTAATAATTGTACAGTCCAGAGTCAATTTACTTCGCTTCAAGCTGCGTCTTAATTGTCCCGAGTCGACCCGCAAAACCCGCCGAATCGGCCAGGACGCGCAACACGCTGGGGCAAGAATTATACGGCCTCTGCGATAAATCGCAAGGATCGTGAGGATCTTCTGGCGATCGTTTATCCTTTTATCTTTTAGTTTCCCCACGGTTGTTGGCTTGCAGGGCAAGTCTCGATCGTTGATCGGCATAAGCTTCTGTAAATTAAAATGCCGAACAGCGTTGCCTGGCCAGAAAAAAATATCGGCATACAGAAATGGATAGTGTGAGCTGGACTGGAGAAAGGCATGAATCACGACAATACTGAATATCTTTTGGTGCGGTTGACCTAAACTGATCGGCGTGATTTATGCCTGTGGATAAAATGGATCAAAACTGTGTAGAAAGTGAAGATCTCTGGCGCGCTTTGCGCTATGATCCGCCCCTTCCGCTAACGATCCTCCGAGCGATCGCGATCGGATTAACCGCAGATAGCGGTTCGTATGCGTATCGTCTGCATGCGTCAACAATGATTAATTTATCGTTTCAGCGCCTTTTTTCTTATCGATTTTGTTCGAGTGGAGTCCGC